>DASRET010000065.1:0-21231 GCA_035651875.1 Xanthobacteraceae bacterium
AGCGCACCGAGCGCGGCGACGATCACGAAGTTCGGAAAGATGAAGGCCCAGCCGCCGATCCAGGCGCCCCAGAAACCGCCGCGTAGATAAGCGATGTAGATGCCGACCTGGATGGCGAGCGGTCCGGGCAGCGACTGGCACACCGCGATGGCTTGGCGCATCTCCTCTTTGCTCAGCCATTTGCGCTCGGCGACCAGTTCACGTTCCATCTGGCCGACCAGCGCCACCGGCCCGCCGAATCCCAACAGGCCGAGCCGCAGAAAATAACGCAGCAGCTCGGACCATCGTGTGGCGTCGGTCATGGCGTCGTCCCAGGTTTGCGTCAGGCCGAGTGTGATCGGCCCGACGCGGTCGCTTCCGCTTCAAGTCAGAGCGAGTTCTTGACGTTGGTCATCTTGTCCAGGGCGGCGCGCAAGCCCTTGGCGAGCTTGATCGCGTCGTCGTTGCCCCAGAAATGCATGAAGAACAGCCGCGGCTGTTCGTCGAGCATGTGGCTGTGCAGCGCGGTCACCTCGATGCCGCCGGCGCGTAGCGCCTTGATCACGGGATTCACTTCGCTTGCCACCATGACGAAGTCGCCGGTGATGGCGGCCTTGCCACCGCCGGTCGGCTGAAAGGCGATCCCGGTGGCGACGCCGAGCGGCCCGGCCGGCATCAGCTGCATGCCGTTCTGGGTGACCGGGTCGCGGCGCGGCACGCCGAACGAATAGACGCCGCCATTAGGCTGGCCTTTGGCGCCGATGATCTGGTCGAGCTGCGTGGTGTCGAGCTCGATCGCCGGCTGTTGCGCCGGCGGCGTCGGCGCCGCGAGCGGCGTCTTGCTCACGCCCAGCGCATCATGAATGGCGGTTGCGAGCTTCACCGGATCGCCGCTGCCGGCGATGTGCATGTAGAACGTTTCCGGGTCGGCGCGCAGCAGATGATTGTGCACGGCGGTGATGGCGATCCCGTTCTCGATCATCTTCGTCATCACCGGATTGATCTCGGTCTCGAGCATGACGAGATCGCCCATGGCCATGACGTCGCCGCCCATCGGCTTGAACGCCACCCAGCCGCCGAGCGCGAGCGAAGGTTTGATGCTGACGCCGTCGAGCGTGACTTTCAGATCGCTGCGTGGAAAGCCGTAGCGGTGCACGTCGCCGGTCACCGCGGCCTTGCGGCCGAATGCGGCGTCGACCTTCTGCCAGTCGACCTCCTGGGCCCAGGCGGCGCTTGCCGCGCCGGCAAGCGCGGCGCCGACAATCATCGATAAAACAAGACGCATCGGTCTCTCCTTCCGGGCCCCGCGGCCCGTATTCCCCTCATCCTCAAAAACTGATGTCGCGCCGCGCTCTGCCGCGGGGCGCAGCAACAAAGCAGCGCGCCGTGCAGATAACGTCTGACTGGGTGATTGGCTTGATCTCGGCATGCGCCGAAGGCGCAGAATTCTTCGCGCGTGGACGAACCGCGGCCGGCCGCGGCGGCACGTGAAGCAAAGCTGCCGATAGCGAAGAATTTGGTCCGTCCACGCGCGCATCCTCTCGGCAAAACGAGAGCTGCGCAGAGCTTGGACGGAAACCGTCTGACGGGGAGCCTGCGTTTTCCCCGTACATAGATTATATGCGATCCCGCAAGGTGGCCGCAAGCTGTTGGTCGGGCAAATAGGACCGCCTTGATTTTTCTGAGGCACCTGCCCACATAGGGCGGGTCGGGCCGCATTGCAGTCGCCCGACCTCTTGAAGGCATATCGCCCAAGCACTGCACACTGGCCGTTCGCCGGCCAAGGGCTTGTGCCGAAAAATATCTGCTCCATAAGTCTTTTGTGGTTTCGGCGACGGAGATCCGGGCTTTCGGCAGCCGCCCGGTCAGCTGTCATTGGCAGCCAAGGTTGTCTCACTCCAAAAGGAGATGAGATATGGCTTGCTTTCATCATGCTTCCCCGACCGACCTCGTTGCTTCGCAGTCCCTTACCGGGCATGGCGAGTTCGAATCGACGGCAGTCAAAGCCAAAGACGTTCGAACGAAGATCAAGCCGCACGGCTTGCGGGACACGGTCCATGTCGATCCGGAGCATGTCTGGGGCGACGAAGGCCCGGTGAACGAGTAGCGACATTTTGCTCACACGGTTACAACGGGCGCCCGGCAGTCGCCGGGCATCTGCAATGAGCGCGGCCTATAGCCTGCAAGACAAGAGGTAATCGATGGAAGAACGGGGGTTCTGCGGGGCTCGATGCACGCGCCTCCATTGATCGACGATTTCTACCGTGTTGTTGCCGAGAGCCGTGACCAGCAAGACGCCGCGCTTGGTATCCCAGCCGTAATGATCCATGCGCCCGTAGACGCCGGGAAGCGCAATGGAGCTTCGCAAAGTCAGAGGCGGGACTTTGTCGCCGCTCGCGGCCGGCGCTTTTGGCTCAAGCGGCTGCGCCAGCAGGTGACTTGCCCCGGCTGCGACTGCCGCGCAAACGATCAAAACCGGAAGACGGATCATGGCGCTGGACGAAACACCCAGATGGCGGCCGGCTCCTCCCGCGTGGCGCGCACCGCGAGCAGCAGCACGTCCAAGTCCGGAACGAAGAGCGAGGTGCGGGCGCCGGCTGACGTTCGAATGTGGCCGATCCGGCGGTAGGTGTCGCGCTGCGCTTCAAAGACGTCAATGAAGCCGGCGCCGCAACTGACATAGACGCGGCCGCGCTTGGCATCGGTGAAGACATCGTCGGAGTCGCCGCACGTCTCGGTCCGCGCCATCACCGAACCGTCGTCCTTGTCATAGGCGATAAGCTTGGGCGGATTGCGCGACACGATCAGAACGCGGCGATTGGCGGAATCGATCGCCATCGGAAAGTTGCCGCCTTCGGCCACAGACCATTTGTCCTTTTGCTCGCCGGTCGTGCCGTCGAGCATGACGACCGCGCGGGCGACCGGCACGTTGACAAAAATCCGCTTCGGTTGCGGCCAGATCTGGAAGCTCTCGGGGTGGGCCGGCAACGGCGAACTGCCAACCTTTTTTTGCTGCCCGATGTCGATGGCGGAGATGGCGCCGCTGCCGTGGCCGATCAGGACGCGATTGGCGTCGGCATCGAGCCGGACGTTGTCGGCATCGCTTCCGAGATCAATCCGCCCGGTCGAGGCGTAATCGGCGCCGCGAAATATCCTGACCGATCCGTCACGTGCATTGGCCACATAGATTGCGTCGGCCGCGGGCGCATAACCGACGCCCTGCGGTTCCGCCAACCCGGCGATCGTATGGACGGTTTTGTTCTGATTGAGATCGACAATTCCGACGCTGTCATTGCCGAGTTCGGCCACGAGAAGGTGTTTCCGTTTCAGGTCGATCGCCATGTGGTCGATGCGGCCGCGCACGGCGCCAAGAGGAATCTTGGTTTCCAGGCGCAGGCCTGCGGTGTTCGTCGATGTTTGCGCAGACACCGCGCCGGACCACAACCACAGGATTGCCGCGGCAATCGGGGCGACGACCAACGGCCAGCGCTTTCGGCAAAACAAATCGGCGTGTGTTGAAGCTCGGTCCACGCGCAATCCTCTCGACAAAACGAGAGCTGCGCAGAGCTTGGACGAGAATCGTCTGACCGGGAGCCTGCGTTTTTCCCGAGCCCGCATGGTAGGCCGAGACCTTCAATCAAACAAGAGACGCTTTCAGAACTGGTCCGTCTTCTTGACAGCCGCGCAGAATGCTGCAATGAAACGGCGCGTCGGGCTTGATCGCAGTCGCCCGGCTTACCCAAGGCATATTGCCCAAGGACTGCTCTTCGCCCGCACGCCGGGCCGAGGACGCTTGGCGCCTATGTCATTTCACCAAGCACTCCACGTTCGGCAGGTCGCTGCGGCAGGAGCACGATCATGAATGCGGAGCTATTTCCCATGTCTGAATCCACAGCGCGTCTCGGCCGAGTCGCCATCCTGTGGCGCGGCGATGCCGCGGCGCGCCGGAGTGCCGCGCCGGAGACGAGCCGGTTCAAGGCCGTGTTCGCGGCGCTCGCCGATGTCGGCGTCGCCGCGCAGCCGGTGGTCTACGAGGACAATGTCATCGACGACGTGCGCGAAGAACTCGCCGCGCTCGATGGCGTGCTGGTCTGGGTCAACCCGATTCACGACGGACGTAACCGGGCCAAGCTCGACGCGCTCTTGCGCGAGATCGCGGCGCGCGGCGTCTGGGTCAGCGCCCATCCCGATGTGATTCTCAAGATGGGCACCAAGGAGGTGCTCTATCGGACCCGGACGATGGGCTGGGGCTGCGACACGGCGCTCTATCGAAGCGCCGAAGCCATGCGCGCCGGATTGCCGACGCGGCTCGCCGCCGGCCCGCGCGTGATCAAGCGCAACCGCGGCAACGGCGGGCAGGGCGTCTGGAAGGTCGAGATGCTGCCAAGCTTGCCCAACCGGCCGATGGTGCGCGTGCTTGATGCCACCGAGGACGCAGCGAAGGAGCTGGCGCTGGACGCGTTTCTGGAGCGTTGTGCCGAATATTTCGAAGACGGCTGCGTGGTCGATCAGCCGTTCCAGACGCGGCTCCGCGAAGGTGTGGTGCGCTGCTACATGGCGGGCGATCGCTGCGCCGGCTTCGGCCACCACAAGGTCAAGGCCCTGGTCGACGCACCTGCGGAACGCGCCGAGGCCGGGCCGCGGCTCTACAGCTCGAACGCCGACCCGCGATTTGCGCGCCTGCGCCGGTTGATGGAGGACCGGTGGACGCCGCAGCTCATCGCGTTGCTGGACATGGCGCCGCGCGACCTGCCGATGATCTGGGACGCCGACTTCATGCTCGGCCCACGCGGCGCCGACGGGACCGACAGCTACGTCCTTGGCGAGATCAACGTCAGCTCGGTGTCCCCGATGCCCGATGAGGCACCGGCAGAGATCGCCCGCCGCGTTGCCGAGCGGCTGCGATCGACGGCCTCAATGGCCGGCGATCCTGGCGCGATCGACGTCATCAACGTGCAAGGAGAGACATCATGAAATGGATCACCCGCGAATACGTCAAAGTCGACCGTGTCGCCTGCCCATGGCTGATCAAAAAATTCGTCGACAAGGACGCCGAGTTCGTCTTCGTGCCGCGCGGCAAGGTGATGGACGAGGCCAAGCGGCTCGGCGCCATTCCGTACGACGTCGACGACGTCGAGCTCGGCCATCACGGCAAGGAGTGCTCGTTCGAGGCGATCGTGAAGAAATACGATCTCGCCGGCGACCGGGCGCTGGTCTTGCTGGGCCGGATCGTCAACGGCGCCGACACCGACAACACGCTTTACCGCCAGCCCGAGGGACCGGGCCTCAACGCCCTCGCCGAAGGCTTTCGTCATCTCGGCTTCAAGGACGACCACGCCGTGAATGCAGCGGAGTGGATCGTCTACGACGCGCTCTATGCCTATTGTCAGAAAATGGTGCGCGACGGCAGGCCGAACGGTCATTTTGTCTGATCGCTTGAGGTTTACCGGGACGCGCAAGTTCCTGTTAACAACTAACAAAAACACGTGATTGGACGTTCACCACGCGTTTTTGCTCGAACGGTCAAATGTTGCGCGGCAGCATAATCTGGAACTTGCGTTATCAGTTCCACGTTGAAAAAGGGAGTGAATTGAAACCGATGGAGGCCGCCATGGCTAATCCAAAAAGTACGGCAAGCATTGCCGGACACCCAATTCATCCGATGTTGATCCGTTCCCGGTTGCGTTCTTTGTCGCGACCTTGGTCTGCGACGCCGTGTTCTGGGGCACCGGCAACCCGGCTTGGGCGACCGCCGGCATGTGGCTCCTCGGCGCCGGTATCGTGATGGCGTTGCTGGCCGCCGTGGCCGGTCTGACCGACGTGATCGGCGACGGCCGCGTCCGTGCGCTCAACGACGCGTGGCTGCACGCCGGCGGCAACATCGTCATCGTGCTCGTCCAAATCTACAACTGGTATGCGCGCTACAGCGAAGGCGCCGCAGCAGTCGTGCCGACGGGTTTCATCCTGTCGCTGATCGTGGTGTTGGGCCTGCTGTTCACCGGCTGGAAGGGCTGGGAGATGGTCTATCGCCATCGCGTCGGCGTCGCCGACGAGACCGCCCCGCGCGAGCAGACGTTCGAGACCAAAACACAAAGAGCCGCATAGCTCTATTCACACGATCCTCGCGCCTAAACCCTCCCCCGCTTGCGGGGGAGGGTAGGGAGGGGGCCATGTCGATTGCTTCGTAGCTCCAGGGTTCGGCCCGGACTCAAACAGGACCAACGATCAGCCACGCGCCCGCCGCCACCAAAGCCAGGCCGGCGAGCCGCGCGATGGCGCGTCCGAACGGCACGACCTTCTCCAACAGAACGAGGATCGCGAGTGCGGCGATCCAGAACAGATTCATGATGCCCAGCACGAGCAGGAGCAGCATCAGCGACCAGCAGCAGCCGACGCAGTAGGCGCCATGCTTCGTGCCGAGAAGGAAGGAGCCGGCTGGATCGCCGCGGAAGCCACCGTGATTCAAAATAAAAGCGAGCGGCGATTGGCAGCGCGACAGGCACGCCTCCTTGAGTGGCGTCCATTGATAAAGCCCGGCGACAATCAATAAAGCGCCGCCCACGACATGGCTCGACGTCTCCATCATCGGCGTCAGCAACGCCGCGCGCTCGAGCGCCCATTGCGTCAGAGTGGCGGCGAGCGAGAAAGCCGCCCACATCAGCACATAACCGCCCGCGAACCACGCTGTCGCGGCGAACGGTTTTCCGGCGGCGGCCGCTTGGCGCCCGACTTTGGCATAGATGAGAATCATCGGCGCGGCCGCCGGCAGCATCATGCCGATCATCATCACCATCCACATGGCGAACACGTAGCCGAACTCGACCGGCTGCCACGGCGCGTTGGCCGGCATCATCAGCGCCTGACCGGCCGGGATCATCCGATAGCCGGTCATGTCCATGCCGCCCATCGCCATGTCGTCGGCGAGCCAGACCAGGTCGGCCCAGGCAAGCAGCGTAATCAGTGTGAGGGCGGCGATGATGATCGCGCGGTCGCGGCGCAGGACCGATTCAAGAACCGCCGAACCGTCCATCAGGAATCGCTGGACCACCGGATCGGCGCGTAATGGCCGTTCTTGCCGGAATTATCCCAGCGCATTCCGTAATCGTTGAACGTGTTGCCGGCGGCGCCGACGGCGAGCGCCAGCTTGTCGGGACTGACCGGATGGCCGGCATTGACCCACATCTCGCCGCTCGGATGCGCGGTCGGCAACGGATCGACCGCGAGCTGCAGCACGCCGGGAATTTCCGCGGAGCGCTTCTTGCCGTCGACTTTGTAACGGATCGACACCTTCTTGACGCCGAGAGTTTTGCTGATCAGCGGCGCCAAGGTCGCCATCGGGCCGCCCGCCGCGCCGGTAAAGATCGCGCCCAACGCTTCGGTCTGCTTGTCGTCGGCGCGCTCGTCGATATAGGCGGCGACCGACCAATCGCCTTCGCCCATCGGTCCCGGCGTGTGGACCGCGAGCGCGACGTTGAGGCCGTCGAGCGCGGTGCCGCCGTAGCTGCCTTTGTCGACATGGAAGACCAGCGCGACGTCGCACACGCCCTGGGTCGGCCGCGATGTCAGCGGCGCGGCCGGCGAGATCAGGCACGGACAGACAACGTCGCAGCTGCAGTTCTCGAAGTAGTCACCGGATATCTGCCAACCAGTCGCCATCGTCGCCTCCCGCGAAATTGCGATAACGAACAGCGCCGCCGCAAGCCGACCCGCCGTTGGATAGCCAGTCTATCAATTTCAGCCGCAATGTGGAACCGGCACCCGCCGGCGTCGGCGGTGCGGCGGTGTCGCCAAACGCAACGCCGCTATCCGCGGCCCTTGCCGCGCATCTCGCGCACGGCCGCCCGCACCAGATCCGTCAGTGAGGTCATGGTGTAGGGCTTTTGCAGCCAGCCGAGCGGCGCCGCCGGTTCGGCGCGTCGGCGCGCCTCGCGATCCGAATAGGCGGTGGCGAAGATGCAGCGGATGCCGTGCGAACGGAACAGTTCGAGCGCGGTATCGACGCCGTTGCGGGCGCCGGCAAGCCGCATGTCGACGACCGCCAGATCGGGAGCCTGCGCGCGCGCAACCGCGATGGCTTCTTCGCCCGTCGTCACCGCGGCGATCACATCGAAGCCGGCATCGGCGAGCGCCGCTTCCATCTGACTTGCGATCAACACATCGTCTTCGACGATCAGGATGCGCCCCGGCTGCTGCAGCGGCGCCTGTGGTCCGGCGCCGCCCTCGGCGGCAGGCAGCCGGGACTGCCTGTAGGGCAGCCACGACAGCGGCCCGCGCCAAGGACCAAGCGTGTTCTCGTTCTCTGCCGACATGCTCGTTTAGCTGAATCGCACGGTACAACGGCTCCGCGGTGTGCTGGTCGCCTGGAATTCGCCGCGCAGCTGCCGCGCCAACAACTGCACGAGCTTGAGGCCGGACGACTGCGCTTTCACCGCTTGCAGTTCGAAGCCGGGGCCGCAATCCTCCACGGACAAGACGAAGCCGTCTTTGCCATCGCCTTTCCGCAGCGCAACGCCGACGACGTTGCTGCCGCCGGCGCCGCAGCCGTGCTTGACCGCGTTGGTGAGGAGCTCGTTCAGGATCAAGGCGAGCGGCATGGCGATGTCGTTGCCGAGTTCGGCCGGGTCCGCCTGCCAGACGATTTTGACGTTCGGCGGGAAGGTTTGCTGTGCCGTGCTGCACACCGCCTCGAGGAATTCGCCGGCGCTGAACCGGGTCGCGTCGGTGGTGCCGTAGAGCACCCGTTGCGCCGCCGCCATGGCGCTGATGCGGTGGGCGGCGTCGTCGAGAACCTTGCGGGCCTCCTGGTTTTGCGTCTGCCGCATCGCCGTATAGAGCAGCGATTGCAGCATCTGCATGTTGTTCTTGACCCGGTGATTGAGCTCGCGCAGCAGCACGCGCTGCTGCGTCTCGGCCTGCTTGCGCTCGCTGACGTCGACCAGCATGTTGATGGCACCGATCACCTTGCCGCCCGCATCGCGCAGCGGCGTCGGAAACGGGATGAAGGGGATGCGCGTGCCGTCGGGGCGTTCGGCGACGGCTTCGGTGCCCCGGATCGGCCGGCCCTCCTTGAGCGCCAGCGCCATCGGACACTGGTCGTGCGGCAACGGCGTGCCGTCCGGCCAATACAGTTTCCAGGACACGCACCATTGGTCGCTGCCGATGGTCGGCCGCCGCCCGGCAAACTCGACCGCGGCTTCATTGTAATAGGTGATCGCGCCGGCGGCGTCGGTCGTGTAGATCGCCGCCGGTATGGCGGCGAGCAGGTCCTGCAGCCGGCGTTCGCTGTCGCGCAGCGCCGCCTCGGCGCGCTTTTGCGCCGTGACATCGCGCGCGATCTTCGCGGCGCCGATGATGCGGCCGGCATGATCGCGGACCGGCGACACGGTGAGCGAAACGTCGAGCAGCGTGCCGTCCTTGCGCCGGCGCACCGTCTCGTAATGATCGATCCGCTCGCCGCGGCGCAGCCGCGCCAGGATGCCGGGCTCTTCGTCGAAGCGCTCCGGCGGCATCAGGATCGTCACCGGTTTGCCGATCACCTCTTCGGCGCTGTAGCCGAAGATGCGCTGGGCGCCGTGGTTCCAGGTCTGGATGATGCCGTCGAGGTTCTTGCTGATGATGGCATCGTCCGAGGTTTCCACGATGGTGGCGAGCCGCTGCAGCTGTTCGGTGAACTGAAACGTTGCCGACTGCTCTTCGGCGCGGCGCGCGGCGGCCGCGTGCATCGCCGTATTGTCGTGGAAGCAGGCGATGGCGCCGATCAAACGGCCATTGTCGTCCTTGACCGGCTCGATGTGGACCATGACCCAGACGCGCGAGCCGTCCGGCCGCTCCAGCTGGCCTTCGACGGCGCGGGCCGGCTTGCCGGTGCGCAGCACCGCCGCCATCGGGGTCTCCTGCCGCAACGCCGACGGTCCGTTGAAAGCGAGCGGGGAGGAGCCGCAAAACTTTTCGCCGTCGTCGCCGATCCGCGGCTTCCGGCCCCAGATTTCGACTGCGCGGCTGTTGAACCAGAGCACGCGCCCCTGGGCATCGCACGCACAGGTCGCTACCGGCAGCATGTCCAAGAAGGCCGGCGGCGTATCGAGCGCTGCAGATCCACGCGCGAATGGCGGAAACGTCAGATCGCCGGCGACTTCTTCCATGCTCATTCCACAGCACCTCGAACGGCCGCTTGGGTCGAGCGGCCCGACCCACGCGGTCGCGACGAGGCTGGGATGGTGCGCAAGCGCGCCCCCTTTGTGCCCAAAAACGAGCAAAGCCCCGGTCGAGACGGCAAACGCGCAGTGCGGTTAAAAGGTTCCCGCCGGAGCGGGCGCGCCTCACCGCGGCCGGCCGGTAAATGCCATGCGGGCCTGATTGTGGCCGACGTTTTTGGCGGCGCGCTCGGCGGCAAAGCCGGCGGCCGACAACAGGCCCAGCATGTCGGCTTCGCCGTAGTGCGTGAGCCCGAAGCGGGCGCGCAGCCGCCGGTAGTCGGAGAACAGCGTGCGCACGAGGCCGCCCAGCGCGGCGAGCAAAAAGCCGTGCGCGGCGCCAAAGCGTAAGAGCGCCGTGACGTCGGCCGCGGCGGACAGAAGCGGCGGGATGATGTCGCTCACCAGTACGGTGCCGCCGGGCGCAAGGAGGCGGCGAAACGTGGCGAGCAGCGCCCGCAATTGCTCGTGCGACAAATATTGCGCGACCGAGTGCAGCACGATGAAGTCGAGCGCGCCTTGCGGCAGTCGCTCCACGTCATCGGGCGCCAGCACGCGGATTTTTGCATTGGCGGAAAAACGCGCCGCCAAGCCGCCGCGCACGTTCGGCGCGCCGTCGCACAGCAAAAGTTCGCCGCAGGCGGCGGCGACGATCTCGGCATGCAGCGCCTCGCCGCAGCCGTAATCGAGCACGCGCGCGTTCGGCTGTGGCACCAGCGCGGCGATCTCCTGCGCGATCAGCCGATAGTGCACGTCCTTGTGACGCGCGTTGACATAGATCGCGTGCGGCTTGTCCCAGAACGCCAGCCAATCGGCGATCATGCCGGCCACAGCGTCACCAGCGGCCCGTCGTCGCCGTAGACCGGGTCGGTCACCGGCCGCGGCACCTGCGCGATGGCCGCGAGCGCCTTGTCGTGTTCGCGCCTGCTGCCGCGGCAGAGATCGTATTGGCCGCTCCGCGGATACGCGCCGATAACCACGAGCTCTTCGGCGCGGCCGATGCGCTGATGACCGGTGCCGGCCGGCAGGATGACGACGTCGCCCGCGGCGATCTCGACCTCTTCACCGCCGTCGCCGCCGAACCGCACGATGGCGCGGCCGCGCGCAATGCCCAACGCTTCGTGAATCATCGAGTGATAATGCACATACGGATAGATACCGTTGCGCCACATATTGCCCCAGCCGTTCGCCGCGAACGTGTCTTCGATCACCTGCTCGGGATCGGGCGAGCCTGTAAGATCGATACCGCCGCGATAGAGCACGAGCGGCAGCTCCGGATTGTTCGGAATCAGGCCGTCGTCGGCGAAGCGAAAGGTTTTCGGCGCGGTGCGTTTGGCGGCGATACTCATGCGGCCTGGCTTATACGGTCCGACTTATACATCTGAGTTGCGGCTGACTTGGCGTCTCGTCAGCCTGTCGCGACGTTACCGCACGCCGGTTGAAACTTTCTAAGCCCCGTTGCGCGCGCTCATTTGCCGCGAAAGTCCCGCATCGTCGTGACGAAACGGTCGAACAGATAATGGCTGTCCTGCGGGCCCGGTGACGCCTCGGGATGGTATTGCACCGAGAACACCGGCCGGTCGATGAGCTTGAGCCCGCAATTGGAGCCGTCGAACAGCGACACGTGGGTCTCGACCGCGTTTGCCGGCAGGCTCGCGCGATCGACCGCGAAGCCGTGGTTCATCGAGGTGATCTCGACCTTGCCGGTGACCAGATCCTTGACCGGATGATTGGCGCCGTGATGGCCCTGATGCATCTTCATGGTGCGGCCGCCGACCGCGATGCCGAGCATCTGGTGGCCGAGGCAGATGCCGAACACCGGCAGCTTGTCGATCAAGGCGCGGATCACCGGCACGGCATATTGGCCGGTCGCGGCCGGATCGCCCGGGCCGTTCGACAAAAACACGCCGTCGGGCTTGAGCGCCAGAATGTCCTCGGCCGACGAGCGCGCCGGCACTACGGTGACCTTGCAGGAATGGCCGGCGAGCTGGCGCAGGATGTTGCGCTTGATGCCGTAGTCGACGGCGACGACGTGGAATTCGGCGCCGTTAGCTTGGCCAAAACCTTCGCCGAAGCGCCACGGCGTCTCGTCCCAGCTGAAGCGCTGCGCCGTGGTCACGGTCGGCACCAGGTCCATGCCGACCAGGCCCGGCCATTCGCGGGCCTCGCGCTTGAGCGCGTCGAGGTCGAAGCGGCCGGACGGCTCGTGGGCGATCACCGCGTTGGGCATGCCGTTCTGCCGGATGAGCGCGGTCAGCGCGCGGGTGTCGATGCCGGCAAGCCCGATGACGCCGCGGCGCTTGAGCCATTCGTCGAGATGGCGGGTGGCGCGGTAGTTCGACGGCTGGGTGATGGCGGAATGCAGCACCACGCCGCGCGCGCCCGGCGTCGCCGCGAGGTTGACGGTCTCGATGTCCTCATCGTTGGTGCCGACATTGCCGATATGAGGGAACGTGAAGGTGATGATCTGACCCGCGTAGGACGGATCGGTGAGGATCTCCTCGTAGCCGGTCATCGCGGTGTTGAAGCAGACCTCGCCGACCGCGTGCCCGGTGGCGCCGAGCCCAAAGCCCTCGAGCACGGTGCCGTCGGCCAGCACCAGGAGCGCGGTGGGCTTGCCGTCGTCCCACGCGCCGGGGCCGGCGGCGCCGGAAACTTGCGTTTCGGTCATGGCCCTTAGTTACGTATAATGTATGCGGACGCAACTGCCGCGGCAGCGCTTGTCCCAATCTGCGGAAGCCGCGCGACCGGTGCGGCGCCCGGCGTGCGGGTTACTGACCCGCTCCCGGGCGGCTTCGCCGCCCGGGATGATGCCTGCGTGGACGATCGGCTCCCGGCGTTTGCCCGGCGCCGAGGTCACAGCGCGATCGAATTGAGCAACGTGTCGATGCTGGCTTCGAGCGTTGCCTGCGTCACGGCGGCGCCGGCGGCGGTGGTGCCGGCACCCGACATGAGCGCTGTGCATCCCTCGAAGGCGTTGGCGCCGAGCCCCGTGTAATGGATCACCTGCTGCGCTTTGGCCGAATTGGTCACCAGCAGCATTCCGGCCCGCGCAAAGCCCTGCGTGCCGTTTTTGCTTACGTTCAAGGTGAACGGCGTCTGGGTGAGCGCAGGCGTGCCGACAGCTGTCGAGGCCTGTTTCACATTGCCGCCGTCGCTGGCGGTGCCGGCGTTCGCCGACGCGGTGCACCCGGTGAACGCGTTGGCGCCGGCATTCACGCCCGTGTAGGCAACAAGTTGCGTTCCGTTGCCGACCGTATCCACCAGCAGATGGCCGGAGGGCACGAAACCGGCCGTCCCGCCGTTGGCCACCGTCAGCGTGAACGCCGTCGTCTTCAGCGCCTGATTGCCCTTGGCTTTCGTGGCCGCGGTCTTACCGTTGGTCGGCGGCCAGTTGCGCGTGTTGACCGTATAGGCCCAGTCGATGCCATCCCCACGGGACTCCACCCATGTGGAGGCGCCGGGCGTGCTGCCGGCTCGCGCGGCGCCTGGCGCCCGGCCGCCATTGCCCCAAGCGGCGTGGCTGTGGGCGAACTGCGCCATGGCCTCGGCCGACGCGGCCGTGCCGTCGTTCGGATCGCCGACTTCGTTGATCTCGCCGTCTCCGCCATAGACCGCCGGGATATTCAGCGTGGACGCAAGGTCGAGCGGATCCTGTCCGAGGTACTGATCTTCGGCGATCGCCTGGTGCGCGGTCCGGCCTGCGGCGCGCGTCGCAAACACCTCGACTTCGCTGATGCCGGCCGGCTGCAGGACGGCCTGCGCCAGATAGGCGTGATAGCTCATCCCGGTGACTTTCTCGACGACCGCGCCGAGCAGCAGATAGCCGTAGTTCGAATACGCCGAGTCCGTCCCCGGCGCGAACTGCAGCGGCTGACCGTACATGTAGTGGGCGACGTCGAGCTTGCCGTTGACGACGTGTCCGAGCGCCTGACCGATCTGTCTCATGCTGTAGGTCGGATCGAGCGCCGCGGCATATTTCGGATTTGTGCCGTCGTTGTAGCCGCCCTTATGGTCGAGCAGCTGCTGCACCGTGATCGTGTCGCTGCGCGAATCCGCCGGACCGGAGAATCCCAACAGCGGATAGACCTTCATTCCCGGTTGCAGCTTGCCGCTGTCGTAGAGGCTCTGGATTGCCGCTTCCAAGAACATCTTGCTGCAGCTCGCGAGCAGGAAGCGGTCGGTCGGCTGTGTCACGCGATAGGCCGGCTCCGCCCAGCTGTAGCCGTGCGAAACCTTCATGGCGCCGTTCTTGGGCGATGGCGACCTGCGCGGCGCGTACGCCGTTGGTCTGCATGAAGATCCGCACCGCCTGGTCGACCGGCGCGAGAGCGGAGAGCGCAGTCCCGGTGACGGTCCATTGCCGGGCGTCGGGAATATCCTGCTTCGCAAAGACCGCCGCGTAAATCGGGGCGGCCGTCGTGCCGCCGCCCTGCACGACGATTGGATAGTTGCCCGCGGCGACCTGTTGGTTGAAGAAAGTCTGGTAGTCGCTTGCGGAAAGGCCGTGGCGTGCAGCCCAGGGTCCGACGAAATCGTCCTTGAACACCGAACAATAGGTTGCGTCGCTCGACAGCGCCACATAGGCCGGCCGATAGGCGTTCAAATAGACGCCCGGCAGCTGGGTCTCGGCGGTGAAGTTCGTCTGAAACGCGGAGGCGGCATCGGCCGGATGCACGTGCCATTTCACATAGGTCGGATTGGAATGCCAGATTGCGGCATAGCGCCGATCCGAGGCCGTTCCGTAGATCGAGAACGAGCGGATCATCTGCCCATTGTCGAGGGCCGACTCATTGGCGGCCGCGAACGCGGCGGCCGTCATGCCGTGCTGTGCGGACCAGGGGCCCGGATTGCCCTGTTCGAACACGGACGCGAACACGGCATCGTTGGCCCCGCCCGTCGCCGAGACCAGCACCGGGTAATAACCCGCAGCCGACCATTTGCTGAAGAAGCTTTGATAGTCGGCGGCGTCCACGCCGTGGATCGCTTGCCAGGCCGGCCCGGTGCGCTGCACCCAGACCGCCGCGTACAAGGCGTTACCGGGGTCGCCATAGACGCTCAGCGAGATCATCCGGTAGCCCTGGGCGGACCACTTGTTGAAGTATGCCTGATGATCGGCGGCCGTTACGCCGTGATAGGCCTGAAACAGCATGGTTCTTCTCCTCTCGTTGGAGCGGTCACGCGTTGAATTTGATCGTCCCCAATCCAGTCGAACCTGCTTCCGCCTCTCCCTTCGGTATGACAGCCCCTATTCAGCATGAAATCAGTCATGCGGCTGTGTCGTGCGTCACACAAAATAACTTTTGGTTGTTTGTGCCGGACGCGGGCCAGAGGTGGGCCGAGCATGTGCCGGACATGGTCTGCATGGTTCGCAATCGGCCAAGCGCCCGGCGGAATCGCGCCTGACGGCATGCGCATGGCGGGCCGCGCTCAGCGCCGGCTGTCGACGCGCCTTGATTGCGTATATTATGGATGAGGATGGCGGCGGCCGGGATTCGGTGCAATCGATCGAAGGACGAACAATCGTGCTGCGCGACGACATTAATAGTGCGCTCAAGGAAGCCATGAAGGCCGGCGAGGCGCGGCGGGTCTCGACGCTGCGGTTGGTCAACGCCGAGATTCTGCGGCGCGAGACCAGCGGCGCCGAGCGCACTACCTTGTCCGATCCCGAGATCGTCGATGTCATGGGCAAGATGATCAAGCAGCGCGAGGAATCGCTCGCTATCTACGAGAAGGCCGGACGGAACGAACTCGCCGAGCAGGAGCGCGACGAGATCAAGATCATCTCGGCCTACCTGCCGGCGCGCATGTCCGACCTCGAAGCCGCCGAAGCCATCTCGGCGCTGATCAAGGAGCTCGAGGCCGCCACGCTCAAGGACATGGGCCGCACCATGGCGGCGCTCAAAACCCGCTTCGCCGGCCGCATGGACCTGTCGAAAGCCGGCGCGCTGGTGAAGAAGCTGCTCGGCGGCGGGTGAGGCCATGTCGATCGCGGTGCGGCGGGCTACCACCAAGGATGCCGCGCTGATCGCAACGCTCATCGCCGACGTCCAAGAGCTGCACGCCGCGGCGCTGCCCCGGCTGTTCAAGCCGGTCGGCAAAGTCTCGTTCGCCAAGGATGCGGCCGCGTTTCTCGCCAAGCCGGAAAGCCTGGTCTTTATCGCCGATGTCGCCGATGACCCGGCGGGTTTTGTCCACGCCGAAATGACAAGGCGGCCGGAAACTTCGCTGCTTTATCCGGACAGAGTGATTTTCATCCATACCATCACGGTGCGGCCGAGCTATCGGCGGCGCGGGGTCGGCACTGCATTGATGCAGGCGGTGCGCGCCACCGGACACGCCTTGCGTATCGAGCTGTTCACGCTCCACGTTTGGATGTTCAACGAGGCAGCGCGCCAGTTCTTCCGCCGCCAGGGTTTCGAGGCCTCCAGCGAATTAATGTGCAGCCGCGGGTAAGCGCGGTGATCGATGCCACCGTCAGGCCCGCTTTACGGTTACGCCGCACGCTCATCGAAGCTCCAAGAGCTGTGGATAACCGGGACAAGGCGTACCAGCGTACCGACTGACCGCCGCCGCCCTGATTTGCCCCAGCCCCTGCGCTAAAGTCCCGCCCGCCATGCGATTCTCGCCCGAATTCCTCGACGAGCTCAAAACCCGGCTTCCGGTATCGGAGGTCGTCGGCCGTCGCGTGAAGCTGAAGAAAGCCGGGCGCGAGTGGAAGGGGCTGTCGCCGTTCAACAAGGAGAAAACGCCGTCCTTCACGGTCAACGACCAAAAAGGCTTCTATCACGACTTTTCCTCCGGCAAGCACGGCAACATCTTTGATTTCCTCATGGAAACGGAGGGCGTGACGTTTCCGGAAGCGGTCGAGCGTCTGGCGCAAATGGCCGGACTCGCGCTGCCGGTTGTCAGCCGCGAGGCGCAGGCGCGCGAGGAACGGCGCAAGACCTTGCACGAGGTGGTCGAGCTTGCCGCCAAATTCTTCGAGGCGACGCTCGCGGCGCGCGGCGGCGCCCGCGGCCGCGGCTATCTGGCCGACCGCGGCATCGCCGCGGCGACGCAGCTGAAATTCCGGCTCGGCTACGCGACGGCCGAGCACTACGCACTCAAGGAGCACCTCGGCGCCGCGAAAATTCCGGTCGAGGACATGGTCGAGGCCGGACTCCTGGTCTCAGGCGAAGACATCGCGGTGCCCTACGACCGGTTCCGCGACCGCATCATGTTTCCGATTCTCGACTGGCGCGGGCGCGTCATCGCGTTCGGCGGCCGCGCGCTGGAGAAGGATGTTTCGGCCAAGTATCTGAACTCGCCGGAGACCCCGCTCTTCCACAAAGGCGGCACGCTGTACAACATCGGCGCCGCGCGCGCCGCCGCGCACGCCGGTGCGCCGGTGATTGCGGTCGAAGGCTATGTGGACGTCATCGCCATGGTGACCGCCGGCTTCGAGGCGACGGTGGCGCCGCTCGGCACCGCGCTCACCGCCGACCAGCTTGCGCTGATGTGGCGGCTCAACGACGAGCCGATCTTGTGCTTCGACGGCGACGATGCCGGCCGCCGCGCGGCCTATCGCGCCGCCGATCTGGCGCTGCCGCTGCTCCAACCGGGCAAGAGCTTGCGCTTTGCCACCTTGCCGGATGGCCAGGATCCCGACGATCTCGCCCGCTCCGGCGGCCGCGATGCCATCGCCGACGTCTTGGGCGCGGCGCGCCCGCTCGCTCACATCTTATGGAGCCGCGAGAGCGAGGCCGGGCCGTTCGACACGCCGGAGCGGCGCGCCGCCTTCGAGGCGCGGCTCGCGACCGTCACTGCCGTCATCACCGACGAGACGGTGCGCCGCTATTACCGCCAGGATTTCGGCGGCCGGCTCCGCCAGATGTTTGCGCCGGCCGAGATTGCGACGCGCCGGCGCGGTGGGTTCGAGCCGCGGCCGCGCCGCGGCGGCGGCCCCGGACGGCACGCGGCGCCGCCGGCGCAGCTGTTCGGCCGCGAGCCTTACGTCGCGGCGAGCCCGCAGCTTGCCGTGAGCCCGCTGCACCGCGGTCATCGCGCCGCTATTCCGCGCCGCGAAGCGCTGATCCTGCAGGCCGCGCTCAATCATCCCTGGGTGTTGCACGATCACCTGGAAGAACTCGCCGCCGCCGAGTTCCGCCACGGCGACAGCCAGAAACTCAAAAGCGCGCTGATCGACGTGTTCGCCCATTTGATCGATGAATTCAGCCAGAACCGCGAGCAAGATCGCGAAGCCGAGCGCGCCGAACTGCATGCCGAGCTGAGCCGCCGTGGTTTTGCCAATGTGCTCATGCGTATCGAGCGCGCGATCACCACGCCGTCGGTGTGGGGCGCGCGGCCCGGCGCCGCCGCCGATGATGTTTTACTGACGTGGAAGCAGCTGGTTGCCTTGCATACCCAGTGGCATTCCCTAACTAGGGAACTTAAGGACGCGGAAGCGGCGCTCGGCCAGGACAATACCGAAGCGAACTACGCTCGGCTGTGCGACGTCAAGGCGAGGCTGTCGACGCTCGATGGAACCGAAGCGCTAGTCGAAGGCTTCGGCGCATCTTCGGGCCGGTCCCCGCGGTCGCTGTAAGTGGCGCAACTAGAAGTGCAGCGGCGCAAACCGCTGGTGGACGCTGGCAAGACCCCTTGCGGGCCCGGCAGGGAATAGGAGACAACGCTCGCGGTTTCTCACGGTTAGCGGGAGCTTAAGGCGGCCATGCGAGCTTCCCCCGAATGGGCGATTCGCTCGCCATAGGGTAGGGGGACAGTTTTCGGCCGCGGTTCGGCCCACCCGTGCCCCCTTGGGACAGGGTGGGCGCCCCGGTTTCGGCCAGCAACTCAGGCGCCGGAAGGACCGCGGGGCGTGGGAAGCGTGACACAGGCGTAAGGGTAGGGGCAGTTCGGTCCCTCGCTCGCCGCCTCGTATTGCCGTTGCCGGCCGGGCGGCGGCGCCGGGCGGGCGCGGCGAGGCGGGATCGGGAAGCTAGAGGCCGCGGTGAGGCGGCCGGAGTAGGTGGAGACAGAGACGATGGCGACGAAAAGCGTGGCTGCTGCTGACGGCAAGACCGCTGCGGGCAAGGCGAAAACGGTGACCATCCTGCAGAAGGTTGCGCTGCAAAAGGCCGCGCCGAAGCCCGCCCCGGCCAATGCCGAGCCGCCCGACAAGGACGGCGAAACCCCCGATGTGGCGCTGCCGCTGCTCGATCTGTCCGACGCCGCCGTCAAGAAGATGATCAAGCAGGCCAAGAAGCGCGGCTACGTCACCTACGAGCAGCTCAACGCCGTGATGCCGTCCGAGGAGGTCACCTCGGAGAAGATCGAGGACGTGCTCGCCATGATGAGCGAGATGGGCATCAACGTGGTCGAGACCGAGGAAGCCGATTCCGAGGATGAGGAAGAGGCCCGCGAGGAGCCGGCCGAGGACGACGAGCCCGAGGGCGGCGAGCTGGTCGAAACCAGCAGCAAGGCCGTCACCAAATCCGAGGCGAAGGAGCCGGCCGAGCGCACCGACGATCCGGTGCGCATGTATCTGCGCGAGATGGGCTCGGTCGAACTGCTCTCCCGCGAGGGCGAAATCGCCATCGCCAAGCGCATCGAGGCCGGCCGCGAAGCCATGATCGCCGGCCTGTGCGAGAGCCCGCTGACGTTCCAGGCCGTCATCATCTGGCGCGACGAGCTCAACGAGGGCAAGCGCTTCCTGCGCGACATCATCGATCTCGAAGCGACTTATGCGGGGCCCGACGCCAAATCCATGCCGGCAACGGGTGCGCCCGCCGCCGGGGAGCAGGCCGCGCAGGGCAGTGTCGTGCCGTTCAACGGCGGCCCGCCGCAGACCGTGGCGCCGCCTTCGGCGCCGCCCGCCGCGACGCCGTTCAAGCCCGCCAATGGCGGTGACGCCGACGACGCCGTCGATCCCGGCGAACAGGCCGCCATGGCCGACGCCGAGGTCGATGAGGACGATCTGGAAAACTCGATGTCGCTTGCCGCCATCGAGGCCGAGCTCAAGCCGAAGGTGCTGGAGACCTTCGACAACATCGCCGACTCGTTCAAGCGCCTGCGCCGCCTGCAGGAGCAGGACATCGCCGGCAAGCTGCACAACGAGTCGCTCACGCCGCACCAGGAGCGCAAGTACAAGAAGCTCAAGGAAGAGATCATCCAGGAGGTCAAATCGCTGCGGCTCAATCAGGCCTGCATCGATACGCTGGTCGAGCACCTCTACGACATCAACAAGCGGCTGGTCAGCCACGAGGGCCGGCTGATGCGGCTTGCTGAAAGCCACGGCGTGGCGCGCGACGGCTTCCTGCGCCAGTACCACGGCGGCGAGCTCGATCCGCGCTGGCTCAACCGCATCTCGAAACTGTCCGAGAAGGGCTGGAAGTCGTTCGTCGCCCGCGACAAGGAGCGCATCAAGGAGTTGCGCGGCGCCATCCACACGCTCGCCACCGAGACCGGGCTCGAGATCGCCGAGTTCCGCAAGATCGTGCAGATGGTGCAGAAGGGCGAGCGCGAGGCGCGCCAGGCCAAGAAGGAAATGGTCGAAGCCAACCTGCGCCTCGTCATCTCCATCGCCAAGAAATACACCAACCGCGGCCTGCAGTTCCTCGACCTCATTCAGGAAGGCAATATCGGCCTGATGAAGGCGGTCGATAAGTTCGAATACCGCCGCGGCTACAAGTTCTCGACCTATGCGACGTGGTGGATCCGGCAGGCGATCACCCGCTCGATCGCCGACCAGGCGCGCACCATCCCCATCCCGGTGCACATGATCGAGACCATCAACAAGATCGTGCGCACGAGCCGCCAGATGCTCAACGAGATCGGCCGCGAGCCGACCCCCGAAGAGCTCGCCGAAAAGCTCGGCATGCCGCTCGAGAAGGTGCGCAAGGTTCTCAAGATCGCCAAGGAGCCGCTGTCGCTCGAGACCCCGATCGGCGACGAGGAGGATTCGCATCTCGGCGATTTCATCGAGGACAAGAACGCCATCCTGCCCGACCAGGCGGCGATCGCCGCCAACCTGCGCGAGACCACGACGCGGGTGTTGGCCTCGCTCACCCCGCGCGAG
>DASRET010000066.1:0-14735 GCA_035651875.1 Xanthobacteraceae bacterium
TGCGGTTTATGCCGGCGCCCGGCTTGGCTATCTGGTCACGCCGTCGGTCATGGCCTACGTTGACGGCGGCTGGACCGAAGCGCGCTTCACGCAGGGCGGCAGCTTCCTGACGATCAACGGTGCCGCAACCGGCCTCAACTACCCGAACTACAACACCGACGGCTGGTTCGTCGGCGGCGGCTACGAATACGCCCTCGACTTCCTGCCGCTGCATGGCCTGTACTGGCGCACCGAATACCGCTTCGCCCAGTACGACAAACGCAACCTGACCGAAGTCGTCAGTGCAACGGGCGCCGCGACCGGCAACGTCGAGCACTCGCAGGCCTTCGTGCAGACCATCACCTCGTCGCTGGTGTGGCGCTTCAACTTCGGCCACTAAGGCACGCTACTGAAATAAAGCTCTACAGGTGACGACAAGCCCGGGACCAAAATCCCGGGCTTTGTCTTTGCCTAAGGGCGGCGGCTTTGCCTCTCCGCGCCTTATGCGCTGTCAGACGCGGCTTCGATTGAGCTTTTGTTAGGCATCCGAAGTGGCAATGCCTGCACGATGGTCGATCGTTCCGGAATGTTGCCGTGGAGAGACAGTGAATCGGTGACCTGTGGGTTAGAACGTCGCTCAGTTCTCTTAGCCCGTAGGAGGTTGCCATGAAGAAACTTTTGCTGTCGTCGTTGGCGGGTTTGATTTTGACAACCGGTTCGGCCCTTGCGGCCGACCTCTACAGACCGGCGCCGGCCTACAAGGCGCCACCACCTCCAGCGCCGGCCGTCAGTTGGACCGGCTGCTACATCGACGGCGGCGTCGGCTACGGCTTCTGGAATCAGGAGACCTACGGTGAGACCGATCCTGGCCACGTGCCCCTGACCAATACCTTCACCAATGGCGGCCAAGGCTGGCTCGGCCGGGTCGGCGCCGGCTGCGACTATCAGATCGCCTCGTCGTGGGTCGTGGGCGTCTTCGGCGACTACGATTTCATGGACTTGCACAGCAAGAACTTCGCGGACGTCTCGGGC
The DNA here is from genome assembly GCA_035651875.1 of Xanthobacteraceae bacterium. Taxonomy (GTDB): domain Bacteria; phylum Pseudomonadota; class Alphaproteobacteria; order Rhizobiales; family Xanthobacteraceae; genus BOG-931. The sequence continues at coordinate 1,012 of DASRET010000066.1, forward strand.
ATCGGATCCATGGAGAAGGAGTCCGGAGCGTGGTACGTCGGCGGCCGAGTCGGCTATCTGGTCACGCCGTCGCTCCTGGCCTACGTCGATGGCGGCTACACGCAGACGCGGTTTGATCGTCAGGAGCTCTTTGACACTCTCTTCTCGGTCCCTGCCGTACCGATCGGAGCCTTCATCGACGCGCACACCTACAGCGGCTGGTTCATTGGCGGCGGCACCGAATACGCGCTCAACATGCCGTGGATTCCCATCCGCGGACTGTTTTGGCGCACCGAATATCGCTACGCCCAGTATCAGGCCGCTGACCTTCCGATTCTCATCGACACCGGCGCTCCGGTGGGCGTGGCCGAGCACAGCCAGAAAACCGTACAAACGGTTACGTCCGGGCTGGTCTGGCGCTTCAACTTCGGCGGCCCGCTCGCCGCTCGGTACTGAGATCGACGCGCACGTGAGGAAAAACGACAAGCCCGGGACCAACTTCCCGGGCTTTGTCTGTTAGGAGCCGTTGGCAGGGCTACTAAGTCAGCCGCATGATGGTGCAGGGGCTGCCGGCTTTGGCCGCCGGCGCGTGCGGCTCGCGGATCACCAGGCAATCGGCCTTGGCGAGCGGCGCCATCATCGAGCTGTCCTGGACGGGAAAGGGTGTGGCCACGAGGCCGTCCACTTCGCCCGTCAGGGCCGCGCGCAGATAATCGGCGCGCTCGTCGTTCTCCGGCAGATCGCAGCCGAGCCGTACCGATTCGGCCGGGGTGACGAGATCGCTGCGACCGCACAGCCGGCGGATGAGCGGCACCAGGAACAAAAACGCGCACACATAGGACGACACCGGATTGCCGGGCAGTCCCAGCACCGCCATCGGGCCGAGCCGGCCGTGCATCAGCGGGCGCCCGGGCCGCATCGCGACCTTCCAGAACGACAGCGCCATGCCCTCCTGGGCGAAGGCCGACTGCACCAGATCGTATTCGCCGACCGAGGCGCCGCCGGTGGTAAGCAGAATGTCGGCGCCGCCCTCGCGCGCCTTGCGCACCGCCGCCACCGTCTCGTCGAGCTTGTCGCCGACCACGCCGAGATCGATGACCTCGGCGCCTTCGGCGCGCGCCAGCGCCGCCAGGGCAAAGCCGTTAGAATAGACGATCTGGCCCGGACCCGGCTCGGTGCCGGGCGGGACCAGCTCGTCGCCGGTCGCGAACATGGCCAGCTTCGGCCGCCGGTGCACCGGAACGAGGGGATGATTCATGCCCGCGGCGAGCTGCAGGTCGCGCGCGGCGAGGCGACGGCCCTTGGCGAGGAGCACGTCGCCGGTGCGAAAGTCGAGGCCGTGCAGCCGCACATGGCGGCCCTCCTTGGTCGGCTTCTCGATCTCGACCCAGCCGCCGTCGTGTTTTTTGGTCAGTTCCTGAATAACGACGCTGTCGGCACCCGCCGGCACCACGCCGCCGGTAAAAATCCGCGCCGCTTCGCCGGGACCGACTGCGGCGTTGAACGGCCTGCCGGCTGGCACCTCGCCGATGACCTTCAGGCGCACCGGCGCGCCGGCGACGTCGGCTGCGCGCACCGCATAGCCGTCCATGGCCGACACGTCGGCGGGCGGCTGGGTGCGGCGGGCTTTCAGATCGTGCGCCAGCACGCGGCCGTCGGCTTCGTTGAGCGGCACATCCTCGGCGGGCAGCGGTCCGGCTTGCGCCAGCACGCGTTCGAGCGCCTCGGCAACCGACAGCAACGCCACGGCTTCAAAACTCCTCGGCGCGGTAATGGCCGCTCTTGCCGCCGCGCTTTTCGATGAGCCGGATGCCCTCGATGCGCATGCCGCGCTCCACCGCTTTCACCATATCGTAGATCGTGAGACAGGCGACCGACACCGCAGTCAACGCTTCCATCTCGACGCCGGTCTGCCCCGTTACCCTGACCTCGGCGCGCACGGCGATGCCGGGCAGCTTGGCGTCGGGCTTCAGCTCGAGCTTGACCTGCGTCAGCGCCAGCGGATGGCACAGCGGGATCAGTTCATGGGTGCGCTTGGCCGCCATGATGCCGGCGATGCGCGCGGCGCCCAGCACGTCGCCTTTTTTGGCATTGCCGCTTTGCACGAGCTTGAGCGTCTGGGCGCGCATGCGCACGCGGCCTTCGGCGACGGCGACGCGCTCGGTCGCGGGCTTGGCCGACACGTCGACCATGCGGGCGTCGCCGCCGGCGGAAAGATGGGTGAGCTTGCCCGAGCGCCGCGCCACGGCACTATTTGACGTGCGCGAGCGCCGCGCTCGGCGCGAGCAGGGCACGCGTTGCGGCCGCGACGTCGTCCTGGCGCATCAGGCTCTCGCCGACCAGGAACGCGGTGATGCCGGCTTTGGCCAGCCGCGCAATGTCCTGCGGCGAGAAGATGCCGCTTTCGCCGACGATGATGCGATCGCGCGGCACGAGACGCGCCAGCCGCTCCGCGGTGGTCAGCGTGGTCTCGAAGGTTTTCAGATTGCGGTTGTTGATGCCGATCAGCCGCGATTTCAGATGCAGCGCGCGCTCCATTTCGTCGGCATCGTGGACTTCGATCAGCGCATCCATGCCGAACGCACTCGCTGCGGCTTCGAGCTCCGCCGCGCAACGATCGTCGACCGCCGCCATGATGATGAGGATGCAATCGGCGCCGGCGGCGCGGGCTTGCATCACCTGATAAGGTTCGTAGAAAAAATCCTTGCGCAGCACCGGCAGCGCCGCCGCGGCGCGTGCCGCGCGCAAATCATCGAGGCTGCCCTGAAACGACGGCGCATCGGTCAAGACCGACAGGCAGGTGGCCCCACCGGCCGCATACGCCTTGGCCAAGGCCGGCGGATCGAAATCGGCGCGGATCAGTCCCTTGGACGGGCTCGCCTTCTTGATCTCGGCGATCAGCGCGTAATGGCCGGCGGCGATGCGGCGCTCGATCGCGGCGGCAAACCCGCGCGGCGGCGGCGCCGCTTTAGCATCGGCTTCGAGCGCGCCGAGCGGGCGGGCGCGCTTCGCCGCGGCGATTTCCTCGCGCTTGTAGGCCGCGATCTTCGCCAAAATGTCAGCCATCGTTCGACACCACGATCAGGCGATCGAGCCGGCCTTCGGCTTCGCCGGAATCGAGCGACTTGGTCGCAAGATGCAGACCATCCTTCAGGTCCGCCGCCTTGCCGGCAACCACCAACGCCGCGGCGGCATTGAACAGCGCCACGTCGCGGAAGGGACTCGGCTTGCCGTCGAGCACGTCCTCGACGGCTTGCGCATTCGCGGCAGCATCGCCGCCGCGGAGCGCTTCGACCTTCGCCCGCGGCAAGCCGACGTCTTCGGGGGCGATCTCGAAACTGCGGATCTTGCCGTCCTCGAGCGCGGTGACGCTGGTCGGCCCGCACGTCGTGATCTCGTCGAGACCGTCGGAGCCGTGCACCACCCAGGCCTGCTCGGCGCCGAGATTCTTCAGCACCTGCGCCAGCGGCTCGGTCCATTGCCGCGAGAACACGCCGACCATCTGGCGCCGCACGCCCGCCGGATTGGACAGCGGCCCGAGCAGATTGAAGATGGTGCGGGTGGCGAGCTCGACCCGCGTGGCGGCGACGTTCTTGGTCGCCGGATGATGCGCCGGCGCGAACATGAAACCGATGCCGGCCTCGCGGATGCAATGGGCGATCTTGTCCGGTGGCAGATCGATGTTGACGCCGAGCGCGGTCAGCACGTCGGCGGCGCCCGAGCGCGACGACAGGGCGCGATTGCCATGCTTGGCGACTGGCACGCCGGCGCCGGCGACGATCAACGCCGCGCAGGTCGAGATGTTGAACGAGCCCGAGGCGTCGCCGCCGGTGCCGACCACGTCGATCGCCTCCGGCGGTGCCGCGACGCGCACCATCTTGGCGCGCATGGCGGTGACGGCGCCGGTGATCTCGTCGACGGTCTCGCCGCGCACTCGCAATGCCATGAGCAGTGCGCCCATCTGCGAGGGCGTCGCTTCGCCCGACATCATCTGATCGAAGGCGCGCGCCGCCTCGTCGCGGCTGAGCGCAGCGCCGGTCGCGACCTTGCCGATGAGACCACGCAACGTTTCGGTCACGAACTCACCTCGATCAATGGACGGGTGCGAACGCCCTGCGGCGCTCGCCTGGTCCGCCTTGGCTTGCTTCGCCCGCTGCGCTGCGCCGGCCGGCCGCGGTATTCCAGGCGGCGGCGATGTCGAGAAAATTTTTCAGCATCAGGTGGCCATGCTCCGAGGCGATGCTTTCGGGATGGAATTGCACGCCGTGAACCGGCAACCGGATATGCGCCAAGCCCATGATCAAGCCGTCCTCGGTCTCCGCCGTCACAGTCAGCTCGCGCGGCAGGCTTTGGCGCTCGACCACCAGCGAATGATAGCGCGTCGCGCAAAACGGCGCATTGATGCCGCGAAAAATGCCGGCGCCGCGATGGCGGATTTCCGAGACCTTGCCGTGCACCGGCTCGGGCGCGCGCACCACGCGGCCGCCGAACGCATCGCCGATCGCCTGATGGCCGAGGCAGACGCCGAGGATCGGTATGGTCGGCGCCGCCTGCGCGATCAGGTCGAGGCAGATGCCGGCTTCCCTGGGCGTGCACGGCCCGGGCGACAGCACGATGGCGTCGGGATCGGCGTCGATCACGGCGGCGCTCGTCACCTTGTCGTTGCGATGCACGTTCACCGCGGCCCCCAATTCACCCAGATAATGCACCAGGTTGAAGGCGAAGCTGTCGTAATTGTCGATAAGCACCAGCATGGCGACCGTGTTTTGGGGCTATGCGGCTCTTAGACGCGGCTACCGGGTGGGTCAAGGCGGCCGGCAAATGGTCAAGATGCCGGCGATACGGTTAAATGGCTCCGTCGCCATGTAAGCGCGGCACAGCGTCAAAACTGCACAAGCAGAGAGCGAAGCATGATCGCACAGCGCCGGTCCGTTCTGGCATTCCTCCTCGCCTCGCTCCTGGCGGCTCCGTGCGTGGCATCGGCGCAGAATTATCCGAGCCGCGTCATCCGCCTGATCGTGCCCTATCCGCCCGGCGGGCCGACCGACGTAGTGGCGCGCATCGTGGCGAACAGTCTGTCGGAGAAGCTGCATCAAAGCGTCGTCGTGGAAAACCGGCCGGGCGGCGCCGCCGGCACTGTCGGCGCCCACGCGGTGGTCAGCGCCGAGCCCGACGGCTACACGCTCCTGCTCTCACAGGTCGGCTCGCTCACCATCGCGCCGACGCTCTACAAGCTCGATTACGATCCGCTGCGCGATTTCACGCCGATCGCGATCGTCGCCGTGACACCGGAAGTCCTCACCGTCCATCCGTCGGTGCCGGCGCATTCGTTCACGGAGTTCATCGCCTACGCCAAAGCCAATCCGGGCAAGCTCAATTTCGGCTCGCCCGGCACCGGCACCTTGCCGCATATCATCGGCGAGCAATTGCAGCTCGCCACCGGCACCAAGCTCACCCACGTGCCGTATCGCGGCGCCGCGCCGGCGGTGACGGACCTCTTGGCCGGCCGGGTGCAATTGATGATCGACACCACGTCGGTGCTGCTGACCCACATCGTGTCCGGCAAGCTCAACGGCTTTGCCATTTCGAGCGAGCACCGCATCCCGCAACTGCCGAACATGCCGACCTTCGCCGAAGCCGGCTATCCGCAGCTCACCGCGTCGCTGTGGACCGGATTATTGGCGCCGGCCGGCACGCCGGCGCCGATCGTCGCGACCTTGAATGCCGCGACCAACGAGATCCTGAAAACGCCGGAGGTGCAGCAAGCCTACGCCAAGCTGCAGGTTGGGACCAGGCTCGTGTCGCCCGCGGAGATGAAGACATTCATGGCCGACGAAACCCACAAGTGGGGCGACGTCATCAAGGCCGCGGGCATCAAGGCCGAGTGATCGGGTTTCAGCGCGATGCGACCGCGGTGTTCTGGTCGACGGCCGGCATCCGGTCGAGCGGAATGATCCGCACCTGCCGCGCCTGGCCGAACGGCTGGCGCGGATCGCGCAGGCAGCTCGCTTCGAAATAGGGCCATTCGTGCTGCGAGCACTTGGCGCCGATCGGCCGCGCATCGACGCGGTCGCCCTTGACGCCGAACACCGGCCCATGGGCCTGCACCTGCGACAGGCTCGGCAGCATCACCAAAGCGGCCGCGATCGCGGCGGCGGCACCGATGGCGTAAATCGCTTTGCGCATGACAGGTCCCCGTTCACCCATCCGTCCGCGCCGGGACGGATCGCCCTTTTCCTTGGGTCGCGCCGGGGCGCGCGCAGGTTCACGATGGTTAATAAAATTATACTGGCGGATATCGTCGGCCCGTAAGCTATTGGAGGCACGGAGTATTTTGCCTCGGCCATGCTGTTGCTCGAGGCCATGACGGGCGCCGCCTTGCGGCCGCCAACGCCGCAAGCTAGACCGCGCCCATGCCGCGCACCGCGCTGTTTGCCGGATCGTTCGACCCGATCACCTTGGGCCACCTCGATGTGGTGCGCGGGGCGGTGCGGCTTGCCGACAGGCTGGTGTTGGCGGTCGGGGTCCATCCGGGCAAGACGCCGCTGTTTTCCGCCGACGAGCGGCTCGCCATGCTGCAGGAGATTTGCGCTCCGGTGGCGCGCGCCGCCGGCTGCGAGCTCGCCTGCCTGACCTTTGCCGACCTCGTCGTGTCGGTCGCGAAGCGCGAGGGCGCGACCATCCTGGTGCGCGGCGTCCGCGATGCCACCGACTTCGATTATGAAATGCAGATGGCCGGCATGAACGGCGCCATGGCGCCGGAGATCACCACGGTATTCCTGCCGGCCGCGCCCGCGGTCCGCCCGATCACCGCCACTTTGGTGCGCCAGATCGCCGCCATGGGCGGCGACGTTTCGGCATTTGTGCCGCCGGCCGTGGCCGCGCGGTTGAAAAAGAAATTCGCCAAGACTTGAGACGCTAAGACTTGAGAACAGGGCTTGAGCGCTTTCGCGCCTGTCATCCAATCGGTTCGGGAGATCACATGATCCGCGTCTTCGCTTTTCTGTTTGCGCTGCTTTTGGCGGCTCCGGCGTTCAGCCAGAATCTCGGCAATCCCGCGGCGCTCAACGAGCAGGCGCCGGCGGTCTACAAGGTCAACGTCGAGACCAGCAAAGGTCCGTTCGTCATCGAAGTGCATCGCGATTGGGCACCGGTCGGCGCCGACCGCTTCTACAATCTGGTGAAGAACGGCTTTTACGACAACGACCGCTTCTTCCGCGTCATCTCGGGCTTCATGGTGCAATTCGGCGTCAATGGCGACCCGAAAGTCTCCGCGGTCTGGCGCGAGGCCAACATCAAGGACGATCCGGTGCGGCAGAGCAATTCGCGCGGCATGATCACCTTCGCCACCGCCGGCCCGAACACCCGCACCACGCAAGTGTTCATCAATTTCGGCGACAACGGCGCGCTCGACCGCATGGGCTTTGCGCCGTTCGGCCGCGTGGTTTCGGGCATGAACGTGGTCGATGCGCTCTACAGCGGCTACGGGGAGGGCGCGCCGCGCGGCAGCGGGCCCGACCAGCAGCGCGTCCAGAGCCAGGGCAACGCCTACCTGACCCACGATTTCGCCAAGCTCGACTACATCAAGAAAGCCAGCATTGCGAAGTAACCCCGAAAAGAAAGTTTGACACCATGAGTGAAAGCAATTCCACGGCCGGCCTGCCGGCCGGCGCCGATCCGCAAAACACCCTGATCCTCGAGACCACGCCGGGCCGCATCGTCATCAAGCTGCGCACCGACGTGGCGCCCGGTCACGCCGAGCGCCTCAAGCAGCTCGCCCGCGAAGGCTTTTACGACAACGTGCCGTTCCACCGCGTCATCGAAGGCTTCATGGCGCAGACCGGCGACGGCCAGCACGGCAATGGCACCGGCGGCTCGTCCTATCCGGATCTCAAGGCCGAGTTCTCCCAGGTGCCGTTCGAGCGCGGCATCGTCGGCATGGCGCGCAAAGGCGGCAACAACCACTCGGCCAACAGCCAGTTCTTCATCATGTTCGAGGAAGGCTCGTTCCTCAACGGCCAGTACACCGTGATCGGCGAGGTGATCGCCGGCATGGACGTGGTCGACAAGCTCAAGCGCGGCGAGCCGCCGTCCAATCCCGACCGCATCGTCCGCATGCAGGTCGCGGCCGACGCGAAGGCGTAGTCACAGGGCCGGGATAGAAAGGGGCGATCCACTCATCGTCATTGCGAGCGAAGCGAAGCGAAGCAATCCAGGGCGGCGGTGCCTTTCTGGATTGCTTCGTCGCTTCGCTCCTCGCAATGACGGTATTACTGGTTCAGGCCGCGCCCAAATTCAGCGCCTGCGCCTGAAACAGCTGCATGATCTCGCCGGCCGGCTTGGCCCGGCTGAACAGATAACCCTGCATCTCCGTGCAGCCCGCAGCTTGCAGCGTATCGAGCTGCTGCTGCGTTTCCACGCCTTCGGCCGTCGATATCATGTTGAGGCACTTTGCCAGGCCGGCGACGGCGTGCACGATGGCGCGCGGCTCGGCGCCGTTGCTGAGATCTTGGATGAACGAGCGGTCGATCTTGATCTTGTCGAACGGAAAGCTGCGCAGGTAGCTTAGCGACGAATAGCCGGTGCCAAAATCGTCCATCGCGATCTGCACGCCGAGCTTGCGCAGTTCATGCAGCATGGCGAGCGTCGCGAAGGTATTTTGCATCAGCATGGTCTCGGTGATTTCGAGCTGCAGCCGTTCCGGCGGCATGCCGCAATCGGAGAGCGCACTCTTGACGATCGCGACCAGGTTCTTGGTCTTCAGCTGCGCCGGCGAAAGATTGACGGCGACCTTGACGTGATCCGGCCAGTTGGCGGTTTCCTTGCACGCCGTCCGCAGCACCCACTCGCCGATCGGGACGATGAGGCCGGTTTCTTCGGCGATCGGCACGAAGTCGGCCGGCGAGATCAGGCCCCTGGTCGGGTGGTGCCAGCGCAGCAGCGCCTCGAACGCGCTGATCTCGTTGGTCTGCAGATTGACGAGCGGCTGATAATGCAGCTCGAATTCGCCGTTGGCCAGCGCCTGCCGCAGGTCCATCTCCAGGTCGCGCCGCTCCTTCATGCGCTTGTCCATTTCGGCCTCGAAGAACCGATAGGTGCCGCGGCCGTCGCCCTTGGCGCCATAGAGCGCCATGTCGGCGTTCTTCAGAAGCTGGTCTGGTTCGGTGCCGTCGAGCGGGGCGATGGAGATGCCGATGCTGATGTCGGAGACGATCTGGTGGCCGTCCACGTGATAGGGTCTTGTGATCGAGGTGCGAATGCGCCGCGCCAGCACCGCGGCGTCCGACGGCTGATGCAGTTGCGTCATGATGATCGCGAACTCGTCGCCGCCGAGCCGGGCGATCGTATCGGGCTCGCGGGTGCAGCCACGCAGCCGGTCGGCCACCAGCTTCAACAATTCGTCGCCGATCGGATGGCCCAGCGTGTCGTTGACGCTCTTGAAGTGATCGAGGTCGAGGCAGAGCATCGCCACGATCTCGCCGCGCTTGACGCGCTTGAGCTCGCGCTCCAGCTGCTCGCGCAACAGCACGCGATTGGGCAGATCGGTCAACGCGTCGTGGCGCGCCATGTGGGCGATCTGCTGTTCGGCGCGCCGGCGCTCGGTGACGTCCTCGTGGGTCGCAACCCAGCCGCCGCCGGCAAGCGGCTTGTTGACGACCGAGAATGCCCGGCCGTCCTCCAACGCGACGACATTCGCGAACGTATGCCCCTCGGCAACCTTGGCCATCAGCTCGGCAAAGTGCTGCTCGGGATCGCCGCAAAACGTTCCCGCTTGCAGGCGATGCGCCAGAAGGTCGAGCAGACCGTTTCCCGGTTTGGCGAGCTCGGCAGACAAGCCGTATATCTCGACGTAGCTGCGGTTGCAGAACACCAGCCTGGCGGCAGGATCGAACATCGACACGCCTTGCGGCATGTTGTCGAGCACGGCATGCAGGAGCCGTTGATCCTCCAATGCCGACGCGTTCGGCGCACGGCCATGGGCGCCTTGCGGGAATGACAGGATTTCGGCATTCGCCAGTGACGCCTCTTGCAGCCCCATTGTGATTCATCCAGGTCAGTGTTGCTACGAAGCCCGGACCTCCACCTAGTCGAGGGACATTGCGAACCCTTCAACGGAGCATCTTCCCTTTTAATCAAGTCCACGGGCGCGCTCTCGGCCTGTGCGGATTTCGGTGGCCAGCGATCAAAAAATAGGCGTTGCCGCTCTTCAGGGCACGATCGCGAATGGAAGGCTCTTTACAAATAAAAGAAGCCGATAGGGCGTGGCCCGAGCTTCGGGCAGGGCTCCCATTGCAAACAGGTAAATGTATTCCGTGCGATTTACGGCAGTCTAAACGCTCAAGTTAGGACAAAAGCCCGAGCGACCTTAAAACCGAGTCTTAGCTGTAGGCTGATGGATGGTAGCTTGCAAAGAAATCTGTTCTGGCCGGCCGCATTTGTTAACGTGGACAGAACGCGCGCCGGCATCACAGCTCGATCATCTAGATCCGCTTGGCGAGGCACTGCCTCGCGCGCTGCTCCTCGGCCGCGCTGATGCCGGCCGATTTGGCCATCGCGATGGCTTGACCCATGCCCACCTTCGCCACGTAGGCGCGCACCATTTCGCAGGTGATGCCGGAATGCGAGACGGGAGCGGTCTCGTGCGTCGTATTGTGCTCGGCCTGGTGTGACGTGCGCGCCGCGTCGTGGTGGTGGCGGTCACGCGCCGCGTCGCGGTGATGGCGGTCGTGAGCCATGTGGCGATGATGACGCTCGTGCGCCGCGGCGTGGTGATGGCGATGGTGCTGGGCGTGATGTGGCTTTGCCATCACAGGACAGGCAAGAGCAAACACAAGAGCGAACACGAGAGCGAACGAAAGCAGCGTAAGCAACGCAGCGTGTTTCATGATCGCCACCCTTCGACACAACATGACCGCACAACGACAATGCCACACGCGATTGCGCGTGCAGCAAAAAATAAATTTTTTTCCCCAGATGAATCGCAAGTGATGCAATCGCGCATCACGCAATAAAAAAATTTGCAGCGCCTAGTCGCGCCGCAGCGGCTCGCTCGGCGGCGGCTCCCAGTTCTGCGTTTGCTCGTAACGCTTGGCGTAGCGGTAGAACGTGCCCTCGAAATTGCCGAAGGCGATGACGAAGCCGGCCCAGCCGTCGATGAAGCCGCGCTTGAAAAAATAATGCTTGAGGAACGCCCAGCTGGCGTGGCCGACCGCACCCGCCATCGAGACTTTCTTGCGCGTCAGCTTTTGCGCGCCGAGGCTCGAGTAGCGGTCGATCTTGCGGATGACTTCCTCGAGATTGCGGAACGGAATCTGCCAGACCGGATGGCGCAGCGTTCCGATCGGTTTGGCGGTGAGGACTTCGTAGCCTTCGTGCACCGGCTCGGGCGTGTAGCGCATCGCGCCTTGGCGAAACAGCTGCGGCTGGCGGAAGTTCGGATACCAGCCGGAGCCGCGGATCCAGCGGCCCATCATGTAATTGCGGCGCGGCACGCGGTAGACGTCGTGCGCCGGCGCGCCGGCGATCAGCCCGAGGATCTCGTTGCGCAGCTCCCGGGTGCAGCGCTCGTCGGAATCCAGGCTGAAAATCCAGTCGCCGCGGCAGGCCGCGATGGCGCGATTGCGCAGGTCGCCGAACCCCTGGAACGGAATCTGCACGACGCGCGCGCCGAGCCCGGTGGCGATCTCAGCCGTGCCGTCGGTGCTGTTGGAGTCGGCGACCACGATCTCGTCGGCCCAGAGCACGCTTTCGACCGCTGCCTTGATCTTGGCGGCCTCGTTGAAGGCGATGATGTAGGCGGAGATGGTCGGCATGGCGGTTCCGGGGAAAGGCGGCGCGAGGCGACGGTCCCGCCCGCTCCCTTAGCCTTGTTGCTTGCAAACCGAAAGCCGAGGCGCGACCTGCGCGATGACGCCAGCCGGCGTCATGCGCGCCATGCCGCCGGGCGCGGGACCGCCTTGCGGGACGATGGGGTGGATGAATCGCGAGTAGGTCAGGACCTGATTGACCGCGAACAGGCCGAAGGCCGGGGTGCCGACCGCGGCGGCTATGTTCATAGGCCCGGAATCGGCGCCGACGAAGAGGTCGGCGTGATGCAGGAGCGCGGCGGTCTCGTCGAGCTTCAGCCCGCAGGCGTTCACCGCGCGCGCTCCGGTGCCATGGCGCACCAGGCGATCGGCACGGGCCACGCTTTCGGGACCGCCGACGACGAAGACGCTGCCGGCGCTGCGCGCGCGTATGCCAGCGATCAGCTCCGCCCACTTGGCGTCAGGCCAATCCTGCTCGACGTGCGAGGCGCCGATGCCGATTGCGCACCACGGCCGCGGACAGCCGGCGTATTTTGCCGCGATTGCGGCGAGCGTATCGCCGGCGATGTGCAAATTCGGCTCCGTGGTCAGCAGCGGCACGTCGGCTGCGGCCAAAAGCGCAACGAGCCAGCCGATCGGATGCTCGTGGAAATGGCTTCGGTCGATGCCCGGATTGGTGATGAACCAGCGCTGCCGGGTTAGCCCGACGCCAATGCGCTGCGGAATGCCGGCCAAGAATGCGGCCAGGGCCGGCCGCGTGGTGCGGTCGAGAATCCACAGCGTGCGAAAGCGCCGCTGCCGTAACAGCGCGACGAGGCGGATGAGATTGAGGCCGCGCCGCAGTTCCGAACCGGAATGGTCGAAATAAACCGTCTCGGCGATACACGGCTCCGCCGCCAGCAGCGCGCGTGCGCCGCTCGACGGCGGCGCTAAGAACGTCACCTGGCCGCCCGGCGCGGCCGCCGCGATGGCGCGGACGAACGGCAAGTGCCAAATGACGTCGCCGATGCCGCGTTTGACCTGGATGACCGCGCTCGGGGTCACGTTGCCTGCCGCGCCAAAGATTGCCGATGCGAGGTTTTAGAGCAGGTTCGCGAGGCCGGACAACAGCGGCTGTGCGGCGCTCGGCCGGCTTCAACGCGGGGGAGGGGACGTCGATCCGCTATCGGGTGCGCCGCGCGGCGGCACCGTCGTCGAGCTCGTCCGGCTGTTCGCCGTCCGCCGCGTCGACGGTCGCTTGCTCCGCATCCTGCGGCTCCGGCACGCCGCATTGCGGCATCGGCGTGTTGCCGAGCAGCGTCCGCCAAAGCGCGCGAAGATCGCTGCCGGGATTGCAGGGGCGGCCGCTCATGGACCACATATGGCCCGGGCGGCGCGCCACGCCAGGGCTGGCGCGCCGCCCCAAAACAAGACCCTGCCGAGCCGCATGCGCACCGACCTGTTCGACTTCACCCTGCCGGAGGACCGCATAGCGCTGCGGCCGGCGTCGCCGCGCGATGCGGCGCGGCTCCTGGTGGTGCGCCCGGGCGAGCCGCCGCGGCTGGACGATCGCATCATGCGCGATCTGCCGGATTTGCTGCGGCCCGGCGACGCGCTCGTGGTCAACGACACCAAGGTCATCCCGGCGCAGCTGTTCGGCCGGCGGCTGCCGCGCGGCGAGGGCGGCGAGACCGGGCCCGCGATCGCGGCGACCTTGACACGGCGCCTCGACGGCTCGCGCTGGACCGCGCTGGTGCGGCCGGCCAAGCGCCTTGCGACGGGCGACGTGGTGCGCTTCGGCGCCGAAGGCAAAGTCTGCTTCCTCGACCAGCTCGACGCCACGGTCGAGGCGAAAGGCGAGGGCGGCGAGGTGACGTTTGCGTTCGCCTTTCACGGTGCGGTGCTCGATGCGGCTCTGGCCGAGCGCGGCGACATGCCGTTGCCGCCCTACATTGCCGG
>DASRET010000067.1:0-27990 GCA_035651875.1 Xanthobacteraceae bacterium
GCCGTCGCTCTCTGTCAAGGAAGTGCCGACGCACTTTGCGGCACGACGCGCAGAATGAGATGACGAAAGAAAATCGAGCGCCGATCAGCGACAGCACCGCATCCGCCGTCGAGCCGCTGTTGCCGGTGACCATTCCGCACACCGGATTCCGGCTGGCGCGCGGCGTCCGCGCCGGGCGCTGGCTGTTCGCTTCCGGTCAGGCGGCAACCGATTACGTCAATGGCGTCGCGCCGGACGTGGTGCGGACCCATCATCCGCTCGACGGCGGGTCGATCTACAAGCGCGAATCGCGGCGCATCTATGCCAACGTCAAGGAGGTGCTGGCGGCGGCCGGCGCCGGCATCGGCGACGTGGTCCGCCTCGATCAGTACTACACCACCGAACGCGCCATGCATCCGTACCACGAGGTGCGGCACGAGATATTCGGCAGCAAGATTCCGCCGTCGACCTCGAACCTGCATCAGCGTTTTTCCCGCACCGACCAGTCGATCGAGATCCAGGTGATGGCGGTGGTGCCCGGGTCGGGCACGACGGTGAAGCACGAGAGCTTTCGCCCGAGCTACGATATCTCCAACGTCTCCGGCTACAACCCGGCGCTCAGCGCCGGCGACTTCCGTTTCGTCCCGGGCCAGACCGCGGAGGCGCTGCGCGAGGGCGAAGGTCCGGTCGATCCGTCCGCCCGCCATCCGCGCGCGCTCTGGCGGCAATGGCCGATCAAGCTCGAGACCGACTTCATCGTCAAACGCAAGCTGATGGCCTCGCTGGAAGCTGCCGGCGCGGCGCTCGATCATGTGGTGAAGGCGCAGGTCTATCTCAGCCACCGCGACGACGTGCCGGGCTTCAACGAAGTCTGGCTGTCGCACTTCAAGGGCAATCCGCCGGCGACGACGATCATCGCCACCGCCAATCCCGGTTTCTTCATCCATGACCTGCGTATCGAGATCAACACCATCTCGCTGGCGGCGAACGGGCGAACCAAGCGCGAGGCGATCGTGGGACCCGAACCGCCATTGTTCGACGGCTGGGTCTCCGCCATCAAATGCGACGATCTGCTGTTCTTATCCGGCCTGATGGCAGTCGAGAACGGCCGGCTCATCGCCGAGGCGACGGTCGACGACCGGCAACCTTTCTATGGTATTCCCGTCAAGGCCGAATTGCGCTCCATCATCCGCCAGGCCGAAGCGATCTGCCGGGCCGCCGGCACGTCGCTGCGCAATACGGTACGCATCCAGCAATTCCATCGCGATCTCGCCGAACTCCCCGCGACGCTCGAAGTCTGGGACGAGGCGCTGGCGCACGCGCCGCTGCCGCTATCGCCGGTCGAGGTGCCGTGGCTGCCGGTCCCCGGCGGGCGAATTCAAGTCGATCTTTGGGTCTACATCCCCAAGCTGGCCGCAAACCGATGAATGCCAAGGAGACGATGATGATTTCGAGACGTGGGCTGTTGATCGCAAGCGCCGGCGGCGCGCTGTTGTCCCCGCTTCGCGCGGCGCGAGCGCAGCAGTGGCCCGACCACACGGTGAAAGTCGTAACGCCCTATGGTGCAGGCGGCATCACCGACGTCATGGCGCGCCTCACCGCCGACCGGCTGGGCAAGATCTTGAAGCAGAGTTTTATCGTCGAGGACAAGCCGGGCGCCGGCGGCGCGATCGGCGTGAACTACGCGATCCACTCGCCCCAGGACGGCTACACGATCCTGTTTGTCGGCAGCACATTGTTTACGGTTCTGCCGCTCGTTCAGGACGTCGACTACGTGCCCTTGAAGGATCTGATCCCGGTGAGCATCACCGGCACCAACGGCATGATCATGGTCGTGGCCAAGGACGCGCCGTATGGATCGCTGTCGGAGTTCATCGCCTACGCCCGCGCCCATCCCGGCAAAATCACCTATTCGAGCGGCGGCACCGGCACCAACAACCACTTGTCGAGCGCCTACCTTGCCGGCAAGGAGGGCCTCGACATGGTGCATGTGCCGTTCCGCGGCGGACAGCCGGCGCTGCAAGCCGTGCTCGCCAAATCGGTCGACATGCATTTCGGTAACTCGTCGGACCTGATCGAGCCGGCGCGCACCGGCGCCGTCAAGGCGCTGGCGGTATCGACGCCGAAACGGATGTCGCAACTGCCCGACGTGCCGACGGTCGCCGAAACGATTCCCGGTTTCGAATATATTGCCTGGAATGGCTATGCCGTCGGCGGCGGCACATCGCAAGACGTGATCAAGCGCCTGGCCGACGCCCTGCAAACCGTCGCGCACGATGAAACCGTCATCGCAACCTTCGCCAAGCTCGGCATCGACTCCGTCGGCTCGACCCCCGAACAGGCGCTGGCGAGCGTCCGCAAGGACATGCCGCTCTACTCGCAGATCGTCGACATGGCTGGGCTGCCGCGCGTGCACCACTGACGCCGCACGTCGATCGGATCGCCGCGCGTGCCGACCAACGCAGCCGCTGGACGATGCGTGGATGAGCTAGAAGCTGATGCCCAGCGCCGGAAGCAGGCGCTGCAATATCGCGAGCAGGCAGATCAGCGCCACCAGGATTTTCAAAAGGTTGGCGAGCTGCGCGGCGCGAACGAATCTGTCGATCAGCCAGAAGCAAATCGCACCGACGACGCAGATGATCAGAATATTGATTAAGACCAGCAACATGGCTGCCCCCCGCGCTGCAGGCAAGTTTAGTACCATTGACGAAGATTTGCCAGCGCGGCGGCACGAACACCGGCAAGCTGCGTGCTCTGGCCATCAGCCCCCGGAAGCGGTCGCCGATATTTCCCGATCTTCCATCAATTTCGAAATCTATCCGGCTCCGGCGAGCCGTTTGCCACAAGCCCCGACGAGATGGTCGCACTCATCCATGCCGACCGCGAGCGCTTCGGCAAGGTGGTTAGAGCGACGGTCTGGAGCTGGAGTAATGCAGAAAGGCGCCACCCACGCCTCAGTGCAACACCGCACGGCGATTCACAAGCCGGGCTCCGGATTCGGGATCGTGGGTCGGTAGATACACTGCCCGATGACGTTCTACGAACGAGCCGATTGCTTTGAGTGTCGTCGCGGCCATGCGCTCGTTTGGACTTACGCCGTCCACTTTGCCGTCAAGCATTAAAGCCTCACTGTAGGAGGCGTCACCGGCAAGAAAAATGGTCGTGTCATCCTCCTGAACCAGGACCGAGACATGATCGGCGGTGTGGCCGGGCGTCGCGACGGCGACGACGTCTCCGGCGGTGGTCAGGCGCCTGCTGCGGGCAAACGGGCCGAAGGGCTCCGCTGCAAGTTCGAGCGGCGTCGGATCGAACCACGCAGGCCAACGATGAGGAAGATACCCGCGCATGCGTCCGCGCCATCCGCTGGCCGCGCGCAACTCTCCCGGTGCAACGAAAATTTCGCTGCTCGGGAAATGGACAAGGCCGCCGTCGTGATCCATGTGCAAATGGGTCAGGACGACCCTCTTGACGTCTCGAGGTCCGATGCCGATGGCGCGCAATTGCGGCCCGATCTCCTCCTCGCGCTCAATTCGGAACGCCACTTCCCATCTCACATAGGGGTGGTACGACCGCGCACTATCGAGGAGGTGCGCTCCCTGCCCGGTATCGACGACGATGACGCCCTCACGGTGCTCGATTGCCCACGCATAAGTCGGCAGCCATCCTGTCCAGTTTGCATCGGCGAAAATCGCGAGCCGGCGCCGAAATCCGTGGCCACGACCCTCGACCTGAGCGGTCTTGATCCTGACCGTACCGGTTTGGATGGCGTGAATGCGCATGCGGGCCTCGAGCGCGATACTGATTGCTACCATTGAGGCGGCTACTTGGCGGCCACGACGGAACTGTCGAGAGACGACAAGTCAGCAGCGCTGGAAGGTTAAACATGCATCGAACTGCTGCAGGTCGTCGCGGCACGCGGCACGCGATGTTCTGGCTCATGGCCCAAAGCACAAAGGCCCGCTCGCGCGGGCCTTTGCTGGATCGGACCAAACAGACGTTATTTGTTCCAGGGATACGACGGGCCCCGCCACGCCGGCATCGGCCAGCGGCGATGCGGGTAGCCGATGAACGGCCGATGATAGGCAAGGTGCGGACGATAGCCGTAGCCCCAGCGATGGCCATAGCCGAAACGATGGCCGTACCCGAAACGATGGCCGTAGCCGTAGCCATGGCCGATGACCGGACCGTAGCCCGACACCGGCGCCCAGGTGTGGTACGGTACCGTGATGCCGGGACCCTCATAGGCGGGGCCTTGATTGACCACATAGATCGGCGCCGGCGCGATCGGCGTCGGCTCGATGGGCGGCGCCGCATAGACGACCGACTGATGACCGCAGCCGCAGCCGCACCCGCAGCCGCCGGTGACCACGGGCAGTGGCGGCGGCAGCGGCGCAACCGGCTGCGCATAGACGAACGCGGCGCTCGGCGCGGCGCAGCCGCCGCAGCCGAGGCCCGAGCCCCAGCCGCCACCCCAACCTCCGCCCCAACCCCAGCCACCGGCCGAGGCGAACGAGGTCATGCCGACGGTGAACACCGCCGCAAGACCTACAAGAACGACACGATACAAAGACATGGCACTCCCTGTCTGTTGAGCCTCGTTGCGGAGGCGGATTTGGGCAGGCCGCGGCGCGGACCGCCGGAAACTCATGGCATCGGTTTGTGGTGTTCGCCTTCGTGTCGCCGCGTGCCGCGGTGGCCGATGACCGGCGCAACGACGATCGGCTCATTCGACGTGTAGCCGGGCGTGTATTCGGTCGCTGGATACGGCGCGGACCCGCTCGACCACGAGCGGAAGTATCGCGGCGCCGGCGGCGGCAGCACGCGATTGGCCGGCGGATTGATCTCGAGGCGGCCGAGGCGCGGCCGTCGTCCTTCGGCCGGAAAATAGCCGGGCGCGGGAAAAACGAGCGTCGGGGGATACGGCCGCCAGATCACCGTCTCGGTCACCATGTTGGGCCGGTCGAGGCCGAACTCGCCCTCGACGATGCCCCACGATGCGTCGATGCCATGGATAAAGACCGGCACGTCGGGCCGGCCCGGAATCACGATGACCGGCCCACGCTGCGCAAAGGCAGAGGATGCGGTGATGGCCAGTGCGAACGCGGCGCAGAGATAACGCATGAACGGCCTGATAAACGGCGTGTCATGCGCATTGTAGGGAAGCCGCCGGCGGAATTCGTTTAAAACGGGCCAGTTACGCGGGTGAATTATCTGGTAACATTAACACCGTCTGGACCAAATCAGTTAACGTCCGCTGTCATCCCGGTGAGCTCGGGCCTAGCGGCTCTCGCCCCAGACAAGCCGCCGAGCAACAAAATTGCGTAGCATGGCGGCCGCGGCGCACAACATCGCAAAGCAGAGCGCCACAGCAGCGATGCCGAGAAAGCCCACGGGCCGACCTGATAAGCCACCGCTAGCACCAAGAGGGGCGAGCATCTTGAACAACGCCGCCAGCGCGCCAAGCCCGGCGCCGCACGCCGCCGCGTGCGCAACGCGCCAAGGACGAAAACTCTCGTCCGAGTGATAGAGCGATGGCAGCGGCATTTTACAGTTTTTGCTTCCCGCTCGTTGAGCTGCCCTACTCGGCAGCCTCGATCTGCGCCGGCCGTCGCTCGACGATACCGGTGAGATCCGGCAGCACGAGGCGCAGGATTTCGGTGTCGTCGCGCGCCACCAGTTCGGCGCGTTCGCCGTCTTCCAGATGAAATGCGCTCAGTTCCCGGTACGTCGCGTCGCCGACGATGCCGGCCCCGCGCAGCACCAGATAAACGCTGCGGCCGTCGGCACGGTACGCCGCGCCGCGCTCGAGGCGCACAAGCTCGGCGGCGCATTGACGCTCGGTGAACGTGCCGAGCGACCTGCGCGTCACCCCGGCCTGGCCGGCGAACGGCAGCCATTCGTAGTTTGCCGGATCGACCATGATCGGATCGCGATAGCGCGGTTTTGGATATTCCATGCGCTCGCCGTGCGCGTGCTCCCAGATCGCCTGGTAGCCGTCGGTGGCGCGGCGGCCCTCGACGTCGTCGTTGCGGCGGAAAATGCCGGCCTCGAAGGTGCCGTACTTTTTCAGTTCCGCGGTGCCGGCGGCGACTTCCTCGCGCGACAGATATCCGCTGCCGCTGGCACCGCCGAATTGCAGCACCGCGGTCGAGGAGCGGCCGTCCGAGCTTTGCGGGCCGTACGGCGCGCCTTCCGGGAAATAGCCGAAGCTGCCGGCGCCCATTTTGCCGTTGCGGTCGAAATTCATGGTGCCTTCGAGCTGAAAGCGAAACTGATCGAAATTGTGCCGGTGGCGCGGCGAAGAGAAATCGCCTTCAAGTTGCCCGATGTTGAACTGAAAATTGCCCGGCGTGCCGGGCGTGCCGTTGAGCAGGTGCCGGTAATGGAACGTGCCGCCGCGATGCTGCAGGCCGCGTTTCCATTCGACTTCGTCGGCATGAACGATCTTCATCGCTGGTCTCCTTGAGAGCCCCGGCGGCTTCGCGGGCCGCCGCCATATTCGGCAGACTCATTGTAGTGGCTCGACCGGCCGTTGTCAGCCGAACAGCGCCAAGAACCGACCGCAACCGCAAGTCCGGCGGCGTGCGACCCCGGCGCGGCGCACCACCGCACATCCGTCAAGCGCCACGGCAAGATGCCGCAGCGCGCTTTGTTCGCCTGGACGGCAGCGTTGCGCGGCCATAACGATGCAAAGCCTGTGCTGGCCGCGACGACGATTGTCCACTAACATCGGCCGCTTCGGGGGGAGGAGCGGGGGTCCACGAGACCAGTTCCGCACCGCAGCGTTCTTCAACAAATCCGGAAATAGAGCAGTAGCCCCGCGCGCGTGAGCATCGTCGATGGACACTAGCCTGCTGCATTCCGTAGGTGTCGCACTGGGCACCTACGGGCACGACTTTGTCGACGGCGCCGGCCTGGCGCTGCATTCGGCGCACAACGCGTTCTACATCATCCTCAATCCGATGCGCATGTTCTACCTGTTCGCAGGCGTGTGCATGGGATTGGCGCTCGGCATTCTGCCGGGCATCGGCGGCATCGCCGGAACCGCGCTGCTGCTGCCCTTCACCTACGCGCTCGATCCGCCGACCGCGTTTGCGCTCCTGCTCGGGCTCGGCGCCACCACGACCACCGCCGATCCGATCTCGGCCATCCTGTTCGGCGCGCCGGGCCACGCCGCGTCGGCGGCGACCACGCTCGACGGCTATCCGATGACGCGGCGCGGCGAAGCCGGCCGCGCGCTCGGCGCCTCCTACATGGCGGCGCTGATCGGCGGCCTGTTCGGCGCGCTTTTAATGGCAGTCGCGCTGCCGATCATGCGCCCGATCATTCTCTACATCGGCTCGCCGGAACTGCTCTCGATCGCCGTGTTCGGCATTTCCATGGTCGCGGTGCTGTCCGGCAACGCACCGCTGCGCGGGCTGACCTTCGCGTGCTTCGGCATGATGCTGCGCATGATCGGCACCGATCCGCAGTCGGGCACGCTGCGCTGGACCATGGATTCATTGTATCTATGGGACGGCCTGCCGCTGGTGCCGCTCACGCTCGGCATTTTCGCCTTGCCCGAGCTATGCGACCTCGCCATCGGCCGCATGGCGGTGGTGCAACAGGGCCAGACCCTCGACACCAAGACCGGCATGCTGCTCGGCATCAAGGATTGCATCGAGCATTGGTTTCTCATCCTGCGATGCTCCTGGATCGGCTCGGCCATGGGCGCCATTCCGGGCATCGGCGCCTCGGTCATCGATTGGATTTCCTACGGCCACGCGCTGAAGACCGAAAAAGACGCGCCGAAAACGTTCGGCACCGGCGACGTGCGCGGCGTCATCGCCGCCGAAAGCGCCACCAATGCCCGCGAGGGCGGCGCGCTGGTGCCGACCGTGGCGTTCGGCGTGCCGGCCAGCGCCGGCATGGCGATTCTGCTCGGTGCGTTTTTGATCCACGGCCTGGTGCCCGGGCCGGACATGCTCACAAAACACCTCGACCTGACCTATTCGATGGTGTGGAGCATCGCCATCGCCAACATCCTGGGCTCCGGCCTGTGCTTCGCCTTCTCCGGTTATCTCGCCAAGGTGGCGACGCTGCGTTACACGCTGTTCATGCCCGGCGTGCTGAGCCTGGTCTGGATCGGCTCGTTCGAGGCATCGCGCAACTGGGGTGACCTGTTTTCGCTGATGTTCTTCGGCATCCTCGGCTGGGGGATGAAGCACTTCCGTTGGCCGCGCCCGCCATTCGTGCTCGGCTTCATCCTCGGCGAGCCGATCGAACGCTACATGTTCATCTCGATCGAGCGCTACGGCGTCGAATGGTTGATCAAGCCGTTCGTGCTGATCATGTTCGCGTTCGCGGCGCTGTCGTTACTTGGACCGTTCCTGCAGGACATTCGCTCGCACGCGCCGCGATCGGCGCGAGCGCAACCGGCCGCCGGGCGTTTCCCGGTCCGCTATGTCGTCAACTTCTGGCGCGGGCTTAAAACCGTCAAGGGCGGGCTGAAGGTGATGCTGACCAACTACGGCCACGCGCAATTCTCGGTCGATAACGTGTTTCCGGCGGCGCTCCTGATCCTGTTCGTGGTGATGCTGTCGCAATCGTTCGACTGGGCGTTCGCCGCGCGCATCGTGCCGACCATCGTCGGCATCGGCGCCATCCTGTTCTGCTCGCTGAGCCTGATCAACGACATCTTCGGCCTGCACGAACGCAACGGCGTGGTGTCGGCCGCGGGGTCTGGCGGCAGCGCCGGCGAAGTCGCGGCCGGCGCGGAAGTCGACGACGAGCCGCAACGGCCGCAGAAGATTCACATGGACATTGCGTCCAAGACCGCGCACCTGCCCGGTTCGATCATCCTGTCGCGCGGTTTCATGTTCTTCGGCTGGATGGCCGGCTTCATGCTGGTGATGTGGTTCATCGGGCTTATACCCGCGGTGCCGATCTTCATTCTTTCCTATATGCGGCTCGAGGGCCGCGAGAAGTGGCGGATCGCGGTGCCGATGGCGGTTTGCGTCGTGGCGCTGATCTACGTGGTGTTCGATCAACTCCTGGCGATCCCATGGCCGCCGACGCTGCTCGGCACTTACTTCCCGGCCTTCAAAGTGATCCCGAGCGTATAGACGCTCATTCGACGGACACGGATAGCAAGCGTCCATATTCGACTTGTCATGCCGCGCGGCCCGCCTTCGCTTGCTATGCAAGCTACGGCGAGTTTCAGTCCACCGAAGCGCCGAGCGCATAGGCGGAAAGTAAACATGTGAGGCTTGCCGAATACTGGATCATCCGTTTGCGCGGATGATGACATGAAATGGTGGCATGAATTCCAGCGACACCGCGATCGACAAGCCGCTTGCCGCGCCCCCCGCCGCGCCGCTCGCCGATCGCGCGCCGGACTATCGTCTGGTCGATCGGCTGCTCTGGTTCTTCGCGCTGGTCTACATCGTCGAGGGGCTGGGCCAGGTGGTCGGGCTCGTTTCGCAGCCGCTCACCTATTACCTCAAGCAAGTGCACGGCTGGACGCCGGTCCAGGTCACCGCGTTCTTCACGCTGTTCAATCTGCCTTGGGTCATCAAGCCGCTGTACGGCCTCGTCTCCGATTTTCTGCCGCTGTTCGGCTATCGGCGCAAAAGCTACCTCCTGCTCGCCAATGTCGCGGCGATTGCCGGCTTTCTCTGGGTGACGCAAATCGAAGCGCCGAGCGTGCTGGTGTTGGCGCTGATGACGACCGCCTACGCCATGGCGATCTCGAGCACGTTGTGCGGCGCGGTGCTGGTCGAGAACGGCCAGAAACTTCACGAGAGCGGCCGCTTCGTCAATCAGCAATGGCTTTGGTTCAACATCGCCGCCATGGCGGGCGCCATCGTCGGCGGCCAACTGGTCCAGCGCCTGCCGCCCGCAACGGCGCTGCACGTCGCCGCCGCCATCGTCGGCGTGGCGCCGCTCGCCGTCATCGCCGGCACGCTGTTTCTGATCCCGGAGCGGAAGCTCGCGATCGATTTGGCCGGCATGCGCGACACCGCGCGCGGCCTCGTCGCCGCATTCAGGCGCCGCGAGCTGTGGGTGATCGCCGTCTTCATCTTTCTCTATTACTTCAGCCCCGGCTTCGCCACGCCGCTCTATTATCACATGACCGACCACCTCAAATTCTCGCAAAGCTATATCGGCATTCTGACCTCGATCGCGTCGGCCGGCTGGGTGATCGGCGCCCTGCTCTATCGCCGCATCTTCGGCGGGTTGACGCTCAAGCGGCTGCTCAATGTCAGCATCGCCTTCGGCACCGCGACGACGCTCGCCTATCTGCTGCTGTTCAATGAAAGCTCGGCCGCCGTCCTGAATCTGTTGAGCGGCTTTTCTGCCATGCTGGCGACCGTGGCGACGCTCACCCTCGCCGCCGATTACTCGCCACAGCGCGCCGAGGGCTTTAGCTTCGCCGTCCTGATGTCGATCATCAATCTCGCCACGACATTTGCCGACAATGTCGGCTCGTTTCTCTACACCCACGTGTTTGGCGGCAATCTCACGCCGCTGGTGATCGTATCGGCGGCGTTCACCGCTTTCGCGTTTGTGCTGGTGCCGCTCCTTCGCCTCGGCGACAAGCGGCAGGGCGAGCCGGCGGCGACCGGCGTTCCCTGACTGGAACCAAGGGGGCTGCGGCACGTTATCAGGTGCCGCTTGGAGTGCCCCACATGCGCAACATCGGCGTATTTGTTCTTGCCGGCGCATTCGCCGCCGTCCTGTCATCGCCTTCGCCCAGCGCCGCGTTCGGCCTGCGTCTCGGACCGCTGCATCTGGGCCTGCCGTTCTTCGGCGGGCATCACTTCTCACATCACCGGCACCGCGCGATCCATGCGGCGTCGCACAAAGGCGCCATCTACGACAAAGCCGATTACGAGAACCCGGCCGTCAAGCCTGCCGGTAAGCCCGCGATCAATCCTGTCTTGGGCCGCAGCGCTGCGCCGGCGCAAGCCGGCAACAGCGCGGCCCTGCTCTATCCCGGTCTGGCCCTGCCCGGCCTCTACGACGCGATTTTCTGGCCGCAGCGCGCCGCAGCGTGGCCGTTCGGCTATGACGCGATTCTCCGCGGCGCATTTGCCCATTCGCGGGCCGAGATGAATGCGCAAGCCTGCCAGCCGGGCACCGCCGCCAACACGGTCGTTGGGCGTATTCGGGCCGAGACCAAGCCGACCCCTGAGCAGATGCCGCTGTTGCAGAAACTCGCCGAGGCGCTCGGCACGGCGTCCGGGTATCTGGCGCAGAGCTGCCCGCAAGCGATTCCGCGCGAGCCCGCTGCACGCGTGCAGCTCATGCAGACGCAGATCCAGATGCTGAGCATGGCGCTCGATCTGATCCGTCCGCCGCTGCAGCAATTCGAAGAATCGCTCGATGCCGGCCAACGGGCGGCATTCGTCGCGCTGCATTCGCCCGGGACGTCCGCCACCGCATCGTGCCGTACGCCGCCGGGCGCCATCGACGAGCCGATCGTGCAGATCGACCAGGGCGTTGAGCTCGAGGCCAGCCAGCGCGACGCGCTTGCCGAGGTCAAACAGGCCTTCGTCAGCGCAGCGAGCGATCTCGATGCGCACTGCCCGAAATCCGCGCCGGCGCTGCCGCTGGCGCGGCTGGAAGCGATCGAGGCGCGGCTCGACTCCAGTTGGCGCGCGCTCTTGGCCATGCAGGTTGCGCTTGCCGGGTTCGAGGCCCACTTGAGCGATGAGCAGCGCAGCCGCCTCGCTGCGATCACCGTGACGGCCGCGCAGTAGAATCGCGACGGAGCAAAACCATGCCACGTCAGATCAACGAAGACGACCGGCCGACCGAGGACGATCTCGCGCGCAAGGAGCTCGGCCCGCGCGGCATACCGGGCGGCAAAGACCCCGCGAAAATGACGCCGCGGAGCGAGAAGGAAACGCCGAAGTCCGGCAAGTTCGACGGCCACACGGCTTAGGACCAGGGTCTTCCTGCGCCTTAGAGTGAGTGGTCTTTGCGACCCGACGTTCGTCGCCAAAACTTTTCCGAACCCTGTCGGATCGGGCGAGAGAACGCCCCGGCATCTATGGCTGCGATCGCCACCGTCATCGCATCCGCTTCCGAAGCGCTGTCCATCGCGGTGACAAACTCCAGCACTTTGCGACGGCCCGCGATCAAAACCCCTCCGCTTGTGCGCCGCACCCGAGCCCGCCATTTGCCGGGTTCGCGCTCGTAGGCGCTGATCGTGAATTGCTTGTACTGCACTGACAGCCCCGCATTCGCACCGAGAGGCCGGGACAATGGATGCGGCCGGGTAAGCGAATGCTTGCGATGATCGGCCGAATTCGAGGCATATCGCGGCTGGATTTCGCCAGCCGTCTCGCATAATCAGGGCGCCGGCCCATCGAAGGAAAAAGACATATGTTTTCACGCCGCACGGTCATGGCAGGCATTGCAGCCGCGCCGCTCTCGACGCTCTCCATCAAACCGCTGTTCGCCGCCGGCTTTCCCGAGCGGCCGATCCACCTGATCGTGCCGTTCGCCGCCGGCGGCAATGCCGATATCGTCGGCCGCATCGCCGGCAATGTGCTCGGCCAAGGGCTCGGCGGAACGGTAGTGATCGAGGATCGCGCCGGCGCCGGCGGCAGCCTCGGCGCCGAATACGTCGCCCATGCGGCGCCCGATGGCTATTCGCTTCTGGTCGGCTCGAACGGACCGCTCACCGTCAACCCGTTCGTGCAGGCGCATCTCGGCTACGATCCGCTCAAGGATTTTGCCGCAGTCGGACTCACGAGCTACGTGCCGCACGCCCTGATCATGAGCAACAAGGTCGCGGCGAAAACCCTCGGCGATGTGATTGCGGCGAGCAAAAAGACGCCGCTGAACATCGCGACCAGCGGCGTCGGCAGCGCCTCGCATATGACGCTGGCACGGCTCAATGCCACGACCGGCGCGAATTTCACCCATGTGCCCTATCGCGGCGGCGGCGCGCTGATGCCCGACCTGATCAGCGGCAGCGTCGACGGCGCCCTGACCGAGTTCTCGACTGCGCTGCCGCTGCATCAGGGCGGCAAAGCGCACATCGTTGCGATCGCGGCGACGCACCACTCCAAGCTCGCGCCGGATATTCCGACCTTCGACGAAGGCGGCGTGAAGGGCTTCACGGCACAGAGCTATATCGGCATCGTCGCACCGGCCAAAACGCCGCCCGACGTCGTCGCGCGACTGCAGGAGGCGCTCGCCAAGGGCTTGGCTCAGGGCTCGCCCGCGGCCGAACGCATCGTCTCCCTCGGCAGCGAGCTGGCAACGCCGGAGCAAATGACATCCAAAGGCTTCGCCGAGTTCATCCGCACCGATTACGAAGCCATGCGCCAGGCCGCGCAAGTCGCCGGCATCAAACCGGAATGACCGCGGCCTGAAACTCTCATTATTGTTGCTGTTGCGTCAGTTCGCGAAAAATCGATTGCTCGGCCGCGGCAGGCCTAAATTCTCGCGCAGCGTCGCGCCTTCATAGTCGCGGCGGAACAGGCCGCGCCGCTGCAGTTCGGGAACGACCTGATCGCAGAAATCCTCCAAGCCGCCCGGCAAATAAGGAAACATGATCGTAAAGCCATCGGAGCCTTCGGTCTCGAGCCACTCCTCCATCTCGTCGGCGATGGTTTGCGGCGTGCCCACTATGGCGAGGCCGGAATAACCGCCGAGCCGCTGCGCCAACTGCCGCACCGTCAGATTCTCGCGCCGGCCAAGCGCAATGGCACGCTCGCGTCCGCTTTTCGAGGCGTTGCTCTCCGGAATGTCGTCCGGCAGCGGCTTGTCCTGGTCGAACCTCGAAGCGTCATGGCCGAGCGCGATCGACAGCGACGCGATGGCGTTGGCGTAATTGACCAGGCTGTCGAGCTTTTGCCGCTTCGCCTTGGCCTCCTCCACCGTGTCGCCGACCACGACAAAACACCCCGGCAGGATCTTCATGTCCGCGCGGGCGCGACCGAGCTTTTCCATGCGGCCTTTCACGTCGGCATAGAACTTTCGCCCGGCGGCCAGATCGCTCTGCGCCGTGAACACGGCTTCCGCGGTCTCGGCTGCCAGCTGCCGGCCGGAATCCGAGGCGCCGGCCTGCACGATCACCGGCCAGCCCTGGATCGGCCGTGCGATGTTGAGCGGCCCGCGCACCGAGAGATATTTGCCCTTGTGATCGAGCACATGCAGCTTCGCCGGCTCGAAGAAGATGCCGTCCTCGACGTCGCGCACGAACGCATCGTCGGCCCAGCTGTCCCACAGCCCGGTGACCACGTCATAGAATTCGCGGGCGCGGCGATAGCGCTCGCTGTGCTCCATGTGCTCCTCGAGCCCGAAATTCAGCGCGGCGTCGGGATTGGACGTGGTGACGATGTTCCAGCCGGCGCGGCCGCCGGAAATATGATCGAGCGAGGCAAAGCGCCGGGCGATGTGATACGGCGCGTCGAACGTGGTCGAGCCGGTGGCGACGAGCCCGATATGCGCGGTCGCCTGCGACAGCGCCGACAATAGCGTGAACGGCTCGAACGAGGTCGCGGTATGGCTGCGCTTGAGCGCGTCCATCGGCATGTTGAGCACGGCCATGTGGTCGGCCATGAAGAACGCGTCGAACTTCGCCTGCTCCAGCCGCTGGATGCAGCTTTTGATATGGGCGAAGTTGAAGTTCATGTCCGGCCACGCGCCCGGATAGCGCCACGCCCCGGTATGAATGCTGGCCGGACGCATGAACGCGCCGAGATGAAGTTTTCTTCCCGAAGACGGCATGCTGAAAATCCCGTTTTCTTTCGCACGTGACGTGCACAATTCGTCGAGGACCATAGCACGGCGGCCGCCGAATGTGCGGATCGGGCCATTGGCCGGACCGGCGTCGCCCGCCTTGATTATTTGTCGCCTATAGGCTACATAGGCTGTGATGGTGAAAACGACGCGATTTGATGCCGCCGATTATTTGAACAGCGAGGAACGCCAGACCGCCTACATCACTGCGGCGTTGGAAACCGGCGACGCCGACTTCGTGCGCGATGCGCTAGGGCTCGTCGCTAAAGCCCGCGGCATGAGCCAAATCGCAAAAACGTCCGGGCTGAACCGGGAGAGCCTCTACAAAGCGCTCAGCGAAAACGGCAATCCAGAGTTTGCGACCATCATGCGCGTCATACGCGCCATGGGCTTGACGCTCACCGCGCGGCCGATCGTGCGTTCACGCGCATCGAAACGGCGCCGGGCAGCATAAGAGGCAGCGTCACCCCAGCGGCGCCCACTGCACTTGATCGATGCGCGCGGCGCCGGTGGCGAGCATGACCAGGCGGTCGAGGCCGAGGGCGATGCCGCAGGCGTCGGGCATCTCGGCAAGCGCCGCCAGAAAATCCTCGTCGAGCGGATAGCGGCTGCCGTAGCGCCGCACCTTCTCGGCCATCTCGGCCTCGAGCCGCCGGCGCTGCTCGATGGGATCGGTGAGCTCGGCAAAGCCGTTGGCGACTTCGACGCCGCAGACGTAAAGCTCGAAGCGTTCGGCAACGCGCGGATCGCTCGATGGCCGCGCCAGCGCGGCCTGCGCGGCCGGATATTCGTCGAGGATGGTGGCGCGGCCGATGCCGAGTTTCGGCTCGATGCGCTCGACCAGCACGCGGCTGAAAATGTCGCCCCAGGTGTCGTCGTCAGCGATGCGGACGCCGGACGCCACAGCGGCGCTGGCAAGCGCCACGCGATCAGCCTCGCCCTCCCCCAACGTCGCCAACAGGTCGATGCCGGCGAAGCGGCCGAACGCCTCGGCCACCGAAATCCGCTCCGGCTCGGCGAACGCGTCCGCCGAGCGGCCGCGGTACGAAAAATGCCAGGTGCCGGCCGCCTGCGCCGCCTCGCGCAGGAGCGCCGCACAGTCCGCCATCAGGCTGCCGTAGGACTCGCCGGCCCGATACCATTCGACCATGGTGAATTCGGGCGCATGCAGCGCGCCGCGCTCGCGATTGCGGAACACCTTGGCGAACTCGACGATGCGCGGCTCGCCGGCCGCCAAGAGCTTCTTGCAGGCGAATTCCGGCGACGTCCGTAAGTAGAGCGGCGCCGCCGCGCCGTCCGGCCCGTCGAGCGCGGTCGCAAAGGCATGCAGATGCGTCTCGTTGCCAGGCGACACGGCCAGCGCCCCGGTCTCCACTTCGACAAAGCCGTTGGCGGCGAACCAGGCGCGCAAGGCGGCCACGATGCGGCTGCGGGCGAGCAGCATCGGCCGCCGGTCGGCATGCACGTGGCTGGCCCAAAATGGCGACGATCCGGGGCTTTTGTCCGTCATCCCTTGTCCGCGGCGATGTTCGAAAATAGCTAGCGATTGCCTTGAAGATCGCTATGGTGCGGCCCGAATAAGGCACCCATAAAGCTTAAAGGATTTTGTTCCGTGAAGGTCATCGCCAGCTCGCTGCGCAAAGGCAATATCGTCGATATCGACGGCAAGCTCGGGGTCATCGTCGCCACCGAGAACATCCACCCCGGCAAGGGCACCCCGGTCACCCAGATGGACGTGCGCCGGATTGCCGACGGCGTGAAGGTGTCGCTGCGCTTCAAGACCACCGACCAGGTCGAGCGCGCCTTCGTCGAGGACAAGAAGCACCAGTACATGTATCAGGACGGCGACGGCTTCCACTTTATGAATATGGAGAGCTACGACCAGGTCACCCTGTCGGCCGACATCGTCAGCGACCAAGCAGCCTATCTGCAGCCGGAGATGGAGGTGACCATCAGCCTGCACGAGGGGACGCCGCTGGCCATCGAGCTGCCGCCCAAGGCGGTGCTCGAAGTGGTGGAGACCGAGCCCACCGTCAAAGGCCAGACCGCCGCCTCGTCCTACAAGCCGGCGCTCCTTTCGAACGGCGTCCGCACCATGGTGCCGCCGTTCGTGACCACCGGCACCAAGATCGTGGTGCAGACCGCCGACGGCAGCTACGTCGAGCGGGCCAAGGAATAAGGCTCGGCTGGGCGCCAAACGCCGCCTATTGCCGCTTTGGCGCTTGGAGTTCACGACGAGCGGACCAAAAGCGGGGGATTCGTGAGCCCAAATCCTTCAGCTTCGCCTCTGTCGCGCCGCGCCTGCCTGTCGACCCTCGCTGGCGCCGGCGCGTTCACGCTGTCGTTTGCCGCGGACGCGCGGACCAGGAAACCCGCCAAGCCCGCGAAACGGCTGTCGTTCGATGAATGGGTCGCCGCCTTCCGCGCCAAGGCCGAGGCGCGCGGCATCAGCGAGGCGACCTACACGCGCGTCATGCGCGGCATAAAACCCGACCGCACCGGGCTCGAGGCCATCGGCAACCAGCCCGAGTTTCATGAAGAGCTGTGGCAATACCTTAACCGCCGCGTTTCCGAGTGGCGCATCGTCACCGGCCGGCAGAAGGCGAAGGAATACGCGCCGCTCCTCGCCCGCATCGAGCACGACTTCGGCGTCGCGCCTTCGACCATGCTCGGCGTCTGGGGCATCGAGTCCACGTTCGGCGATCCGATCGTTCAGAAGAACCATATGCGGCCGATCTTTCCGTCGCTGGCCGCCCTGGCCTGGGCCGAGCCGCGGCGCCGCGCCTACTGGGAAGGCGAGCTCATTCACGCGCTCGAGATCGTGCAGCGCGGCTGGGGCACGCCCAACGAAATGGTCGGCTCCTGGGCCGGCGCCATGGGCCACACCCAATGGATGCCGGAAGTCTGGCTCCACGTCGGCATGGACTACGACCACGACGGCAAGGTGTCGCCGTTCGGCTCGCCGGACGACGCGCTCGGCTCGACCGCAAAGTTTCTGGTTGAGCGCGGCCATTATCGCCGCGGCGAGCCGTGGGGTTTTGAGGTCCGCATGCCGGCGCATATCCGCGGCGACCGCGCACGCACTTACGCGGAGTGGCAGAAGCTCGGCGTGCAGCGCGCCGACGGCGAAGCGTTTCCGACGGCGGACGCCAAAGCGCGGCCGTTCGCGCCGGTGCCGGGCGGTCCGGCCTTTCTGCTCGGCGCCAATTTCTTCGCGGTGAAAAGCTACAATCCGTCGACCAACTACGCGCTGGCGCTGGTGCATCTCGGCGACCGCTGCGTCGGCGGCGAACCGTTCAAGCAAAAATTTCCCGGCAGCGAACGCGCGCCGACCTTGGCCGAAGTCGAGGAGATCCAGCGCCGCCTGACCGCGCTCGGCTACGACACCGGCGGCGTCGACGGCCGCGTCGGCAACGACACCATGCTGGCGGTGCAGACCTATCAGAAGAAAGTCGGCGTCGACCCCGCCGACGGCTATGCCGGCGTCGGCCTTTTGGAGCGGCTGCGCCGGGGGTCCTGAATTGCCGCACCTGCCCTGCCGCCAACCGGCTTGAGAATTGGGCCGCGATCCGGTTGGATGCGCCCCACCAGCCCCCTTTCCGCCCCAGCAGCACGAGGAACCGCCCGCATGACGCCTCCCCCATCCGCGACCGCCGCCGCCCACGCCGAGACCAAAGCCGATCCGGCGGTCGCCGGGCTCGAGCGCCCGACGCCGGCCGGCGCCAATGCGCCCGGCTTCGGCTCCGACATCATCGCCGATGCACTGCGCTCGCTCGATATTCCGTATATCGCGCTCACGCCCGGCGCGAGCTATCGCGGCCTGCACGACTCGATCGTGAATTATCTCGGCAATTCCAAGCCGCAGATGCTGCTCTGCCTGCACGAGGAAGCCGCCGTCGCCATCGCCCAGGGCTACGCCAAGGTCACCGACAAGGCGATGGTCACCGCGGTGCATTCCAATGTCGGGCTGATGCACGCCTCGATGGCGATCTTCAACGCCTGGTGCGACCGCATGCCTGTGGTGGTGCTCGGCGCCACCGGCCCGGTCGACGCCGCCAAGCGCCGGCCGTGGATCGACTGGATCCATACCGCGCGCGACCAGGGCGCGCTCATCCGCGAATACACCAAGTGGGACGACCAGCCGGCCGGGCCCGCTGCCGCGCGCGAAGCGATTCTGCGCGGCACCTGGATCGCCAACACCGTGCCGCAGGGTCCGGTCTACATCAATTTCGACGCCGAGGTGCAGGAGTCCAAAGTCTCCGAGCCGCTGCCGCCGATCGATCCGGCGCGCTACATGCCGCAGGTTTCCACCGCGGCGCCCGCCGAACTCATCCGTCAAGCCGCCGAGATCCTCAAGGGCGGCAAGCAGGTGCTGATGCTCGCCGGCCGCGCCTCGCGCAGCGAAGCGGCCTGGAACGCCCGCGTCGCGCTCGCCGAAGCGCTCAACGCGCAGGTGGTCACCGATCTGAAAATCGGCGCCAGCTTCCCGACCGACCATCCGCTCTATGCCGGCGCGCCGCGCGCGGTCGCGTCGGAGAGCATCCCTGATCTGAACAAAGTCGACGTCGTGCTGAGCCTCGACTGGGTCGATCTCGGCGGCGCGCTGCGCCACTGGGGCCCGTCGCCGTCGGTCAAGGTGGTGCAGGTTTCGCTCGACCACCGCATCCACAACGGCTGGAGCATGGATCACCAGGCGTTGCCGCCGGTCGATCTGTTGCTTTCCGCCGATCCCGATCTCGTCGTGCCCGAGCTGGTCAAGGAAATCGGCAAGAGCACCAAGCCGCACGCCGTGCCGGCGCCGCGCAAGGCCGCCGACAACAAGGAGCCGACCGGCTTCACCAACGAGCACATTGCCCGCGCTCTGAGCAAAGTGGTGGGCAACCGGCCCGCAAGCTACTTGAGCCTGCCGTTGTCATGGGACGACAGCTGGGTGCCGTTCCGCCACCCGCTCGACTATGTCGGTTCGAACGGCGGCGGCGGCGTCGGCGGCGGGCCCGGAATTGCGGTCGGCGCCGCGTTGGCGCTCAAGGGCTCCGGCCGGCTGCCGATCGCGATCTGCGGCGACGGCGACTTTCTGATGGGCGTCACCGCGGTGTGGACGGCGGTGCACTACAAGATCCCGCTCCTGTTCGTGCTCGCCAACAATCGCTCGTTCTATAACGACGAGCTGCACCAGGAGCGGATGGCGCGCGCGCGCAACCGGCCGGTCGAGAACAAATGGATCGGCCAACGCATGAGCGAGCCGGAAGTCGACCTCGCCGCCATGGGCCGTGCCCAGGGCGCTGTCGGCTTCGGCCCGGTCACCAAGCCGGCCGATCTCGCCGCCGTGCTGGAGAAAGCCATCGCCGAAGTCGATGCCGGCAAGGTCGCCGTCGTCGACGTCCGCGTCGAGCCCGGCTACACCGCGGTCATGACCCAAGCCATGGTCCGCGGCAAAAGCTGAGACGCGAAGCACCCCTCTTCCGCTCATTCCCGCGCAAGCGGGAATCCAGCGGAACGTGAGAGCTGACTCATTATGCGCTGGGTCCCCGCTTTCGCGGGGACGAGCGGACAACAGGCCGCCGCGACGAGTATGGCCGGGGCGGATCAAAAGACTTCAGCGGGAGGAAAAACAATATGGCCTTCTTCTCCTCGTGTGTGTGCTGCATGCCGCGCCGGCAATTCCTGCGCGCCGGCCTCGCCGCCACCGCGGCGCTGGCCGCACCGCGCGCCTTCGCCCAGACACCTGCAGTCAAGCCCGCGGTGAAGAAGACCCGCATCGACATGCATCACCACTTCCTGCCGCCGCAATATATGAAGGAGGAGCACGAGCGCATCAGCTTCCAGCACGGTTCGGTGTCGACCAACAGGCTGTTGTCGTGGACGCCCGCCGAATCGATCGAGGCCATGGATGCGAGCGGCATCGCAACCGGCATCGTTTCGGTCACGACGCCCGGCCCGTGGTTCGGTGACGCCGCCGCGGCGCGCCGGCTGTCGCGCATGTGGAACGATTTCGCCGCCGAGCAGATGCACAAATATCCCGGCCGCTATGGCCTGTTTGCGGTCATTGCGCCGCCCGACACCGACGGCAGCCTCAAGGAGATCGAATACGCGCTCGACACGCTGAAAGCCGACGGCATCGGACTCCTCAGCTCATACGACGGCAAGTATCTCGGCGACGCTTCGTTCGCGCCGGTATTCGCCGAACTCAATCGCCGCAAGGCCATCGTCTATACGCATCCGAGCACGTCGGTCTGCTGCAGTGCCGTGCAGCCCGGCCTGCCGCCGCAGGCGATCGAATATCCATTCGAGACCACGCGCACGATCAGCAGCCTCTTGATCAACGGCACCATCGCCAACAACCCGGACATCCGCTGGATCTTCTCGCACGGCGGCGGCGCCACGCCGATGCTGGCCGGCCGCATGGTCCATACCGTCGGCCGCCATCCCAACGCCAAAAAATTCATGCCGAACGGCGTGCTCGCGGAATTGCGCAAGCTCTATTACGACACCGCCAGCGCCGACAGCGCGCCGTCGATGGCGGCATTGCGCGCCATGGCGCCGCTTTCCCAGATTCTGTTCGGCACCGATTATCCGTTCGTCAAGCCGGCCGAAGGCGTCAAGGAGCTGGACGAGGATTCGCTCTCCGCCGCCGACCGCGAAGCCATCGACCGCACCAACGCGCTGGCGCTCATCCCGCGGCTGAAGAGTTAAGCGACACCCCTGTTCACCTCATCCTGAGGTGCCCGCGCGCAGCGCGGGCCTCGAAGGATGCAGGCCGAGGCGCTGTGGCCTCGCCCTTCGAGGCTCGACGCTGCGCGCCGAGCACCTCAGGGTGAGGAAGTCAGTCATGCGCATGCACTGACTGCCAGCCGCTTCACAATCCCGCGCGAATGGCGCAACATGCGCGCGGGAGAAGTCCCACCCGCTCCAAGATCAACAATCGAACGGCATCGATGGACGCCGTATCGTTCAGGAGTGCAAGCATGAGGAAACGCAAACAAGGCGGAGCGCCGCTGCTCGAAGACTTCGTCGCCGGCAACGGCCTCCTGCATCGCCGCGCGCTGCTGGGCGGCGGCATCGTGTTCGCCGGCGCCATGGCGACCGGCGCGGCCTCGACCCAGGCCGCCGCGGAGACGATCAAAGATCCACAATGGAGCCTGCAGCCCGGCGACGTCACGCCGGCCCTGCAAACGCCATCGCGCTTCGAGAAAAGCGTCACGCGCATCCTCTCCAATCCCAAGGGCGAGGCACGCACCCAGCACGCCCGCGCGCCGCTGCAGCACCTCGACGGCACCATCACGCCGAACCCGCTGCACTTCACCATCCTGCATTCCGGCATTCCCGACATCGATCCGGAGGCCCATCGCTTCGTCATCCACGGCATGGTCCGGGAGCCGCTCGAATTCACGGTCGATGCACTGCTGCGCTATCCGATGGTGACGCGCAAGCATTTCGTCGAATGCGGCGGCAACTCCGCCGGCATGTTCTCCAACGTGCCGCTGCAGGCCACCATCCAGCAGCTGCACGGCCTCGTCTCCTGCGCCGAATGGACCGGCGTGCCGCTGTCGACCATCCTCGACGAAGCCGGCATCGACCCGAAAGCGAAATGGATGGTCGCCGAAGGCGCCGACTCGCTCCTGGTCAGCCGCAGCGTGCCGCTCAAGAAGGGCTACGAGGACGCGCTGATCGCGCTCTATCAAAACGGCGAGCGGCTGATGCCCGGCAACGGCTACCCGATGCGGCTTTTGTTGCCCGGCTTCGAAGGCAACATGAATACAAAGTTCCTGCGCCGCATCATGATCACCGATCAGCCGGCGATGACATTCTACGAGGAGCGCAACTACTCGCCGCTGTTGCCGAGCGGCAAGGCCTATCGCTTCTACTTCGTCAACGAGGTGAAGTCGTTCATCACCAAGCCGTCGTTCGGCATGGCCCTGAAAGAACCCGGCTACTAAGAAATCTCCGGCATCGCCTATTCGGGCACCGGCACCATCACCAAGGTTCTGGTGTCGGCCGACGGTGGCAAGAGCTGGGGCGATGCCGCGGTCGAAGGGCCGGCGTCGCCGAAGGCGTTCACGCGCTTCCGCATGCCGTGGCGCTGGGACGGCCAGCCGGCGACGATAACGAGCCGCGCCTGGGACGATTCCGGCGAGTCGCAGCCGCTGCGCGCCGATTTCGTCGCCAAGCGCGGCGAGACCAAGGAGCCGATGAAGAGCCCGTATGCCTTCGCCAACCAGCACTACAACAGCCTCACCTCATGGGGCATCGACGCCAAGGGAGAGATCAAGCATGTCTATGTTTAATCGCTCGCGCCTGATCGCCCTCGGCTGCCTCGCCGCCCTCGCCTTTGCAGCCACCGCCCACGCCGGCGACACGCCCGGTCTCGGCAAGCCGATCGCTCCATCGGACTTCAAGGCCTGGGACAGGACCATCCTGCCCGACGGCACCGGCCTGCCGCCCGGCAGCGGCACTGCGGCGCAAGGCGAAAAACTGTTCGCCGACAAAGGCTGCTCGCTCTGCCACGGCGAAGGCGGCAAGGGCGGCCACTCCAACATGCTGGTCGGAAGCCCGTCGCTGCTCGCAGGCGGCATCTCGTCGAACAAGACCATCGCCAATTTCTGGCGCGAGCCGACCACTCTGTTCGACTACATCCGCCGCGCCATGCCCTGGCCGGCGCCGCGCACCTTGAGCGATGACGAAGTCTACGCGCTCTGCGCTTACCTGTTCGCCGCCAACAAGCTCATCCCGCAGGATGAGGCGATGAACGCGCAGACGCTCCCCAAAGTGCAGATGCCGAACCGCGACAACTTCATCATCCGCTTCCCGAACCGGATTTGAAGCACCGCGCGCGGCTCGCTCCGCGCATCCCCTCCCCCGCTTGCGGGGGAGGGCCAGGGGGCCAGTCATAAGAAACCCGAAAAAGCGGATCGATCTCGCCATCGGCCGCGGCCTCGCCGCAAGCTACATTGCCGCATCCGGCGCGCTCGACAGCCCTTTTGTGCTGATCGATGTCGGTGCCCGCGACGGCATCAATCCGCGCTGGCTGCCGCTCGAGCCCGCCATGCAAGTCATCGGCTTCGACGCCATCGCCGACATAGCCGCGCCGAACGCCCGCCATCGCTACTTCAAGATCGCGCTTGGCGACCGCGACGGTGAATGCCGGTTCTATATCCCGGAGAATCGCTACGAAGCGCGCGTTTCAGCCGATGGAAGCTGCATCGTCCCGATGGCCAAGCTCGATACGCTGTGGGCCACGCAGGCTTTGCCGCCGGCCGACTTCATCAAAATCGATTGCGAGGGCTACGAGCCGGAAATTCTTCACGGCGCCGAGCAATACCTCGCTGCATCCAATCTGCTGGGCGCCGAGATCGAAACCGACATTTATCCGAGCCAGCCGCTGCCGCAGTCGCACTTCGCCGCCGTCCATGCGGCGCTCGCCAGGCACCGCTTGCTGATAGCCGATCTCGGCTCGATTCCCGTAGAGCGTTTCGCCTGGAACCGCCTCTACGATGTGCTGTTTGCGCGCCATTTCATCAAGGAGCGCAGCGACGGCAGCGCTTATGTCTTCAAGGCGGCCGACCTTGATCCGACGCTTGACGCGATCCTGAAGACGATCGCGATCTTCGACGTGTATGCGCTCGTCGCGCCGGCCGCCGCGTTGGTGAAGGAATACCGCGAACTCATTTCGCGTCGCGTCGATCCGGATGCGCTCTACGAAAAAGTGATGCTCTCGCAATCCTCCGGCATGGAGAAATACCTGCCACACCTCGGCCTTGGCCTGTGGACCGGCATGCGGCGCTTCGCCCTGCGCGCCAGCCGGCGCCGACCCTCTAGCGCCGCGAGATGATTCCCCGTCGTCATTCCGCTTTGATTCCGGATTCCTTGATGATCGGCCACCATTTGTCGATTTCGGATTTTTGCAGCGCCGCCAAAGCCTGCGGGGTCATCTGCGCGTTTGACGGCACTTCAAAACTCTGGCCCTCGAGCTTTTGCCGGATTTTTGGATCGTTGAAGGTCGCGGCGACCGCGGAACTGAGCTTGGCAACGATCTCCTTCGGCGTGCCGCGCGGCGCAAACAGTCCGGTCCAATAGGTGAAATTGAAATGAGCCAGCCCGGCTTCTTCCATCGTCGGAATTTGCTGTGCGGCGGGCACGCGCTTTTCTGCCGTCACGCCGTACGCCTTGATGCTGCCGGACAATACGTGCGGCAACGACGGTCCGGTCGTGATGAACGTGGCGTCGATCTGGCCGGCCATGACGTCCTGCATCGCCGGCGCGGCGCCGCGATAGGGAATCAAGTGGAACTGCGTGCCGGTCTGCTTGCGAAACAGCAGTGCCAGCATATGCGGCGCGCTCCCCACGCCCGCGGTTCCGATGGAGCCTTTGTCTGGATTGGCCTTGAGCCAGGCGATGAATTCCTTCAGATCGTTGGCCGGCTCGGTCTTTTTCGCAATCAGAAACATCGGCGCGTCCGGCAGCAGCGCGACCGGCTCGAAATCTTTGACCACGTCGTATTGCACCCGATAGATCAGGCTGTTCGCGACATGGGTGTTCCAGCTGCCGACGATCAGCGTGTAGCCGTCCGGCGCGGCGCGCGCGACACGGCTGGTCGCGATCGTGCCGTCGGCGCCGGTGACGTTCTCGACCAGCCCGGGCTGCCCAAGCGACGCGCGAAATCCTTCGCCAAGAACCCGCGCGACGATGTCGTTGAGCGCACCGGCGGCGAACGGCACGACGAGCGTAATGGGCCGGGACGGGAAGTTGTCCGCTCGCGCGCTCCGTGAAATCCCCGACGCTGCGAGCGCACCCGCCGCCAATCCCATGATGTGACGGCGGTCGACTGTCAGGCGTGTCATACGGCTCTCCCCAGTGCGGAATAAAGGCTTATGATTTTCTCTTGAGAGTAGGCGAAAGTTTTTACGCACGCCAGCCGGCCCTGTGCCAGACATCCCAGCCCGACAATGCTCGGCAAAGAAAAAGAGAAGCCCCGGCTCAATCAACCGGGGCTTCTCGGGTCCCTCGTAACAAGATCGATCGCAGCGAGGCATCAACCGTGGTGCGCCGACACCGCCTTGGTCGAGGCCGCGATGGTCCGGTCCGTGCCGGCATTCGACAGGTCGCCGAGGCTCAGGATGCCGACCATCCGCTTGTTCTTGTCGATGACCGGCAGCCGGCGAATCTGCTTCGACTGCATCATGTTCGCCGCGTGCGTGAGGTCGTCGCTGTCGCGGCACCAGGCAATGCCTTCGGTCATCACGTCTCGCGCCGTCAGCGCGGACACGTCTTTGTCGTTGGCCAGGCCGCGCACCACGATGTCGCGATCGGTCACCATGCCGATCAGCCGGTCGTTCTCGCCCACAGGAATGGCGCCGATATCTTGGTCCAGCATCATCTTCGCCACCGCTTTCACGGGCGTATCCGGCGAAACCCATTGCGCGTCTTTGTGCATGCAATTTTTCACTTTCATCGCCAGTCTCCTGTTGCACGAGCGGTTACATGATCAACAACGCCACACGGCGCATGCGGGTTGCGCCGCGTCGTCAAGGGCGTTGTCTGTTTGTCAGCAGTGTAGCGGGAATTTGGTTCTGAAGTGCATGGGGAACTCGCTGTCGGAAAATCGAAGCTGCAGTCGGGTTCCGTACCTTGTTCCGCTTGACGATAGGCGCCGACATCCCAGCTAAGGCCGACGGATCATCCGCGGCAATGACGACGTTGACGTGAGACCCGCAACGCGTCGATCGCATGAGTTCCCGCGCCTTGCTTGCGGCCCCAGCGTTGCGGCGCAGTTCCATCAGAGAAGGAGCGTACGATGAGATTGAGCGCCGCACAGGTCGAGAAAGCAGAAACGCAGCTCCACGCCGAGGCCATCCCCGAAGATCATCCGCTGATCCCCAAGCTCAATCAGCTGTTCGGCGATCACACGTATTTTCTCGACAATAATGGTCTCAGCGTCGTGGAACTGGCGGCCCGCGACTCGGCGACGCCGAGCGCCGACGGCAACGCGGTGGTTGTCAACCTCGCCAATTGGACCGACTCCGACCCGCCGAAGCTCGAGGCCCACGAACCGGAACTGACCGACAGCACGCTCACGCTCAGCACCGACGGCGGCTGAAGCTCGTAGAACCTCGTAGGGCGGGCTGAGCCCGAAGTGGCCGGCCCGCTCCCGGGCGTTGCTGATCGCCGGTTACCGCTTTATCTTGCGGGCATGAAATTCAGCATCGGCTATTTTGCCAAACCGCGCGCCCCAGGCATTCCGCCAGCGTTGCTTGCCACACATACAGGCGACTTTAATACGGTAGACGCCGCCAGAAAGGCTGCGATTGCCGACGCCGATAATCCTGAAATTGGCCCAGTCGATTCTATCACCATCGACCCCATAGGTGAGCGCTGGGTAAAAGGCGAGAGCTTGATACGAACGGGCAGTGGATGGAACGCCGGCGCGAGCCCGAATAATAATTTGCCCGACGCCGAGAACCGCGAAGGGGCGGATTACGTCTCACTGATTCGCCGCCGCAGCGTTGCGCGCTTGACCTGCTCGGCGAGTGCCATGAAGACGTACGACGCCACCACCGCCGTCAGCGCGAGAATGACCGTTTGCAGCACGCCGCTCATCACCAAAAACAGCATCCCGAGCGGCGAGCCGGTGAGCATCGCGCCGCGGCCCAACAAGATCGTGCCGCCGAAACTGGCCGCGACCCACGGCACCAGAGCCAGGCAAAGCACGGCGAAGATTTGTAGAACATGGCCTTTGCTGTCGGCCAGCGCCCGTGACGCCGTCGCGCCGGGCGCCCCGACGGCGAGCGCGGGAAACAAAATCATAAGCCGCAGCGCCACGGTGACGGCCGCGATCAGCGCGACGGCGAAAACAAATAGGATCGCCTGCAGCGACCGATTGGACGTCTCCAGCAGACCTAACACATCGAACGGCAGGCCGATAAGAACCTTCAGCGCCAACAGCCAGCCGAAGAACACGCCAAACGCCCGCTCCCTGATCGGAAGCGTGTAGGTTGGCGTGATCTTGTCGAGGATCACGAAGCGGTGGATCGCCATAAACACCGGCGTCAGCAGCAACGCCTCGACGGCGTTCTGAACGAGACCCAAAACCTCGCCGGCGAGCTGCTGGTCCCACAGGCGCTGCGGCACAAGCTCCGTGCTGGCCGCGACCGCGAGGAGGATGAGAAACGCGCTGCCCATGAGCGCGGGCATCGCGGTCAGCAGCCGCCCCAAATCCCGGTAGGCCGCAATAATCGTCCGCACGACCGGCAGGCGGCGTTTTTCCATGACGGA
>DASRET010000068.1:0-2344 GCA_035651875.1 Xanthobacteraceae bacterium
CGAACTGGTCCGCTTCGCGTTCGCCGATCAGCACGGCGTGCTGCGCGGCAAGACCGTGATGGCCGAGGACGCGGCGGCGCTGATGCGGTCGGGCGTCACCATGACGACGACGCTTCTGGTCAAGGACACCGCACACAAGACCGCGTGGCCGGTGTTCACGCCCGGCGGCGGCTTGGGCATGGCGGAGATGCAGGGTGGCGGCGACTTCGTCATGGTGCCGGACCCGGCAACGTTTCGCGTATTGCCGTGGCCATCCGGCGAAGACGGCATGCCGAACACCGGTTGGATGCTGTGCGACATCTATTTCACCAACGGCAAGCCGGTGCCGTTCTCGACCCGGCAGGTGTTGCGCGAGGCGCTGGCGCGGCTCGGCGAAGCGGGTTTTGATTTCCTCGCCGGGCTCGAAGTCGAGTTTCATCTGTTCCGGCTGGAGAACCCCCGGCTTACGCCGGCCGATGCCACGTGGCCGCCGCGCGCGCCGGAAGTGAGCCTGCTCAATCAGGGCTATCAGTATCTGACCGAGAGCCGCTACGATCAGCTCGATGCGGCGCTGACACCGATCCGGCGCGGCATCACGGCGCTTGGTCTGCCGTTGCGTTCGCTTGAAATCGAGCTCGGCCCGAGCCAGTGCGAATTCACCTTCCGGCCGCAGTCTGGTCTCGACGCCGCCGATACGATGATCTTGTTCCGCGCCGCCACCAAACAGATCGCGCGGCGACATGGCTTGTTGGCAAGCTTCATGTGCCGGCCGGGGCTGCCGAATCTCTTTTCCTCCGGCTGGCACCTGCACCTGTCGCTGATCGAGCAGAAGCGCAAGCTCAACGCCTTTGTGGGCGACGCACGCGAAGGTCTGTCGCCGCTTGGGCTGCATTTTCTCGGCGGCCTGTTGGCGCACGCGCCGGCAGCGGCCGCCTTCACCACGCCGACCGTCAACGGCTACAAGCGCTATCGCGCCTATGCGCTCGCGCCCGACCGTGTGATCTGGGCGCGTGACAATCGCGGCGTCATGGTGCGGCTGCTGGGCCAGCCCGGCGAGCCATCGACGCATCTGGAAAATCGCATTGGCGAGCCGGCCGCCAATCCGTATCTCTACATGGCGTCGCAGATCTATGCCGGGCTCGACGGCATCGCCCACAAACGCGACCCGGGCCCCGCGGCTGATACGCCTTACGAGACCAAGGCGCCGATGCTGCCGAAGGATTTGGGCGAAGCGCTCGCGGCGCTGCGCAACAGCGAGGTCTTTCGCCGGGGTTTTGGTGGCGCGTTTGTCGATTATTTCGTGCGGCTCAAGGAAGCCGAGTTCGCGCGCTTCAAATCGGAGGCGGGCGACACGGCGACCGGCGATGTGACCGCATGGGAGCATAACGAGTATTTCGATTTGTTCTAATAGTCCTCACCCTGAAGTGCTCGGCGCTCGCTTCGCTCGCACCTCAGGATGAGGTGTACGGGCAAACCCCTCCCGTTCTCGCGGCGCGGTTTTTTCGCGTCCGAGCTATGAGCAAGCCAGTCCCAAGAACGACACCGCACCTCGACCTTCGTCAGAACCCCTCGGCGTGGATTATCCGAATGGTTCAAGATCGGGCACGGCGCACGAACGAACGGACGGAAAAAGAAAAGGAAGCAGAACGCCGACAGACGCGGGTCTACCTGCTTGCCTTGCGGCAAGCGCGCACCCTGCAGGGCGCGCTCGCCTGTCGGCGTTCCACGGCGGTTCTGCCCTTGGGACTCACGCATCCCAAGGTGCGGCGTCGGACCAGGTTTCGCGGGGTTGGCGCCTCGATGGCGGGGTCTCCCGCCGGCGCCAACCCCGGTTACAGCGAGCACCTCGCACGCCGGTCATAGTGCCGGCGGACATGATGTCCGATACCGCCCGAGTGCAACGGGGACGAACCCTTTGCGCGCGGGCACCGCATCTCGCTCCCGCCAGCCGGAGTCACCGGCTGACGTCCTTGCACGAGGAGCGAGAGGATGGCGCTTTTATTCCTATCGCGCGCCAAGTCAAGCCGAATCATTGTGGGATTCGATCTATTTGAATTCACAGGTTTTTCGCATTGGTAGCGCAATGCGATGCAGAGCATTCCGGCCGGAATTGAACAAAAAGTCTGCGAATCTTCGGTGACCGGCAATACCTCGACGCTCACGCCGCCAAATTGCGCCGGACCACCAGGCAGGTGATGTCGTCGGCCTGCAAGGTTCCGACAGAGAAGCGGTCGACGCTATCGGTTACCGCCAGCATCAGGTCGTGCGGCGGCCGGTCGGCGAAGCGTTGCGCGATATCCATCAGGCGCTGGATGCGGAAGAATTCGCCGGCGCGATTGGACGCCTCGGTGATGCCGTCGGTGTA
>DASRET010000069.1:0-14041 GCA_035651875.1 Xanthobacteraceae bacterium
GTGGAACATCCACTCCACGTATAAAGACAATCACCGCATGCTGATGCTGTCGCGCGGCATGGATCCGGTGTGGATCAACGACCGTGACGCGGCGCGGGTCGGCATCGAGGACAACGACTGGGTCGAGGTCTACAACGACAACGGCGTGGTGGTGACCCGCGCCAATGTCAGCCGCCGTATCCAGCCGGGCACCTGCATGTACTACCACGCGGTCGAGCGCACGGTGTACATCCCGAAATCGCAGGAACGCCAATGGCGCGGCGGCGGCCATAACAGCGTGACCCGCATCCGCATCAATCCGCTCTATCTGGCGGGCGGTTACGCCCAGTTCACCTACGGCTGGAACTACTGGGGCCCCACCGGCATCATGACGCGCGATACCCACGTCGTCGTGCGCAAGATGGAAAAGCTGGAATGGTAATGTAGCTCGCGCCGGGGACCTTGCGCATGCTCATGCATCGTCATGAGCATGCGCCGGCGCTGCCCTGATTTATTGATCGCAGCCACGCGCGCGCTGGCGAATCTCGTTATCCGTTGACATGGGGCCCGCGCCGCGCCGAACGAACATGATCGGCAGCGCGAGTCGCTCGCGTCGAGGGCGCTTGCGCTGAGAAGACGCCCGAGGTGGAACTCGCGAAGAATTGCGGGTTACTTTTTTGCCACATCCGATGGTTTTTGCTGTTGAAGTGTTCAAAGGCCGCAGCGCACGGATAGGCGAACTCGCCACACCGCATT
The DNA here is from genome assembly GCA_035651875.1 of Xanthobacteraceae bacterium. Classification (GTDB taxonomy): domain Bacteria; phylum Pseudomonadota; class Alphaproteobacteria; order Rhizobiales; family Xanthobacteraceae; genus BOG-931. The sequence goes on from DASRET010000069.1 coordinate 736, forward strand.
ACAGTTCGTAAATCGGGTGTGGGTGGGGTTGTCACAGTGAAAAAGTTTCTCCTGTGTAGCGCCGTGATCGCAGCGTTTGCGGGCTCGCGTTCCGCCAATGCGGCCGGCCTGGCGCCGCTCTGGGGCGGCAGCCTCCACGATTGGAACGGCTTCTATGCCGGCGTCGTCGCGGGCGCGGCGTGGGGCCAATACGACCCGCACACCTCGACTGTTGCGGATGGCTATGTGAAGGCTCCCGGGGCCGCGGCAATCAATGCGGCTGGGATCCAAGCCATCGAACCGGCCGGCTTCGTCTCCGGCATCGAAGGCGGCTACAACTGGCGTTCCGGCAATTGGCTCGTTGGCATCGAAGCCGATATGCAAGCGGTCCACCTCAACGGTGCGACCAACTCCGGGGCGCTGCCCTATCCGGGTGCGCCCGCTTTAGCGTTCACCGTGACCTCGTACGGCAACGCCGATTGGCTGTTCACTGCGCGGCCGCGCATCGGCTACATCGCTCCGAACAACTGGCTTTACTACGTGACGGGCGGCCTTGCGCTCACTCAACTGCAAACAGATTTCTCGTTTCGAGATAGCAATAGTGCGTTTGAATCGGGCCGGGTCAACGCGCTGACGGCGGGTTATGCGGTTGGGGCTGGCGTCGAGGCGCCGCTCGGCGGCGGCTGGAGTGTCAAAGCTGATTACCTCCACGTCGCATTTGGCAATACCGGCGGGACCGAAACGGCGAACAATCTCGGAGCCTTTCCGGCGCAGGTTTTCAGCCATTCCAGCGATCTCAAAGCTGATCTCGTCCGCGCCGGATTGAATTATCGCTTCGGCGGACCTGGCGGAGCGCCACGCAGCACGTCCGTTCTTCCGCTCAAGGCGCCGCCGCTGGCGGCTGCGCCATCCATTTTCCAGAATTGGCAACTGGAAACCGGGGCACGGCTGTGGTTGAGCACTGGCACTTACGGAGGGCCGCAGCCGCTTGGTGGTCTTGTTTCGTCGCCCCCTGCCCTCGTGTCTCGCCTGGTTTACAGCGATCTTGACGCGCTCTCCGGCGAAACATTCGCTCGCGCCGATCACGCCAGCGGATTTTTTGTCAAAGGAAATCTGGGCGCCGGCGGACTCTACAGCGGCTCCCTGAATGACGAGGATTTTCCTGCCGGCAACGCTTATTCAAACACGTTGTCGCGCGCCTCGGGGCACATCGCCTACGCCACGATCGACGCCGGCTACAATTTCCTCAGAGCGCCGGGCGCCAAGGTTGGCGCGTTTATCGGCTACAGCTATTACGCGGAGGACATCAACACCTATGGCTGCGTCCAGCTCGCCGCATCCACCGGCTCCTGCCCGACGGCCCCAGGCCTGCCCGCGAACCTTCTTACGCTCACCGACGACAATCATTTCAATTCGCTGCGCGTTGGTCTCTCCAGTCAGCTCATGTTGACCGACAGGCTGAGGCTGACCGCCGACGCCGCCTATCTGCCGTGGGTGAATTTCACCGGCCTCGACGATCACCTGCTCCGCCAATTGCTTCTGCCCGAAGCCTCGACCAGTGGCGACGGCGTCATGCTGGAGGCCATGCTCGACTACTCCATCACGCCGAACTGGAGCATCGGCGCCGGCGGTCGCTACTGGGCCTGGAACATGAACACAGGCACCGCGACGTTCGATTTCCTCGTGACTCCAGGAACCGGCAGCCTGCAAACCGCGCGCTTCAACGCCGAACGTTACGGTGCGTTCGTGCAGACGACCTATCATTGGGGCGAGACGACGCGCGTTGCCACAGCAGCCGCAATGCCGATCAAGGCGCCCGTCATGGCCACATCTGGTCCGATGAATTGGACGGGGTGGTATGTCGGCGGGAATTTGGGCGGCGGCGCCGACATTGCTCGTTGGTCCGATCCGTTCGGTTCGGCAGGCAGTGGGCCGGGTGGCCCCGGGCGCAGGCCTGGGCCCGTTGGCCGCCGCGGACCGCCGCCGCCTCCGGACGTTGCTGGATTTGGCGACAATACGCATGCGACAGGCCCATTCGGCGGCGGCCAGATCGGGGTCAACTGGCAGACCGGGCAATGGGTGCTGGGCGCCGAACTTGACGCCAGCTTGGCGCATATTCGCGGCGAAAATACCTGCTTCTCCGGCCTCGGCGGCATCAACTGCCAGCACGTCGTCAACACGCTCGGCGCCGTGACCGGCCGCCTCGGCTACGCCTTTGCTCGCTCGCTCGCCTACGTGAAGGGCGGCGGCGCCTGGACCGATACGACCTACAATGTGTTAGGCAACACGAACGCCTTGAAACTGGGCGCGGGCAGCACAAGCGAGACGGTTTGGGGCTGGACCGCCGGTATCGGCCTCGAATACGCGATTACCAATCATTGGACCACGTTCGCCGAGTATGACCACATCGGTCTGCCGTCGAAGACCGTTTCGTTCCCGACGGTGGCCGTCATCAGCGCAGCCGACATCGCCGTGACGCAATCCGCCGACGTGTTCAAGATGGGTGTAAATTATAAGCTCGACTTCGGCCCGTGGACCGCTGTCGCCGCTGAGGACTGATGCGCCGGCTCAGCCTTGCAGTTTGGCCGATTGCGGGGCGTGCGCGGCGGCGGCCTTGCGGCGGCCGAGCGATCGGGCCGCGATGCGGACGGCGCTGAGCGGCACGTCGAGCAGGGCCGGCAACGGATCGTCCCACGCAAAAACCGCCCAGGCCGACGGCCGGCGGAACGACCGCAGATAGGCAAGCGGCGACAGTGTGCCGGCGAGCATTTCGCAAACCGCTGCCGCGAGATCGCGCGAGACATAGAGCCAACGCGCGCCGGCGCGGCCCCGGTGCGGCGCAATGTCTTCGCCGGCGGCAAGGCGCCACTGCAGCGCCGGAAAATCGATGCCGGCCGCCGCACCGATCGCGATCCAGGCCCAGGAGCGGGCGTTGACATCGAGGATTTTGTAGGAGCCCTCGCGGGCGTCGTATTTGAACTCGATCTCGACCAGCCCGCTGTATTCGAGCGACGCCAGAAAGCGGCAAGCCTCGGCTTCAACAGGAGACCGCTCGATGGTTTCGACGAACGTGCTGGTAAAGCCAAACGTGATCGGAAACTGGCGGCGGCGCCGCGCCACCAGCGAGGCGAGCGGTTTGCCGCGGTGCCAGAGCGCCGCATAGGACAACTGCGCCGTGCCGTCGCCCGGGATCAACTCCTGGATCATGACGCCGCCGGGGCCGACGAGCGAAGCGGCCTCATCATAACGCGCAAGCAGCGTGCGCTCGTCGTCGACGCGCCAGGCTTTGGCGTCAACAAACCTGTTGCGGCCTTCGTGCACGGTCGCTTTCAGGATCACGGGAAACGGAATTCCAAGCGGCGCCAGATCGTTGCGCGACCTCGGATAACGGGTGCGCGGACAGGCAATGCCGAGCTCGTCGGCGCGCGTATTCATGGAGCGCTTGTCGTAGGCCCAGCGCACGCGATCCCACGGCGTCGTCGTCAGTGTGAAGAACCCGCCAAGCGCTGCGTGATTGCGGGCGACGAACTGCAGGTCTTCGTCGCTGCCGGCGAACACGACCCAACCCTGCAGGCCGTGCCGGCGGCCAAGCTCGAGGAGGAAATCGAGCGCGCCGTCAGCGCGCGGCCCGCGCCAATGCAGGCTGCGCGCGACATAGCGCGAGAAGCTTGCCAGCGGATTGTCGGCGGTGACCAGCCAGACCGGGATGCCGCGCCGGCCAAGGCTGCGCGCAATCGCCAGACTGCCATGTGCGCCGCCCAGCACGATCGCGCCCTGCGGCGCGGTTTGCGATCGCTCGGCGACGTTGCTCACCGTCATTCCACCTGTTGGGTGGCGGCAGCGCCAAATAGCCTGTCGAACAGCGCGGGATCGGGCTTCGCTAGGACACCACAGCGTGCGGCAGCAGCGACCGCCCGCGCCGCATAGGGAGCGCCGGCGATGAACCGCAGCAAGGGCCCAAAGCTCTTGACCGCATAGCAGCCGACGAAATGCAGCTTCGGCACGCTCGATTCCAATCCCGGAGCGAGCAATGGCGAACCGTCGGCGCGCGCGATCCGTTCGAGGAGTTGCGGCGCCAGGATGCCAAGGCGCGATATGTCGATCCGATAGCCGGTGCCGAGCAGAACATGGTCGAATGTTCTGGTGGCATTATCGAGATCGAGCGCGACACGATCGCCGAGCACGCGTGCTCCCGTTATTGTGCGTCCCGGATTGCATACAATGTCGGTGAACCGCGGCTTCAACCATCCGGTAGCGCCTGCTTTGAGGCAGCGCCGCGCGAATTCCGCGCGCATTTTGGGCGGCAGCAGCCGAACCAGTCCCGGCACTTCGACCAGCCAGCTCAGCGGAAACGGTCCGACTTCGGACGGCGACGCCAGCATCTCGCGCAGTCGGCGCCGCAGCGTTTTTCCCGTGCCGTTCGCCGACATGCCGAGCCAATGGATGGGCCCGTGGCTGATCAGCTCGACCGCGGCGCCGGTCTCGTTGAGGAGCGCCGCCGATTCGCAGGCGCTTTGGCCGCGTCCGACCACGGCGACGTGCTGGCCGCGAAACACCGACAGGTCGGCGTGCTCGCTGGCATGGCTGACAAGCGCGCGCGGAAGATCCTGAAGCAATGGCGGCCGGTAATCCTGGTTGAGGAGCCCGGTCGCGACGACGACGCGATCCGCGCTCAGGGTGCCGCCGTCGGCGAGCTCCAATCTGAAGCCGGTGCCCGCCGTATCGATGAGACGAACCGCTCTGCGGTCGACGTCGGGCACGGCGTGGCGTTGAAACCAGTCGCCATAGGCGACGAATTTTTCGAGCCACAAGGGCTGGCCGCTATCGAGCCCGCAGCGCGACGCATAAGCGTCAAGCGACAATGCGCGGTCCGGGTCGGAAAGATGCGTCGCGCGCCACGGCGAGCGGATACGCATGCCCTTGGGCATGTTCTGCCGCCAGAATCCCATCGGCTCGCCGAACACATGCGTCGCAATGCCGGCGCGATTCAAATGCGCGGCGACCGAAAGCCCGTAGGGGCCGGCGCCGACGACGGCAACCTCACAACTTCTGGCTTGACCCGACGACATGCTGCGATGGTTCGATTGGCCGGTCTGCGCTGGCTGACGCGCGAATGACGAGGCGGCATGCAACGCACCATGCCGATACCAGATTTAGGCTCATCCTTCGAAAAACAGTCGAATTAATCTTAAGCGTATGTTGACAGTGCCGTTCCGATTGCAATTGAGCGCCGGGTGATGTCTTTAGATGCCGCAGCGGTAGCGAATTGGGAACGCAACGGTGTGCATAGCCGTCACGAGCGGGTTCGATCCCCGCCCGCTGCTCCATCGGTTCATTCAGGGCGAATACGACTGGCGGCCGCTTCGGCGCTGACGCGCGGTATCAGGCGTCCTTGCCGGCGTCGACGACCGGCCGGTGCCGCACCCGGAACACGACGAAGTGCGACATCGAAAAATTCACCACAAAGCTCGCCACGACGGCGATCGCCTTGGCGACCCAGACCGGCAGCAGCATCACCTGCGCGAAGAAGACCAGGGTCGTCGTGTTGGCGGTCCAGCCCAAAATGTTGGAGGCAAGGAAGGTCAAATAGGCGCGCCAGCGCAGCTGGCGGCCGGACTCGGCGGCGAACGTGATCGACGAATTGAGGATGTAGGAGCCGGTCACCGCGACCGTAAATGACATCATGTTGGCGACGATCAGCCCGACGGTGGTGGGATCGGCGCAGCGGCACGACGCCGCGACCGAATCGAAGAACGCCAACGCGCCCTCCGAGCGGCTCAGCGCCAGCCGCGCCAACAGGAACATGCTGTAATCGACCAGTGTGTTGATGACGCCGACGAAGGCGAACGTCATCGCCTTGAGGCTGAGCGCGCGATAGCGCCAGGCGGCGAACGGCCAGAATTGAAGCGTGAGCAGGCGCGGGACCAAGGCCATGGCGCCCCCGCATATCATGTTCGCGGCCGAACGCCACCCCCGACGGCGCATTAGCCAGTTCCGCCGTTTTTCCCTGCGGCCGAAAGGCCATTTGGGCGACACCGCCTGTGGATTACGCTATAGATCGCGCCCGATGAGGATTTGCGTTTGATGCCAAGTATCGACCAGGCTAGGCATGCGGCGGCGCGCGCCGGGCTTTCCATCGTCGTGCCGGTCTACAACGAGGCGGTAGGCCTGCCGCGGCTGCATGCCGATCTGACCGACCTGGCGCGCCGGCTGCGCGACCAGCGCGCGCTCGCCTGCGAAGTTGTCTATGTGGACGACGGCAGCGCCGACGACACCTTGGCGGTGGCGCGCGCCCTGCCCGCCGCCGGGCTCGACGTGCAGGTGGTGTCGCTGTCGCGCAATTTCGGCAAGGAAGCGGCGCTGCTTGCCGGGCTCGATCACGCCCGCCTCGGCGCCATCGTGTTCATGGACGGCGACGGCCAGCATCCGCCGACGCTGATCGAAACCCTGGTCGGCCACTGGCTCGATGACGATTGCGACGTGGTCTACACCGCGAAGGCGAGCCGCTCCAACGAGTCGCTGACCCGGCGCGCCGCCGTAAAGGCGTTCTATCTCCTGCTCAATTGGGGCGTGAGCAGCAAGATCCCGGAAGACGCCGGCGATTTCCGGCTGCTGTCGCCGCGGGCGGCGAGCGCACTGCGGCAGCTTCCCGAGCGCAACCGCTTCTTCAAGGGCCTGGCGAGCTGGATCGGCTTTCGCCAGAAGCGCATCGACTACGAGCCGGCGCCGCGCGCCGGCGGCCGCAGCACCTGGAACTTCCGCGCCCTGATGGGGCTGTCGCTCAACGGCCTGACCGCGTTTTCGCTGGCGCCGCTGCGCATCGCCACCATGCTCGGCCTGTTGCTCGCGGCGGCGGCGCTGCTCTATGGCGGCAAGATCTTCTGGGAGACCGTGGTCTACGGCGAAAGCGTGCCGGGCTATCCGTCGGTGTTCGTCGGCGTCATGGTGCTCGGCGCCGTGCAGCTGGTCATGCTCGGCGTGCTTGGCGAATACATCGGCAAGATTCTGTCCGAGATCAAAGGCCGGCCGGTCTATTTCGTCGCCGAGCACGAGCTCAAGCAAGACATCAAGCGCGACGCCAAGCGCGACGTGACGATGCACGACGCCGCCGAATGAACGCGCCGCCGCGCCGACGCATCGTGCTGTGCGCCGACGATTATGCCATCTCGCCGGCGGTGAGCAGCGCGATCCGCGACCTGATCGCGCGCCGCCGCATCAATGCGACCTCGGTGATGGTGGTGGCGCCGAGCTTTTCCCGCAGCGAAGCGGCGGCTCTGCGCCAGGCGGCCGGCGATCACGCCTCGATCGGGCTGCATCTGACCTTGACGGCGCCGTTTCGGCCGGCCTCGCAGCATTTCGCCCCGTTGCGCCGCGGCGCATTCTTTCCCCTCGCCTCGATGGCGCGCCGCGGCCTGTCGCGCGCGCTCATCCCGGCGCTGCTCGACACCGAGATCGCGGCGCAGTTCGCGGCGTTTCACGACGCGTTCGGCCGCGCGCCGGACTACGTCGACGGCCATCAGCACATCCATGTGTTTCCCCAGATCAGCGAAGCACTGCTGCGGGTCGTCAAGCGCGCCGCGCCACAGGCCTGGGTGCGCCAGTGCGGCCGCGCGGTGCGGAAAAATCTCGAGCCGAAGGGACTGGTGCTCGATGCCTTGAGCCGGCGCTTGGCGCGGCTTGCCGCCGCTCACGGCGTGCGGACCAATCCGGCATTCGCCGGCACCTACGCGTTCCGCGCCAACGCCGACTTCGCCAAGCTGTTTCCGAGTTTCCTCGACTCCCTGCCGGACGGCAGCGTGGTGATGTGCCACCCCGGCAAGGTCGACGCCGAGCTGAGCCGGCTCGATCCGCTGACCAATTTGCGCGAGCGCGAATACGCGTATTTTTTGGACGGCGCATTTCCGCAAGTGCTTGCGGCGCGCGGCATGGTTTTATAATAGATCGCAGCATTGTGCCATCGTCGCAACGGTGATCTAAATTTCGAAGTATTTATTTGCCCCAACCAGCGATGAGATCACCCAGATCGGTCGTGTCCGAAGCCGCCAAGTGCGGCTATTTCCGGGGATTTAAATGGATTTTCAGTCTCTGAATCGCTATATTGAAGGAGAGGAGTATCCATGCCCGATCAGGCCCGGAGCGCAATTGCCGCTCGCATCCGAAAGATGGCCGAGGAGCACCACGTGGCGTATGTCCGCACGTCACGCGATACGCTTGCGCATGACATTACACGTCTCGCAGGTGATGACGTACAGCTCGACGAAATCGAACAATTGCTGATCGCTCTGCAACGCAGCGGTCATCTCTCGCGCGCCGAAATGGTGCAACTCCAGGCCGCCTACCTGCGCGAAGCCAGGCCGTGACGTTCGATCCGTTTGGCGATTTCGAGACGCAAGGCTACCTGCGCAATCTCGCCAAGGAAAAAGACCCCGATATCGTCCGGCGCCTTGAGCACTCGTCGTTCATGACCGGCATTGACGCCGCCCTTGAACGCCTCGCCAATGTCAAACATCTTTCCTATGCGGACCTGCTCGAAACCCACAAGACCCTATTCGAAGCCGTTTATCCATGGGCCGGCCAAGATCGCAGCACGACCGCACCTGATCTTGCCATAAGCAAGGGACCAGTCCTCTTCGCCCATCCTGACGATATCCAGCGCGCGGCGCACTACGCGCTTGCTCACGGCCAGGACCGGGAATTCATGCGCGAGAAGCCCGGCGTCATCATGGGCTACCTTGCATATGCACATCCATTCCTCGACGGCAACGGGCGGACCATCATGGTGCTGCACGGGGTCATGGCACAGCGTGCCGGCTTCAGCATCGATTGGGCAACAACCGGAAAGGCCGACTATCTCGCCGCGCTCACAAAAGAGCTCGATGACCCCGATAAGGGCTATTTAGATGCCTATCTTAAACCGTATATCCGCAAGGCAGTCCCCGCCGATCGTCTGGCGGCGGAGATCGCGCAAGTGCCCGGTATTGATGGCACCGATGAACAGAACGAAATCCTTGGCAACACCAGCGACCCTGCGCTCAAAGCGCGCTACGAACAGCAAGAATTAAAGCGCAAACGCGTTTAAGTGTTCAGAAGGACCTAAACTCTCATCTCTGGTTGGCAATCAATTCGAAAACAATCTGCGTCGATCACACTTACATCACCACCACCTTGGTGCCGACCTTGACGCGATCGTAGAGGTCGATGACGTCGGCATTGCGCAGCCGGATGCAGCCTGACGAAACGTTGTGGCCGATGGTCCACGGCTCGTTCGAGCCGTGAATGCGGTAATCGGTGGTGCCGAGATACATCGCTCGCGCGCCGAGCGGATTTCCCGGACCGCCGGCCATGAAGCGCGGCAGGTCAGGCTGCCGCTTGAGCATCGCCTCCGGCGGCCGCCAGTCCGGCCATTCGTGCTTGGCGCTGATGGTCTTGACGCCCGACCAGGTGAAGCCGGGCCGGCCGACGCCGATGCCGTAGCGCAGCGCCTTGCCGTTCTCCTCCACCAGATAGAGAAATTTGTTCGGCGTATCGATCACGATGGTGCCGGGCGCTTCCTTGCCGTTATAGACGACCGCCTGGCGTTCGTATTTGGGATCGATGGGCGCGTGCTGCGCGTCTGAATAACTCGAGGTCGCGTCGTCCGGATCGTTGACCGGCAGACTGGCTTGCCGTTCTTGTGCGGGGGCTTGCGCGTCGGCCGGTGCGCGGAAGCTCGGCGCGGCGAGCCCCTGCCCGGTGCCGCGGAACAGAAACTCGATGAAGCCGCCGCCGAGATTGGGCTGCGCCGCGGCGTATACCTGCCGTGCCGGCTGAGCCGCTGCCGGCTGCGCCGGCGCGGCACGATCGTACGATTGCGGCGTGATCTGGAACGGATCGGCAAAGGCCGGAACGACAAGCCCGCTCAGAACGAGCGCGGATACGCAGATACGCCGCATTGCTTTGTACTCTTTGACTCGACACATGCGCGCACGCCGCGCGCGGGACACGCTTTCTCGATGCGACGAGTACAGGCGAAAACCGCGATTGTTTGGTAAATTTTTTTCACCAGCGCACCACCACGGTATTCTTCGTGGTTTGTTCATCAAGTTACAGTTTATTTTGCGTCAATAGCCCAGCCTCATGGTTAATCGGACGTCACTGCGCTGCCGTTCGCGGAACGGCGCGACGCGGCGCATGAACGCGGTATTAATCCGCGCAACCTTAGTGTCGTTCTAGGGAGTGGGCCCATCAAAGGTGGCAGATGGCGGAGCCGCGCAAAGTATTCCGCATCGAAGAAACTCCGGCGGCACGGCTAAAGCCGAGCGTCGACGCGGCGCACGGCGGGCTGCGCCACGCCGAGATCATGGACGAGCTGCGGGCGCTGCGCGCCGCGCTTGCGGCTTGCGCGCTGACATCGCCGCTACGCGAGGGCAATGACGGCGAAACCAGCCGGCTCAGCTCCGAACTCAACCTCATCGCCGGCGCGATCCGCGGCGATCGCAATAATGCGAGCGAAACACCGGCTCCGCCCGCAGACGGCACGCCGGGCAAGACGATGCCGCGCGTCGCCCATGAGCTCAACGCCGTGGTCGAAGGCACCGAGCGCGCAACACAGAAGATTCTCGCGGCCGCCGAAGAGATCGATGCCGCCGCCAACAATCTGTCCGCCGCGCTCAACGGCCGCATCGAGCAAAGCATGGCGCAGGACATTCAGGACCTCGTGATCAAGATCTTCGAAGCCTGCAATTTCCAGGATCTGATCGGCCAGCGCGTCGCCAAGGTTCTGGCCACCTTGAACTTCGTCGAGGATCACATCGGCCGCGTGCTCGAAGAGATGCGAACCGCGTCGGCCAGTAGGCGGCGCAACGGCGCAGCCGCGCTGCACGGACCGCGGCTCGAAGGCGATCCCGGCCATGCCAGCCAGGACGACGTCGACGCCATGTTCGGCACGCGGCGAATGGCGAGTGGCGAATAGCGAATGGAAAATTGGCGAATAGCGAATAGCTAGCACCATTCGCTATTCGCCACTCGCTATTCGCTCCGGTGGTTGCCGGATCGCCGCGAAGCATACGAGCGCCGCGGCGGCAAATGCCGCCACCACCACCAGCCCCACGACATCGGAGGTGCGCTCGGCGACGAACGACAGGCACACCGGCGCTGCCGCCTGCACCACGAGATAAGGCCCGGCAATGCGTCCCATCAGCCGGCCGTAGCCGGTGGCGCCAAACAGCGCGAGCGGCACTGTGCCGCGCGCGATCGTCATCAGCCCGTTCGCCATGCCGTACAGCACCGCAAAGCCGGCGGCGAGCGGCGCCGAGAATGGCACGAGCGCCAGCAGGACGAAGGCGGCGACCAACAAACCGATGGCGAGCCGCGCCGTCCACAACGGATGCGCATTGCGGCCGAAGGCAAGCTCGCAGATGCGCGCCAAAACCTGCGCCGGCCCGAACAGCATGCCGATGATGACGACGGTGGCGGCGCTCAGGCCGAAACGCTGAAAGATCGCCAGAAGCTGTGCCGACAACGCCGATGGCACGAACGCGTAGGCGGAAAACGCCGCGGCGACCAGTACGTAAGCAAGGCCGTGCGCCGGCAGCACGGCGCCGGGTTTGGTTTCCAGCGGCGCCGCGGCAGCGCTTTCGGCTTCGCGGCCGACGAGGAGCGCGCGCTCACGCGGCAGCGCGAAGGCATGCAGCGGCGCCGCCACCGCGGCCAACAGCGCCGCATAGACGAGGTAAGCGCCGCGCCAGCCGATCGTGTCGATGAGAAGCTGGGTCGCCGGCCAGCTCACGGTCGAGGCAAAGCCGCCGGCAAGCGTCAGCGTCGTGATCGGCGCCCGCGCGGCTTTGCCGAAGATGCGGCCGAGCGTGGCGAAGGCCGGATCGTAGAGCGCGGCCGCCATGGCGACGCCGACCACGATCCAGGACGCATAGTAGGCGAACGCGTTCGGCGCGGCGGCGAGCCCCAAAAGTCCGGCGGCGCCGATGAGCGAGCCGATCGGCATCACCACATGGCCGCCGCAGCGGTCGATCAGCGCGCCGACATAGCGCGAAACGAGACCGCCGACGAACAGGCCCACGGAAAAGCCACCCATGGCGAACGACTGCGACCAGCCGCGATCCGCCGCGATCAACGGCACCGTGAGCACCGGCGGATAGAACAGCGCGCCCCACGACAGAATCTGGGTGACGCCCAGCACGCTCACCGCGCGCCACGGGCCGACAACGAAATCGCGAGCGCTGGGCATGATTGTGTGGATACACGTATCGCGGGCGCAGCGCAGCACGCAGCGGTGCGCTGCAGAGCCGGGACCGTTACAAACTCAGAGTTCGCGAAGGTGCTAGCGCGCCGGCTTGCGGGCGCGCGATGCGGTGCCTTCGGCCGCGCAGCGCACGTAGACGCCGATGCCGTAGCGGCTGGCGACTTCCGGATCGAGCCAGCGCAGCACCATGGTGCGGCCGTCGGAGGAGACGATTTCGCGATCCTGCTTGTCGCCGGCCGGTCCGGGCGGACCGATATAGTTCTTGCCGCTCTGGCTGCCCTTGAGCCGCAGCTCCTGCAGCTGCGCGCTGTCGGCGAGATACATCATGACGCCGCCGGTCGGGCCGCGCTCGATCACCACCGGCTGGCCGCACTGCGCGCGCGCCGCGGCTTCGGTGCGCGCCTGGTCTTCCGGCCGGTGAAACGAGCCGTAACCCCAGCGGCCAACCACCTCCTGGGGGCCGATCGAGGCCGGAATTTCCGGTGCCGGCGGCGGCGCGGCAGCCGACACCTCGGCGCCCCGGGGACTGGTGGTGCAGCTGCCGAGCGCGAGCGCACAGAGCGCGGCCAGCGCCGCGAACGAACGGAAATCGCGCAGCCTCGCGCTCATGAACTTCTCCTCGATGCTGGGTGGATATTCGGCACGTCAGCCCCCGCCGCCCGAATTCCCGCGTCCCAGCTTATACGTTTAAACCCCGCCGCTCAGCCGCTTTTGCCGGGCAATTTGGCCGTGACGGTGACTTTCGCCGAAAAAACCGCGCCAAAGCCACCGCCCGGCACGTTTTACGCCGCCGTCCTTTCCACTTTGTTAGCCATGCGGGTGCGCGCTCTTGACACGCCGCAGGCCAGGTCCTATGTCCCGAACGGGTTGTCTGGCACTCTTTCTCATTGAGTGCTAACCCATTGAAATAGCCGAAAACTTGGCATTTCACGCGCAACAGCCGCGCCGCACGGGCGGCACCTGAGGGTAATCATGGCAAAACTGAAGTTCCGTCCGCTGCATGACCGCGTGGTGGTCAAGCGTATCGATGCCGAGGAGAAGACCAAGGGCGGCATCATCATTCCCGACACCGCCAAGGAGAAGCCGCAG
>DASRET010000070.1:0-63238 GCA_035651875.1 Xanthobacteraceae bacterium
TCGTAATCTGGTGGCTCAATTGAGTCCGGACCCTAGAACGGGCGGTGGGTGCGGCCGAACAGCCAACCGATGCCGAGCGCGATGGCGCAGGCCGTATAGGGCTGATTTTCCACCAGGTTGCGCAGCGCCTGCTCGAACGAATCGGCGGTGCCACGCGCGGCGTTCTTTGTGGCATCGGCGGCCCGGCCGGCGCTGTCGCGCGCTTGGCCGTAAAGATCTTGCGCGGCTCCGGATACTTCGCTGGCGGCGTTCGCTGCGTTGCTCTTGGCGTCCGAAAAGGCGCGATTGAAGTCGGACGGTCGCGCGTCTTCACGATGGTCTTGCATAGGCGGCTCCACGGCACGGAATTCGCCCAATAACGCGCGGACATGGGCGAAAGTTCAGTCCGGGAACCATTGGTTTGTCGTCCTGTTATCGTTGGAATCGGACTGCTTCAGCGGTTGACCCGCCGACATGATCATCGGCGGCCGCCTTGCAGCGTTGTGCCGCCCGAACCGTTCGCCGCCGTGCAAAGGACGAAAGCGATGTTTCAGCCTCGACTAAAGGACTTCGATCCGCGCCTCGGCGCCATTGTCGATCATTTGCGCGCCATTGACAAAGAGCTCCGCGCGTTCGGCAAAAGCTCCAGCCGGCGCGCGTCCGCCGAAGCCGCTGCCGCCAGCGACCACATCGCCGAAACCATCGGCCCGATCCTCAACGACCTCGCCGAGCGTTTTCGCCAGGGCCAGCAAGTGGCGCTCGATCAGGCGTCGGTGCTCGGCAACCAAGCCGTCAAGATGGGCGCGAAAGCCGGCAACGAAGCGGTCGACCGCATCGCCGGCCAAACCAAACAGCGCCCCCTCATGATGCTGGCCGTCGCCATCGGCGTCGGCATCCTGATCGGCGCGGCCACGCGGCGGGGTTAAAAGCGCTTCCCTGCGGTATTATGTTGCGCCCTCGATACGCTGAGGGCCGCTGCAAAGCCGCTGACAGCCCGTGCGCTGGTCATAGTCATGCTGGCCGCAAAGGGGATCAAGAACGTGCCAGCGGCCCGCGTGCGTAGCCTACGGGGTGGTGTGACCAATTCTCCCAGGAACAACGAGGGCAGGACCGTTGAGCGCGTCGGGGAAGGATCGCCGATGCGCTGGCGGGGCAAGCCTTAGCACTTCCATTCGTATCGGCCGAGTATTGGGTCAAACTCTTTGTGGGCCTTGCACTCGGGTTCTGGCACGATGGGTGCCGCCTGAGGTGGCGGGTAACCAGTTGCTGGAGCCTCCACCATTGGGGCAGGTGCTGCGCTTATCTCAGGCGCAGCAGGGACAGCAGCGGAAGGCCCCGACATTACGTATGGGGTGGCAGTAAGAGGACGAAGTTGGGCCGAGGCGACGGATGGGAAGGCGAACAAGGCGACGGCCGCCAGCAAGCTTAGCTTTCTCATTGTATCCCCTCCTGCACTTGCAGGGGAGCATTTTTGGACACCCCGGCCGTGCGACGCAAGAGCCGTCTACTTGGCATCATGCCGTTGCCAGTACCCGGTGAAATCCACAGACGGCTTGCTCGCCAGCGCCAGCCCGGTAACGCGGCTCACCTGATCGCCATTCGGCACGCGGCGGTTATCCTCGCGCCATGAAGCTTGTGGCGTTTGCGCCATAATACCGCTTCCCTGAATTTCGACCCACGCCTCTGTCTCGCACCCGCCGCCCTTTGTGCTAGCGGTTGCGCATGACCGCGCGTCGCGGTCGCGCGCCGGCAGGGGACCATGGGGGCAGCAGAAATCGCGATCGTCTTCTTCGGAGCGCTGGCGGGCGGTGTCGTCAACGGGCTGACCGGATTCGGCACCGCGATCACCACGCTCGGCATCTGGATTCATGCCATGCCGCCGGCCGCCGCGGCGTCGCTGGCGATCATCTGCTCGGTGGCGTCGCAAGCCCAGACGCTGCATCTGATCTGGCGCAACATTCGCTGGAAGCGCGTGGCGGCTTTTGTCATTCCGGGCCTGGTCGGCGTGCCGCTCGGCACAATGGTATTGCCGCTGATCGATCCGACCATCTTCAAGCTCGGGCTGGGCGCGTTTCTGGTGATCTATCCGGCCTACGTGCTGCTGCGCAGCCGTCACATCGCCTGGGCTTTCGGCGGGGCTGCGGCCGATGGCGCGGTCGGCTTCGGCGGCGGCTTTCTCGGCGGCCTCACCGGCCTGTCCGGCGTGCTGCCCGTGGTGTGGACCGATATCCGCGGCTGGAGCAAGGACGAGCGCCGCGCCGTGGTGCAGTCGTTCAACATGGCGATCCTGTCGCTGGCGCTGCTGACGCACGCCGCCACCGGCCTCGTAACCCGGCAAGTGGCCATCGAAGCCATCGCGGCGCTGCCCGGCACCATCGGCGGCGCCTGGCTCGGCGCTTTCATCTATCGTCGTCTCGCCGACCGCGGTTATCAGCGCATCGTCATGGTGCTTCTGATCGCATCCGGCATCGGGCTGATTTGGGCCAGCCTGTGAGCGTCATCATGTTTTCCGCTCATTCCCGCGCAAGCGGGAATCCAGCACTGGGTCCCCGCTTTCGCGGGGACGAGCGGAAAGCGAACTGCTAATTTCGCATTCCGAGGAAAGAGGCGCAGCTTATGCAAACCCATCGTCTGGATGCCGGTGCCGATACGGTGCACTGGGGCTTTTTCGATGCGGCGCTCAAGCCGCTGATCACCGTCGAGCCCGGCGACACGGTGGTGATGTCATCAGTGTCGGGGCCGGCAAGCGCCATGCCGCCGCCCGGCTCCGGACTTGCGGTGCCCGACGCGCTCAGCGCGATCCATCGGCACGTGCAGCCAAAACTCAACGGGCCGCATATCCTCACGGGGCCGGTCGCGGTGCGCGGCGCCAAGGCCGGGCAGGTGCTCGAAGTTCGTATCAAGGCGATCGAGCTGCATTACGACTGGGGCTACAATTCCATCCGGCCACTTGCCGGCGCGCTGCCGGACGATTTCGACAAAGCCCGGCTCATCCATATTCCGCTCGACCGTGCCCGCATGGTCGGCAAGCTGCCGTGGGGCCTCGAACTGCCGCTAAAGCCGTTCTTCGGCATCATGGCGGTGGCGCCACCGCCGGCCTGGGGCCCGGTCGCCTCGCCGCCGCCACGGCGCAACGGCGGCAACATGGACAACAAGGAGCTCGTTGCCGGCACGACCTTGTTCCTGCCCATTCACGTCGACGGCGCGCATTTCTCGGTCGGCGACGGCCACGGCGTGCAGGGCGACGGCGAAGTCTGCATCACCGCGATCGAGACCGGCCTCGTCGGCACCTTCGAGCTTCATGTGCGCGACGACATGCGCCTGGAATGGCCGCGCGCCGAGACGCCGACCCACGTCATCACCATGGCATTCGATCCCGATCTCGACGACGCGGTGGTGATCGCGCTGCGCGACATGATCAAGCTCATCTGCGCGCGCACCGGCATCTCGCGCGAGGACGCCTACACGCTGTGCAGCCTCGCCGCCGACCTGCGCGTTACCCAGGTGGTGAACGGCGCCAAAGGTATTCACGTCATGCTGGAGAAGGCGCTGCTCAAGCGCTGAGCGGCAGCACGCGCAAGTTATTGCACATCCGGCGTCACCCAGCGGCCGACTGCACGCGCACCAACTTGATGATCGCGGAAAAATCGAGCGTGCCGTGACCGGCCTCCGCAAATTGCTCGTAAATCTGCGCCGCGTGGGCGCCGATCGCGGTTTTTGCCTTGGCCGCACTCGCCGCTTCGCGGGCAAGCTTGAGGTCTTTGAGCATCAGCGCGGCGGTGAAGCCCGCCCTGTAATCGTTGTTGGCCGGGCTTGCCGGCACCGGGCCGGGCACCGGGCAGTAGCTGGTCAGGGACCAGCATTGGCCGGACGATGCCGAAGCGACGTCGAACAGCGCCTGGTGCGACAGGCCGAGCTTTTCGCCGAGCACGAACGCCTCGCTGACCGCGATCATCGAGGCGCCGAGGATCATGTTGTTGCAAATCTTCGCAGCCTGGCCGTTGCCGGCTTCGCCGCAATGCACGATGCGCTTGCCCATGCGCTCGAGCACCGACTTGCCGCGCGCGAAGGCGTGGGCCGAACCGCCGACCATGAAGGTCAAGGTCGCCGCCTTGGCGCCGCCGACGCCGCCCGATACCGGCGCATCGAGCGAGGCGATGCCGCGCGCCGCCGCCAGCGCATGCGCCTGTCGCGCGCTCGCCACGTCGATGGTCGAGCAATCGATGAACAACGTGCCCTGCCGCGCCGCCGGCACGATATCGTTCCAGACCGACAAGACCTGCTCGCCGCCGGGCAGCATGGTGATGACGATTTCGGCGTCGTCGAGCGCCGACTTGGCGCTGTCGACGATCTCGACGCCGTCGCCGCCGGACGCCTCGCGCAACGTCGCCACGAGATCAAAGCCGCGGACCTGGCTGCCTGCTTTGACCAGATTCGCCGCCATCGGCGCGCCCATGTTGCCGAGACCGATGAAGCCGATGGTCGCCATGGTGTCCTCTTTCAGTCGGGGAAGGTCAGCTCCAACGCGCCGACCGGCCTGAAGTGGCGCTCGACCAAGTCGGGCGTCACGTCTTCGAGCTTGTCCGGTCGCCACACCGGCTTGCGGTCCTTGTCGACGATGGCGGCGCGAATGCCCTCGATGAAATCATGCGCGGCGATGCAGGCGAGCGAAATCCGGTAATCCTGGCGGAAGCTGTCCTCGAGCTCGGCGAATGATAGCGCCGCGCGGATGTTGCGCAACGTGATCTTCAGCGACGTGGGTGACATTTTTAGGAGCGTTACCGCAGCCGCGCGGGCCTCCTCGTCCGGGCTGTTGCCAAGCCGTGCGACGATCTCTTCGACTGTGGCGGCGCTGTAGCACGCATCGATCCACTGCCGCGCAGCAGATAATTTGCCTGGAGCGGCCGGCGTCGACAGCTCTGCGAGTTGCGAGCGAACGGCATCAGCGCTGCGGCAATCGGCAAGCCGCGCCGGAAGCTCGGCCAGCCTAGCCGCGGCAATATGAACGTCGGCAAGCCCGCTATCGATGGCGTCAGCGGCGCCGACGCGTTCGCCGGTCAGCGCCAGATGCGTGCCGACCAGACCCGGCGTGCGCGCCAGCAAGAACGAGGCGCCGACGTCCGGAAAATAGCCGATGCTGACTTCCGGCATGGCGATCGCGGAGCGCTCGGTCACCACGCGCTGCGCCGCATGCGCCGAAATACCGACGCCGCCACCCATGGTCAGCCCATCCATGATGACGACGACCGGCTTTGGATAGCGCGCGATCAAAACGTCGAGGCGGTATTCGGTCGCCCAGAAACGTTGCGGCAGCGGATCGTTGCTCTTGGCCGCATCGTACAGTGCGCGCAGATCGCCGCCGGCGCACAGCCCGCGGTCGCCCGCGCCGTCGATCAGCACGGCGCCGGCCGCATCGTCGCTCGTCCAGGCCCGCAGCCACCGCGTCATCGTCACGGCCATATCGAGCGTGAGCGCGTTCAAGGCTTGCGGCCGGTTGAGCGTAAGCCGCCGCAGTGCGCCGAACTGGCGGACCAGAACGTCGCCGTCCTGCAAAACAACCTCGTCGCTCATCGGCCGATGAGGTTGCGCGCCACGATGAGGCGCATGATCTCGTTGGTGCCTTCGAGAATCTGGTGCACGCGCAGATCGCGCACGATCTTCTCGATGCCGAACTCGGCGAGATAGCCGTAGCCGCCGTGCAGCTGCAGCGCTTGGTTGGCGATGTCAAAGCAGGCGTCGGTGATGAAGCGCTTGGCCATGGCGCACAGCACCGTGGCGTCCGCCTCTTGGCGGTCGAGCGCGGCGGCGGCGCGCCACAGCAGCGCGCGCGAGGCTTCGAGCTCGATCGCCATGTCGGCAAGCCGGAACTGCAGCGCCTGGAATTCGTCGAGGCGTTGGCCGAACGCTTTGCGCTCTTTCATGTAGCGCAGCGATTTGTCGAGCGCCGCCTGGGCGCCGCCGAGCGAGCACGCGGCGATGTTGACGCGGCCGCCGTCGAGGCCCGCCATGGCGATCTTGAAGCCCTCGCCCTCGGCGCCGAGCCGGTTGCTGGCCGGCACGCGCACGTTCTCGAACGTCACGGCGCGGGTCGGCTGCGCGTTCCAGCCCATCTTGCGCTCGTTGGCGCCGAGCGACAGGCCGGACGCATCGCCCGGCACCAGCAAGGTCGAGATGCCGGCGGGCCCGTCGCCGCCGGTGCGCGCCATCACGGCGTAGAGGCCGCTGGCCCCGGCGCCGGAGATGAACAGCTTCTGGCCGTTGAGCACGTAAGCGTCGCCGTCGCGCACCGCGCGCGTCATCAGCGCCGCCGCATCCGAGCCGGAGCCCGGCTCGGTCAGGCAATAGCTCGCGAACAGCTCCATCCGGCACAGGAGCGGCAGCCATGTTTGCCGCTGCTCGTCGGTGCCGTAAGCGTCGATCATCCAGGCCACCATGTTGTGGATCGACATGTAGGCTGAGACCGTGGGGCAGCCGGTGGCGAGCGCCTCGAAGATCAAAGCCGCGTCGAGCCGCGACAGGCCCGAACCGCCGAAATCCTCGGCGACGTAAATGCCGGCCATGCCGAGCTCGGCCGCCTGGCGCATCTCGGTCACCGGGAAGTGCTTGGCCTCGTCCCAGGCCACCGCATTGGGCGCGAAATACTCGTCCGCGAAGGCGCGCGCGGTGTCGCGCAGCGCGGTCTGCTCGGCGTCGAGCGCAAATTGCGCCGGCTTGCTCGTGCTCGGATCAAGCATGGCGCCGCCATACTAACTGGAATCGCGCGCGATCCATATCGGCCACGCCGACGTGCTCGGCGCCAACAGGCCCCATTTCGGGTTGGGCGGCCAGCTCGCTATCAGGCCGGCGGTGTCAGGCCGCCAGCAGCTTCTGCACTTCGTTGACCAGCTCGCGCAGATGGATCGGCTTCGACAGCACCTTGGCGTGCTTGGGCGCGCTCGAATCGGAGTTGAGCGCCACCGCGGCGAAGCCGGTGATGAACATGATCTTGATGTCGGGGTCGAGCTCGGCGGCGCGACGGGCGAGCTCGATGCCGTCCATCTCCGGCATCACGATGTCGGTGAGCAACAGCTCGAACGGCTCCTCGCGCAGCCGCTGATAGGCCGACAGCCCGTTGTCATAGGAGATGACATCGAAGCCGGCATTCTGCAGCGCCTTGACCAGGAAGCGCCGCATGTCGAGGTCGTCTTCCGCAAGCAGGATTTTGGGCATCACTGTTCGAAATCCGGCTGCCGCCGGCCCCCTTCATCCCATAAGCCAGACGCCGGGTAAATATGAGGTGAAAAGCGGGTCGGGCGGCACCTTGGCAAGCCCAAAGGCTTATGGACAATAGAGCGCGGCGCACGCTAGGGATTCTCGGCAGGGATTTTTGGCGCGGCCTGGAGACACAAAGCCCCCGGGACTCATGTCGGACAGCCAGGACGAATTCGATCCTCCGTTCGAGGCCATCGAACCGGCGCAGTGCCGGGGTCCGGCGCTGTTCAACTCGCCGCACAGCGGGCGCGTCTATCCGCGCGGCTTTCTGCTGACATCGCGGCTCGATCTGCCGACGCTGCGCCGCTCCGAAGACTCGTTCGTCGACGACCTGATCGCCGGCCTGGTCGAGCGCGGCCATCCGATCATGCGGGCGCACTTCCCGCGCTGCTATGTGGACGTCAACCGCGAGCCCTACGAGCTCGATCCGCGCATGTTCGATGGCCGGCTGCCGTCCTTCGCCAATACCCGTTCGATGCGGGTCGCCGGCGGGCTGGGCACCGTGGCGCGCGTGGTCGGGGATGCCCAGGAAATCTACGACCAGCGCATCTCGGTCGCCGAGGCGCTGCGCCGGATCGACGCCCTGTACAAGCCGTATCACCGCACCCTGCGCCGGCTGTTCACCAAGCTGCATCGCGAGTTTGGCGCCGCCATCCTGGTCGACTGCCATTCCATGCCGTCGAGCACCGGCGGCCGCGACGAGCGGCCGCGCGCCGACCTCGTCATCGGCGACCGCTACGGCACGAGCTGTGTGGGGCTGGTGACCGAAACCGTCGAGCAGACGCTGCGCGGCTTCGGCTATGTGATCAGCCGCAACAAGCCCTACGCGGGCGGCTTCATCACCGAGCACTACGGCAACCCGGCATCGGGTCTGCATGCCGTGCAGCTCGAGATCAACCGTGCGCTTTACATGGACGAGCGGCGCTACGAACGCTCGGCCTCGTTCGACCGGCTGGCGGGCGAGCTTGCCATCCTGGCCGACCGGCTCGCCGAAATTCCGCTGGAAGAGCTGCGGCCCTATCGCGCCGCGGCCGAGTGAATCGCGCCGGCGCCTTCGCCTGCAGCTGCAAAGAAAAAGGGCCGCTCACATTGCTGGAGCGGCCCAAGTCTAGGGAGGAAACGCCCAAGGAGGGCGACGGTAACGGGAGGGAATCTCTCGCTACCGCACTGCAGCAATATACATCGCGGCGCACAAAACGCAAGTGTTGCTTACCTATTTCTTAGGAACTTTAGCCGTTTTCTATCTGCAAATTGTGCAGAGCAGCCCCTCGTCGCCCTGGACGCTCCGCCGAGCCAAAGGAAATATCCGAATAGCTTCAAAACGCTGTCAGCCATGGCGAGCGTCTGCCCAGAAAAGCAGCAGGCACGATGCGCGACCACCGACAGTGATGTTTCGTTCGCCGCGAAATCGCGTTGCCGACGTTTGCCGATCCGGTTTGCGCGTTGCCGTCCCGCCCACTCTCCGCTACTCGTGCTTCCGGCAAGGCGTTTGATGACCGCAGTCGACTTCGCAGCCTTCATGGATCAACTGGCCGCGGTCTCGGGCGAGACCATCCGGCCGTTTTTCCGCAGCGCGCTTTCGGTCGAGAACAAGAGTAGTTCCGGCGGCTTCGATCCGGTGACGGCCGCCGACCGCGCCGCCGAAACCGCGATGCGGGCGCTCATCAAAAAGACCTTTCCGGCCCACGGCGTGATCGGCGAGGAATTTCCGCCGGACCAGCCGGACGCCGAATACGTCTGGATCCTCGATCCGATCGACGGCACCAAATCGTTCATCTGCGGCATGCCGGCCTGGGGCACCTTGATCGCGCTCACGCGCGGCGGCGAACCGATCTACGGCATGATGCATCAGCCGTTCACACGCGAGCAGTTTTCCGGCGACGGCACCGGCGCGCGCTACCACGGCCCGGCCGGCGACCGCGCGCTGCAGACCCGCGCCTGCGCCTCGCTCGACGACGCCATCATGCTCACCACGAGCCCGCTCCTGATGAACGAGGCCGACCGCCGCTCGTTCGGCCGGGTCGAGCACGCCGTGCGGCTGTCGCGCTACGGCGGCGATTGCTACGCCTATTGCGTGCTCGCCGCCGGCCACGTCGACCTGATCGTCGAGACCGAGCTCAAGCCGCACGACGTGCTGGCGCTCATTCCGATCATCGAAGGCTCAGGCGGCATCATGACCACGTGGGAGAACGAGCGGCCGCACAACGGCGGCCGCATCATAGCCGCCGGCGATGCGCGGGTGCACGCGCAGGCAATGGCGTTGCTGCGAGGGTAAAGTCTTTCCGTTTATTCCAGCGTATCAGTCTGTTTGACTTATTTGTTCGGAAGCACGCTGGCCATTGCGATCGACGGCTTTCTCTGATTCTCAGCTCTTTTCTGATCGCAACTCTGCGGGTCGCCTAATACGACCCCGTCCCCGGCACGAACGCATCGAACGCCGCCCAGAATTGCGAGCGGTAACGATCCTGCTCCATCAACAGCTCGTGCTTGGCGCCGACCACGACCAGATGCGAGCCGGCGCGCAGCTGGCTTGAGAATTCTTCGATCGCCTTGTTGGAGACAAGCGCATCGAGGCCGCAGGACACGATCAGCATCGGCTGGCGGATGCGCGACGCATAGCCGCGCTCGCGGATCTCGCCCATGGCGCGGAACGCGGCATCGCACCAGGCGACGGTGGGTCGGCCGAGCGCCAGCGATGGCTCCGCCTCGAGGACGGCGGCGTTGCGCGCATAGCGCACCGGGTCGGAGGTCAGATAATTGCCGGCGAACGGGCGCAGCTCCATGATCGCGGCTTCGCCGCCCGGCACGTAGTTCGAGCCGAAGCCGGCGAGACGCAGCACGCGCACGATGCCGCGTGCGGTCGCGGTCGAGCCGGCGCCGGCTAACCCGATCAACGGCGCGATCAGCACCACGCGGTCGAACCAGCGGTGGCCGCGATAGGCGGCGCGGATCAGCACCGTGGCGCCGGTCGAGTGGCCGATGGCGAACAGCGGCGGCGGGCAATCGGGCAGCACCACCTCGCGCATGAAGGTCTCGAGGTCGGTGTCGTATTCGGAGAAGCTGCGGACGTGACCCTTGTGGCGGTCGCCTAGCCCGCGGTCTGACAGACCCTGGCCGCGCCAATCGAGCATCGCCACCGCAAAGCCGCGCGCGCGCAGGTCGCGCGCCGTCTCGAAATATTTTTCGATCCATTCGCCGCGGCCCTGAAAGATGCAGACCGTGCCGCGCCGCCCGGGCGGCGGCTGCCAGCGCGCAAAGCGCAGCGACACGCCGTCGGGCGTTTTCAAACAATCGGTGACGAAGTTGTCCGGGACCGGATTGGCGGGAATGGAAATGAGCTTCATCGAGGCTACCCGGCTGTGTCTTGCTTATAGCAGCCCTCGACCGCTCCTCAACCGGAACCGGCTCGGGCCTGCCGTCTGGAACACGCAAAATGATCGTGGCCTGACAGAGGCTTAGCGCCCTTGCGCGGACGCGGACGGGCTCCCATATAGCGTTTGCGCAGGCTCTCGTAGCTGCGCATTCCGGCCGGGTCCTATGGGCAGGCCATCCGCATGTCGCTCAAGGAGGATATGCCATGCGAACTTTCGATCTAGCTCCCCTTTATCGTTCCACCGTCGGCTTTGACCGTCTGTTCTCGATGCTCGACCAGGGCCTCGAGGGCGGCGCGCCGGGTTATCCGCCCTACAACATCGAGCGGACCGGCGAGAATGCGTATCGCGTATCGGTCGCGGTCGCCGGCTTCAATGAGCCCGAACTGAGTGTCGAGGCCAAAGAGAACACGCTGACCATCCGCGGCGAGAAGAACGCCAAGGAGGAGGCGAAGCGCGGTGAAGTGCTCTACCAGGGCATCGCGGCGCGGACCTTCGAGCGCGTGTTCCAGCTTGCCGATTTTGTCTTGGTCAAGGGCGCAAGCCTCGAGAACGGACTCCTGCACGTCGACTTGGTGCGCGAGATCCCGGAGGCCAAGAAGCCGCGCACCATCCCGATCGGCGGCAACGGCAAGACCATCGAGCAGAAGCAGGCGGCGTAAGCCCCCGCGTTGGGACTTTAATGAAGGAGCGCCCCGGATTTCCGGGGCGCTTTTGTTTTGTTTCGGACGTTGCGGCCGAGAGCGCCTAGTCGCTGAGCGGGGCGGGCGCCGGTGATTTGGCTTGAGCTGCTGGCGGTGACGGTGCGGGCGGCACGGGTTGTGGCTTCGTGAGATTGGAATTGCCGGTCCCCGCTTCGGCGGCAGCGGCCGGGCCTTGGTCCGGGACGACAGCGCCTTTCTCCGCGTTGGGTGGCGCTACTGCTGGGCGCGATGAAGCGAGGCCGGCGGGCCGCGGGCGCGGCAGCGGCGTCGCTGATTTCCGCGTCGATGTCTTGGCGCGCGTGATCGGCGGCGCCGCGAGCGGCTGTGGCGCGAGGACCAGGCCGCGGCCATCCCGTTCGGGGCCCGGCAACATCGGCGGCCCGCCTTCATAAGGCGGCCCGCCTTCATATTCGGCAGGCGCCCCATAGGGTGGTTCGCCGTAGGGCGACGCGTAAGCCGGCGGTCCGTAGGGCGGCGGCACCACGCCGAGCGCGCCCGAGGCCGTCGGGACGATCCGCGTCACGTCGCGAATGGCGCCGGTGCGCGCATCAATCACGACGCGCATCAGAATGCCGCGGTAGTCGGTGGCGCGCAGCACGTAGGTCGTGCCTTCGCGGAGCGGCGGCGCCAGCGGATCGAAGCCGGCCGAGCGCACGGTGCGCATGATTTCGAAGGCCGGCACGAAGCCGGTCACGGGCTTGGGCTGCGACGGCCCGCCGGATACCGCCGGTGGCGGAGCGGGCGATTGCGCGGCGGCGCCGGCAACCAGCGCCAGGCAGAACGATACCGCCACGGCCGCGAACCGGGCGGCCGCCCCGAACCCACCCAGCCTCACAGGCATACCCCCTCCCCGCTACGCAAGTGCCTGCACGCGCCGGCAAGAATTTTGAACGGACAAAACGTCAAGCGCAATTGCGGCGGCGCTTTGGCGCTTTCGAAAATATTTGCATGGCTCGCGAAGCGTTCGAGTGCGATCTGGGAACGGTCGTCCAACCGCCATCACCTGCGCTCCCATCATTCCACTATGACGAACATGCCGCCGCGGGTAGAAGGGCCATACTGATTGTAGGTTCTGCTGGCCCACAGCGAGTCGAACGAAAACATCCGTCCGCAGAACCGGGTCTTTTTCGCAATGCGCGCCGTGGCAACGCCGCGACGGATTCGCTCGTCGTAGCGCGTTGCGGACGGCTTGATCGTGTTTTCGATCCATTTTGCCACCTCCGGCTTGCCCAGGGTTGGACACGTCTTCGCTGTCACCGCGGCGACGAGCTCATAGGCGCCGGTTGCATCATATTCTTCCTGGGTTCGCGCAAACGTCGGATCCTGAGCAAGCTCCGCTGCGACCTTGGTCACGCGGTCGCGGCCCATCGTCAGCTGAAACTTCACGACGGGCGAGGGGTCTATGGCGTCGGACTCCCTGCCGGGCACCGGGACGTAGCCCACGAACTTGAATTTTGTTCCAGTCGCCCGGTTGCCATTCACGTCGTACTTGGTCGCGGCGAGCGGGCTGTCCTCGTCCTGGTACGAGTCACCGATCGCGAATTTCTGCGCCAGCGTCGCAATGCACGTGTACTGATCCTCACCGATACAGCCCGGAGCCAAACGGCCATCTCTGATGCCGCTGACGCGGCTTTGAATGTCGTCGATGAGTGTCTCGTTCTTGTGCAAGAACGCGCTCAGCTCTGCGGAGTCCGTGAGGCCGCGGCTGAAACGCCCTGGATAATAGCCGGCAGGCTCGCCCCTGAGGGTAAGGACTTCAAGCTGGTGCGATGCCGCTTGTTTCGCTGGCACACCCTGCGCCGCGCACCCACCGCAGGCGAGCGCCACCACGCACGTGGCGATGCGAACCCTGCGCATAACCGCCCTCACGCCACCGGGACCTCGACCGGCCGCATCCACCGGGGAGCATAGCACAATCTGCGCGACCGCCGTCCATATCAGCGGTTCGCGCAGACAGCGACAAAGCGCCCGATGTCATCCTCTCGCGTCAAAAACGAGGTGACGAGCCGTGCCAGGACGTGATCGGCCGGCAGCCGCAGGGTTTCACTCGGACGCACGTAATAGCTTGCGCCCGCAGCCTTCAGCTTGGCGTCCAGCGCGCGCGGCAAGGCCACGAAGACGAGATTGGCGTCGACCGGAAACACCGGCGCCAGCCCGAGCGCCGCAAGCTTCTCGGCGAGCGTGCTTGCCATCGCGTTGGCGTGGCGCGCCAGATCGAGCCACAGGCCGCCCTCCAGAAATGCAGCGAATTGCGCCGCCAGGAAGCGGTGCTTCGAGAGCAACTGCCCGCCGCGTTTGCGCCGCTCGCCGAACCACTCCGCCCGTGCCGGATCGAAGAACACCACCGCTTCGGCGCCCATCGCGCCGCCCTTGGTGGCGCCGAACGACAGCGCATCGACGCCGGCCTGCCAGGTCATCTGCGCCGGCGTGGCATTAAGGCGGACCACCGCATTGGCAAAGCGCGCCCCGTCCATGTGCACCGCAAGCGCGCGGGAATGCGCGATCTCGCTCAAGGCGGCAATCTCATCGACGCGGTAGATGGTGCCGGCTTCGGTGACCTGGGTGATGGACAGCGCCGCGGCCACCATCTGGTGCGGGCTATGGCCGCCATAGCCGGCGAGCGCGGTCTTGAGCGTTTCGGGCGCGATCTTGCCGGCGTCGCCGGGCAGGGCGGCGAGCTTGAAGCCGGCGCCGAAGAATTCCGGCGCGCCGCACTCATCGGTGACGATGTGCGAGTCGGCGTGACAGAACACGACGCCCCAGGGTGGTGCGATATGGGCCAGCGCCAGCGCATTGGCCGCGGTTCCGGTCGGCACCAGGAACACCGCGACCTCGCGCTCGAAAATCTCCGCCAGCCGGCGTTCGACCCCGCGGGTCCAATCGTCGTTGCCGTAGCCGAGCGCATAGCCCGCATTGGCCCGCGTGATGGCGTCCAGGATCGGCTGCGCCACCGGTGCCGCATTGTCGCTGGCGAAATTCATCGCGATTCCCACATCGGAGCGCCCGCGAGCCTATGCGGCCCATTGCGCTCCTGCCAGTCCCGTGATCCACTCGATGGGCCGGCATGGCGCGCTCGGTGCAACGCACAAAGCGCGGCGAGCGAACCAGAAGGGCGCGGTCGCCAGCCGCGAAATTGTGCGTCGCCACTTGTGTTGGTGCCCGGAATTTGCCATGTTC
Organism: Xanthobacteraceae bacterium; assembly: GCA_035651875.1. Classification (GTDB taxonomy): domain Bacteria; phylum Pseudomonadota; class Alphaproteobacteria; order Rhizobiales; family Xanthobacteraceae; genus BOG-931. Next base: position 14,483 of record DASRET010000070.1, read on the forward strand.
GGCATAGGACAGCATTGCTGTCCCAATTTGTGACCCGCCGGGTGTGGCCGCCTCTGCTCTCGCTGCGTTGCCAAAAGAGAGCGGCAAGGCCGGCGCGGGTCAGCCGCCGTGGCCTGGGCGTGTCGCGCGGCGAAGAAGACAGCCACGCTCAGCGCGAGCTTACACGAGCTTGCCGGCAAAACGTGTGATCGCCCGCTGCACCAAATGCGCCGTGTCTTCGCGCGCGCAGGTCGGCGCAGGACGGGGGAGTGCGAGGACGAACGATGAGCGCGTCAGGGTTCGGCCTGTTTGATCCGACGCTGGAGAAAGACTCCTGCGGCGTCGGATTCATCGCCGATATCAAAGGACGCAAGTCGCACAAGATCGTCGAAGACGCGCTGACGATCCTGCTCAATCTCGAACATCGCGGTGCGGTCGGCGCCGATCCGCGCGCTGGCGACGGCGCCGGCATTCTGGTGCAGACGCCGCACAAGTTTTTCGCCAAGCAGGCCGCCGCGCTCGGCTTCGAGCTGCCGGCGCCGGGCCATTACGCGGTCGGCGTGCTGTTCCTGCCGCACGAAGACGCGTGGCGGCAGGAAATCATGGACACCTACGCGGCGGTCGCCGCGCGCGAGGGCATGAAGATCCTCGGCTGGCGCGACGTGCCGACCGACAATTCGACGCTGGGTGAATCGGTCAAGCCGACGGAGCCGGTGCACAAGCAGGTGTTCATCGCCCGCAATCCGAACATCAAAACCGAAGACGAGTTCGAGCGCCGGCTCTACATCCTGCGCAAGACCATCTCCAGCGCCACGTACAACAAGCGCGAGCGGCGCGCCTCGAACTATTATCCGGTGTCGGTGTCATGCCGCACGCTGATCTACAAGGGCATGTTCCTGGCCGATCAGCTCAACACCTATTACCCCGACCTGCACGATCCGGATTTCGAGAGCGCGCTGGCGCTCATCCACCAGCGCTTTTCCACCAACACGTTCCCGACCTGGTCGCTGGCGCATCCGTACCGGATGATCGCCCATAACGGCGAGATCAACACGCTGCGCGGCAACAACAACTGGATGGCGGCGCGGCAGGCCTCGGTGTCGTCGCCGAAATTCGGCGCCGATATCACCAGGCTCTGGCCGATCTCCTATGAGGGCCAGTCCGACACCGCCTGCTTCGACAACGCGCTCGAATTCCTCACCATGGGCGGCTATTCGCTGGCCCACGCGATGATGATGATGATTCCCGAAGCGTGGGCGGGCAATCCGCTCATGAACGAGGAGCGCCGCGCGTTCTATGAATACAACGCCGCGCTGATGGAGCCGTGGGACGGCCCGGCCGCCATCGCCTTCACCAACGGCCGGCAGATCGGCGCCACGCTCGACCGCAACGGCTTGCGTCCGGCGCGCTATGTGGTAACGCGCGACGACCGCATCATCATGGCGTCGGAAGTGGGCGTGCTGCCGGTGCCGGAAGCCGACATCGTCACAAAATGGCGGCTGCAGCCCGGCAAGATGCTGCTGGTCGATCTCGAAGAAGGCCGGCTCATTCCCGACGACGAGCTCAAGGCGACGCTGGCGCAGAGCCATCCGTATCGCGAGTGGCTCGACCGCACCCAGATGGTGCTGGAAGAGCTGCCGCCGGTCGGCGAGGCCGCGCCGATTTCCAACCTCGCGCTGCTCGATCGTCAGCAGGCCTTCGGCTACACCCAGGAAGATCTGAAAATCCTGATGACGCCGATGGCGACGACCGGCGAGGAAGCGGTCGGCTCCATGGGTAACGACACGCCGATCTCGGCGCTGTCGGACCGCCCGAAGCCGCTGTTCACGTATTTCAAACAGAACTTCGCCCAGGTGACCAACCCGCCGATCGATCCGATCCGCGAAGAGCTGGTCATGAGCCTGGTCTCGATCATCGGGCCGCGGCCGAACCTGTTCGATCTCGAAGGCATGTCGCGGGTCAAGCGCCTCGAAGTGCGCCAGCCGATCCTCACCAATGCCGACCTGGAAAAGATCCGCGCCATTTCCGAGATGGGCGATCATTTCAAGTCGATCACGCTCGATGCCACCTGGCCGGCGGCGGCGGGCGCGGACGGCATGGCGGCCGCGGTCGATCAGCTGTGCCGGCAGGCCGAAGGCGCGGTGCGCGACGGCATCAATATCGTGATCCTGTCGGATCGTCGCGCCGGCGCCGACCGCATTGCCATTCCGTCGCTGCTCGCCTGTGCGGCCGTGCACCATCATCTGATCCGCGAGGGCTTGCGCACCGCGGTCGGCATCGTGGTGGAATCCGGCGAGCCGCGCGAAGTGCATCATTTCGCCTGCCTGGCCGGCTACGGCGCCGAAGCGATCAATCCGTATCTCGCTTTCGAGACGCTCGTCGCCATGAAGCACGAGCTGCCGCAGAAGCTCGACGACAAGGAAGTCGTCAAGCGCTACATCAAGTCGATCGACAAGGGCCTGCTCAAGGTGATGTCCAAGATGGGCATCTCGACCTATCAGTCTTATTGCGGCGCGCAGATTTTCGACGCCGTCGGCCTGAAGTCGGATTTCGTCGCCAAATATTTCACCGGCACCGCGACGCGCATCGAAGGCGTCGGCCTGGCCGAGATCGCCGCCGAAGCCGTGCGCCGCCATCACGACGCGTTTTCCGATGCGCCGATCTATCGCGCCATGCTCGACGTCGGCGGCGAATATGCGTTCCGGGTGCGCGGCGAGGAGCACGTCTGGAACGCCGCGACCGTATCGGCGCTGCAGCACGCCGTGCGCGGCAACTCGTACGAACAATACCGGCAGTACGCCAAGCTCATCAACGGGCAGTCCGAGCACCTGTTCACCATCCGCGGCCTGTTCCGCATCAAGTCCGCCGAGGAAGACAGCCGCGCGCCGGTGCCGCTCGAGGAGGTCGAGCCCGCCAAGGAGATCGTCAAGCGCTTCTCCACCGGCGCCATGTCGTTCGGCTCGATCTCGCGCGAAGCCCACACCACGCTCGCCATCGCCATGAACCGCATCGGCGGCAAGTCGAATACCGGCGAGGGCGGCGAGGAAGCCGACCGCTTCAAGCCGCTGCCGAACGGCGATTCCATGCGTTCGGCGATCAAGCAGGTGGCGTCCGGCCGCTTCGGCGTGACCGCCGAGTATCTGGTCAACTCGGACATGATGCAGATCAAGATCGCGCAGGGCGCCAAGCCCGGAGAAGGCGGCCAGTTGCCCGGCCACAAGGTCGATAAGATCATCGCCAAGGTGCGGCACTCGACGCCCGGCGTCGGCCTGATCTCGCCGCCGCCGCACCACGACATCTATTCGATCGAAGACTTGGCGCAGCTCATTTTCGATCTGAAAAACGTCAATCCGGACGGCGACGTTTCGGTCAAGCTCGTCTCCGAGGTCGGGGTCGGCACCGTGGCGGCCGGCGTGTCGAAGGCGCGTTCGGATCACGTCACCATCGCCGGCTACGAGGGCGGCACCGGCGCCTCGCCGCTGACCTCGATCAAGCATGCCGGCTCGCCGTGGGAAATCGGACTCGCCGAAACGCACCAGACACTCGTGGGCAACCGGCTGCGCGGCCGCATCGCCGTGCAGGTCGATGGCGGCATCCGCACCGGCCGCGACGTCGTCATCGGCGCGCTCCTCGGCGCCGACGAGTTCGGCTTCGCCACCGCGCCCTTGATCGCTGCCGGCTGCATCATGATGCGCAAATGCCATCTCAACACCTGCCCGGTCGGCGTCGCCACCCAGGACCCCGTGCTGCGCAAGCGCTTCAAGGGCCAGCCCGAGCAGGTCATCAACTATTTCTTCTTCGTCGCCGAAGAGGTGCGCGAAGAGATGGCGGCCATGGGCTATCGCAGCTTCGACGACATGATCGGGCAGATGCAGATGCTCGATCGCGTCAAGCTGATCGCCCACGCCAAGGCGAACGGGCTCGACTTCTCAAAGCTGTTCACCAAGCCGGACGTGCCGCCGACCGTGGCGATCTACAATTGCGAGCGGCAGGACCATAAGATCTACGACATCATCGATCGCAAGCTGATCGCGCAGTCGCAAGGAGCGCTGGATCGCGGCACGCCGGTGCGCATCACGTTGCCGATCAAGAACACCGACCGCACCACCGGCGCCATGCTGTCCGGCGAGATCGCCAAGCGCTACGGCCATGACGGCCTGCCCGACGACACCATCGTGGCGCAGTTCACCGGCACCGCGGGTCAAAGCTTCGGCGCGTTCCTCGCCCGCGGCGTCACCTTCGATCTGACCGGCGACGCCAACGACTACGTCGGCAAGGGTTTGTCGGGCGGCCGGCTCATCGTGCGCCCGCCCGCCGACGCCGGCGTGGTCCCGGAAGACTCGATCGTCATCGGCAATACCGTGCTGTACGGCGCCATCGAAGGCGAATGCTACTTCCGCGGCGTTGCCGGCGAGCGCTTCGCGGTGCGCAACTCCGGCGCCATCGCGGTGATCGAGGGCGCCGGCGACCATTGCTGCGAATACATGACCGGCGGCGTCGTGGTGGTGCTCGGCCGCACCGGCCGCAACTTTGCCGCCGGCATGTCGGGCGGCGTCGCCTATGTGCTCGACGACGACGGCACGTTCGCGACGCGCTGCAATCTCGCCATGGTCGAGCTCGAGCCGATGGCGGGCGAGGAAGACGTCAACGCCCGCATCTTCCATCACTCGCACGATCTCGAAGCGCATGGGCGGGTCGACGTGATGGCCGACCTCAGCACCTATGACGCGCAGCGGCTGCGCCACTTGATCGCGCGCCACGCCCGCTTTACCGGCTCCGCCGTCGCGGCCAAGATCCTGGCCGACTGGGGCGCGTGGTATCCGAAATTCCGCAAGGTGATGCCGGTCGAATATCGGCGCGCTCTCAACGAAATGAAGGCCGCGGCGATCGCGGCAGAGTAGAGTAGCGCGTGGGCAAGATCACCGGTTTTCTCGAATACGAACGCGAGGACCGCGACTACGAACCGGTCGCGGAGCGCCTGCGCCATTGGCGCGAGTTCGTGCTGCCGCTGCCCGAGCATGACACCGTCACGCAGGCGGCGCGCTGCATGAATTGCGGCGTGCCGTATTGCATGGGCACCGGCGCGCTGGCGCCCGGCACGCCGGGCTGCCCGGTCAACAATCAGATCCCCGACTGGAACGACCTCGTCTACAACGGCGACTGGGACGAGGCCGCGCGCAATCTGCATTCGACCAACAATTTTCCCGAGGTCACCGGACGGGTCTGCCCGGCGCCGTGCGAGGCCTCGTGCACGCTCAACATCGACGAGAACCCGGTCACCATCAAATCGATCGAATGCGCCATCGCCGACCGCGCCATCGCCAAGGGGCTCAAGCCCGAGCTGCCGGCGACCCGAACCGGCAAGACGGTGGCGGTCGTCGGCTCCGGGCCGGCCGGGTTGGCCTGCGCCCAGCAATTGGCGCGCGCCGGCCACGAGGTCCACGTCTACGAGAAATTCGCCAAGGCCGGCGGGCTCCTGCGCTACGGCATTCCCGACTTCAAGATGGAAAAATCTCACGTCGACCGTCGCGTCGCGCAGATGCAGGCCGAGGGCGTGATCTTTCATTACGGCGCGCACGTCGGCGTCAATGTCCCGGCGGAAAAACTCGTCGCCGAGCATGACGCTGTGGTGCTGACCGGCGGCGCCGAGAAGGGCCGCGACCTGCCGATCCCCGGCCGCGAGCTCAACGGCATCCACTTCGCCATGGACTATCTGCCGCAGCAGAACCGGCGGGTGTCGGGCGAACCGGCCGACGGCGCGGAGCCGATCCTGGCCGGCGGCAAGCGCGTCGTCGTCATCGGCGGCGGCGATACTGGCTCCGACTGCATCGGCACCGCGTTCCGCCAAGGCGCCGTTTCGGTGCTCAATTTCGAAATCCTGCCGCAGCCGCCGCTGCGCGAAAACAAGATGCTGACCTGGCCGGATTGGCCGCTCAAGCTGCGCACCTCGTCGAGCCACGAGGAAGGCGCCGACCGCGAATTCGCGGTGATGACGACGCGGTTCTCCGGCGACAACGGCGCGGTCAAGAAGCTGCACTGCGCCCGCGTCGACGACAAGTTCAAGCCGATGCCCGGCACCGAGTTCGAGATCGACGCCGACCTGGTGCTGCTCGCCATGGGTTTCGTGCATCCGGTGCACGAAGGCCTGATCAAGGATTTGAAGCTCGCGCTCGACCGCCGCGGCAACATCGAAGCCTCGACCGAAGACTACAAAACCTCGATCGACAAGGTCTTCACCGCCGGCGACATGCGGCGCGGCCAATCGCTGGTGGTCTGGGCCATCCGCGAAGGCCGCCAAGCCGCCCACGCCGTCGACAAATTTTTGATGGGCGCGTCGCTGCTGCCGCGTTAGCGCCGGCAAAGCGTCAGGCGCGAGCAGTCCTGAAAATCAACGCGCGTTGGCAGCCGGTGCAGGCGCCGGCGGCGCGGGATTCGCCGCCGCGCCCCGCGGCGGCCAGGAAAAATCGTCGGCGCGGCCGGGCGGCGCCGGCAGCGCGTCGCCGCGCACCAGCGCGCTCGCGGCCAGCGAGTTCTCGGCAGCGGGCGCCGGGCCTCTGGCGCCCAACAGGTCGCCGGCCTGGCCGCTTCCTGTCGCCGCCAGCGGCAGCACCGGTCCGATCGCCGATTTTGCTGCGCCGGGCTTGGCGGGCGCGGCGGCTTCCGGTCCTGGTTCCGGGGCCGGCGCCGCCACGGCAGGATTGGTCAGAACGCGGCTCAATTCCTGATCGACCAGATGCGCGAGCTTGAGCGCGCCGAACTTGGTGAAATGCACGCCGTCGCCGGTGCGCAGCCGGCGCGTCTGGCCTTCGAAGTCGGGGCCCTGGACGCTGTAGCGTCCGTTCTCGTCGACGAAGCCGTCCCAGATGTTGACGTAGCGGATGCCGGCCTTGTCGGCGGCGGCGTGATAAAGATCGTCGAGGTAGCCCATGTCGGCAGTCGAGCGCGGGCCGCGAACCGCCGGCAGTCCGACCCAGAGCACCGGCACGCCCTTGGCCTTGAGCGCGGCGATCATGTCGTCGATGCGCTTGCGATAAAGCTGCGCCCACTGGTCGGAACGAAACTCGTACATGCCCGGACGCAGCGCTTCCGCCGCGGGCTCCGGCGCCTCGCCATTTTTGGCTGCCGCCGCCCCGGGCGCGGCGGCTTGCTGTTGCGGCTCTTGTTTTTGCGGCTGCGCCTCCCTCGCGTTGCCGGCTTGATTACCGGCTTGATTCCCGGCCTGGGCCGGCGGCTCGCCCTTGTGCGGCGCGGGCTCCCGCGGCGGCGCCGGGTTGCGCAGCGACATCCGATCGTTGAGCCCGAGCATGACCACGATGGCGCTCGGCTTCTCGGCGGCCAGAATCTCTTTCACCGCCTGTGACCATTCCAAGGTCTCGTTGCGCGGCTCGTAATGGATCAGCCCGGAATAGGCGCGAACCTTGCGCACCACGCCGATGTCGGGCTGGTCGGCGTAAACCTCCTCGAGGCCGTAGGCGAGCCAATCGGCCATCGAATCGCCGATGACCAAGACGGTCCGCGTCGGCTGGGCTTCCTGCTTGTGCGGCGCCGGCGCGCGCGACGAATCGGCGGGCGCCGGAGCGCCATACGGCGAGCGGTAGCCGCGCTCGAAAAACGGAAACGAAAAGAAGCCATGCGACGGCGGCCCGCGCCGCGCCGGCGGCTCGTAGCCAAAACCCCAAAACTGCGCCTGGGCCGGGACCGGCAAGGCTACGCCTGCGCCGACCAGCGCCAGCGCGAGGAGCCAAACAGACCGCAGCCTTGAATTCCTGCCAGTCATCGTTTGCCGCCAATGATCGGGGTCAATCTAGCGCGAATAGGCCATGAGCGAAACGACCGGACCCGCCTGGCCTGGCGGCCATTTGGGGTAACGATTTCGCGTTAAAGATGGCGTGCCGGCCCGGTAGTGTCTCAGTTTGATTGTGGCGGCCTTAGTCTTCGTCGCCACCTTCCGCACGCATTTGCATGTCCATCGCCATGGTGGCGAGCAATTTGGCGGCATCAACCTCCGCTCCGGACGCATACAAGATGCCCTTATTCACCTTGCCCTGGGATAGAGCGGTGAACATCTGGAATGCTTCCTCATGGGTCATAATGCCCTTCTCGATTAGCGAGAGCACAAGAGCGGTTACTGCCGAAAGGGCAGCAACACCGTAAGCATCTGCATTTATTGGAGTCGGGGCATTTTGAAGGTTCCTCGTTGATTGTGGGGCGTGCCGCATATATGCTTACCGGCAAGCAGCGCAAGGAATAGGCATATGCCGAGAGGCCCCAAAGGTGAGCGCCGCCCCGCCGACGTAAACGCCCGCGCCGTGATGATCGCCAAGATCGCCACGGGCGAGATTGCGGACGTGCGGCCGACGCCCGAAGCAGAGGGCAAGAACCCGGCCGCCGTCGCCTTGGGGCGGATGGGCGGCAAGGCGCGGGCTGAGGCCATGAGTAAGAAACGGCGAAAAGAGATCGCCAAAAAGGCTGCAACAACCCGTTGGAAAGACGCAAGAAAATAGAATTTGCATAAATTTATCATTTTTTACAAAAACGTGCTATGCTCTGGGCGAATCAACCGGAGCATCCCGAATGCCACACCCGGACAAAGACCAAGTCCAAGCGGACCTGGAGGACTTCCACGACCGCATTCGGAAAGTCGTCGAGCAAGCATGGGCGGAGTGGCGAGCGATCGCTGAATTTCGGGCTGAAAATAATTATGCTCCTCTGTTGTATTCGCGGACGGTCGCGAATCTCATGTTCGACGCTATAGCGCGATACGCCATTGCGGAGTTTGCCGGCGACACGTCCGTGCGTATCGAAATTGAGGCGCAGACGATCAAGCTGTTCTTTCGTGGGTCTGTGCTCGCCCGTTTCAAAAAAGGCGACGACAACAAGCTTGGGCAGAACATCCCGACGCAAGCCGCGCTCGCCTTCGAGTTCGTTGATGGCATATTCCCGGGCTTGCCGCCGGAGACTGCGAAGGTTGAGTTCATTTGGCTGGCGAACGAGATCAACACCAACCTTGAGCATGTGCTCGTCGTCGCCCGTGACGGTGATCGGCTGCTGTGGGATTATGAGATCGGAGCGGTACCAAGCGCTGGCGCCGGCACCGTCATTCCATTCCCAATGCCGCCATCCCCGCCACCGCCTGCTGGCGACGGCGAGGATTTGATCACGCCGAAGGCGCCCGCGCCCGGAACCAAAAAGCCCGGCGAAGCTGAGTAGCGTCAATGTCAACGCCAGGAGATATGCTGCGCCTTGCGCGGCAACGATTGGGATTCACGCAGAAGGCCGCTGCAGCACGTCTTGATATTGCCCAGCCGGTGCTATCCAGAATCGAGAATGGAGTTGCGACGGCTGATAGCGCGCTACTGATTAAGGCCGCTCAAGCCTATCAGGTGCCAGTCGAGTTTTTCGACGTGCGAGACCCGGTGTATGGGCCGCCAGTCAGCGTTCATCCTATGACGCGGGGCAAGAGCGACGTAACTGCCCACGAATTGGATCTCATTACTGCGGAGCTAAACATTCGGCTCATGCACCTTGCGCGCTTTCTTGAGGGCGTGAACTACAACGCGACGGCAGACGTACCGTCGTTAGATGTCGAGCAATATGGTAATCCGGAGAAGATAGCTGCGACCGTGCGCGCTCATTGGGGTATTCCTTCCGGCGCGATTAAGAATCTGACGCAATACGTCGAGCGGGCTGGCGTAGTCATTGGATTTTCGAAATTCGGCGGCGCTTCGGTCAGCGGGGTCACATTCCGCGTTTCCGGACGGCCGCCTCTTGTCTTGCTTAACGCAACCCATCCCGCTGACCGGATGCGATTTACATTGGCGCACGAGCTCGGCCATCTCGTGATGCATAGGTTTCCAACGGAAAGTATGGAGGCTGAGGCAAATGAATTTGCCTCAGCCCTCTTGATGCCGGCAGCTGATATTCGGCAAGCGTTCCTGGGACGACGTGTAACCCTGGAGTTTCTTGCTGCACTAAAGCCGGAATGGAAAGTCGCCATGCAGGCGCTGCTTGTGCGCGCTACTTCGCTTAAGTTCGTCTCCCCCAATCAAGGTCGTTATCTTTGGCAGCAGATCAGCAGTCGGGGGTGGCGCCTCCGAGAGCCTGCGGAATTGGACTTCGTACCGGAAGTTCCGAAGGTTCTGCCGTCTATCGTGAAAGCGCACCTTTCGGACCTGGGGTATTCTCTCGCCGAATTGACCAAGCTTTTACGCATTTACGAAGGGGAGTTTACCGAGATGTACGGCCGGATTGACGGGCCGCCCCCCACGCGGAGGCCAAAGCTCCAGATAGTTTGACTGAACTTTTTACGCGCTTCACGCGGCTGACAAACGCATTTAGCAAAAAGTTTGAGAACCACTGTCATTCGCTGGCGCTGTACTTCGTCTGGTACAACTGGATTCGGAAGCACAAGGCGTATGACGCCGGCAGAGGCCGCAGGGCTGACCCTTCATCCCTTGACCATGGCCGACGTGGTGCAACTCATTGATGTTCGTGAACAACAAGCCATTCAGGCGAAACGGGAGAGGACTTTATCCCTCTCAAACTGAGACACCACCGCCGGCCCGGTGGCCGCCGGCGCGCCGGCGGCGCGCGGCAGATCGGGGCCTGTTCGTCCGTGCGCGTTTCTGCGCTAGTCTCTCGGCAAATGGCTGCCCCAGGGAGAAAGCGATGGAAAAGAGCGTCGGCGGGCTCGATCACTACAATGTCTCGACCCGCAAGCTGCAGGAGACCGTGAGCTTCTATGAGGACGTGCTCGGCTTCGTGAACGGGCCGCGGCCGGCCTTCAATTTTCCCGGCGCCTGGCTCTACAGCGCCGGCCATCCGGTGCTGCACCTCAACGACATTTCCCAGACCGACCGGCAGCAGCGGCCGGACTCGGGCGTGATCGATCACGTCGCCTTCGGCAGCCGCGGTTTTGAGGCGATGAAGCAGCATCTGAATGCGAAAGGCGTATCCTACCGCGTCAATCAGGTGCCCAACAGCACGCGCTGGCAGCTCTTTTTCCGCGATCCAAACAATGTCGAGATCGAGCTGAATTTCGAAACCAAGAACGAGATTGGAGTCTGAGCGGCGTCAAAGCGCGAATGGCGAGTGGCGAATAGCGAATGGTTTTTCCCTAGCTATTCGCCATTCGCTACTCGCGTTTCTAGCGTCGCCGCAGGCGCTCAAGCACGTCGCTCGAGGCAAAGCCGTCGGGGATTTGGCCGACCGAGGTCTGAAAATCGCGGATCGCGAACCGGGTCTGCGGGCCGAGCCGGCCGTCCGGTGCGCCGATGCGGAAGCCGCGCGCGCCCAGCAATTGTTGCAGCTCGAAGCGCTCGTCGACTGTGAGCACGCGTTCGTCGCGCGGCCACGCCTGCACGAACGGCGCGCCGCCGTGCAGCCGATCGGCCAGATGGCCGATGGCAAGCGCATAGGCTTCGGCTGGATTGTATTTCATGATGACGCGGAAGTTATTGAGGGTGAGGAATGCCGGGCCGCGCGCGCCGGCCGGCAGCAAAAGGCTGGCGCGATCGGTGGGCCGCGGCAACGGCTTGCCGTCGGCGCGGCGCACGCCGAGGCTTTGCCATTGCCGTACCGTCATCTGCCGCGCCGAATCGGCCAGCAGATAATTGAAGCCCGGCGGCAGCACGACTTCGTAGCCCCAGCTCTGGCCGCGTACCCAGCCGTCGGTTTTCAGATTGTTGGCGGTCGAGGCGATGACGTCGGCGACCGAGTCGACGACGTCGCGGCGGCCGTCGCCGTCGAAGTCCACCGCGTAGCGCAGGAACGACGTCGGCATGAACTGGGTCGGCCCGAACGCGCCCGCCCAGGAGCCGACCAAACGATCGGGCCGAATGTCGCCCCGCTGCAAAATCTCGAGCGCCGCCAAAAACTCGCCGCGAAAAAAATCGCGGCGGCGGCCGATGCAGGCGAGCGTCGCCGTCGAACGCAGTACCGGCCGCTCGCCGCCCATGGTGCCGTATTTCGATTCGACGCCCCAGATTGCCGCAACAATGGCGCGGTCGACCCCATAGGTCCGCTCCACCGCCGCGAAGGTCGGCGCGTACTGCGCCAGCAATTCGCGGCCGCGCGCGATGCGGTCGTCGCTGACCAAAAGGTCGAGATAGTCCCACGGCGCCTTGACGAATTCCGGCTGCGCGTCGAGCTTGTCCATGATGCTCAAGTCCGGCGCGAGCCCGGCGGTGAAGCGCTGATAGGCGGCAGCGCTGATGCCGCGCCGCTCGGCTTGCGGCCACATTCCGGCGATGCAGTTCGGGAAATCGGCAGCAGCCGCGCGGATCGCATCGGCGCTCATGCGCGGATCGCCCGAAGCGCCGGATTGGCCGCTCCAGTGCGGCTCGCCGTCCCGCGCGGCGGGAACCGGGGCCGTCGCCGAAGGTTGTTGGAACAACCGGCTGAGCCACGCCGCCGGATTGTCTTGAGCGCTGGCCGACAAGCCGAACCCCACACCGAACAGCAAGGCCAAGGCGGTGCCAGCACTAAGCGGAAAGAATACCATGAAGGGCCGTCTCGGTTTTTTGTCTTCGCCGCAATGGGTCCGCATTCTTATGTGCAGAACAAGGCTTAATACACCGTTCGTTTGCCATAACCCGATCGGTGGCCGCACGCGCCGGTCCACCATTCACGCTCGGGCAACATGACTCGGTTACGCTCTCTTCTACTCCCTCTTGGCGATGGATTTTGTGCCCGCTCCGTGCTTCCTTTCAGCTAAGACCAGCAATTAGGCGAGAGTTTGGATGAAGGCGTGGCCGGGCGGCAGCCTGCGTGCTGACCACAGCAAGTGATTACGAGCGGCCGGCGAACCTAGCCGGCGCCGGAGATCTCGGGGACAACAGGGACGATGAACAAGCGCGTTCGCAAAGCGGTGTTTCCGGTCGCCGGCCTCGGGACCCGCTTTCTGCCGGCCACCAAGGCCATGCCCAAGGAGATGCTGCCGGTGGTCGACCGGCCGCTGATCCAGCACGTCGTCGACGAGGCGCGCGAAGCCGGCATCGAGCATTTCATCTTCGTCACCGGGCGCAACAAGGGCGTCATCGAAGATCATTTCGACCGCCAGTTCGAGCTGGAGATGGCGCTCTTGGAGCGGCAGAAGCATGCCGCGCTGGAATTCATGAGCCAGGATTTGCCGATCCCCGGCTCCACCAGCTTCACCCGCCAGCAGGAGCCGCTCGGCCTCGGCCACGCGGTGTGGTGCGCGCGCGAGCTGATCGGCCGCGAGCCGTTCGCGCTGCTGTTGCCCGACGTGCTGGTGCAGCACTCGCCGGGCTGCCTCGCCCAGATGCTGGAGGCGGCGCGCGAGCTCGACGACAAGGTCAACGTGGTGGCGGTCGAGGAAGTGCCGCGCGAGCGGGTCGATCAATATGGCGTGGTCGGGGTAGGGGAGGCCAAGGGCAAGACCTTCGCCATCACCACCATGGTGGAGAAGCCGCGGGTCGAGCGGGCGCCGTCGAACCTGATCCTGACCGGCCGCTATATCCTGCAGCCGGAAATCCTCGACGTCCTGCAGACCCAGGACCGCGGTGCCGGCGGCGAGATTCAGCTCACCGACGCCATGATCCAGCTGTCACAGACGCAGCAGTTCTACGGCCTGCAATTCGAAGGCCGCAGCTTCGACTGCGGCTCGAAGATCGGCTTCCTCACCGCCAACGTGTCCTATGCGCTCGACCGCAAGGACATCGCGCCGGGCTTCCGCGCCGAGATCAAACGCATTCTCGGCGAGCTCAACGGCGGTTGACGGCCGTTATCTCGTCAGCGCGAGTCCTGTATCGCCGCCATCGTCTTCAGCGTTGCAGCCGCACGCCGGCAAGAAACGACGTGGCCGCATAAGCGGCGCCGGATGTGTTCGAGTCGAGCCAGTCCTGCCGCAGCGTGCCTTTGAGCTGCATTTCGCGATTGAGCTTGTAGGTCGCGCCGGCCGACACGAAGTAGCGGTTGTCCTGCCGGCCGAGCCCGACATAGTCATCGTGGCCGTAACCGGCCTGCGCGGTGCCGATGAGCCACCATCGGAACGCGTGATCGACCTGCACATTGACGTCGCGGCTGAATTCGCCTGACGTGCCGGCGACGGCCGACTCGTTCACGGTCGAAGCGGCGGTGAGCTTGGCGGTCGTCAAGGCCGTTACTTGCCAGATCAGCGAACCGTCGAGGGTGACGCCGCCGATATTCGGCAAGGTCGGGTCTTTGTAGGTCCGCTGCAAATAGCCGAGCGCCATCTCGCCGGTCAGCGAGCCAAACAGGCTGACGGTCGCGCCAGCCTTGCCGCTGACGCCGGTGGAATTGCGTTGCAAGCCGTTGCTGTCGATCAGCTCATCGTAAACGCGCTGGTCCGCCGCGATTTCCACAAACGGCTTGAGGCCGGGACTGAGCTCGTAGCCGAAGCGCGCAATCCCGCCGTATTGATTGAAATCGCGGTCGGCGTTGCTGACGGTTTCACCGTCGGTCAGCAGCGAATTGTCGTACATCGAGCGGTCGATGGTGCCTTTGAGGGTGACCTGAAAACGATTGAACTGCTGCGCCACGCCGAGCGTGCCGCCGACGGTGGTGGAGATCGGCAGCTTGGCGAGCCCGGCGATCAGGTTCGGGCTGCCGGGATTGTCGGTCGTGACCAGGAAGCGATTTTCCAGGAGCACCTGGGTCTCGCGAAGCACGTCGATGCGGCCGTCGATGATGCCGTTGAGGTATGGCCGGTTCAGCGACGGGCTGAACGCGTCATTGGTGTAATCGGTGTAGCTGCCGACGATGTTGGCGGTGAGCGAATGGCGCGCCCAGTCGGAGCGGACCTGCAGCTCGGGCGCGACGACGAACTGCGGCGAGGCTGCACCGCCGGGCACCTGGCCCGGGTTGCTGTTATAGCCGGCCGACAGTTCGATGGCCGGATAGACCAGGAACGATCCGGCCCGCAGCCCGAGCGGCGCGTAAGGGTCGCCGTCGGCGATCGGCAGCGGGCGCAGCGCCGGCGTGCCGAGCGGCAAGGTGTTGAGTGGCGGCGCGCCGGGCAGCGGCGTGCCGCCCGACGGCTGGAACAGATCGGCCGGCGGAATCGGCAGCGTCGAGCCCGGGCGCGACGCCGCGGGTGCGGGATAAACCACAAGCGGCGGATTGCTCACCGGCACCGGCTCGGGCTGCGGCGGCAGAACCGCGCCGGGACGCGAGGCGGCTTTGCGCGGCTCGATTTGTGGCGGCGGTGGCGGAGCTGCCGGTGCCGGTTTTGCTTTGGTGGGCGCGGCGCCGGAGAGCGCCGGCAGCGGCGTGAACGTGCTCTCAGGCTGTGCCTGTCCGGGAGCGGCCGCGGCAGGCGCCGGCGTCTGCCGTTTACGCCGCGCGTTGTTGGTCGAATCGAAGCCGGTATTGCCGGCGCCGAATGCCGGCGGCGCACCGTAGACCGGCGTGGCGCCAACGCGCGACTGCGCCGTGAACAGGCCGGGCGGCGGCGCATCCAGCTGCTGCGCCGTCTTCTGATTGGGCCGGCGAAAGCGCTGCGGATTGTTCGGATCGCTCTGCAGCGACGGCGCCAACAGATCGGTGCCGGAATCGAGCGGCGGCGTCTGCGCCAAGGCCGCGCCGGTCTCGAGCGCCAACGTTGCGACCGCCGCGATGACGAGGCCGGGACCGCTGAGCGATCGGCGACGGCGCGGCACCTGCGACCTCCTGGTCCGCCGAGCGCCGCGGCCCGAACATCCGCATCGCCTCGGCACTAACCACCGCAACAGCGACCGGCCGCACGACAGCCGGCGCGCGCCGCCCGACAGGCAGCGCGATGGTTAACGGAGTTAAAACGGATATGGTTAACGACACGTTGCCGGGCGGCTTAGACCCAGCCCTTGAGCTCGCGCATGGCGAGCTGCCAGATCATCAGCATGCCGGCTTCGCTGTCGTTGAGGCAGGGGATGGCGGCGAAGTTCGTGCCGCCGTAGCGCTTGAACACGTGCGCGTTCTCGACCGCGATTTCCTCCAGCGTCTCCAGACAGTCGGCGGAAAATCCCGGCGTGATCACGACAAGGTTCTTCACGCCCTGCTTGGCCAGCGCCTTCACGGTCTTGATGGTGAAGGGCTCAAGCCATTTGGCGCGGCCGAAGCGCGACTGATAGGTCATGATCAGTTTCTTGTCGTCGACGCCGAGCTGCTGGCGCAACAGCTGCGTGGTGCGCTCGCATTGCACCTCGTAGGGATCGCCCTTCTCGACATACGCCTTCGGCATGCCGTGATAGGAGGCGATGATCACGTCGGGATGAAACGGCAGCGCCTTCAGCTCGGCCTGCAGCGACGACGCCAGCACCTCGATGTAATACGGATCGTCGTAATACGCCGGCATGGTGCGCACGGCCGGCTGGCGGCGCTGCGCCAGCAGGAACTTGCAGACTTCGTCGGAGACCGTCGCGGTGGTCGCCGCCGCGTATTGCGGATAAAGCGGCATGACCAGGATGCGGTCGCAGCCGCGCTTGGTCAGCGCTTCGAGCCGCGAGCCGATCGAGGGCCCGGCATAACGCATGGCCCAATCGACCATGACGTGTTTGCCGAGCGGCTCCAGCGCGGTTGCAAGTTTTTCGGCCTGCGAGCGGGTGATGGTCTTGAGCGGAGATTCGTTCTTGTCGCGATTCCAGATTTTCCGGTAATCGCGCGCGCGACGCCGCGAGCGGATCGGCAGAACGATGCCGTTGAGTACGAGCTTCCAGATGAGCGAATCGTTCTCGATGACGCGGCGATCGCTGAGGAATTCCTTGAGATAGGACCGCACCGCCTTGGCGTCCGCGGCCTCGGGCGTGCCGAGATTGACCAGGAGCACGCCGATGCCGTGCTCGACCGGCGCCGCTTCCGCCGGCACGGCCGGTTCGGTCGCGGTAGGCGCTGCTGGCGGCGATGGCGCGACGATTGGAGCCGGCTCGTCGTCTTTTGCAGGCGCCGGGACCGCCGCTGCCTCCGGCGCCGCTGCGGCATTCTTCGCCGCGTCCAGCGCGGCATCAATCGCTGCCAGCGCCTGCGGCTCGTGCTTTGACTCGTCCTTTGAGTCGTCCTTGGGCTCAGCCGCGGCGGCCTTGCCCGGGAGCGTTTCGTTCATCGGCTTCCCTATTCGGCGGCCTTGAGCAGCACCGGGCCGCCGGCGCGCAATTGCTCGAGCAGCGCCGCCTCGTCGGCCTTGGCGGCCGCGAGATGACGCTGCTTGACGTGTCCAAAGCCGCGGATTTTTTCCGGTATGGCCGCCAGTCCGACCGCGACCGCATGGTTCTCCGGCGTGAGCGACCCGACGACTTCGTCGAGCATCGCCTCGTAATCGGCAATCAGCTTGCGCTCGGTGCGGCGCTCCAAGGTGCGGCCGAACGGATCGAGTGGCGTGCCGCGCAGACCCTTGAACTTCGCGAGCAGGCGGAACACCGGCAGTATCCAAGGCCCGAAGTGCATCTTGCGCGGCAGCCCGGTCGCCTTGTCGCGGCGCGCAAACAGCGGCGGCGCCAGATGAAACTCGTAGTGCAGATTGTCGCCGCCGAATTCGGCTTCGACCTGCTTCTGGAAGGCGCCGTCGGTGTAGAGCCGCGCCACCTCGTACTCGTCCTTGTAGGCCATGAGCTTGAACAGGTAACGCGCCACCGCGTCGGCCAGCCCGCATTTGCCGGGCGCCCGCGCCGCCTCCGCGGCTTTGACTTTGTCGACCCATCGGCGATAGCGCGCCGCATAAGCGGCGTTCTGGTAGTCGGTCAGGAATGCCACGCGGCGCGCGACCATCTCGTCGAACGACTCCGAGAGGTGGCGCGCCTCGCTCGATACGGCCGGCGTCGGCTTCGCCAGCTTGGCGATTGCGTCGGGATTGGCCACGGCATGGCGGCCCCAATGGAACGCCGCCTTGTTCATCGTCACCGCTTCGCCGTTGAGGTCGATCGCGCGCTCGATCGAAGCGGAAGACAGCGGAATGGCGCCGAGCTGATAGGCGTAGCCGACCAGAAACAGGTTGGCGCCGATCGACTGGCCGAACAACGCGGTGGCGATCCGCGAAGCGTCGATGAAATGCGTCTTCTCCGGTCCGGCATCGGCCACGATGGTGCGCTTGAGCCGCTCGGTCGGCAGCGAGAAATCGGCGTTGCGGGTGAATTCGCCGGGCAAGAACTCCGCGGTGTTGACCACCACCTCGGTGGCGCCGTGCTTCACGGCGGCCAACACTTTGCGGGTGCCGGCAACCACGATATCGCCGCCGAGCACCAGATCGGCACGGCCGGCGGCGACCCGGATGGCGTGGATCATGTCCGGGCTTTCGGCGATGCGGATGTGGCTGAACACCGCGCCGCCTTTTTGCGCGAGCCCCGCCATGTCGAGCACGCCGATGCCGCGGCCTTCGAGATGCGCCGCCATGCCCAGAATGCCGCCGGTGGTGACGATGCCGGTGCCGCCGACGCCGGTGACGATGATGTTGTAGGTCTGCTCGATCGCCGGCAGTATCGGCTCCGGCAGTGCCGGCAGATCGTGATCGGCGGCGACGCCGACGCCTTTCTTCAGCGTGGCGCCGTGCACGGTGACGAACGACGGACAAAAACCTTTGACGCAGGAGAAGTCCTTGTTGCAGCTCGACTGATCGATGGTGCGCTTGCGGCCCCATTCGGTCTCGAGCGGCTGCACCGACACGCAGTTCGATTGCACGCCGCAATCGCCGCAGCCCTCGCAGACGAGTTCGTTGATGATGACGCGCTTGTCGGGATCGGGGAACGTGCCGCGCTTGCGGCGGCGGCGCTTTTCCGCGGCGCAAGTCTGATCGTAGATCAGCACCGTGACGCCGGGGATTTCGGCAAGCTCCTTCTGCACCGCGACGAGGTCGTCGCGGTGATGGATCGTGAGTCCCGGCGGCCACTCGGTGCCGCGCGCATATTTGTGAGGCTCGTCGCTGACGACGACGACGCGCTTGGCGCCTTCGGCGGCGACCTGGCGCGCCACCTGCGGCACGGTCAGCCCGCCGTCATTGGCCTGGCCGCCGGTCATCGCCACCGCGTCGTTGAACAGGATCTTGTAGGTGATGTTGGTGTTCGAGGCGATCGCGGCGCGGATCGCCATGTAGCCGGAATGATTGTAGGTGCCGTCGCCGAGATTCTGGAAAACGTGCGGACGCTTGGAGAACGGCGCCTCGCCGATCCAGTTGGCGCCTTCGCCGCCCATGTGGGTGTAGCCGAGCGTCGAGCGGTCCATCCACTGCGCCATGTAATGGCAGCCGATGCCCGCATAGGCGCGCATGCCTTCCGGCACCACGGTCGAAGTATTGTGCGGGCAGCCGGAGCAGAAATACGGAATGCGCTGCGCCACGTCCTTGGTCTCGGCGGCGACGCGCTGAAACTCCTTGAGCCGCGCCACGCGTTGCGCGATGTCGTCGTTGCCGCGGCCGAGTTTTAACAGGCGATCGCCGATACTGATGGCGACGTCGTTGGGATCGAGCGCGCCCTTGACCGGGAACAGCCAATTGCCCGCTTCGTCCTTCTTACCGATGCACAGCGGCTGATTGGCGGTGCCGTACAGCTCCTCGCGCACCTGCACTTCGATCAGCGAGCGCTTCTCCTCGACCACGACGATCAGCTCGAGGCCTTCGGCGAAGTCCTGCAGCTCGCGTTTGCTGAGCGGCCACGCGCAGCCGACCTTGTAGAGCCGGATGCCGAACTGATTGCACTTGACCTCGTCGATGCCGAGCTCGTCGAGCGCCTGGCGCACGTCGAGGTAGCTCTTGCCGGTGGTGATGATGCCGAGCCTGGCGTCGCGGCCGCCCGAGGTGATGGTGCGGTTGAGCTTGTTGGCGCGCACGAAGGCCAGCATGGCGTCGCGCTTGAAATCGTGCAGGCGCGCTTCCTGGGTCAGGATCGGATCGTTGAGCCGGATGTTGAGCCCGCCGTCCGGTAGGACGAAATCGGTCGGCGTGACGATGCTGAACCGGTCGAGGCTGGCGTCGATGGCGGCGGTCGACTCGATCGTCTCGTGCATGGTCTTGAGCGCCACCCAGGCGCCGGTGAAGCGCGACACGGCCCAGCCATAGAGGCCGTAGTCCAGCACCTCCTGCACGCCGGCGGGATTGAGCACCGGGATCATCACGTCGATGAAGTGGTATTCGGATTGATGCGCCGTGGTGGACGATTCGGCTGTGTGGTCGTCGCCCATCAGCGCCAGCACGCCGCCGTATTTCGAGCTGCCGGCGAGATTGGCGTGGCGGAACACGTCGCCGGTGCGGTCGACGCCCGGGCCCTTGCCGTACCACATGCCGAACACGCCGTCGTACCGGCCTTCGCCACGCAGCTCGGCCTGCTGCGAGCCCCATACCGCGGTGGCGGCGAGGTCCTCGTTGATACCGCCCTGGAAACGGACGTCGCTCGCTTCGAGATACTTGCGGGCCCGCTGGAACTGGGTGTCGAGGCCGCCGAGCGGCGAGCCGCGGTAACCGCTGACGAAACCCGCGGTGTTGCGGCCGTTACGGCGGTCCAGCTCCTTCTGCATCAGGCACAGCCGGACCAGGGCCTGGAAGCCGGTCACGAAAATCCGCGTCTGGGAGAGGTCGTATTTGTCGTCGAGCGTGACGGTACGCAGCTTCATGCGGGCAGGGCCTCCGCGGGCCAGTTTGCCCTCAGGGATTCGATAATGCCAGAGGGTGCAAAACGAGCCGACGCATACACGACATATAGGCCGCGGGCGCCCTCCGACAATGCTAGCGAGTTGAACTGCCACAGGATTCGGCCGGGCCGCATCGCATTGCGAAAGCGGCGCAGCCGAGATTGCGCTTTGCGCGGTTCCGTCGACCGCCTAAACTTCACGCCATGACGCGGAGACTTAGTCCATGAACACGCACGTCAAGCTCGCAACCGTGGCGCAAAGTGACATTTCGCCGGCGGAATGGCAGGCGCGGGTCGATCTCGCCGCGGTTTACCGGCTGATCGCCCATTACGGCTGGGGCGACGTCATCTACAATCACTCCTCGCTGCGCGTGCCGGGCGACGAGCGCAAATTCCTGATCAAGCGCCACGAGCTGCTGTACGAAGAGGTTACGCCCGCCAACCTGGTCAAGGTCAGCATGGACGACGACCTCGACGAATCCGCGGGCGTCAACCGGCCCGGCTTCACGCTCCATGGCGGTGTGTTGGCGGCACGCCCCGACGTCAACTGTGCGGTCCACGTCCACACCGAGACCGGCATGGCGATCGCCGGATTGAAGCACGGCCTGCGCATGGTGTCGCAGGCGGCGGTGCGGTTCTACCAACGCGTCGGCTACCACGACTACGAAGGCATCACCGAGGATTTTTCCGAGCGCGAGCGCATCAACCGCGCGCTCGGCCAGAACCGCGCGCTGATCCTGCGCAATCACGGCCTGCTCACCGTCGGCCGCACGGCCAGGGAATCATTCGTGCTGATGAAGACCCTGATCGAGGCCGCCAACATCCAGCTGCGCATGGAAGCGACCGGTGGCGAACTGGTCGAGATTCCCGCGGCGATTTGCGAAAAGACCGCGCGCCAATACGAACATCACGATGCCGGCCGCGGCTCCGCCGACTGGCCGGCCTATCTTCGCATGCTCGATGCCACCGACCCGAAGTGGCGGGGGTAACGCCGCGTCGTAGGGCGGGCTGAGCGCAGCGAAGCCCACGCGGATTTCTCAAACGTTGGACCGCGTGGGCACGGCGCCGCCGGCGCCTTTGCTCACCCTACGTTTCACTACGTTTCACGAATTTACTTCGCGTACTTGCCGCCGGTCTGCTTGGTGTGGACGCCTTCGGCGCCGCTTTCCTTGTGCTGCAGGCGGGTGATGCGCGCCCAGCTGCGCTTGAGCGGATCGCGAACCTTGATGTGCAGCGTGCCGCAGCCTTCGACGGTCAATTCGATCTTGTCACCGTCCATGAACGGGTTGAGGCCGCGGTGGTTGGTGCCGGTGGCCAGAATGTCGCCCGGCTCGAGCGCATGGATCGAAGAGACCCATTCGATGCAACGCGGAATCTTGTGCGCCATGTCGTCGGTATTGAAGTTCTGATACGTGACGCCGTTGTTGGTCAGCCTGATCTGCAGTTTTTGCGGATCCTTGATCTCGTCCTTGGTGACGATATAGGGGCCGATCGGCGCGAAAGTGTCGCGCGACTTCATCTGATAGAACGTGTTGCCCGGCGGCACCACGCCGCGCGCCGAGCCGTCGATGAAATTGGTATAACCGAACACGTATTTCATGGCGTCGGCCGCCTTGACGTGCTGGGCTCGCTTGCCGATCACCACCGCGATCTCCGCCTCGCCCTCGAAGATCGTCGCCCCGAGGTCCGGCAGCACCATGGTGTCGCCGTCGCCGATGACCGCCGTCGGCGATTTCATGAATGCGTTGATCAGCGCCGGCTCCGCGAGCGTACCATCCTCCATGTAGTTCACCGCCATGCAGACGATGTTTTCCGGCTTCGGCAGCGGCGCGCGCAGCTTGACCTTGGCGAGCGGCTTGCCCTTGCCCTTCTTGGCGGCGGCCGCGAGCTTGCCCTTGTAGGTGCTCCATTTCTCGATCACGCCGCGGATCACGTCCTGCGGCCCGAGCGCCTTGATGCCCTTGGTGACCGCCGAGACGTCGACGATCTTGTCGCCCAGAACGACGCCGAGCTTATAGTTGTCGAAAAACGCGAGTTTCATGTCTGCTCCTTGGGGTATGTCGGAGGGTGCGTAAAGTGACGATCTCGGCGGGTTTGCAGGTCAGGCCGCCTTGAACGAGCGCACCTTGATCGTGCGCACGCGGTCGCGCGCCTGCGCAAGATCATAGGCGGTTTGCAGGCCGAGCCAAGTTTCCGCGCTCGAGCCGAACGCCTTGGATAGCCGGATGGCCATGTCGACGGAGATGCCGGCTTTCCCATTCACCAGGTCCGAAAGCGCCTGCCGCGTCACGCCTAACCCTTCCGCGGCCTCGGTCACCGACAGGCCGAGAGGCTCCAAGCACTGACGGCGAACGATGCCGCCGGGATGGGGTGGGTCATGCATCGGCATCTGCTGTCTTCCTTCTAATGATAATCAAGATAATCGACGTCGCAGGCATCGCCTTCGTCGAAGCGAAAGGTTACCCGCCAGTTTCCCGAAACCCAAACCGCCCAATGCCCTTTCAGTTCGCCTTTGAGCGGATGCAACCGGAGCCCCGGCAGGTTCATGTCGTCCGGCCTTCGGCTGCGGTCCAGAACGCCAAGAATATCTCGCAACCGGACGAGATGTTGCGGAGATACACGTTTTTCGGTCCGCCCCTCGTATAACGCCTTTAGGCCGCGGTGACGGAACGAGCGGATCATTTCGCAGCTTATATGTGTTTGTCGCCTGTCGCTTGTCAAGCGACAGAGCCCTAAACCCTATTCCCCGCGCTCCAGGTCCAGAAATCGCGGCCCTCTTCGCGCAGAAAGCGCGCCAGCACCATGTTGTGCACCTCGGAGGCGCCGTCGACCAGGCGGGCGGCGCGGGCGGCGCGGTAGATCCATTCCAGGATGGTGTCCTTGGAATAGCCGCGGGCGCCGTTGAGCTGGATCGCGGTGTCGGCGGCGTTGTGCAGCGTATCCGCGACATGCACCTTGGCCATGGAGATTTCCTTGCGCGCGCGGTCGCCGCGGTCGAGCTTCCACGCGGCGTGCATGGTGAGGAGCCGCCCGATCTGAATCTGCTGCGCCACCTGGCCGAGCTTGATTTGCACGCTT
Source organism: Xanthobacteraceae bacterium (assembly GCA_035651875.1). Classification (GTDB taxonomy): domain Bacteria; phylum Pseudomonadota; class Alphaproteobacteria; order Rhizobiales; family Xanthobacteraceae; genus BOG-931. The sequence continues at coordinate 38,107 of DASRET010000070.1, forward strand.
TCGCGGTCGGCGAGCTTGATGCCGAAACCTTCGCGGTTGTTGACGTAGGCCTGCGCGATGTCGAGGCAGCGCTTCGACAGGCCGAGCCAGCGCATGCAGTGCGTCAGCCGCGCCGGGCCGAGCCTGATCTGCGTCACCTTCAGGCCGTCGCCGACGCCGAGCAGCACGTTGTCGTCGTCGACTTCGAGGCCGTCGAACTCCAGCTCGCAATGCCCGCCGTGCTCTTCGGGGCCCATGATGGCGATGCGGCGCACCACGCGCCAGCCCGGCTGGTCGCGGTGATAGAGAAACGCGGTGAGGCCGCGCCGCCTGTCGTCGGAGGTGCGGGCGACGACGATGAAGTGCGCGGCTTCGCCGGCACCGGTGATGAACCACTTGCGGCCGCGGATCAGCCATTTGCGGCCGGCCCGCTCGGCGAAGGTGCGGATCATGCTCGGATCGGAGCCGCCGCCCGGCGCCGGCTCGGTCATGGCGAAGGCCGATTTGACCTTGCCGTCGACGATCGGGCGCAGCCACCACTCCTTCTGCGCCGGCGTGCCGATGCGTGCGAGCAGGCTCATGTTACCGTCGTCCGGCGCCATGCAGTTGAACGCCAGCGCGCCGAAGATCGAGCGCGCCGCCTCCTCGTACATCACCGCCCAGGACGCGATCGGCAGCGCCATGCCGCCGAACTCCTTGGGCGATTGCGGCGCCCATAGCCCGGCCTTCTTGGCTTTGTCCTGCACCGGCGCGAGGCGCGGCAGCGGAATGTTCTCGTGCTCGGAAAAGTTTTGCGGATCGGCCTCGAGCGGCAGCACGTGCTCCTCGACGAAAGCACCGACGCGCTGGCGCAAATCCTCGAGCTCGGGAGAGAGACTGAAATCCATGCCGGGCGCCCCTTTTTGCCGTCTCCGAAGCTTTATATCACGACACGGCGCTTGATAACCGCGGGCATGCCGCAGACAATCGGCCGCTCCACGCGATCGATTTTCCTCGACGCAGCCATAGTTTGTCGCAATAGCGAATGGTATGCGGTGTTTGTTCGTCAGGAACCCTTGCAGAGGTGACAATATGACTCGAATTGCGCTCGCCATCGCGCCTGTGGCGGCACTTGTCTGTTTCGGTGTCGCGCCGGCAAACGCGCAGACTTACGGCAACGCGCCGTGGTGCGCGGTGCGCGATCTCGGCACCGGCGAAATACAGTGGGACTGCGAATATTACTCGGCCGCCGAATGCGCACCGACCGTGATCTCCGGCAATCGCGGCTTCTGCAACGTCAACCCGTACCTGCCCTACGTCGCCGAGCCGAGGCCTGGACCGCTGCCGCCGCGGGCGAGACATAACCGGCGCCATCGTCAAGCCGATTGAGGCCGCGCCGCCGATTGCACCGGCGGCGGCCGAATGCCGGCCGTTTTCCTCAGCTAGCCGTCCGCCTGTCGCCGCCGCGGCGCCGGGCGGCTGCCCGGCTTTCGCAGAGCACAACGGCGCGCGGGGTGCTATGAGAGCCCGAATCCGGCTCCCGCACCCATATGTCCCCGCAGGCCAAAACCAAGATCGTGGCGATGATCGTCGGCTCGGCGATCATCATGCAGCAGATCGATTCGACCGTGATTACCACGGCGCTGCCGCAGATGGCGGTGTCGCTGCATGCCGATCCGGTGCGGCTCAGCGTGGCCGTGACCGCCTATCTGCTCAGCCTCGCGATCTTCGTGCCGGTCAGCGGCTGGGCGGCGGACCGGTTCGGCGGCCGCACCGTCTTCCGCGCCGCCATCGCGCTGTTCACGCTCGGCTCGATCCTGTGCGGCCTGTCCGGCAACCTCATCGAGCTCACCGCCGCGCGGGTGCTGCAGGGCCTTGGCGGTGCCATGATGGTGCCGGTCGGGCGGCTGGTGCTGTTCCGCAGCGTCGAGAAGACGGCGCTGATTGCCACCATGGCGTACCTGCAGGTGCCGGCGCAGCTCGGGCCGGTCATGGGCCCGCCGATCGGCGGCTTCATCACCACGTATTTTTCCTGGCGCTGGATCTTTCTGGTCAACGTGCCGCTCGGCCTGCTCGGCATCCTCTTGGTGAGCGTGTTCTTCGACAATCCCAAGGAGGGCAACCCGCGCCCGTTCGACTGGATCGGCTTCGTGCTCACCGGGCTCGCGGCATTCTGCGTCATGTACGGTATCGAGGCGATCGGCCGCGGCCGCGGCGATCTCACCGAGGCGCTGGTGCTGTTGCCGGCGGGTTTCATTTTGGGTGCGCTTGCGATCCGCCATCTCCGGCGCGCGGCGCACCCGCTGCTCGATATCTCGGTGTTCCGCATCGCCACCTTTCAGGCGGCGATCTTCGGCGGCTCGTTGTTTCGCGCGGGCGCCGGCACGCTCGTGTTCCTGCTGCCGCTCTTGCTGCAGATCGTGTTCGGCCTGTCGGCGTTCGCTTCGGGCTCGATCACCTTCGCCACCGCGGCTGGCTCGCTATCGATGAAGCTTACCGCGCGCCCGATCATCAAGCGCTTCGGCTTCCGCAACGTCCTGATCGGCAACGGCGTGATCAGCGCCGCCACCATAGCCATGTGCGCGTTCTTCAGCGCGCATTTTTCCAAGGAGCTGATCTTCGGCCTGCTGCTGGTCGCCGGCTTCTTCCAGTCGCTGCAGTTCACCGCGACCCAGGCCATGACCTATGCGGACATACCGCAGCCGCTGATGAGCACCGCCACCAGCGTCGCCAGCATGACCCAGCAGCTCAGCCGCGGTTTTGGCATTTCCACCGTGGCGGTGCTGCTGCAGCTGTCGCTCGCCTGGCGCGGCGCCGGGACCCTGACCACGGCCGATTTCATGGTGGCATTCGCCGGCGCCACCACGATGGCGGCGCTGAGCGTGTTCTACGGCTGGACGCTTGCGCCAGACGCGGCCGCCGAGGTCAGCGGCCACCGGCCGAAGTCGGCGGAGGTGGTGTGAAGTTTGTTTTCTTCTCGATCAGACGGTGCAATGCGACGAGTTTGATTGTTAAATCGCCGCTTCCGAGGCGGCATCGAAGAAATGCAGCCGCTCCGGTTTGAGCGCGAAGCGGAGCTTGTCGCCGCGCTTGGCGGTCACGCTCGGCTCGACCGAGGCCACCATGGTCTGCTGGCCGACCTGGAGGTCGAGCAGGATTTCGGCGCCGAGCCGCTCCACCACCTCGACCATGGCGTCGAGATAAAGTCCCGGCGGCGCGCTGCCGTTGGCGATTTGTAGATCTTCGGGCCGCACGCCGAGGATGACTTCGCGGCCGCTATGGGGCCGCAGTCGCGCGGCGAGCTGGCCGGGCAGTTCGAGGCCAAAGCCGGAGGCCTCGGCATGCAGCTTGCCGTCGCCGTCGCGCAGGCGCGCCGCCGCGAAGTTCATCGCCGGCGAGCCGATGAAGCCGGCGACGAAGCGGTTGACCGGCGCATTGTAGAGCTCGAGCGGTTCGCCGACCTGCTGCACCACGCCGCCGCGCATCACCACGACGCGGTCGCCGAGCGTCATGGCCTCGACCTGGTCATGGGTGACGTAGACCGCCGTGGTATTAAGCCGGTTGTGCAGCTTCTTCAGCTCGACACGCATCTGCACGCGCAGCTTGGCGTCGAGATTGGACAGCGGCTCGTCGAACAGAAACACCTGCGGATGGCGCACGATGGCGCGGCCGAGTGCGACGCGCTGGCGCTGCCCGCCGGAGAGTTGGCGCGGCTTGCGCGCCAGATAGTCCTGGATGCCCAAAATGTCGGCCGCTTCCTGGACGCGCTTGCGGATTTCGGTGCGGTCGACTTTGCGCATCTTCAGGCCGAACGCCATGTTGTCGTACACGCTCATGTGCGGATAGAGCGCGTAGTTCTGGAACACCATGGCGATGTCGCGGTCCATCGGCGCCAGCTCGTTGACCACGGTGTCGCCGATCAGCACCTGGCCGGAACTGATGGATTCGAGGCCGGCCACCATGCGCAAGGTCGTGGTTTTGCCGCAGCCCGACGGGCCGACCAGCACGACGAACTCCTTGTCGCGGATTTCCAGGTTGACGTCCTTCACCGCCTGAACGTCGTCGTAGAACTTGTTGAGGTTGCGTAACAGCACGCGGGCCATGGCTTCGCATCATCCTTTGACGGAGCCGGTGAGGCCGGCGACGTAGTGCTCGACGAAGAACGAGTAGATGAAGGCGACCGGGATCGAGCCGAGCAGGGCGCCGGCCATCAGCTGGCCCCAATAGAACACGTCGCCGCGCACCAGCTCGGAGGTGACGCCGACCGACACGGTCTTCTGCTCGGCCGAGGACAGGAACACCAGGGCGTAGATGAACTCGTTCCACGACAACGTGAAGGCGAAAATGCCGGCCGAGAGGATGCCCGGCACCGCGATCGGAAAGATGATGTAGAGCATCGCTTTCCAGCGCGTGGCGCCGTCGATGCGGGCGCACTCTTCGAGCTCGCGCGGAATCGCCTTGAAGTAGCCCATCAAGAGCCAGGTGCAGAACGGAATCAGAAAGGTCGGATAGGTCAGGATCAGCGCCCACGGCGTGTCGCCGAGCTTGAAATTGCGGATGATGTCGGCGAGCGGAATGAACAAGAGCGTCTGCGGCACGAGGTAGGTGATAAAGATGCCGGTGCCGAGCGCGCCACCGCCGGGAAATTTCAGGCGCGACAGTGCGTAGCCGGCAAGCAGCCCGCAGAACAGCGAGATCACGGTCGACACGATGGCGATGAACAGCGTGTTCATCATCCAGCGGATGAAGAGGGTCTCGGTCAGCAAGTCGGTGATGTGCACCAGGGTCGGATGCGCGGTCCAGAACGGTGTGTAATTCGGCGCCATCCACGGCCGGTATAGCTCGCGGTCCGGCCGCACCGAGGTCACCAGCATCCAGTAGAACGGGAACAGCAGCCAGAAAACGAACAGCCCGAGCGGAACGTAGAAGTAGACCCAACGCCGCCACTTCGCTCCCTCGATCATGGCTCAGTGCACCTCGACCCGGCGGATGTAGAGGAGCTGCACGACGACGACGAATAGCAGGAACGGAAACATGGCGAGCGAAACCGCGGCGCCTTCGCTGAGCAGCCCGGTGCCGACGCCGATCTGATAGGCGTAAGTGGCGAACAGCTGGGTGGTGTTGGCGGGCCCGCCGCCGGTCAGCACGTAGACGAGCTGAAAATCGGCGAAGGTTTGGATCACCGAGAACAGCACCACCACCATGGTGACCGGCAGAAGCAGCGGCCAGGTGACGTGCCAGAAACGCTGCCACGCCCGCGCGCCGTCGATGGCGGCGGCCTCCTGCAGCTCCGGATTGATGGTCTGCAACCCGGCAAGGAGGCTGATGGCGAAGAACGGCACGCCGCGCCAGACGTTGACGATGATCACCGAGATCAGTGCCAGGTTCGGGTCGCCGAGCCAGTTGATGCGGCTGTGAATGAGGCCGAGCTGGAACAAGGTCCAGTTGATGACGCTGAAGGTCGGATCGAACATCCACTTCCAGGCGAACGTCGACAGCACCGTCGGAATGATGAACGGTAACAGAATAAAGGCGCGGGTGAACGCCTTGCCGCGGAAATGCCGGTTCAGCAGCAGCGCCAGCCAAAGGCCGAGCCCGAGCTTAAACACCGTCGCCACCGCGGTGTAGACGAAGGTGTTCCAGACCGCGACGCGGAAGATGCTGTCGTTGAGCAGCGCGGCGAAATTCGCCAGGCCGACGAAATGGCCGGGAACGCCGACGCGGGCGTCGGTGACGGACAGCCAGACGCCCTCGACGAACGGATAGGCGATGAACAGGCCGAGCAGAATAACGGTCGGCAACAGCAGCGCCGCGGCGAGCCAGCGCTCGTCCTCGAGGAGCCGGGTAGCGGCGCCGCGCTGCGGCGCGGCGACGAAGGCGCGTGGGGTGACGATGTCGCTTATGGCCATCGCCGGTTCCTCTGCGGGCTCGGGCCGTGCACAGCCTCCCGCCCGAGCGGGCGGGAGGAGTTTTGGCGTGGCGAGCCGTGCCGGATCATAACACGGCGCGATCGGCGCGTGCGCACGATCAGGTGTAGATCTTCTCCACCTCGCCGGTCGCCCACTTCACCGCATCTTCGGCCGGCATGCCCTGGACCGCTTTGGCGTACATGTCGATGATGATGTACTTGCTCAGAACCTCGGCGGCCCTGCGATCCGCCGGTCCGGGATAGCCCGGAAACTGGGCGCCGCGGCCGACCTGCCGGAACGGCGCCATTACCGGATCCTTGCTCCAGATCGGGTCTTGCTCCCAGGAGGTCGTGGCGCCGACCGAGTAGCCGCCCTGGGAATCGAACCAGGCCTGATAGACCTCCTTGGAGGTAATCCAGGCCAGGAATTTCTTGCCGGCGTCTTGCTGCTTGGAATAACCCATCAGCATGTTGGTCATCGGCAGCTGATAGGAGAATTTACCGGCCGGTCCTTTGGGCAGCGTGCCGTGCAGGATGTCCTGATAGAGCGGCGTGCCTTTTTCGGTCTGGTATTTGTCGCCATCGCGCTTGGCCAGCAGATAGATCGACGCGCCGTTGAGCGTGGAAGAGATCGTGCCGGAAAGGAAGGCGCGGTTGTTACTGGAATCGTCCCACGCCAAGCCGCCCTCGTCGCAACAGTCCTTCCAGAACGCCACGGCGTATTTGACCGATTCGATGGTCTCTTTGCTGTTGAGCACGACCTTCTTGCCGGCCTTGTCGACTTCGGCGCCGCCGAACGACCACAGGAACGGATACCAGAAGGTCGGCGGATCGCCGAAGCTGTGGCCCAGCGTCTGGCCGATCGGCTGGCCTTTCGCCTTCAGCTTCTTGCCGACGGCGCGGTACTCGTCCCAGGTCTCGGGAAACTTGGTGGCGCCGACCGCCTCAAACCACGACTTGCGGTACGAATTCTCGGCGCCGACGATGCACCACGGCACGCCGAGCCATCTTTTGCCGTCGTTGGCGACCGCGGTCGATTCGTCATAGAAGCCGCCCTGGTCCTTGCCGATCTTGTCGGCGATTGCGGTGACATCGGCGACGCTCGCGGCATAGAGCTGCGGCCAGTTGTTGAGCGCGCAGATCACGTCCGGACCGGTACCCGACTGGATCGCCGCCGTGGTGCGGGCCTGAATGTCGTTGCCGTTGATCATCTCGATGTTGAGCGTGATGCCGAGATCCTTGGCGGCCTGCGGAATGATTTTCTCGCGCAGCACCTTGTCGGAGTTCGGCACGAAATCGTTCCAGCGCAGCCAATGCACGCTGGTGCCCTGCGCGTAAGCCGGCGCGCGCCCGGTCGCCAGAATGGCCGCAAGGCCGCCGGACCCGGCAGCCGACAGCTTGAGAAATTTTCGCCGATGAATCCGAGCCATGGTGTCCCTCCGTGATGGGTAAACGTTGTCGACGTTCTTGTTTTTGGCCGTGAGGCGTTCCCGGGGCAGTCTACCCGCAATCCGCGGAGAACAAAACGCCGCAATTTCAAGTATTCCAGGTGGGTTACCGCAGGCGCGACGCGTTCCCTTGCCCCGGCCCGAGGGCAAAAACCCCTCACCAAAGCGCCCGAATTGCTGCTTTGCAGCGAGATGCCGTGACGGGCCAGAAAGCGACATAAATGGCGTTATTCGACGATCAAGACGTCCGCGGCGGAATCGATGCCAAATCGGAGACGTCGCGGATCGCGGCTGGATCGCTTTCTTTCAATCGGTTTGGCTGTAGCTCGCCCGCGACCTCAAGGACCGGATAAGCGGCCGAGCAGATGTGCGAGTGAATGCGCTTGAGGTCGCGCAGTACGTCGAGATGCAACGAGCTGGTCTCTATGCTTTCGGGCCGCCCCTCGCGCAATCTCGCCAGATGGCTGTCCGCATAGCCGAGCTCGAGATTGCGGAGCTGCGTCTTCTCCTCGATCAGCGTGCGAGCGACTCTTACGTCCTCGTTGAGGAACACACTGAAGGCAAGCTTTAGGTTCTCGATGATGCGCTTGTGAAAGGCCTCGAGCTCGGCTGCGCCCTCGCGCGAGAACTCGTACTTGTGCTTGATTTTCTTGTTGGCGAGCTCCATCAAGTTCTTATCGACGATGTCGCCGATGTGTTCGAGGTTGACGGTAAAGGCGATGATTTCCGTGGCGCGCCGGCCATCGCGATCGTCCAGGCTTCCGCGGGTTATCTTGGTGACATAGAGTTTGATCACCTCGTCCAGCCGGTCGACGATGTTGTCCATCCGTGAAACTTCGGCGGCGAGCTTCCGGTCATTCGTCATCAAGGCGGTCATCGCCTTGCGCAGCATGTCCTCGACGACGTCGCCCATGTGCAGCGTCTCCCGCGCCGCGCAGGCAAGCGCCACCGAAGGCGTGTCGATCGCCGTTTCGTCCAAATAGAGCGGTGCCGCCGGATCGGCCCGTTTCGCCGGCTCGGGCAACAATTTCGTCAAGAGGGCTGCCAGACCATCGAGAACGAAGACAAATCCCAGAGCCAGCACCACGTTGAACGCCGTATGGAAATCGGCGGTCATCCGCGTCGGATTGGGCTCAAGCCGGGCAAACAGGTCGGCAATCGGGTGCAAGAACGGCAATACCAGCGCGACGCCGACGAGACGGTTGATCAGGTTGCCGAGCGGCAGGCGGCGATTGGCCCGATTAGCGGAGCCGCTGCCTTCCAGCAGCGGGTTGATGGCGCTACCAAGATTGGCGCCCAGCACGAGTGCCAGCGCGGCAGCAGGAGTCACGAAATGCGAGTAGGCGAGCGACATAACCAGCAGCACCACCGCGGCGCTGGAATGCGCCGCCCAGGTCAGCGCGGCAGCGATCAGCACGCAGAGAACGGGCTCGCCTGTGATCGTGGAAAGAAGCGCACCGACGGTCGGCGCCATCTCGACCGGGGCCAAAGTGTCCAGCAGGATGTGCAGCGATAGCAGCATCAGCCCGGCGCCGATCGCGACCCGCCCGAGGTCGCGGGTGACGGTTCGGCCGCCGAAGTTGAATGCGGCGAGGCCGATCACGAACAGGGCCGGTGCGACCGCCGAAATGTCGAACGAAAGCACCTGGACGATCAGCGTGGTGCCGATATTGGCGCCGAGCATGACCGCCATGGCGGGGACAAGGTCGACAAGCCCGCGCGCCGCGAAGGAGGTCATCAGCAGGCCGGTCGCGGTGCTGCTCTGTAGCAGCGCGGTCACGCCAATTCCGGCGAGCAGCGCCAGGACGCGGTTACGCAGCGCCGTGCTCAGAACGCGCCTAAGTTCCGACCCGAAGGCGCGCGTGATCCCGCTGCGGACCATGTGCAGGCCCCAGAGCAGCAGCGCGACGCCGCCCATCAAGTCGAGAAGGACAATGCTTCCCATTTAGCCGCCCTCATCTGGAGGCTGGGTAAGCCAATCGTTTTCGGTAAATAGAACTGAGGCGTGATCAAATCCAGTGTTTAGAGCATACGCCTGCGCGTGCTCACACCCAACCGGCCAATGGCGTGACTTCATCGCGGTGCGCTTGATACTCCTCGGTGTGTGGGACGATGTCGGAGTGTGTCCAGCGGACGAATACGTAATCACCCTCGACCCTCGCCACGACGCCGATGCGATGTCGACCGCTGCGCAGGACGGATACCTTCATTCCCGCCTCGATAATCGGCCTTTTGCGGTCTCCGCTCCGTGATTGTTGGCCTTCTTTCACCAAAGGCTCCTACAATTCTCGCCGCTACGCCATCCGCCGGCCGACGCCGTGCTCGCGGGCGCGGCGCACGATCAGGTCGGCGAACGCGATGTCTTCGAGCGCGATGCCGAGCGATTTGAACAGGGTGATGTCGGCGGGCCCGCGGCGGCCGGGCGCTTTTTCGGTCAGGATATCGCCGAGCTCGACCACGTCCTGCCATTTCAGCCGGCCGGCGGCGACCAGGTCGCGGTATTCGCCGGCTTCGATCCGCGCCTGCGCCAGATGATCGGTGGCGCGCACGGTGGCGCGCAGCACGGTCTCGGCGTCGATCTCGCGCCGCTCGGCGGCATTGGCGCCGGCGGCGTTGACGTGCACGCCGGATTTCAGCCAGTTGGCGCGCAGCACCGGTTCGGCCGATTTGGTGATGGTGATCACCACGTCGGCGTCGCCGATTGCGGTTTCCGCCGAGGTCATCGGTTGCGCCGCCACCCGCAAGCTGCGCTCGATCTGTTTGGCAAAAATTTCGCGGTGCTCGGCGGTGCGGGCGAACACGCGCACGGTTTCGATCTTGCGCACGGCGCACACCGCGGCGACCTGCGTCAAGGCCTGGCGGCCGGCGCCGATGACGCCGAGGATGCGCGCGCCGGGATTGGCGAGGATCTTGGTGGCAAGCCCGCTCGCCGCGCCGGTGCGGATGCGGCCGAGGTGGTCGGCCTCGATCATCGCCTTGAGGCTGCCGTCACGCGACGAATAGAGCACGACGTGAAAGCGTCCGCCCGGGGCGCCAAGGTAGGCTTTCAGGCCGAACACTTCTCCGGCGCCCCAGGCGGCGCCCATGAGGTTGAAATTGCCCTTGCCGACCTGAGCGCGCTGGCGCGGCAGGTTGACGGTGGCCGGATCGGGCCAGGTCCCGAACAGCTGTTCGAGCGTAGCGATCGCGTCCTTGACATTCACCAGCCGCTGCACGTCGGCTTCGGTGAGATAAAGCGGCCCGTTGTGGGATGATTTCGCTTTGGGTTTGCTTGCGGCCGCAGCCTTGATCTTGCCTTTGCCAGCGGCTTTGCGCTTAGCTTTTTTGCCCGCCGTCTTTTTCCTCACAGCCTTTTTTCTCACAGCCTTGACCATGGCCGTGGTCCCCCTTCGCACTCTGCCGCCGACACTGCGGTTATGCCCCGCTCACATCCCCGCATTGAGCACGTCGGCGATCCAGTCCCACATGTAGTGCACGCCGATGGTCGGATTGTCCACTTGGCAATGATGAAAGCCGCCTTCCTCGCGGGTGAAAACTTTCAACGCCTTCTGTTTGGAGCCGACCGCGGCGAACAGCTTTTCGGCGGTGGCGAGCGGGATCTGTTCGTCGCCCGCGCCGTGCAACAGCAGGAACGGGCACGTCATCCTCTGCACGATGCCGTCGAGCCGAAAACCTTCCAGCTTCTTCAGCGCCGCGGCGCGGTCGTCGACGCCGAGCACCCATTGCAGGTGCTCGGGCGGTACCGATAGCGACAGCACCTTGCCGGTATCGAGCAATTCGAGCCGGCGCGCCCAGACCTCGTGATAATCCCACTGCGCGCCCCAGGCGACGCAGCAGGCGAAGCGCGGCTCGAGCGACGCCGCGCGCGGCGCGTAATAGCCGCCGAGGCTGAGCGCCATGACACCGATGCGCTTTGAGTCGAACTCGCTGCGGCCCGCGAGATAATCGAACACCGGCGTCGCATAACGCTCGGTCTCCGCGATCAGCGGCAGATTACGAAAGCGCACGCTCTCGCCGTTGCCCGGGCCGTCGACGATCAGGCAGCCGACGCCGCGCGCGGAGAGGTCGGACACGCCATAGCCGTATTGCAGCTCCTTGGTGACGTCGAAGCCGTCGAAAAACACCATGGCGGGTGCCGGCCGGCCGCGCGCCGCTTCCGGGTCCGGATGCACCAGCAGGGCAGGGAGGCTGGCGCTCTCATACGGAATCTCGACCGGCTCGATGCGCGGCCGGCGCACGATCGCGGCGTGTTCCTTGAACAGCGCCACAGACTTCGCATAGACGTCCTGGCTGTGCTGCGAGCGCGGATGAATGAAGCGCTCGCCGGTTTGATAATAGCGCGAGGCGCGGATGAAGCAGGATGCGGCGCTGAGCTTATGGCCGGCACGCGCGGCGTCGCGGCCACGCGCCTCGATCTTGTCGCCCATGCGGGCCCATTCCGTAAACCACGCCGTGTCGTCGCCGACCTTGTCGGCGAGTGCGCGGCCGACGCGATTGACCTCGTCGATATCGACGCCGGTCCACGGCGCGCCGCCGAGGCAGATCAACAGCCCCATCGACCAGCGATAGTTGGTCGGAAAGTAGAGGAAGGCGGGATCGTCTTTTTGCTCGGCTTGCATGGCGGTCCTGATGTCGGGGAAAATCGCGATACATGACCTGTCATGCTCCGCGAAAGCGGAGCATCCAGTCATCGCCCTGAGTACGGTGATTACTGGATCATCCGCATGCGCGGATGATGACACGGAATGAGTGGGTGTTCTACCGCCAGCGGCTGAAATGGTTCTCGGCGCGGCGCACGATCTCGTTGAGCACGATCGCCATGGCGGCGAGCATGGCGATCAGGCCGAACAGCTTGGTCGGCTCGAACGTTTCGGTGAACATGGTGGTGAAGTGGCCGATGCCGGCGGTGGAGACGTAGAGTTCGGCGAGCAGCACGCCGAGCAGCACGCCGCTCATGCCAAGCCGCATGCCGGCGAAAAAGCTCGGGATCATGTGCGGAAAGATCACCCAACGCAGGATCTGCCAGCGGCTCGCCCCCATGGAGCGCGCGCTGGTGAGCAGGATGGGTTTCAGGTTCTGCACGCCGGCCACCACGGTGACGACGATCGGAAACACGCCGTGCGTCACGCCGAACGCGATCTTCGACGCCGGGCCGATGCCGAAGGCGAGAATGAACAGCGGCAGAATGGTGATCTGCGGCATGCCGTAGACCAACAGCACGATCGGCATGAAGCTCCTGCGGGCAAACGGCTGCAGCCCGATGGCGAGCCCGAGCGCCAGCCCGATGACGACCGCAATGGCGAACGCCACGGCGAGCTCGAAGAACGTGAGCCGCAGCGCGTTCGGTACGCCGTCGGTGCCCAGCACCGTGCCGAGCGACGTGAACACGCGCGACGGCGGGCTGATGAACATCGGGTCCACGAAGGTGCGCGCAGCGATCTCCCAAAGCACCAGCAGGAGAATGACGACGCCGAGCCGCACGATTCCGGGATGCCGCAGCAGGAAGCGGCGCGCGGTCATTTTCCGCTCATTCCCGCGCAAGCGGGAATCCAGAGCTGGGTCCACGCTTTCGCGGGGACGTGCGCTTGTGGCGAGCCCGCTCGACTGGATCGATGTCATCCGAGCCGTCTCCCGCGCGCTTCGAAGTAGGAGACCGTGACATTGAGCAGCGTCGCGATCGCCACCACGAAGACGATGTAGGCGAACATGCGCGACATCTCCATCGCCTCCGCAAGCTGCACGATGTGATGGCCGAGCCCGGCGAGCGAAGCGATGGTCTCGCTGCCGAGAATCGATAAGAGCGCCACGGTGAAGCCCATGCGCAGCCCGGTGAGAATGACCGGCAGCGCCGCGGGCACGAGCACGTAGCGGAACAGCTGATAGTTCGATGCGCCCATCGAGCGTGCCGCTTTCACCAGCGTGCGGTCGACATTGCTGAAGCCGGCGATGGTCGAGAGCACGATGGGAAAAAACGCGATGGTGGTGCCGAGTCCGATCTTGGAGGCGGGGCCGAGGCCGAAGAACAAGACGTAAAGCGGCAGGAACAGAATGATCGGTATTGAATAGATGCCGGCGAACAGCGGCTCGAACACGCGGACCCAATAGCGCGACAGGCTGACGAAAAAGCCGACCACCATGCCGGTCGTCGTCGCCAGCACGAAGGCTGTGGCGAACTCGGTCGCGGTGACGCGCAGATCGGGCAGATATTCGCCGCTTTTGAGCACGTCCACCAGTTGATCGAAGACCGCGACCGGATTCGGCAGCAACAGGTGATTGACGCCCCAAAAATTGGTGGCGCAGTACCACAGCACGAAAACGCCCGCCAGGAAGGCGATCTGCACCGCGCGGCTGGCGAGCCGTTGGGCGCTGTCGGGGCGACGCGCCATCAGGCGGCTCCGCTTTTGGCGCCGCCGTTGCGGCCGCGCGGCGCCTCGGACGACACCGCCTTGCGGATCTCGTCGTGCAGCAGCGCGTAGAGCTCGTTGCGCAGCGCGGTGAATTTTTCCGAGGTGACGAAGTCCGGCTTGCGCGGATGCGGCTCGTCAACCTTGATGATTTTTTTGATGGTGCCGGGCCGCGCCGAGAACACGGCGACGCGATCGGCCAGAAACACCGCCTCGCCGAGACTGTGGGTGACGAACACGATGGTCTTTTCGGTGCTGGCCAGCAGCACCGACAAATCCTCGCCGAGGATCATGCGGGTCTGCTCGTCGAGCGCGCCGAACGGCTCGTCCATCAGGAGAATGCCGGTCTGCAGCGACAGTGCCCGCGCCAAAGCGGCGCGCTGGCGCATGCCACCGGAGAGCTGGCCGGGATAATGGTCGGCGAACTCGCCAAGCCCGACCGCCTCGAGCGATTTCCTGGCGCGGCCGGCGTGTTCGGTTTTGGGCACGCCCTGAAACAGCATGCCGAGGCGGACGTTCTCGTCGACCGTGTTCCAGGGAAACAGCGCGTTCTCCTGGAAAATGTAAGCGATCTCGTGCGGCATCGGTCCGCGCACCGGCTTGCCGGCGACCTGCACATTGCCGTTGGTCGGCGTCAGCAGGCCGCCGATGACGTTGAGCAGCGTGCTCTTGCCGCAACCGCTCGGACCGATCAGGCACAACAGCTCGCCGCGCGCGATATCGAGCGAGGTGTCGGCCAACGCGCGAACGGAGCGCGCTTCGCCGGCCTCACCGAATTGATGGCCGACGTTTCTGACGTGGATTGCGACGTCGCCGGCGCTCATTGTGGCAGGACGGTTTCGCCTTGCTTCCTCTTGGCCGCCGATCTTAGCGCATTTCGCCGCTCTCTGGTCGCGGCCTCGTCAAGCGTCAAATCGTCCCTGAGCACGACGCCGTAGGTGTCGGCGGCGAAGCGGCGCGAGACCAATTGCTCGATGACATCGTGGCGCACCAGCGCCGGATCGCGTTGCAGCGGGTCGCCCCAGCCGCCGCCGCCGCCGGTGCGCACGATGACCTCGGCGTCGACCGGCACCGGGTAATGCGGCGCCTCCATGGAGCGGAAATCGTTCTCGCCCGGCAGCCGCAGCAGAAAGTCGCCGTGGCTGCCCGGGCTGCCGCCCCACAAGCCCCAGGGTGGGCACTGCTCGCGCCGCGGATGATCGAAATTCCAGCGGCCGTCGATCAAATTGCGCACGCAGGTGTCGAGGCCGAGCCCGCCGCGGTGCTTGCCGGCGCCGCCCGAATCGGTGCGCAGCGCGCGGCGCTCGATGACGACGGGGCATTTCAACTCGATGCCCTCGATCGAGGCGTTGCGCACGTCGCCCTGGCAGACCGACACGGTCGCGGATTCGCCGTCTTCGCCCGGCCGGCCGCCCCAGCCGCCGCCCTCGATGCTCTGCACCACGAAGCGGCGCTTGGTCTTGGGATGCACGCCGAAGAACACGATGGAGCCGCCAAGGAGGCCGTGATGCCCGGCCGGGACCCGCTCGGTCATGGCATCGGCCAGCGCCTTGATGATGGTGTCGACGACCGTCGGCACGATCACGCTCCAGCCCGCCATCGGCGCCGGGTAGCGCGCCATCATGACGTTGCCTTCCGGGATGATGACTTTGAGCGCGCCGAACGAGCCTTCGTTGACCGGCTCGAGCGGGCCGGTCAGCGCCTTGTAGGCGACGCGGGCCGCCGCATAGGTGCGCGAGTTGATCCCGGCCTTGCGCTCGCCCGAGCAGCCGGACAAGTCGATGGTCATGTGGCCGTGATCGACCGTCACCTTGGCGTGGATCGGCACGCGCTCGTCGCGCTTGACGCCGTCATGGTCGATGAACGAGGACGCCTCGTAGACGCCGTCCTTGAGCTTCTCCACCACGTTGCGGCACTTGCGCTCGGTCTCGTCGAAGATTTGCCCGATGGCGGCGAGCACGGTGGCGCGGCCGTATTTGTCGAACAGCTCGGTCATGCGGCGCAGCGCCAGGCGACACGCCGCCATTTGCGATTTCATGTCGCCGAGCGAGGATTCGGGAAAGCGGATGTTGTCCTTGAGCACGCGATAGAGCGTCTCGTTGAGCGTGCCGGCCTCGTAGATTTTCAGCTGATCGAGCTGCAATCCCTCGAGCCACGGATCGGGCACGCTCGGTCCGGCGCCAAAACCGGTCGACATACCGCCGACGTCGATCCAGTGCGCCCGCACCATGGCGAACAACAGCAACTCGCCCTTGTAGAAGTAGGGCATGTAGATGACGATGTTGTTGAGGTGCTGCCCGGCGACTGCCTGGTGATTGGTGATGATGACGTCGCCTTCGGCAAAGCCTTTCGCGCCGTAGCGCGCCATGCCGTCGGTGATGATGACGCCGAGATCGGCGACGAAATGCGACACGCCGCCAACGTTCTGGGCGATCAGCTCGCCCTTGGTGTTGACCAGCGAAGTACAGAAATCGCGCACCTCATAGATCATCATGTTGTAGGAGGTGCGCTGCAGGTCGGCGGCCATCTCGTTGGCGATCGCCGGCAGCGCGTTGCGGATGACTTCGAGCGTCACCGCATCGAGCGCTTTGGCTTTTGGCTTGTTTGTTTTCTGATTGGGCCGCTTGGCCCGTTTGGCTTTGGCCATCAGGCGCCTCCGACGTCGATGACGAGCTCGCCCGACGGCGCCACGGTGCAGCGATCGGTATCGAACAGCACCGTCGTGGTGCCGTGCTCCTCGATCAGCGCCGGGCCCTTGATGCGGGCGCCGGCGCCGAGCGCGGCGCGCCAGTAGATCGGGCACAGCGCCGGCTTGCGCGCATCGTCGAGAAAGACTTCGCGGCGCCGCACCGGCTTGGCGCTTTTGCCGCCGGCAAGTTTCGGAAAGCGCAGTTTCGGCCGCTTGCCGATGCCGGCGAGCCGGATGTTCACCATCTCCACCGGCTCGTCGGGCGAATGGTGTGAATAACGGTGTTCGTAGAGCGCATCGAACGCGGCGCGGATCTTGCGCCGGTCGGCCTTGGCGAGCGCTTGCCGCGTCACCGGCACCGACAACGTGAACTCCTGGCCGACATAGCGCAGGTCGAGCGCGATCTGCCACTGCGCGCTCGCGGCATGACGCAGCGCCGTCTTCGCCTCGGCGGCCATCTCGTCGTGTACGGCGAGCAGCGCCTTGAAGTCGAGATTTTCCAGATCGAAATAGAAGGTGCGGATGAAATCGTGCCGCTCGTCGGCGAGCAGCATGCCGAGCGCGGAAAAGTGCGACGGAAACAGCGGCACGATCACCTTCGGAATATGCAGATCGCGGGCGATGGCGCAGATGTGCAGCGGCCCGGCGCCGCCCGAGGCGACCAGCGCGAAATCGCGCGGATCGTAGCCTTTCTCGACGGACACCTCGCGCACCGCGAGCGACATTTTGGAGATCGCGATCTCGACGATGGCCTGCGCGGCGGCCACCGCATCCATGCCGAGCGGCTTGGCGATCTTTTGCGCGATGCCGTCACGCGCCGCCTCGGCGTCGAGCACCATCTGGCCGCCGAGAAAGTTGTGCGGGTCGAGCCGTCCGAGCACCACGTTGGCGTCGGTGATGGTCGGCTCGGTGCCGCCGCCGCGATAGCAGATCGGGCCGGGATCAGCGCCGGCGCTGTGCGGCCCGACCTTGAGCGCGCCGACGTCGTCGGTCCAGGCGATGCTGCCGCCGCCGGCTCCGACCTCGACGACGTCGATCATCGGCAGCATCACCGGATGGCCGCTGGCATAGCCGCCGACGTAATAGCCCGGCGCCAAGGTCGGCTCGCCGTCGCGCACCAGGCTGGTCTTCGCCGTGGTGCCGCCCATGTCGAACGAGATGACGTTGCCGAAGCCGAGTTTCTCGCCGACCCGCGCCGACGCGATGATGCCGCCCACCGGTCCGGATTCCATCATCGCCACCGGGCGCGCGGTCGCCACTTCGGGCATCATCACGCCGCCGTTCGAGCGCATGATCGACAGCTCGCCGGCAAACCCGGCCGCGGCCAGCCGCGATTTGAGATTCTTCACGTAGCCGCCGACCTTGGGTCCGATATAGGCGTTGACCACGGTGGTGGAGAGCCGCTCGAACTCGCGATACTCGCGCAGAATGTCGTGCGACAGCGACAGGTAAGCGTGCGGCAGCGACTCGCTCGCCATGGTGCCGACCACGCGCTCGTGGCTCGGATCGACGTAGGAG
The DNA here is from genome assembly GCA_035651875.1 of Xanthobacteraceae bacterium. GTDB lineage: Bacteria > Pseudomonadota > Alphaproteobacteria > Rhizobiales > Xanthobacteraceae > BOG-931. The sequence continues at coordinate 56,032 of DASRET010000070.1, forward strand.
TGCAAGAGGCAGACGGCGATCGCCTCGACGCCTTCGGCAGCCAGCGTGCGGCACGCCTCGGCGACGCTCGCTTTGTTGAGCGGGCGGAAGATTTCGCCGGCGCTGGTCAGCCGCTCCTCGACCTCGCAGGACAGATGGCGCGGCACCAGCGGCCGGTGGCGGTGGAAGAACAGATTATAGGCCTCGGGCCGGTTGCCGCGGCCGATGATGTAGACGTCGCGCGTGCCGCTGGTGACGATCAGCCCTGTCTTGGCGCCGGTGCGCTCGATCAGCGTGTTGATGGCTATGGTCGAGCCGTGGATCAGCTCGTCGATGGCGCCGGCATCGAGCCCGCTCTTGCGGATGCAGTCGAGCACGCCCTGGGTCAGCTCGCGCGGCGTGGTCAGGCTCTTGGCCTCGACGAAGCGGCCGGCCTTGGCGTCGAAACCGACCAGGTCGGTAAACGTGCCGCCGATATCGATAGCGACAACAATCATCGCCGCGCCTTCGCGGGGCACGGCTGCGAAAAGCCTGCGGGATAGGGGAGGTACGCCGTCACGGCGCGGCACACTATAAGTTTTCGCGGATAACACAACATTGGCCGCCGCATTCGGGGCGGGCATAGTGTTGCATCGTCCACTTGTCGCTCATGTGGGCGCGTGGCTGCCCCATGGATTGCCGGGTCAAGCCCGGCAATGACGAAGAGGGGAGAACGTCCGTATGAAGACCGAAATCATCAAGTACCGCATGGGCTCGCTGACCGCCGAGGGGGCGCTGGTCTACGAGGAAAGAGTCTCAGGCCGGCGGCCGGCGGTGCTGGTGGCGCCGAACTGGATGGGCGTGACCGACAAGGCGATCGAGCGCGGCAAGCTGATGGCCGGCGACCGCTATGTGGTGCTGGTGGCCGACATGTACGGGCAGGGCACGCGGCCGGCCGACTTCGGCGAGGCGGCGCAGCTTGCCAATCCGCTGCGCGCCGACGCCGCCGAGGCGCGCATGCGCATCCGCGCCGGACTCGACACGCTGGTCGCCGAAGGCAACAAGCGCGACCTGATCGACAATCGCCGCGCCGCGCTCGGTTTCTGCTTCGGCGGCGGCAACGTTCTGGAGCTGGCGCGCGACGGCGCCGACATCGCGGCCGCGATCTCGATTCACGGCGACCTGAAAACCGCGGCGCCGGCCCAGAAGGGCGTGGTCAAGGCCAAGCTGCTCGTCACCCACGGCGCGCCCGATCCGGTGGTGCCGAAAGCCGACCGCGACGCCTTCGAGGCCGAAATGGATGCCGCCGGCGCCAAGTGGCAGATGCTGACTTTCAGCGGCATCTATCACGCCTACACCGACCAGGGTTTCGACGTGCCCGGCGTCGCCGGCTGGGATGAGCCGGCAACACGGCAGACCTATGCGTTGACGCACCAGTTCATCGCCGATGCGTTCAACAATAGCCTGTAGATCGATGATGCACCGAGTGCGCGACCGGCGCTCGGGCTACTCGCTGATGCTGGGCGCGTCCGGCACTTTTTTGACCTGGGTGACGCCGTCGGCGATGATTTTGGTCAGCTGAATGACCGACTGGCTCAGCGCCGCGTAATCGACGATCTCGCGCTCGACGCGGCTGCCGTCGGTCGCCAGCTTCTCGCGCAGGGTGCGCAATTCGCCGATCAGCAGATCGATCTCGCGCGTCGACTGGGCGGAGACCCGGCGCAGCAGGCTGCCGAGATTGTTGGCCGCGAGCTCGCTGTCGCTCTCGGCCTGGCGTAGCGCCGTGGTATCGCGGCGGACCAGCTCGCGGATGTTGCTTTCCACTTCCGCGGCCGGCTTGTCGCTTTCTCCGCGTTGTTTGACAAAATTCATGGCTCTCCCCGACAACTCGGCCGCCCGCCAACCGGGCGGCCCCCGTAGGCGATGGCCGCATGAAAATGTGACCGCTTCGCGGCTTGCTGCCGGACAGCGCACAATGCGCACAGACGAAGATGCGCGTATCTCCACATTTGCTTCACATTGTGATGCTGGCGCGGGTAACTGTTGGGCTTTTCTGCGGCGGTGCCTAAAAAAGGTCGGAAATCGGACACTCCCGCGGCGTACGTCGATGCAGGTCGGCACCGCGCCGGGCGCGCACACGCCTCGGTGCTCACGGCCGTCCCGACGCCAGAGTGGCGGCGAAATCGAGTCGCGTTCCGCCCAGTCCGCCGTCGCCATGCAACGAGACCGCGGCGATCATCAAACACGCTCGAGGTTCCTTTGAATATTTGTTCAGCACGGAACTGCATCGGAATTGTTGTCGAAAGGGACTGCGGCCGGAACAAAAGGCGGCGCAAATTTTTATCTAACAGCGCCCTAATAAGAGAGAGGAGCAGCACCATGAAGCGTATTCTTTTGGCACTGTCCGCAAGTGCCGCCCTGATGGCGACCGTCGGCGTGGCGAGCGCACAGGACATCCGCGTCGGACCCGGCGGCGTCGATATCGGCCCGCGGCACCATCGTTACTATGACAGCGGTAACTGCCGGACCATTATCGACCACCGTATCAACGCAGATGGCGACCGCGTGACGGTGCGCCGACGTGTCTGCGACTAATCGCTCAAGCGACGTAAACCGATCGCAAGGCGACTCATAAAGAAAGCCCCGGCGTCAGCCGGGGCTTTCGCTTGCCTCACGAGCCGCGTGACGGCTAATGCTTGCGCCGCATCTGGCCCGATGAATTGATCGTGGCGTGCAGGTTGCGGGCGAATTCGATGGCGCCGAACACCGCCATGTCGGGCGCGGTTTTCACGTATTCCTTGACGCCGAGGATGGCCGGCCGCGGCGCCTTGAGGATCGCAGCGCACAGCGTGTCCACGGTGGCGTCGAGCTTGGCGGCCGGCACCACGTCGCTGACGATGCCGAACTCGAGCGCCCGCTCCGGGCCGATCTCGGCCTGCGAGTACACCAGGTAGCTCATCGCCTTGCGCGGCACGCGGTCGACGAACGACGACATCACCATGGTGGGCAGGATGTTGTGCGCCATTTCGGGCACCTGGAATATCGCCTGATCGCTCGCCAGCGTGATGTCGCACGCCGCCGCGATGGCGCAGCCGAAGCCGAGCGCGCGGCCCTGCACCACGGCGACGATCGGAATCTTGGCGTTGCGCATGGCGCCGTAGCAGTCGAACACCACGTCGCTGAAGCCGCGCCGCTCGTAGGCATCCGGCTCGGACGGCGGGCGCTGCCCCATGGTGGCGCGGCCGACGCAAAAATCCTTGCCGGCGCCGCGCAGCACTACAACGCTCGAAGTCTTGTCGGCGCCGGTGATGATACTGTTCAGCTGCGCCACCATCTCGTCGGATACGGCGTTGCCGCGCTCCGGCTGGTTGAGGGTGACGCGCAGGATCGGCCCGTCCTGTTGGGTCAGAATGTCCGGCATGCTTGCTCCTTTATTCCCCTCCCCCTTGCGGGGAGGGGCTGGGGTGGGGGTGGTGGGGTGTCGCTGCGATTGGGATGGATGCGAGAGAATCCTAAGCGCGGGAGATTGACCTTTCGACCCCCACCCCTAACCCCTCCCCGCAAGGGGGAGGGGAACAGAAAATTATTTCTTGCCCGCGCGGATCGCGCGCCAGATGCGCTCGGGCGTCACCGGCATTTCCATGTGCGTGACGCCGAATTCGGCGAGCGCGTCGACCACGGCGTTGACCACGGCGCCGAGCGCGCCGGTGGTGCCGCCTTCGCCGGCACCGCGCACACCGAGCTTGTTGGTCGGGCTCAGCACTTCGCTGATCGCGGTGGTGAACGACGGCACGATGTCGGCGCGCGGCATGGCGTAGTCCATGAACGACGCGCACAGCATTTGACCGTGTAGGTCGTAGGTGCAGCACTCCCACAGCGCCTGCCCGATGCCCTGCGCGGCGCCGCCGTGGGTCTGGCCGTGTACGACCATGGGATTGATGGCGCGGCCGACGTCGTCGACCGCGACGTAGCCGACCAGATCGAGCGCGCCGGTCTCCGGATCGATCTCGACTTCGCAGACATGGGCGCCGTATGGAAAGCCGAGCTGCCGGATGGTTTCGTCCGCGGTGGCGGCGAGCGGCCCGCGCAAATCCTCCGGCAATGTCTGATCGTTGTTTTCCGCCGCCGCTGCGACATCGAAGATGCCGACCGCGCGGTCGGTGCCCTTGACGGTATAGCGCCCCGCCGCGAAGCCGATGTCGTCCTCGGCGGCTTCCAGCATATGGGCGGCGATCTTCCTGCCCTTGTCGACAATGGCGTCCGACGCATTGCCCATGACGATGCCGGCCAGCCGCATGGAGCGCGCCGAATGCGAGCCGCCGCCTTCCTTGACGATGTCGGTGTCGCTTTCGAACACGTGCACGTCGTCGAACGGCACGCCGAGCCATTCCGCCACGCATTGGGCGAACGTCGTCTCGTGGCTCTGGCCGCTCGACAGCGTGCCGACCACGACGTCGACCTTGCCGCTGCCGTGCACGGTGATATCGGCGCGCTCGCGCGGATAGCCGCCGGTGGTTTCCAGGTAGCTGCACAGGCCGATGCCGCGCAGCCGCTTGCGCCGGCGCGCTTCGGCGCGGCGCTTCTTGAAACCGCGCCAGTCGCCGAGCTCCATGGCCTGGTCCATCACCGCCCGGTAGGTGCCGTTGTCGTAGGTGATGCCCTGCGGATTCTTGTATGGGAACGCCGACGGCGGAATGAGATTGCGCCGGCGCAGCGCGACGCGATCAAAGCCGTGCTCCTGCGCGGCTTTGTCGATCAGCCGCTCGATGACGTAGATCACTTCCGGGCGGCCGGCGCTGCGATACGGCGTCGTGCACATCGTATTCGTCAACGCCGCTTGCGCGCGTATGTGCGACACCGGAATGCGGTAGCCGGAGGTGGCCAGGCCGACGCCCTTGACCAGCGGCACGTACGAGCCGCTGTGCGCGCCGACATTGCTGAGGTTTTGGCTGCGCAGCGCCAGAAAGCGGCCGTCGGCGTCGAGCGCCAGCTCGGCGGTCACGGTGAGATCGCGGCCCATGTAATCGGTGACGAACGCTTCGTGGCGCTCGGCGGTCCACTTCACCGGCCGGCCGACCTTGCGCGAACCCCAGACCACCAGCGCGAATTCGGGAAAGAAGCTGTTGCGGGTGCCGAAATTGCCGCCGATCTCGCGGGCGATGACGCGCACATTGTCGAACGGCACGCCGAGGATCTGCGCGATCTCGCGTTTTTGCCGCACGATGCCGCCGGAGCCGGCATAGAGCGTGTAACGCCCGCTCTCGGAATCGTAGACGCCGAGCGCGGAGCGCGGCTCCATCGGCACGCCGGTGACGCGGTTGAGCCAGGTGTCGAGCCGCGTCACGTGGGCGGCGCGCGCGAACGCCGCGTCGACTGCGGCGGCGTCGCCGACTTCGGCGTCGATCATGACATTCGGCAGGTCGTCGTAAAGCCGCGTCGCGCCGGTTTCCGTAGACGCCTTCGGATCGGTGACGACAGGCAGCGGCTCGTACTCGACCGTGACTTTTTCGGCGGCGTCCTTCGCCGCAGCGAGCGTCTCGGCGATCACGAAGGCCACCGCGGCGCCGACATGGCGGACGCGGTCGGCCGGCAGCACGTGATGCGGCGCCGCCGGTACCGGCGAGCCGTCGCGGTTCTTCAATACGATGTCGGGCGGCGTGCCGGGCGCGGCGAGATGCGGGATGCGGTTGAGCCCGTCGGCGCGCGCGTCTTCGCCGGTGAGCACCGCGAGGACGCCCGGCATGGCGCGCGCTGCCGCGGTGTCGATGCCGGCGATGCGCGCATGCGCGTGCGGCGAGCGCACCACCGCCGCGTAGACCTGGCCGGGCAGAATGAAATCGTCGCTATAGCAGCCGCGCCCGGTGACGAGGCGAAGGTCCTCTTTGCGGCGGACCGCATCTCCGATGTTCGCGTGCATGTGAGCCGAATGTGAGAGAAGGCGGGCCGCCATATTCTCACAGCAGCGCCGTCGCGGCTAGCGGGGTGGAACATTGGGGCGATGAAGTACGCTCTCTTCACCTCTCCCCGGAGGGGAGAGGTCGAGCGAGTGCAGCGAGCGAGGGTGAGGGGGTTCGGATGCCGCAGAATTTTCTGAAACTTCCGAACCCCCTCACCCCAACCCTCTCCCCTGCGGGGAGAGGGAGCGCGCCGCGCGAGCGGCCACGCTGTCGCGTGGGTTACGCCGAGTAGCTCAGCGCGTCGGGGCTGCGCTCCTTGAGGTACTCATCGAGGCCCCAGCGTTCGACCTGCGCGAACACTTCGTCGAAATCCTCGCGCGGCAGCGGCGCATTGACGAAGCGCTCGCCGCGGCCGAACAGGGAAAAATTCCACGGATGGAAGTTTTCGAATTCCGCCGGCACCGCGAGCTTCCACAGCGGCAGGTATTTGGGCAGATCGGCCGTCAACGCCTGTTCGGCGCGGTTGAGCGCGCGCATGTAGCCGTGCACCACTTCGGCCGGCGCGTTGCCCGGCACCCACCACACGGTCTTGAACGTGTCCTCGATGATCTTGCGCAGGCCGAGCTGCTCGGCCATGGCGATCTGCGGCGGCAAGAGACTCGCGGCCTCCACTTCGCCGTCGAGCAGCGCCTTGAGCCGGGCGCCGAAGCCGCCGGTATTGACCGTCTTGATCTTCTCGAGCGGCAGATATTTTTCCAGCCGGTACGGCACGTTGAAATGGCTGCCGGCGCGCATGCCGACCGCGACCGGTACGTTGGCGAGATCGCGCGGCTCGCGGATCTTCGAATCCGGCCGCACGAAAATCGCCCACGGCGACAAGCCGTAGCCTTCGGTCACGGCGCGGCCCATGCCGGCGCTGGCGTTGCAGATGGTGCCCCACAGGCAGGCGCCCTGCACCACCTCGACTTTATCCTCGGTGTAAGGGCGATCCTGCGGCCGCTGGAAATACTCGAATTCCTTCCAGCTCGATTGCGTGCCGCGGAACGTCTTCCAGTCGAACTCGACGTCGAGCCCTTCGGCGGCGAAAAAGCCTTCCTGCATGGCGACGAAATCGTTCAGTCCCATGCCTTTCGGCGCGACCTTGACGGGGATGAGGCGCGTGGCCATGACGATGTACTCCCTGTTGTTTGTTGTTTTAGTTCACCTCAGGGTGGAGACCTTTGCACGGATAGGGGCTTACGGGCAGTTGTTGGTCATAAGGTGTGCAATGGTGAACTGGATTGATCTCGATAGAAGCGGATGCGTCTGAAGAGAGCATTTCTGATTAGACGAGACGCATTTAGGGCGCTGCC
>DASRET010000071.1:0-2686 GCA_035651875.1 Xanthobacteraceae bacterium
CCCTCTATTCCGCTCACGCGCGATCACATTTGCGACAGAACGCCTGGCCCCTCAGACGCGCGGACGCAGCGAGCGCTGCATGTCCATGCTGTAGGTGTAGCGGCCCTCGGGGTGCGTGGTCACGGTGACCTCGAACAGCTCCTCATGGGCACCGTAATAGCGGCGCACCACGGTCAGTGCCGGCGAACCGGATTTGACCCGCAAGGCCTTCGCCAACGTCCGCGGCATGCCGCGCGCGAAAATCTCCATCTGGGCGTGTTCGGTGACCTGCCCGTACATCTTTGCGACCTGCTCGTGCACCGGTGTCCGGCCATGGTCGGCGCGTTTGACGACGTCGGCGAATTTGCGCAGCACATAAATCTCGGTCCAGCCGAGCGGCGCCGCGAACTGGTCGGATCGTCGCACCGCCTCGATCAGGAACCAGTGCTTGCCCGGCTCGCATTTCAACAGGCCCGCGAGCTTGCGGTCGGCGACGATGTCGCGGCTGGCCACCACGTCACGATACGTCTCGTTGGAATAGCGCAGCCACTCGGCGAGCGAGGTGACACTGTGGGTGAACAGCACCGGCGGCTCGGCGGCGATCACCACCGAGCCGAGGCCGGCGCGGCGCACGATCAGGCCCTGATCATTGAGTATCCGCAACGCCTCGCGCACGGTCTGGCGGCTGGCCGAATGCTGCGCCATCAACTCCGTTTCGGTCGGCAACAGTTTGCCGATGTCATAACGGCCGAGCCGGATGTCACGTTGCAGCCTGGCTGCAATGTCGCGGTAGCGCGACGACTTCCGCTTTCGCGCCTCAGCTGCCATGGCAGCTCACCGGCTGTCCCGATCGCATCGACGCCAGCGCCGCCTCGAACGCGGCAAGCGTGGCGAGCACATCGGCTTCCGGCACCGGGTAGACGCGCTTGCGCAGAATCGCGTCGGCAAAGGCGTCGAGTTCGGCCGCAAGCGTGTCGACCGCGGGATATTTGATCTGATGCGGCTTATGCCCCGACTTGCGCACGATCATGGTGACCTCGTCCAGCACCTCGGCCGATCCTTGCGTGCCGAAGGCGTGGACGCGCCAATAGAACGGCGTCGTGCGCACCGTTGCAAGGTTGCCGGTCGCGCCGCAGGCGAAATCGAGCGCGAGCAGCGCGGTGTCGACCGGCGGCGGACCGGGATCACGGGAAGCGAGCTGCGCATAGACCTTTCGCGCCGGCCCGAGCAGGCTGACGAAGCTGTCGAGCACGTGGAGACCCGCGCCGGTCAGCCCGCCGCCCGGCGACTCCTCCGGCGACAGCCGCCATCCGCCGAGCACGGCCAGCGCATTCTCGTTGCTGTTGTGGCCCTCGACATGAAGGATGGTGCCGATTTCGCCTGCGGCGACGATTTCGCGCAGGGCACGCATCGCAGGCCAGAAGCGGCGGTTATGGCCGACCGCCAGCAGCACATTGGCCTTGCGGCAGGCGTCGAACATCGCGGCCGCGTCGCTGCGGCGAAGCGCCAGCGGTTTTTCGCAGAATACCTGCTTGCCGGCGTTGGCCGCCGAGATCACCTGTGTCCGATGCAGCGAATGCGGTGTTGCGAGCAGGATCGCGTCGACGGCGGGGTCGGCGAGCACGGCGTCGAAATCGCCGGTCAAGGCGATCGCGTGCTCATCGCAAAATGGCCGCGCGTGGACCAGATCGGTCTCCACCGCGCACGCGATCTTCAACCGCGCACTTGCACTTGCGGCTTCGACCAGGCTGCGTCCCCAACGGCCAAGGCCTGCAATCGCGCAGGCAATCATCGGCGGCCTCGGGGCTTCGGCTTCCGCCTGATCGCCTCGATGACCGCGGAGCTGTCGGCCTCAGGCCCGACCAGCGTGATCGCCGAACGGAGCAGGCCGGTTTGAATCAAGGTCATCGGCAAATGCTGTTCCTGCTGGCGCGCCTCCTCGAGGATCAACTCGGAGTCCTTGAGCGTCTGCGCGATATGCGATTGCGGCGCGAAATCCCGCGCCAGCATCTTGTCGCCCTTGGAGTCCATCACGCGCGAATAGGCGGCGGAGCGGCGGGCGGTGGCAAGGAACGCCGCCGCGTCGAGCCCCATGCTTTCGGCAAACGCCAGTCCCTCGGCGAGCGCGGCGCGGTTGTTCTGCAGGATCAGATTGAGCGCGAGCTTGGTGCGCGCGGCATTGCCGATCCCTCCCATGCGCATCTGCTGCGGGCAGATCACATTCAATACCCATTGTACGGCGTCGATGGCTTGCGGCTCGCCGGCGATCAGCGCCAGCGCCGATCCGTCGCGGGTTTCCGCGCTGGTGCCGGAAATCGGCGCCTCGACGAAGCCGAGCCCTGCTTCGGCCGCGCGCGCGGCGATACTCAGAATATCCTCGGGCGAGCAGGTCGTGGTGCAGACCATCACCGCGCCTGCCAGATGCGGCCTGCGTCCGAGCTCGTCGAACAGGAGTTCGATCTGGCCCGCATTGTAGATTGCGACCAGGATGGTCTGACACCGCACGATGACCTGCGTGGCCGTGGCGGCGATCTCGCCGCCGAGGTCTTTCAGCATTGCGCGCTGTCTCGAATCAACATCGAAGCCGGTGACGGGAATGCCGGCGCCGATCAAACGCGCCGCAAGCACCGAGCCCAACAGGCCAAGACCAATGATTCCCACGGGAGGGTGAGTTGCCATGATCTATTGCGGCTCGATGCCGGCTGCC
>DASRET010000072.1:0-21303 GCA_035651875.1 Xanthobacteraceae bacterium
GTCGGCCTGTTCTCTCAGACCCCATCAGGTGGCGGCCTCGCGCCGACCCCGTACAGAAGCGAGACCCCGGCGATCGGATCCGCAAAGGGATTGACCAAACGAGGCCCGTTACAGAAGGGTGGGCAAAGCGAAGCGTGCCCACCGTTCAACGATGAGAATTGTCCGCGTGGGCACGGCGCTTCGCGCCTTTGCCCACCCTACGGCCTACTTCAAAAACTCTTCCGTATATAGCGCGCGCATGTTTGGCTTTTCCGCCATGATACCCATTTCGGGGAATGAGGCGGCGATGGCGTCGAGCGCGGCGGGATCGAAGCGCAGATCGCGCGACATCATCGGCATGACGTCGTCGTATTCGCGGCGCTCGATCGCCTCGTCGAGCCCGGTGACCTTCATGGCGAGGCGCACGGTGTCGTCCTTGTTGGCGGCCATGAAGGCGATGACGTCCTGCCAGCCGGCGAGAAAGCGCCGCACCTGATCGGGCTTGTGGTCGATCATCGCCGCGGTGGCGAAGATCACGTGGGTGTGGAATTTTTTGATGTAGCTGCCGAACCGCAGCAACAGGCGCCCCTCGCCGCCCTTTTCCAGCTTATAGCCTTGCGACGACGACAGGATGGTGCCGTCGATCTGGCCGCGCTTGAGGGCGGCGAATTGCGCGCCGATGGCGCCGAGCGGCACGGTGCCGATGCCGTCCGAGCCGAAACCGAGCTGCCGCGACAGCTCGCGCGCCAGCCAGTAGCTCAGCGAGCCGTTGGTGGTGACGCCGATCTTGGCGCCTTTGAGCTCCTGCGGCGTACGGATTGTCGAGGCGGCGCCGACGATCAGGCCCATGCTCAGCGGCTCGTTGGCGAGCGCGCCGACCGCCTTGGCGGGGACGCCTTTGGCCAAAAAGCCCATCGCCGGGCCGGAACCGAGGCCGAAGTCGACGCCGTTGGTCACCAGCGCCTGCTGCAGTTTGGCATCGCCGGCAAAGACCGTGACCTGCACATCGAGGCCGTGCTTTTGCCAGATGCCTCGCGCGGTGCCGATCTCGAGCGGCGCGAAGGCGAACGGCTGACTGACCGATTTGCCGACGCGGACTGTGTCGGCGGCGTGCGCCGATGTCGCGACGAGCACGGCGGTGAACAAAAGAGCGCCGAGGAGCCGTTGGTACCGATGGCGCATTTGCAATCTCCTCATGACGTCGCGATGCCAGATGAACGCAGCAACACGTCCGTACCCTTCGACGCGGTGCGCACGAGCGCTGAGACCAAAGCGTGTCCGGCATCGGCGTCCGCGACACCGACCTGCAGCGAATAGACGCCGTCCTCGACCAGCATCGCATCCGCGTCGGCGCGGAATTGCGGCTGCTCGTCGAGCGACAAGCCGATGCCGTGGCCGACGCTGCCGCCTAAAGCCGGATGCAGCCGCAATGGCGCGAGCGCGGCCATCGCCGCCGCATGGAGATCGCCGGCGCGCGCGCCGGGCCGCATTCTTGCGATCAACGCATCGAGTGCCTGCTCGGCATGTGCACGCGCCGCCGAGTTGCGATCTTCAGCCGTGACGAACAGGTCGGCCCAATAGCCCAGCACCTTCACGGCCAAATAGCCGACCAGCGGCCCGGCGGTCTTGTCGAAGCGGCCCTGATACGGCAGCAGCGTGCGGCCGCCGTCGAGACTCACCAAGGTGCGCACGTCCTGCGCGGCCAGCGAGCGCGCGACGCGCTCGGCGTCGAGCGCTGCGGTTTCGGGCGCACCGTTGGCGCGCGCACTGGCGACAAACGCTTTGGCGGTTTCTTCCAGGAGCTTGCACGATTGCCGCAGCATGGTGAGCTCGCGCGGCCGCTTGCGCGGCGGCGGCACCGCCAACATGTCGTCGGCGCGGCGCAGCGTGAAGCGTGTGTCGAGACTCTGCAGCAGCGTCTCGTGCAGCGCGGATGCCATGTGATCGCAGCCGAGCGTGCCTATTTCACTCCTGCGCTCCGCAGGCAGCCGCGCCAGCCACGGATCGAATGCATTCAGCCACTCGGGACCCCAGCCCGATTGCACGTCGGCAATCCACGTCATGGCGCGCATCGCCGGCAGGTCGCGCGTGCCCATGGCGCAGAGAAGCCGCGGCTCGCCGTCGCGCGGAATGAGCGCCAAGCCCCAGCGGATGCGCGGAATGTAGTTGGTCAGATAGCCGAGCGCAGCATGCTCGCGCACGTCGCCGTAGACCAGCATGGCGGCCCAATCGTGCTGCGCCATCGCGGCGCGCAATTCGTCGAGCCTGATGCCGAACTCGTCGGCCGGCAGGCGGTCCTGCGCCCACACATAGGAGCCGAGCATGATGGCGGGCTGCATGGTCCGCATCGGCGCTGCCTCACACCACGATGACGTCGAGCTGCGCCGGGTGCGCCGAGAGCGCGCGGGCACCCTGCTCGCCGACGACGACCGGCTCGCCGCACATCAGATAACCGCTAGCCGGCAGATATTGGTTGGGATGCATGACGAACATCATGCCGCTTTCCAGCACGCGCTCGTTGCGCGAGACAATGTCGCCGGGCCGATCCGAGGTGATACCGAGGCCGTGGCCGCGCACCCGCATGAACGGCGGCCGGCAATACTCGCCGTAGCCGGCGTGTTCGAACACGCGGTCCATGGCGCGGGTGACGGCGGCGACCGGCGCGCCGGCGCGCGCCGCGACCAGGCCTTCGCCCATGGCGTCTTGGAGGATCGGATAGGTCTTGCGCACGGCCGGCGCCGGCTCGCCGATCGCGGTGGTGCGGCAGATCTGCACGAACTGGCCGCCATAGCAGGGCGTGATCTCGGACAGGATGATGTCGCCTACGTCGAGCACGCGCTCGCCGGCGGCGCGCACCGCGCGATTGTGCTGCGAGGCGGAGAGCAGCAAGAAATTATCCTCGGCGCCAAGCTGTTTCATGAAGCAATAAAGCTCGGCGGCGAGCTCGAACTCGCGCAAGCCGGGGCGGGCGTATTCGAGGAGCCGCTGGTAACCGCGCTCGGCGATGATCGTGGCGCGCTCGGCCGCGGCAAGCTCTTCGGCGGTGCGCACGCGCGCGAGATCGCGCACCAGATCGTCGGCGCGCTGCGGCGCGCCGCCGAGCGCCGCGATGATGCGGCCGGCGAGAGCGTGCCCGAGCAACGACAGGCCGACCGCGAGCGTGCGCGGCACGGCCAGGCGATGCTCGGCGGCTATCTCCGCCAAGGCGGCGGCGAGGTCATCGGCACCGATGGTGTGATCGGTGGCCGAAACCGCCGCGGCGCGCTCGGCGTGCCACGCCGGCGTCACGATCAGGGTCGAACGCCCATCGCGGTCCAGCACCACGGCGCTGGCGCCGATGGCGCGCACGCCGGACAGCGTGAAAACCGCGTTGGCGTCGAGAAAATTGTTGAGGCCGTTGGTGAACGCGATCAGGCCGTCGCGCGCGTGGTCGTGCAGGTGTTGGGTGGCTTGAGCGAGCCGCGCATTTTGGGTCATGCGATTGTTTCGCTGCCTAATGCCCCGCGCCGGAAAAATCCTGCATCACCGACGAGCGTGCGACGCGGGCCTTGCGGACTGTCGGCGGGGTGTTGCGGCTTCGCCCGACAAAGCGCGGCACCCCGGCGGTGACGACGGCGCCGATGGCGGCGATGTCGCCGTGCTTGATGGCGGCGAGCGCGGTGTCCTGGGTGCCGCCGTCGGGCGCGTCGATCAGCACGATGTCGGCGGCGCGGCCGGCGGCGAGCAGGCCGGAGTCGAGATCGTAGACGCGCGCGTTGTTGCCGGTCGCGGCGCAGATGAACTTTTCCGCCGGCATGTCGGTGAGGCTGGCGCAATGCGCGATGGTGTAGAGCATGCCGAGCGGCATCACGCCGGAGCCGGTCGGCGTGTCGGTGGCGATCAGGAAACGGTCGAACGCGCCGTGCTCCTCCGCCAGCCGCGCGCATAACAGCGTGGTGCGCAGATTGCCGGCGGTGCAGACTTGCAGCGCGATCTCGCTCTCCTTGATGACGCGCTCGAAATCGCGGTCCGGCATCGCGGTCGGGCCGCCGTTGATGTGGAACGATACGTGCGGCCGCATGGCGAGCAGATGATCGCCGGTGATGGCGCCGGAGCCGGGTATCGAGGCGCCGCCGGTGTGGCAGGTGGTGATGAGCCCGGCGGCGTTGGCGTCGCGAACGAGCGGCACGTAATCGTATGGCGTCGCCACGGCGCCGAAGCCGGCCTTGGCGAGCCGTACGCCATTGACCGCAAGCTCGATGAAGTCGGCGGCCTTGAGCCCGGGCTCGAGGATCACCGAGCCGGCCAACACCCGCATGCCGCCCGGCCGCCATGTGGCGAAGCAGCGTTGCGCCGCCAGCGCCAAGGCCTTGACGCCCTCGCGGTCGCTCGGCCGGCCGGGCACGTGCACCTCGGACGCCGAGATCGCGGTCGTCGTGCCGCCATGCAGATAGCTTTCCAGATAACCGACGGTGCGCTGCCGCGGCGTGTAATCGCCGAACGTGATGTGCACGTGCGAGTCGATCAGGCCCGGGATCGCCGTCATGCCGCCGGCGTCGATCACCACGTCGGCGCTCTCGACCGCGCCGGCCGCCGCGGTGCCGACCTGGGCGATATGCTCGCCGTCGCAGATGATGGTGTCGCCGGCGACAACCGGCGCATGCCAGTCGCCGGAGACGATATGGCCGATATTGACGATCGCGACTTTCACGCTTTTGGCGCCCCTTGCGCTGCGGCTCTCTTTTTGTCCGGACTGCGCTATTCTAGCGGATCGGGCCTTTGCGTCCATGTTGCGCCCCAGGCGCGGCGGGAGGAAACGCCATGACAGTTGCACGCCGTCGCATCTTGCAATGGGCCGCGGCCGGCAGCGCCGCCGCCATCGTGCCGCGCGGCGCGCTGGCGCAAGCCTATCCGGCGCATCCGATCCGGCTCATCGCCGGCTTCCCGGCCGGCGGCCAGATCGACATCATCGCGCGGCTGACCGCGCAATGGCTCGGTCAGGCGCTCAAGCAAAATGTGGTGGTCGAGAACAAGCCGGGCGCCGGCGGCAATCTCGGCGCCGAAGCGGTGGTGAAGGCAGCGCCGGACGGCTACACGCTGTTCTTCGCCGCGTCGTCCAACACCGTCAACACCACGCTGTTCGCGCATCTGTCGTACGACTTCGCCCGCGACACGACGGCGATCGGCCCGATCAACCGCATCCCGCTGGTGCTCATTGCCAATCCGTCGTTCGAGCCCAAGACCGTCGCCGCGCTTATCGCCGCCGCCAAACAAAAACCCGGCGCGCTCACCATGGGCTCGCCGTCGGCCGGCACGCCGCCTTATCTGGCGGTGGCGCTTCTGAAAATGATGGCCGGCATCGAGCTGGTGCAGGTGCCGTATTTCGGCGAGAGCCAGATGATCACCGATCTCCTGGGCGGCCAGCTCATGGTCGGCATCGGCGGCATCTCGTCGGCGATCGGCCACATCAAGGCCGGCCGGCTGCGCGCCCTTGGGCTCACCACGCCGGAGCGGATCGAGCAGCTGCCCGACGTGCCGGCCATCGCCGAGACGGTGCCGGGATTTGCGGCGAGCGGCTGGAGCGGCATCGTGGCGCCGAAGAATACGCCGGCGCCCGTCGTCGACACGCTCGCCGCCGCGATCCGCACCGTCCAGGCCGACCCGCAATTCAAGGCGCGCCTCGCCGACCTCGGCGCGCCGCTGTTCGCCATGCCGCCGGCCGAATTCGGCACGTTCATCGTGGCGGAGACGGAGAAGTGGGCGAAGGTGATCAAGTTCGCCGGGCTGAAGCCGCAGTAATGTTGGACCTCATCCTGAGGTGCTCGCCCGCAGGGCGAGCCTCGAAGGATGAGGCCGAGGCGCAGTGGCCTCGCCCTTCGAGGCTCGGCGCTAACGCGCCGAGCACCTCAGGGTGAGGAATAATGATTTGAGAAATTCCAATTGCTCACCGCTTGGGCTTCGCTTCGCTCAGCCTCACGGTGCGAGGCCTACTGCGCCGCGATGTTGTTCTCCCGCACCACGTCGCCCCAGAGTTTTATCTCGCTCTTGAGCAGCGCGGCGGCGGCTTCGGGGGTTTCCTCGCTGTCGGGATAGAAGTCGAGGCCACCGTCGCCGTAGGTCTTGCGCACCTTGGGATCCTTGAGCGCGGTGCGCAACGCGGCGTTGAGCTTCTCGACGATCGGGCGCGGCGTGCCGGCCGGCGCCAACAGCATGTGCCAGAAATCGACGTCGAGTTTTTTGTAGCCGAGCTCGCCCATGGTCGGCAGGTTCGGCAGGCCGGCGAAGCGCTTCTTGCCGACCACGGCGTAGGCCTTGAGTTTGCCGCTCTCGACCAGCGGGCGCGCCACCACGCCGGAGATTGGGCCGAGGTCCACCTGGCCGGCAAGAAGATCGACCAGCGCCGGGCCGGCGCCGCGATACGGCACCTGCGTGACCTTGATGCCGAGCTCGTGGAAGATCAGCACCTCGGCGAGATGGCCGAACGAGCCGACGCCCGGATGGCCGATCTTGATGCTCTGGCCGGGCTCCTTCATCCAGCGCAGCAGCTCAGCGAAATTGTTGGGCGGCAAGGTCGGCCGGCCGGCGATGGTATTCGCAGTGATGTTGACGAGGCCGATCGGCACAAAATCCTTTTCGGCGTCGAAGGTGCGGTTCGGATAGAGCGCCATGCCGGCGGCGAGCGCGTCCTGGTGCAGCAGGATGGTGTAGCCGTCGGGCTCGGCGCGCGCCGCCTTGGCGGCGGCGATCATGCCGCCGGCGCCGCCGATGTTTTCGATGACCAGCGGCTGGCCGAGCGCTTTCTGAAACGCGTCCTGCAGGATGCGCGCGGTGGCATCGTCGGCGCCGCCGGGCGGGAACGCGACGATCAGCGTGACCGGACGCGTGGGATAGGTTTGCGCCGAAGCGGCACCTGCCGTCAGCAAGGATGCGGCAAACACCGCCGCCGCAAGCGCGCGCGCAACAATCATACTGTCCTCCCAGAACCGCCGTAAATTTGCTGGCGCGGCAGCGACGAAATGCCGAACCGGTGATGGCATTTCAGCCGCTTTGCAGCGTCTGTGCAAGGCAGTGCGCGGCGCGCCACCTGGGACAACTGAGCGCATGGCGCGTGCGCTCTTTGAGCACCGAGACCGGACCAAGCCAGGACGAATTGTCGCCGCCGAACCAGGCGGCTAGTGTGCGCCCATCCGCCGCCGCCAGGAGAATGCCGCGATGCGCATCGTCGATTTGAGCCGCGAGCTTTATCATCGCACCCCGTCCTATCCGGGCCAGCCGCCGATCATCCACGGCATCTGGAAGACCCACGAGGAAGCGTTCGCCGAATCCGGCAACGTCCAGGGCAACAGCGTGATGTTCTTCTCCATGCCGGATCACGGCGGCACCCACATCGACGCGCCGCGGCATTTCGGCAAGAGCGGCACGCCGATGCACGAATATCCGCTGGAGAACTGCATCGTGCCGGGCATCTGCATCGATCTGCGCCACATGGCGCCGCGCGCCGAGATCACGCCCGACGATCTGAAAGCCGCCGTCGACAAGGCCGGCGTGCCGATCCCCAAGAAAGGCACGGTGCTCTTGTGCACCGGCCACCACGCCCGCACCTTTCCGACCGCGGCCTATTCGACCGACAATCCGGGCGTCAACGTCGCCGCCACCGAATGGCTGGCGCGCCAGGGCATCGTGCACTTCGGCATCGACTCGATGCGGCCGGGACCGGAAGGCAAGGTCAATTCGCTGGTCCACAAGGCCTGCCTCGAGCTCGACATCACCCACATGGAGAGCCTGTGCAATCTCGAAGCGCTCATCGGCCAGGGCGAATTCCAGTTCATCGGCCTGCCGCTGAAATGGCGCGAAGGCACCGGCTCGCCGATCCGGGCCGTGGCGGTGTTCAAGGACTGATCATTTCTTCAAAGACGGGATGAGTTCATGCAGCTCGGCCACAATCGCAGAATGACCGGGGCGCAATGCCTCGCCGACATGCTCAAGGGCTACGGCGTCACCCATGTATTTCACGTGCCCGCGGTGCTGCGCACCACCTACGCGGAGATGGAGCGGCGCGACACCGGCATCAAGCGGCTGCACGTGCACGGCGAGAAGGCCGCGGCCTACATGGCCGACGGCTACGCGCGCGCCTCGGGCAAGCCCGGCATCTGCATGGCGCAGGTGATCGGCGCGCTCAATCTCGCCGCCGGACTACGCGACGCCTGGCTCGCGCACTCGCCGGTGATCGCCATGACCGGCGGCCGCGAGCCGAAGACAAAGTTTCGCAAGGTCTATCAGGAGATCGACGACATGCCGGCGTTCGAGCCGGTGACCAAGTTCAATGCCACCGTGGACGACGTCGGCCGCTTTCCCGACATGGTGCGGCAGGCCTTCCGCGTCGCGGTGAGCGGCACGCCCGGCCCGGTGCATCTGCAATTCCGCGGCAACGAGGGCCAGATCGACGGCGAAGAGGCCGAGATGGAGCCGCTGTGCGAGCCGCTGTTCGCGCGCGTGCCGCCGTTCCGGCCGGAGCCGGATGCGGCGAGCGTGCGCGCGGCGCTCAAATGCCTGCAGGAAGCGGCGCGGCCGGTGATCGTCGCCGGCGGCGGCGTGCGCGCATCGGGCGCGCAGGCCGAGCTGGTCGCGCTCGCCGAGGCGCTGCAGATTCCGGTCGCCACCTCGCTCAACGGCAAGGATGCGATCCCGGGCAATCATCCGCTGTCGGTCGGGGTGGTGGGCACCTATTCGCGCGAGAGCGCCAACAAGGTCGTCAATGCCGCCGATCTCATTTGCTTCATCGGCACCGACACCGGCGGCATGACCACGCATTTCTGGGGAGTGCCGAAGATCGGCACGCCGACCGTGCAGATCAATATCGATGCCGAAGCGCTCGGCCGCAATTATCCGTTCGAGGCCGCGGTCAACGGCGACGCCAAGGTGACGCTCGCGGCGATGCTGAAACTCGCCGATCGCGCCAGCGCCGAGCGCCGCAAGAGCTGGGTCGAAGCGGCGCAAAAAATGTGCGGCGAGTGGCGCAGCAAATACAAGGCGGCGCTGCAATCAGACGCGGTGCCGATCCGGCCGGAGCGGCTGTGCCACGAGCTGACCCAGCACGTGCCCGACGACGCCATCGTGGTGGTCGACACCGGCCATGCCGGCATGTGGATGGGCGGCATGTACGATCTGAAAAGCCCGCGGCAAAGCTATATGCGCAGCGCCGGCCATCTCGGGTGGGCGTTTCCGGCCGGGCTCGGCGCCAAATGCGCCTGCCCCGACCGGCCGGTGGTGACGTTCACCGGCGACGCCGGGCTCTGGTACCACATCGCCGAGATCGAGACCGCGGCGCGCTGGAATATTCCGGCCGTCACGGTGGTCAACAACAACGGCGGCGGCAATCAATCCAAGCGCCGTTTTGACCGCGTCTATGGCGGTCAGCAGACCGAAAAGGCGCGCGAATTGTGGACTTTCAGCAAGGTCAATTTCGCCCGCATCGCCGAAGACATGGGCGCGCTCGGCATTCGCGTCGAACACGCCTCAGCGTTTCCTGCCGCCCTCGCCCAAGCGCTCGCCAGCGGCCGCCCGGCCGTGATCGACGTCGTCACCGACATCGAAGCACTGGCGCCGGTCGCGGTGACGTAGCGCCCTTCATCCTCCCCCGTGTAGCGAAGCGAAACGGGGGAGGGGGACCATCCGTAGCGAGCGCAGCGAGCGAAGGATGGTGGAGGGGGCGCGGGACTCAACGAAACTCTTTCGACGAAAGCGGAGCGTCGAGGCCGACGCCCCCTCCACCATCTTGCTTCGCAAGATGGTCCCCCTCCCCCGCTATCGCGGGGGAGGAAAAAGAGTGCGTCACCTGTGATGCGGCTCCGGATCGATGGCGAGCGCGGTGAAGACGCGGGTGTGCATGTTGTAGATGCCGATCAACACGGTGAGCTCGACGATCTGGCGCTCGGAAAAATGCGGCCGCAGCGCGTCGAACACCGCGTCGGGCACCGTTACGTCGCGGGTCATGGCGTCCGCATAGGCGAGCACGGCGCGCTCGCGTTCGGAAAAGAACGGCGATTTCTGCCAGTCGGCGAGCGCGTCGCATTCGGCCTGGCTCAAGCCTTCAGGCAAGGCCAGTTCCGGCACGTGCTGTTTCACCACGTAGTCGGTGCGGTTGAGATAGCCGACGCGGACGATGGCGATCTCGCGCAGCCGGCCGTCAAGCGCGGTCGAAAACCGCGCCCGGCCGATCAGCTCGAGCCAGGTGGCGGCAAGCCCGGGCGAATGCAGCAGGAGCTTGTAGACATTGATCAGCGTGCCGCGCCGTCCGGCGCGCACCTTGCCGATCAGCTCGGCAAGCTCGGGATGCTCTTTTTCTTCGATGTAGGAGACGCGGGCCATGATGTCGCTTCTTGCAATGGCGGGCGGGCACCCTAACCGGCCCAGGGGAACGGTCAAATTCGGCGCCTGGCGCGACAACGTACAGGTTTGACTGGGACGCCGGACTACCCTAGCCGTGCGGCATCGCCGGGCGAAACAGCCGGCCAGTGTTGGGAGGAACGCCATGACCATGAGAATCGCCGGACTTAGCCTAGCCTTATGCTTGGCGCTGCCTGCCGCCGCCCACGCGCAAACGCTGCGCGCGTCGCACCAATTCCCGGGCGGCAAGGGCGACGTGCGCGACGACATGGTGCAGATGATCGCCAAGGAAGCGAAAGCGGCCAATGTCGGGCTGACCGTGCAGGTTTATCCGGGCGCGTCGCTGTTCAAGCCGACCCAGCAATGGAACGCCATGGTCGACGGCCAGCTCGACATCTCGCTGTTCCCGCTCGACTACGCCAGCGGCAAGGTGCCGGTGTTCAGCGCCACCCTGATGCCGGGCCTCATTCGCAACCAGGACCGCGCCAAGCGCGTCAATGCCTCGCCTTTCATGAAGGACATGCGCGCCGAGATCGAGAAGAACGGCGTCATCGTGCTCTCCGACGCTTGGTTCGCCGGCGGCATGGCGGCCAAGGGCAAGTGCATTCAGCAGCCCGCCGATCTCAAGGGCATGAAATTCCGCGCCGCCGGCCCGACCTTCGCGGCGATGTGGGAAGCCGCCGGCGCCAGCATCGTCAGCCCGCCGTCGAACGAAATCTACAACGCCTTCCAGACCGGCGTAATCAACGCCACCGACACCAGCCTCGGCACTTTCGGCTCGACGCGGCTCTACGAGGTGACCGACTGCCTCACCGCGCCGGGTCAGAACGCGCTGTGGTTCATGTACGAGCCTGTGCTGATGTCGAAGATGAGCTTCAACAAGCTCAATAAGCAGCAGCAGGAGACGGTCCTCAAGGCCGGCAAGGACGCGCAGACCTATTACGAGGGCAAGGCCGCGGCGGTGAACGACGCCACCATCAAGGAATTCACCGAGCACAAGGTGAAAGTGGTCACGCTCAACGAAGCCGACTACAACACCTGGCTCGATCTGGCGCGCAAAAGCTCGTACGCCAAATTCGGCAAAGATGTGCCCAACGGCCAGAAACTGATCGACGAGGCGCTCGCGGTCAAATAAACGATATCCGTCATTGCGAGGAGCGAAGCGACGAAGCAATCCAGAACGGTGAGGCTGCACTGGATTGCTTCGCTTCGCTCGCAATGACGAGAGCGCCTTCTGAATTCTCATGCATTAGCGGTCCCGAAAGATCGGCGATGGACGCCTACATCCGCATCGTCATGTTTTTGTCCCGCGTCGCCGGAGTGGTCGGCGCCTTTCTGATCGGCGGCGCCGTGCTGATCATCTGCGACATGGTGGTCGAGCGCTATCTGCTGGACCGGACCACGATCTGGCAGATCGACGTCGTCACCTATTGCATCGTGGCGGCAACGTTCATCGGCAGCGCCTACGTGCTGATGACCCGCGGTCACGTCAACGTCGACGTGCTGCCGCTGCATGTCGGGCCGCGGGCGCGCTACTGGCTGGCGCTGGTCACCATCCTGGTCGCGCTGGCCTTCTGCGTGACCTTGTTCGTCCTCGGCACCGCGTATTGGTACGAGGCGTGGTCGAAGAACTGGCGCTCCGACACGGTGTGGCGCGCGCGGCTGTGGATCCCGTATCTGTCGATGCCGGTCGGCCTGGCACTCCTGGTGCTGCAATATTTTGCCGAGCTCGGCGCGCTGGTCACCGGCCGGGCGCCGCCGTTCGGGCTCGGCAAGGACCGGGTCCACGCATGAGCCCGACCTTAGCCGGCAGCCTGGTGCTGATCGCGACCTTGCTCGTGCTGTTGTCCGGGATTCCGGTGGCGTTCGGGCTCGGCGCGATCTCCATCGTATTTCTGCTCGTCTTCCAGGGTTTTTCCAGCATGCACGTGGTGGCCGAGACATTTCTGTCCGGCCTCGACGAATTCACCCTGGTGGCGATTCCCATGTTCGTGATGATGGGCGCGGCGATCGGCTCGTCGCCGGCCGGCAAGGACCTCTACGAGGCGCTCGATCGCTGGCTGTACCGGCTGCCCGGCGGTCTGGTGATCTCCAATCTCGGCGCCTGCGCCATCTTCGCGGCGCTGACCGGCTCGTCGCCGGCGTGCTGCGCCGCCATCGGCAAGATGGGCATTCCGGAAATGCGCCGCCGCGGCTACCCGGACCGGGTCGCCACCGGCTCGATCTGCGCCGGCGGCACGCTCGGTATTCTGATTCCGCCGTCGGTCACCTTCATCCTGTACGGCATCGCTACCGAGACCTCGATCGGACGGCTGTTTGTCGCCGGCGTGCTGCCGGGCCTGATGCTGACCGGCCTGTTCATGCTGTGGTCGATCTTCGCCATCTGGCGCAGCGGCTTCCACCCGCACGCGGCGGATTTCCGCTATAGCTGGAAGCAGAAATTCGTTTCCGTTCCCAAGATCGCGCCCTTCATCGTCATAATCGTCGGCGTCATGTACGTGCTGTACGGCGGCATTGCCACGCCGTCGGAAGCCGCCGGCGTCGGCGCCGCGCTCTGTCTGCTGCTGGCGGTGATGATCTACCGGCTGTGGCGGCCGGACCAGCTCTGGATGATCCTGCGCGATACCATGCGGGAATCGGTGATGATCCTCACCATCATCGCCGCGTCGGTGCTGTTCGGCTACATGCTCACGTCGCTCTATCTGACGCAGACGCTGGCACAGGGCATCGCCGACCTGCACGCCAACAAATGGGTGTTGATGTTTCTCATCAACATTTTTCTTCTGGTATGCGGCTTTTTCATCCCGCCGGCGGCCATCATCCTGATGACCTCGCCGATTCTGCTGCCGATCATCACCGCGGCGGGCTTCGATCCGATCTGGTTCGGCGTCATCCTCACCAGCAACATGGAAATCGGCCTCATTCACCCGCCGGTCGGGCTCAACATCTACATCGTCAACGCCATCGCGCCGGATGTGCCGGTGGTCGAGGTGATGTGGGGGACGCTGCCCTACGTGCTTTGCATGATGCTGGCGATCGTCATTCTGTGCGTCTTTCCCGAAATCGCCACCTGGCTGCCGAACCATTTGATGGGCGTCGGCAAGTAGCGCCGCGCGCGACTGCCTCGCGCTGCGCCCGGGAAAGCGCCGACCAAATCGCGTCGGGCCGGGCGCATTGAGCGCCTGCGCATTCCGCGATAAAAATAAGCCGCAGCACAGCGAGCATCCCCATGATCCTGTTGTCGAACGGCGGCACCAATATTCAGCGCAGCAAGAGCGCGTCCGAGACCATCGCGGTCGGCACGGTCGACGGCGTGGCGCTCCTGCAGAAATCGGCGCGCGGCTGGAGCTTGAAACACCGCGCGCTGCAGGGCGTGTTCGTGTCCGGCGTGGCGGCGCTCGACGACGGCACGCTGTTTGCCTCGACACGCGGCGTCGGCATGGCGCGGAGCGACGACGGCGGCATCAAGTGGCGCTGGATCAACGACGGCCTCGCGCACCACGAATTCTGGTCGACGCGGGCCGGCGTTCTGCAAGGCCGCGAAGTGGTCTTCGCCGGCGCGCTGCCGGCGCACCTTTATGTCAGCGACGACAAGGGCGAGCGCTGGCGCGAACTGCCGGCATTCCGCAACGCGGCCTCAGTGCCGCACTGGACCTTTCCGCCGCCGCCGCGCATCGGCCACATCAAGGACATCGTGCTCGACCGCGACCGGCTATGGGTCGGCGTCGAGATCGGCTCGCTGCAGGTGTCAGACGATTTCGGCCAAAGCTTTCGCGAGCTGCCGGTCGATCCCGATCCGCGCGAGTGCGACATCCACCGCATCCTGGTGCATCCGGCGCGACCGAACCGCATCATCATCGCCAACGGCATCGTCGGCATGATGGCAAGCGATGACGGCGGCGCCAGCTTCCATCGCCTGCCGATGCCGGCCGACGCCAATTATCCGGACGCCGTGGTGCTGCATCCGGACCAGCCCGATCTCCTGTTCATGTCGGCCGGCGTCGGCTGGCCGGTGCATTGGTACGAGCTCGGCCGCGCGCGGGGCAAAATCTTCCGCAGCCGCGATGCCGGCAAGACCTGGCAGCGCCTCCTTGGCGGGCTGCCGAACGGCCAGCGTGCGCTGTTCTCGGCGCTCACCATCGAGGTGCACGAGGGCGGCTTCTCGCTCCATGCCGCCGACACCGACGGCCAGGTGTTCGAGAGCCTCGACGGCGGCGAGAGCTGGACCATCATCGCCGACGTGCCGCCGGTGTCGAAGGCCGACTTCTACAAGGGCTTGGTGCGCGACCGGATCAAGCTCGCCAACGTCGACGACATCGTCGCCAGCCCCACCGCCGCGCAACGCTGGCAGGAAGCCGCCAAGGCGCTGTGACGCGCCGTCCTATGGCTGACGGAGGCCCACAATGGCAGCTGCTCGAATCGATTTCTGGTTCACCATGGGCAGCACGTATTCGTTCTTGAGCGTCATGCGCCTTGGCGAAATCGAGAAGTCCAGCGGCGTCGCGTTCCGCTGGCGGCCGTTTCATCTGCTGGTCATCCTGCAGGAGATGAACCACGTGCCGTTCGCCGACAAACCGGCCAAGTCGGCCTACATGTGGCGGGACATCGAGCGCCGCGCCGGCATGTACGGCATCCCGGCGCGGTTGCCGGCGCCCTATCCAGTCAAACATTCGGTCGTCGCCAATCTGGTCGCCAGTGTCGGCATGAGCGAGGGCTGGGGCGCCGATTTCGTGCGCGCCGCCTATCGGCACTGGTTTCAGCTTGGCCAGGAGACCGGTAGCGAGCCGAACCTGTCGGCGAGCCTGCGCGACATCGGCCAGGATCCCGAGCGCGTGCTGAAGCTCGCGGCCGGCGACGCGGCGAAGACGCTGCTTGGCGCGGAAACCGATGCCGCGAGAGAATTGGGCATTTTCGGCTCGCCCACCTTCACGGTCGGTCGTGAGCTGTTCTGGGGCGACGATCGGCTCGACGACGCGATCGACTGGCTGCGGTCCGGCCGCCTGCAGCGCGCATAGGCGACCGTCCGCGCTACGGCGCTACTCCACCACCAGCGTGCCCCTGGTCTGCTGGTGGAAATCGTCAAAAAATTCGTAGCGGCCGGGCGCGAGCGGCCGCACCCGCACGGCGCCCTGGGCACCGGGCGTGACGATCTTCTCGACCCGCAGCGACACGCTTTCGAACTCGATCGCGGCGCCGTCGAGGTTCTTCACGCTGATGGTCAGCGGCCGGTTAGCCGGCGCATGAATCTCGCTCGGCAAGAAGCGGCCGCCCTTGACCGAAATTGACACGGAAGCCGCCTGCTGCGCCGACGCGCCGCCGCCGGTCGGCAGCAGCGCCATTGTCATCAGCACGACGGCCATAAAGCCGCGCCGCGTCGCTGCAAATTTCGTCATCATCAATCCTCCGTCGACGAACAAGACACGTCAGAATTCGTACTCGAACAACAGGCGCGCGCGCGTCTGCGAGAAATCGGTCAAATCGAACGGGCCGGGTACGCCGACCTCGTGGCCGGCGATCTGCGTTTCCCACGCGGCGCTCAGCAGCATCTTGCGGTCGATCTTCCAGTACAGCGTCGGGCCGAGATAGACCGCGTCGCCGGTAAAGGTGCGAAATGTCAGCCCGTCGTAATGGCGCAAGTACCAGAGGTCGGCGCCGATCGCGACGTTGGGAATGACCTGCCAGGCCAGCGCCACCGAGCCGCCGATCGTCGATTCGTCGTCCCAGCCGCCGAACTCGTTGCCCGTGGTTTCGGGCTCGTAGAGCAAATTGAAGCCGAGATAGAGCCGGTTCTTGATCAGCTCGGCGTCGGCTTCGAGCTTGGTCTCGAGGCCGTAATTGGTCACCTGGGCGCCGCTGGTCTCGTCGATGTTGTGAAACTCAGGCTCGATGGCGAGCGTCACGGCGAGCGGCAGCGTGCCGCGGTCGAGCAGCACCGAGCGAAATTCCGCTTCGAAGCCGCCGATGCCCGCCGACGTGCGGTCGTCGAGCCCGGGCACGCCGCGGATGTCGTAGGCGGAGATGATCGGGCCGAATTCGATCTGCGAGGTTTGATTCGGCGTGTATTCGAATTCAAGCACGCTTTGCAGCGCGCCGTAGCGGCCGCCGCGTTTGCCGAGACTGATGAGATTTTCCGACTCGAACGATTTCTCGCCCTCGATCCCTGTCGAGGAGCCGATGGTGAAGCTGCCGAAAATGTATTTGGTCTCGATCTCGTGAAACGCCGAATCGTCCTGCGCGCGGGCCGCGGCGGCCGCGCCGAACACGATGCTGCTCGCGCCGAGAAGCACCGCGGCACGACGGCGCCAGCGCGCTTGGCCTGCCGACTTGTTGGACCGTTGAGAAAAGCGAAGCATGAACCACCCCAAATGAACTCCCCGCAAATGCATCGCCGCCTTTGATCTTTGCGTCAAGAAAAATGGGCAAGTATTAGAGATATTCTATTTTGTAGTTTTCTGTCGTTCTAAAAAACAATGTCTGAGGTGAGAACGCGAATAGTTCTAAACTGCGTCGCCAGACATCCGCGCCGCATATCGCCTGCTATTTTCCCTGATTGCCGGCAAGGCTCCGAGGCGGCACACCCTGCGAGAGCAATCTTGGCACTCTTCACCTCTGTCGCCGGGGCGGAGGCAAAAGGGGCGGCGGCAAAAAGGGGCGGCGCCAACGAATGCGCTGGGGCATCGCCGCCCCGCGCTTGGCGGATGAAAGGGCGCTTGTGAGCGGCGCCGCTTATTGCGACAATTTGCCGGGCGCACCAGGCAGATTGCGTTTAGGGAGAGCAGCACGATGCACGAAGTGACCGGCGATCATTGGCACGAACCCGAAGGCTTCAAGAACGCCGGCTACGGCGCCTGGAAGCGGCCGAATACGCCCTACGACGATTACATGGAGGAACAGGGCGTGCCGATCTTCCGCGGCATCGGCGTGCGCCGGGTGCAGGACATGCCGCTCAAGCCGTGGGCCCGGATGGGCGGCCGCGGCACCTTCATCCAGCTCTACGGCACCGAGGGCAAGTGGGGCTGCTACGTGGTCGAGGTGCCGGGGGCCGGCGCGCTCAATCCCGAAAAGCACATGTACGAAGAGATCATGGTGGTGGTCGAGGGCCGCGGCACCACGGAAATCTGGGCCGACGGCCAGGCCAAGCCGCATAGCTTCGAATGGCAGCGCGGCTCGATGTTCTCGATCCCGCTCAACACCAATCACCGCATCATCAACGCGGCGTCGTCGCCGGCACTTATCCTGGTCGCCAGCACGGCGCCGAACGTCATGAACCTGTTTCGCGACCGCGACTGGATCTTCAATTGCACGGCCAGCTTCCCGTCACGCTTCGACGGAGCTGCGGACTTCTTCAAGGCCAAGGACGACATCGTGCCCGATCCGGTGCGCGGGCTCGCGCTGCGCAAGAGCAATTTCATCCCCGACATCATGAATGCCGACCTCTATCTCGATAACCGCCGCTCGCCCGGCTACACCCGGGTCGAGCCGGGCATGGCCAACAACGTGTTCTACGGCTTCGTCGGCGAGCACAAGACCGGCCGCTACTCGAAAGCGCACGCCCACATGTCGGCCGCCATATTGGTTTGCCTGAAGGGCAAGGGCTACACCTATACGTGGCCGCGCAGCGAAGGCATGACGCCGTGGAAGGACGGCAAGACCCAGAACGTCTACCGCCAGGACTACGAGCCGGTCGGGCTCGTCACCGCGGCGCCGTACGGCGGCGACTGGTTCCACGCCCATTTCGGCATCAGCAAGGAGCCGCTGCGGCTGATCGGCTGGTACGGCCCCAACAATCACCGCAAGGACAAAGCCGGCGTGCCGGGCGAGAAGGACACCGACGAGGGCGCCATCGACGTCACCGAGGGCGGCACCGCGATCCCGTACTGGCTCGAGGATCCGTTCCTGCGCAAGGAATACGAAGAGACGCTCAAGCGCGAAGGCGTGACCTCGTCCATGGGCGACGAGCTTTATCGCCCGCCGGCCGATCAGCGGCAGCCGGTCACGGCGTGAAGCTGGGCCGGCACCCTTCCCGCTCATTCCCGCGCAAGCGGGAATCCAGGGGCGGCTTGCTCCGAAAGATTTTGTTCTGGGTGCCCGCTTTCGCGGGGACGAGCGGATTGTTGTTTGGTGCGCTCACCGGTCCAGCCGCCGCCGAAGACCCGGCGTCGTTCTTCGCCGGCAAAACGCTGAAGATCATCGTCGGCCTGCCGCCGGGCGGCGGCGCCGACGCCTATGCGCGGCTGGTGCAACGGCACCTGCCGCGTCATCTGCCCGGCGCGCCCGCCATCGTGGTCGAGAACGTGCCGGGCGCCGGCAGCTTGAAGTCGGTGCTGTATCTGGATTCGCTGCCCGCCGACGGCACCGCGCTCGGCACGTTCTCGTCCGGACTTCTGACCGAGGCGATCGCCTCGCCGCAGCGCGTCAAGGTCGACTTCCGCCATTACGGCTGGATCGGCAATGTCAGCGCCGACGTGCGCGTCTGCTATCTCTGGCACACGACCGGTGTGCGCGACTGGCAGGACCTTGCGGCGCGCAAGCAGCTCGTGTTCGCCGCTTCGGCGCGCGGCACCGCCGGCAATGTCGATACGTCGATGCTGCGCGAGCTCTTTCGCTTGCCGGTGAAGGAGGTGCAGGGTTATCCGGGCAGCGCCGCGAAGCGGCTGGCGGTCGAGAAAGGCGAAGTCGACGGCGATTGCGGCGGCTGGACCGCGATTCCGGCGGATTGGCTCGGCGACCGCAAGATCAGCATCGTCACACGGCTGTCGCCGACCCTGCTGCCGGGCATGGACGAAAAAATTCCGTTCGCCGGCGATCTTCTGAAAAACCCGAGCGACCGCGCGGTGTTCGATTTCCTGATGGGACCGGAGCAGATCGGCCGGCCGTTCATGGTTTCGGGCCGCGTGCCGGAGCCGCGGCTCGCGGCGTTGCGCCGCGCTTTCGACGCCACGGTGGCCGATCCGGCGTTCTTGAGCGATGCCGAGAAGCTGCACCTTTCGGTCACGCCGCTGGATGGCGCAAAGGTCGCGCGCGACATTGCGGCGCTCTACGCCACGCCCGCCGATCTCGCGGCCCGCGCCAAGGCGATTGCGGGGGAATGAACGAAGGTCAATGCACCACGATGGTGGTGGCCTGCATGCCCTCGCGCTGCACCAGGGCGAACAGCGTGGCGGCAGCACCCGGCAGGAGCCGCACGCAGCCGTGCGACACCGGACGGCCGAGCCACGCCGTCTCGTAGGTGCCGTGGATGGCGATGCCGCCGTGGAAGAAGATCGAATGCGGCATCGGCGAATTGTAGTATTTGCGCGAGAACCACGACCGCGCCAGGCTGTGCGGATGGAAGGTGCCGGCCGGCGTGGCGAGACCGCGTCGCCCGGTCGAGACGCGCCAGCTGTAGCGCGGCATGCCGTCGACGGTGACCTGCATGGTCTGCGTCGCGCGGCTGATCTGGACCAGAATGGCGGCTTTGGCTTGGTCGGCGGCGGAGCAGAGGACGACGAGCGCAAGCAGTGCGCCCGCACAAAACACGCGCGGCATTGCGAAACCCTCGAATGCCTCTCCGCCCGTGGGTTATCTGAGCCGCGCAGCGGCGCTTGTAAAGCAAACAACGGCACGACAGTTAATCGGCCGGCCTTCGATGACTCATTCCGTGCGGCAATCTGCACCGCCGAAAAATACTGCGAGCCACGAAACCGCCAAGCGTTTAGGTTAAGCGCGTGAGTCGCACAGGCCGCCGCGCAAAAGTCGACGAGACCCCAATGCCATCTTTGACGCGCCCGCTGTTCGTTGTCGTTCTGCTCGCGGCCGGGGCGGCACTGATGCAGCAGGCCGACGCGCAGGCCAAGCGCGCGGCGAGCACCATCGACCTGACGCCGCCCGGCTCGCTCAATCCGCAACCGCTTCCGCCGCTTGCCAATCCGGATGCGCCGGACACGCCAGCGCGCGAATTGTTTGCGCGCAGGACCGCGCCGACGCCGGGACCGGCGCGCTCGATCGGCGGCTATGCGGACGGTTGCCTCGGCGGTGGCGAGGCGCTGCCGATCACCGGGCCGGACTGGCAGGTCATGCGGCTGTCGCGCAACCGAAACTGGGGCAGCCCGAAGCTGATCGGTTTCCTCGAACGGCTCGGCAGGAAAGCCAAGAAGGACGGCTGGAACGGGCTCCTGGTCGGCGACATGTCGCAGCCGCGCGGCGGGCCGATGATCAGCGGCCACGCCAGCCATCAGATCGGCCTCGATGCCGACATCTGGTTCACGCCGATGCCCGACCACGTGCTGTCGCGCGAGGAGCGCGAGCTCACCGGCGCCACCAACATGGTCGAGCCGAGCGGCCTCGACGTCGATCGCAAAGTGTGGACGCCGGCGCATACCGCGGTGGTGCGCGAGGCCGCCAACGATCCGGCGGTGACCCGCATCTTCGTCAACGCGGCGATCAAGAAGGAAATGTGCAGCGAAGCCGGCGCGGACCGCGCCTGGCTCGCCAAGGTGCGGCCGTGGTGGGGCCACGCCGAACACTTTCACGTTCGCCTCGCCTGCCCGCCCGACAGCCCGGAGTGCAAGGCGCAGCCGCCGGTGCCGGCGGGCGACGGCTGCGGCCACGCGCTCGATTACTGGTTCAGCGAAGGCGTGCTGCACCCGAAGCCGCCGGCGACACCGACCCCGCCGAAGCACCAGATCACGCTCGCCAAATTGCCAGCGGCGTGCCGCGGCATCGTCAACGCGCCGTAACTTTTCGCGTCATTGCGAGGAGCCAACGGGTCCGGCCCGAAGTGGCCGGCCCGATGACAAGCTCCGCGACGAAGCAATCCAGGAGCGGAGCACCGCCGCTCTGGATTGCTTCGCTTCGCTCGCAATTGTGCATGTTCACTAATTCGCTGATCGAGTTGGGTTGGCTTTGGTGTCAGCGAACGCCTTTGGGGTCAGTCCTGCGAGGGCCTGATGGGGCCTGTGGTTGTTGTAGTAGACGAGG
>DASRET010000073.1:0-28011 GCA_035651875.1 Xanthobacteraceae bacterium
AGCGGCATCTGGAAGATTTTGGAGCGGGCGTAGGGTTACGCGCGATACTTCGCGAGCGTACCGCCGGTCATCACCGAGCCGGGCAACGGATGGCCGACCACGTCCTCGGCGAGGTGCGCGCATTCGATCAGCGCGTCGAGATCGATACCGGTCTCGATGCCCATCTCGTGACAGAGAAAGACCAGATCCTCGCTGCACACGTTGCCGGCGGCGCCGTGATGGCCGGCGAACGGGCAGCCGCCGAGGCCGGCGACCGATGAATCGAAGCGCGTCACGCCCATTTCGAGGCCCGCATAGGCGTTGGCAATCGCCATGCCGCGGGTGTCGTGCAGGTGCAGCGCGATGTCGAGGTCGGGCCAGCGTTCGCGCAATGCGCCGACCACGCGCTTGATCGAGAGCGGCGTCGCCCACGCCATGGTGTCGGCGAGTGTCACGTATTTGAGGCCGACGCCGTGCTCTCGCGCCACGTCGAGAATTTGCCCGACCAGCGCCACCACGCGCTCGACCGGAATGTCGCCCTCGAAATTGCAGCCGAACGCCGCCATGATGCTGCCGCGCTCGACCGCGACGCCGTTCGCCTTGTACATCTCGACGATCGCGTGCTGGCCGGCGAGCTGCTGGGCGGCGGTGCGGTTCTGGTTGCGCTGCAGGAATTTTTCCGAGGCGCAGAGCTGGATCGTGCCGCCGAGCGCCAGCCGGTTGCCGTGGGTCAGCGCGCGCTCAAAGCCTTTTTCGTTGAGCCAGAGCGACGTGTAAGCGACGCCGGGGCGGGGCGTAATACCGGCGACGACCTCGTCGGCATCCGCCATGCCCGGCACGTTCTTCGGATTGACGAAAGAGACGATCTGAATGTGCCTGAGCCCGGTCTGCGACAGCGCGTCGATCAGCGCGATCTTCCGCGCCGTGGCGATCGGCCCCTTCTCGAACTGAAAGCCTTCGCGCGGGCCTTCTTCGCTGATGTCGACGCGTTTCGGCAGATCGCTCATTTGTTTCTCTTCGCTTGCTGCTCGGAGCCTACATGTACGGCGATGATCCCGCGCTTCTCGAGCGCTTCAATCTCGGCATTCGCAAGCCCAAGCTCGCCGAGAATCTCGGCGGTATGCTCACCGACAGCCGGCGGCTGGCGCCGCAATCCGGGCGTCTGCTCGCCGAACTCGACCGGCAGCGGCGGCAATTTCGTGGCCACGCCGCCGGATAGCGCCACGTCCAGCATACGGCCGCCGGCATTGAGCTGCGGATCGTCGAACAAATCGGCGGGCCGGGCGACCGGCGCAAACGGAATATCGATGCGGTCGAACGTTTCGGCAAGCTCGTCGCGTCGGTGCTTTGCCACGATGGCGGCGACGGTCGGCAGCAAGGTCGGGCGCTGCCGCACGCGGTCTTCGTTGGTGGCGTATGCCGGATCGTCCAACAAGTCCTGCCGGCCGAATTGCTCGCAAAAACGCTGCCACTGCCGATTGCTGGTGATGCCGACGAAAATCTGCTCGCCGTCGGCGGTGGCGAACGGCTCGTAGACCGCCCAGGCGCCCTCGCGTGCCGGCATCGGCGGCGGCTCGCGCCCGGTGATCGCCTGGCCGGCCATGTGCTGGGCCATCAGGAACGCGGTTGACTCGAACAGCGCCGATTTCACGAGCTGGCCGCGGCCGGTGCGCTCGCGCTCGCGCAGCGCCGCCTGGATGGCGATCACCGCAAAGGCGCCGCCCATGATGTCGACCACCGAGGTGCCGGCGCGCAGCGGCTTGCCGGGCGGCCCGGTCATGTAGGCTAAGCCCGCCATGAACTGCACCACTTCGTCGAGCGCCGGGCGATGCTCGTACGGGCCGGAGAGAAAGCCTTTGAGCGCGCAGTAGACCAGCCGAGGATTGCTCTTCGCCAGATCGTCATAGCCGCAGCCGAGCCGGTCCATGGTGCCGGGCGCGTAGTTCTCGATCACGGCATCGGCGCGTTGTGCCAGCCGATGCACCAGCGCGCGGCCGTCGTCGGATTTGAGATCGACCGCGATGCTGCGCTTGTTGCGATTGAAGGTGCCGAAGAAGCCGGCGGCGAAGCCGGGCAGCCGCCGCGTCGTATCGCCGCCGACCGGCTCGACCTTGATGACGTCGGCGCCGAGGTCGGCGAGGATCAGACCGGCGCTCGGGCCCATGATGGTATGGGCGAACTCGAGCACGCGGATGCCGGCAAGCGGCGCGGGGCCCGGCGCGGCCGTTTCCATTTTGACGCTTACTCCACCTCGTCACCGCCGGGCTTGACCCGGCGGTCCATGCTGCGCATTGGCTTGTCAGGAGTCCAGCCGGCAGACTCGGTCATGCCGGCTCTCAGCATGGATTGCCGGGTCAAGCCCGGCAATGACGACATTGGGAGAAAAGCACATGAACAAATCATTCGTGCGCGGCGCGCGGGCGGAGAGCCGGGCCTATTCGATGGCGGTGATCACCGAAGGCGCGGCCAGAACCATTTGGGTCGCCGGCCACACCGGTGCGGTCGACGATGCCGGCAAATCGCTCGCCGGCGATTTCGACGCCCAGGTCCGCCAGACCTTCCGCAACATCGAAAAGACGCTGGCCGAAGCCGGCGCCAAGCTCGCCGACATCGTCACCATGACGGTGTTCCTGATCGACGCGCGCTACACCACGCGCATGACCGAGCTGCGCGTCCAGATCTTCGGCAAGGACTTCCCCGCCAGCGCCGCCATCACCGTCGCCGGCTTCGCGCTGCCGGAAATGCTGCTGGAGATCCAGTGCGTGGCCGTTGTTTGATCGCTACGCCCCCTTCGCCCGGCCTTCGTGGATGGCGCGCCACAGCACTTCGGGCGTGGCCGGCATGGCGACGTTCTTGATGCCGAGCACAGAGAGTGCGTCGACCAGCGCGTTGGCGACCGCCGGCATGGCGCCGACGCAGCCGGCTTCGCCGGCACCCTTGACGCCGAGCGGGTTGGTCTTGGTCGGCACCGGGTTGCTCTCGACGTGATAGCCGACGAGATCGCTCGCCCGCGGCATGGCGTAGTCCATGAACGAGCCGGTGAGCATCTGGCCCTGCTCGTCGAACTTGATGTCCTCCATGAGGATCTGGCCGATGCCCATGGCGACGCCGCCGTCGACCTGACCGTGCAGCAACAGCGGATTGATCACGGTGCCGACGTCGTCGACCACGTTGTAGCGCAGGATTTCGACCTCGCCGGTCTCCTCGTCGATTTCCAGCTCGCAGACGTGGCAGCCGTTCGGATAGCTCGCCACCTTGCCGGTATAGATCGCCTTCTCGATCAGGCCGGGCTCCATGCCGTCCGGCAGGTTCTTCGGATCGAGCGAGGCTTTCGCCACTTCCTTGATGGTCAGCGTCTGATTGGTCTTTTGGCTCGAGAACACGCCGTCGGCGAACTTGATGTCGGCAACGTCGACTTGCAGCATCTTGGCGGCGATGCCCTTGGCCTTGGTCTCGACCTTGTCGGCCGCCATGGTGAAGGCCGCACCGGAGAACGTCGCCGAGCGTGAGCCGCCGGTTCCTTCGGCAAAGAACACCTGGTCGGTGTCGCCCTGGATGTAGGTGACGTCGTTGGGGTCGAGGCCGAGCTTGTCGCAGACGATCTGCTTGAACGCGGTCTCGTGACCCTGGCCCTGCGTGATGCTGCCGGAGAAGATCGACACCGTGCCGGTGCGGTCGAAGCGGATCTCGGCGCCTTCGAGGCCGGCCGCCGCCGAGCGCTCGATGGTGTTGGAGAAGCCCAGCCCGCGCAGCTTGCCGTGCTTGCGCGATTGGGCGCGGCGCGTCTCGAAGCTTTTCTTCTCCGCGGCTTCGAGCGCGAGGTCCATGTTCTTTTCGAACTCGCCGCAATCGTACGTGAACGTCACGCTGGTCTTGAACGGCATCGCGCTCGGCGGAATGGTGTTGCGGCGGCGCAGCTCCGCCGGATCGATGCCGGTCTCGTCGGCGGCAAGGTCGACCATGCGTTCGATGATGTAGGCGGCCTCGGGCCGGCCGTTGCCGCGATACGGCCGCACCGGCTGGGTGTGGGTGAACACCGCAGTCACGTCGATGTGCGAGGCCGGCGTGCGATAGACGCCGGCCAGCGTGCCGAGATTGCCGGTGAAGGCCTGCATGCCGACCTGCAGATAGGCGCCGATGGCGGCGATGATCCTGGCGCGAAAGCCGAGAAAGTTGCCGTCCTTGTCGAGCGCGAGCTCGGCCTCGGTGACGTTGTCGCGCGCCTGCGCGTCGCACAGAAACGATTCCGAGCGCGTCGCCACCCATTTGACCGGGCGGCCGGTGATCTTGGCGCCGAGCAGTACCAGCGCCACCTCGTTGTACACGGCCGACTTCATGCCAAAACTGCCGCCGATGTCGCCGGCGACGACGCGGATCTTGTTGTCCGGCACTTTCAGGACGTAATTGGCAAGCTCGGTCTGAAACACGTTGGTGCGCTGCAAGGTCGTATAGATCGTGTAGCGGCCCTCGGTGGGATCGAACACGCCGATGGAGCCACGCGGCTCCATGGCGGCGGCGGTGACGCGATTGACCACGAAGTGATGTTTGACGACGTGAGCGGCCTTGGCGAAGGCGGCGTCGGTCGCCTCCTTGTTGCCCTCGATCTGGATGAAGCCGATGTTGTTCGGACAATCACCCCAGACCAGCGGCACGCCCGGCTTGACCGCATCGCCGGTCGACACGATCGCGGGCAGCGGCTCGTAATCGACTTCGATCAGCTCGGCGGCGTCGACCGCCTGGTAGTAGGTCTCGGCGATGACGAAGGCGACGTAATCGCCGATCATGCGCACGCGGTCTTCGACCAAAGCCGGATAGCGCGGCTTATAGCCGGGCTGGCCGTCGCGGCGCTTGAGCCCGCCCGGAACCGGCAGATCGCCGAAGCCGGCCTTCTTGTAGTCGGCGCCGGTCAGCACCGCGAGCACGCCCGGCGCCGCCTTGGCCTTGGCCGTATCGATCGCGCGGATGCGCGCATGGGCGTGCGGCGAGCGCAGCACATAGCCGTGCGCCATGCCGGGAAACGCCATGTCGGCGACATAGCGGCCGCCGCCCTGGATGAGGCGAGGGTCCTCGAAGCGCGGCACCGGCTGACCTATGGCGAATTCACCCATGACAATCCTCATTCACAGACATGATTCACAGACATGCCCGGCGCCGATCTCAAGAAGGACCGCCGGGCATTTGGCAGGGTCTTTCGTCTTACATCGCGGCTGCGGGGCCTTCAATCCGGCCCCCGGCGGCATTACCATAGGGTCATGACCGAGACCTTCGAATCGGCCCTGCAAGCCCGCGTCGACGACATGCTCGACGCCTGCACGCGCTGCGGCAAATGCGTCGAAGCGTGTCCGACCACCGGACCCGCCGGACTAGGCACCGAGGCGCGCGTCAATCCCGCTGCCGTCATCGGCGGCGTCATCGACATCCTGCGGCAGGGTGAGGGCAACGAGGCGGCGCGCAAATGGGCCAAGGCCTGTCTGCTCTCCGGCGACTGCATCAAGGCCTGCGACTACGGCGTCAACCCGCGCTTCCTGCTCAACATGGCGCGGGTCGCCATGGCGCAGGCGAAGAACGACGCGACGACGCAGCGCCGTGGCGGCGTCGAAAGTTTTCGCACCGTGGCGCGCGACGTGAGCCATCTGTCCCGCCTGCAGCTCGACGACGCGCTGCTGGCCCGGCTCGGGCAGGGGGCAAAGAGCCCGGCCACCGATGGCGAGCTGCCGGACTTCGTCTTCTACACCGGCTGCAACGTGCTCAAGACCCCGCACATTGCGCTGCTGGCGCTCGACATCATGGACGCGCTCGGCGCGAGCTATGAGGTGATGGGCGGCCCCTCGCACTGCTGCGGCGTGCTGCAGATCCGCACCGGCGACGTCGCGACCTCCGGCCGGGTCGGCGAGAACTCGATCGACAAGCTGGCGCAGAGCAAGTCGAAGCAGGTGGTGTCGTGGTGCCCGTCGTGCCAGGTCCAGCTCGGCGAGACCACGCTGCCGACGCTCGAGCGGATGCGCGGCGCAAAACCGTTCGAGATGACGCCGTTCACGCTCTACCTGCGCAACAACCTCGACCGGCTGCGCCCGATGCTGCGCGAGCGCGTGGCGATGCGCGTCGCGCTGCATCGTCATCCGGGCATTCACGGCGTGGTCGAAGCGGCCGAAGAGATTTTGCGCGCCGTGCCCGGCATCGAGATCGTCGACCTGCACCAGCCGGCGGTCGGCCTGCAGAGCAATAACCTCAAAGTGCTGCCGCAATATCGGCGCG
Source organism: Xanthobacteraceae bacterium (assembly GCA_035651875.1). Classification (GTDB taxonomy): domain Bacteria; phylum Pseudomonadota; class Alphaproteobacteria; order Rhizobiales; family Xanthobacteraceae; genus BOG-931. Next base: position 6,235 of record DASRET010000073.1, read on the forward strand.
AACTCGATGAAGCCGAGCTTGCCGCCGCGGCGGCGGCCGGCATCGATGCCCTGGTTGCGGTCTACCATTCCGATCACCGCGCCCTGTGCGCGCACGAACGCGACTGGCCGTTCCGCATCGTCAACATGTACGAGATCGTCGGCGCCAGCATGGGAGTGCACGAAGACGATCACTACAAGCGGCTGAAGATCATGCAGGACGCCGATGCGATCCTGGCCGACTGCAACGACCTCGTGCAAAAGCATGGCCTCGACGTCGCCGCCACGCGGATTGCGATCAAGGCGATGCTGGCCGAGCAGCCGGCGCCGCTGCGCGGCGGCTAACCGGTGTCCCTCATAGTCTTGCAGCGAACGCGATGTAACGCAGCGTGGCGGTGCTCGGCGTAAATCCGCGCACTGGAAGCGCGTCACCGCCGAACTTGCCGAGGAAAGACCAGTTTGGCGAAGCGGCACAAAGCGGACATCCCGTCTCAGGCGAGGACATCCGCTTAATGCGATGTGCCGACAAGGCTCAATCGACACACGATGATGCCAAGAAGATCAGGCAGGATTTTCAAGCCACGCGCCTTGCGGACTTGGAGATCGAACACCGCGAGTTACTTGGCAGGATGAAACACATCGACAGCAATTAGGATGACTTTGTCGTTGCCGACGTTCCGATGGTAATGCGTGGTGTCCTTCGTGGCCGTCGACGTGTCACCAGGATGCATGATTTTCTTGCTGCCATCAGCCTGACCAACTTCGTCGGTGCCTTGCATGAAGTAGACCACAGCCGGCCGATCTTTGTGGCTATGAAGGCCGATATAGCCACCTGGTTCGATGGTGAGCATGCGCATCCTCAGTTGCCTGCCCGCCATGCCCTCAATTTCGGGGCCGAGATCGACAACTGTAGTGTTGCTGGCTGTGAACCCCTTGTTGCCTTTCGGAGCGGCATCCTCCGAGTTGGCGATCTGGATTGTCGAAGTAAGGCTCAAGGCCAAGATCGCACCAATCGCAGCTGTTCGAAACATTTCGCCCTCCTTTATGTATGTCGCCCTCTGAGCAGCATTCGGTCGCCTGTTAGCATCTGCAATGTGACACGATGCCGTCCCTGTGAATTGCTTACATTGCGCGATGCATGAGTTCTGAGGTGGGTCCTGAGCCGACACTTGGTACTGTCTGGCGGATGTCGACCTGAAAGCAGACGTTGCTCATCTGATTTGTGAGTACCCGCCTAAATCGTTCGATTTCGCACGATTCCCGCGGAGGTTCATTAACCCTGCAGTCGAATCCGCACCCGTGCGGCGCCGCGGCAGCACGCTTGCGGCGCCGGTTTTTATCGCAATTTTAGACCTTGTTGCGCAGAGTGGGCGCGAGGTTCCACATGCAAAATCTCGATCGCGCTCACGTGCTGGATTGCATCGCCGGCAGCGAACTTTCCATTGCCCCCGACAATCAAGAGCATGCCGCGCCGGGCGGCGCAGTGCTCGGCCGCGTCGTCGCGGTGACCGGGTCGCAAGCGAGCGCGGACCTGACGGCGGCGGCCGAAGGCGCTGCCGACACTCTGCCGACCATCGGCGCGCTGGTCGGCGTCAGGACCGCGGGCGCGCTCGCCGTCGGCACGTTGTGTGAAATCGCCGCCGATGCCGCAGCCGGCGAACAGCATGGCCGCGTGCGCGGGCGCATCGATCTGCTCGGCGAGATCGCGATGGATGCGTCGGGCGTCAAGCGCTTCGAGAACGGCATCCGCGCTTATCCGACCATCGGCAGCGCTGTGGTGCCGATCGGCGGCGAAGAGTTGCGCATCATCTTCGGCCTGGAAAATCCGGACCACGTCACGATCGGCGAGCTGCAGCAGGACGCATCGATCGCCGCAAGCATCAATGCGGCCGAAATGGTGCGCAAGCATTTTGCCATCGTCGGCTCGACCGGATCGGGCAAGTCCAGCGCGCTGGCGCTGATCCTGCGCAAGGTCATGGCGAGCCACAGCGATCTGCGCATGCTCCTGATCGACGCGCACAACGAATACGCCGATTGCTTCGAAGACCGCGCGCAAATTTTCGGCCCCGGCAATTTCAAGCTGCCGTTCTGGCTGCTCAATTTCGACGAGATCGTCCAGATCGTCTTCGGCGCGCGCGTGCGTGCCGAGCACGAGATCGCGCTCTTGGCCGAGCTCATTCCGGCGGCCAAGACCGAATATGCCCGCGCCAAGGGCGTGCTGCGCACGAGCTATCGGCCGGCGCAGTCCGAGACGAGCCGCCACACCGTCGACACGCCCGTGCCGTATCGGTTCGAGGACGTGGTCGCGGCCGCCGAGACCCGCATGGGCAAGCTCGAGAACGGCGACCTCGCCGTGCAATACCAGCGGCTGCTGATGCGCATCAATGCGGTGCGCAGCAATCCGCGCTACGCCTTCATCTTCGAGGATGCGGGCGAGACCAGCGACCGCATGGTCGAAATTCTCTGCCAGCTGCTGCGGCTCAAGGACGGCGAGCGGCCGATGGCGGTGGTGCAGCTTGCCGGCTTTCCGGCCGAGACCGTGGACGTCATCGTATCGGTGCTGTTCCGGCTCGCGTTCGACTTCGGCGTTTGGAGCGATGCGCTCAGTCCGCTGCTCATCGTCTGCGAGGAGGCGCACAATTACGCCAACGCCGATCCCGCGGTCGGCTTCCGCCCGGCGCGCGAGGGCCTGTCGCGCATCGCCAAGGAGGGCCGCAAGCACGGCGTGTTTCTCGGCCTCGTCACCCAGCGGCCGCATCAGCTCGATCCGACCTTGATCTCGCAGTGCTCGACCGTGTTCGCCATGCGGCTCGGCCACGACGACGATCAGAAGATCGTGCGCGCGGCGGTGTCCGACGCGGCAAGCCGGCTGCTGGCGTTCCTGCCGTCGCTCGGCACCCGCGAGGCGCTGGTGATCGGCGCCGCGGTGCCGACGGTGACGCGGATGCGCTTCGAGGAATTGCCGGGGCAATGCCTGCCCTGCAGCCAGGCGGTCTGGGGCGGCGAGGTCGGCGGCGCCGCTGCGATCAACGACCAGGTCATCGCCAATGTGGTGGCGCGCTGGCGCGGCACCGCTCCGGTCAGCAAACCGGCGCCGGCGCCGATGCCGGATTTGGGTTCGCCCGCCGACGCGTTGGTCGGTTGGTCGGCGCCGAGCTATCGGGGATGAGCACCCCTCCGCTCATTCCCGCGAAAGCGGGAATCCAGGTGGAGTTCTCCTGCTCTTAAGCGAGCCGACTGGGTCCCCGCTTTCGCGGGGACGAGCGGACGTGACCACGACTCTCAATCCCGAATGTCCTGCAAAAACCATTCGGTCGGAATTTCGCGTCCAAGCCCGGCCTGCTTGGCGGCTTCGTAGATCTTGCCGGCGATGGCGAAGAATTGCGCGCCCTGCAGATTGCCGCGCTCCGAATAGGTGATTTGCTCGCCGTTCGTGCGGCCCTTGGCTTTGCCGGAAGCAAGATCGGCGAGTGTGACGCGTTTGTCCGGCAGCATGTTGCCGTGCCGCGTGCGGCCGCGGCGCCCGTCGCCGTATTTCGGCTGCTCGGGCCGCGCTTCGTAGCCCAGATGCTCGTCGTCGACCGCAAGCTCGGGCTTGCCGACCGGCCCGGGCGCGTCGCCGAAGCGCAGGTAGACGTCGACGCGGCGCAGGCTCGCGTCGTCCGGCTTGCCGGTGCCGCCGACATTGACGATGTGCGCGCCGTTTTCCAGCAAGCTGCCGTCGAGCACCGACACTGCCGAGTCGGTCAACCCGGCAACGATGTCAGCGCCTCTGTAAATGTCCTCGGGACGCTCGCAGACTTCCACTTCGATGTTGTGGGTCGCGGCCATCTCGCGGCCGAAGGCTTCGCGGTTCTCACGTGTCGGGCTGAACACCTGCAGCTTCTTGATGTCGCGCACCAAGGTGAACGCGCGCATGTGGGTGCGTGCCATGCCGCCGGAGCCGAGCATGCCGACCACCGCGGCGTCGGGCTTGGCCAGATATTTGACGCCGATGCCGCCGTCGGCGCCGACCCGCATGTGCTGCAGGTGGCCGTCATTGATGAAGGCGAGCGGCTCGCCGGTTTCGGTCGAGGTGAGCAGAACCAGGCCGCAATAGAGGCCCGGCCGCGTGCAGTATTTCTCCTGGGTGATCGAGCCGTTGTAGCGCGTCTCGTAGATCACGTCGGACTTCATGCGGATGGCGAAATAGCCAGCGGTCGAGCCGCCTTCCATGGTGCCCCACTGATAATTCTTCGCCGGATCGCGGGTCGGAATGCGGATGTCGATGCGCGGCCGGCACACCGCCTCGCGCGCGGCGAGCGCAAGGTAGGCCTCCTCGAGCGCCGCGATGGTCGTCTCCATGGTCAAGACCTTGGCGACGTCGGCATTGTTGATGATGAGCGTCATGGCACGGCACGGCTTGAGGGCGGAACGCAGTTCCACGACAGCCTGCGCGGAGTGGTTCCAAAAATGAAGCCCTTGTTCCACAAAAAAGATCAGGAACGGGCGTTCGGGGCCCAACGTTGGAACCTGGGAGGTCGAAGAGGAGACATATGATGTCAGCTTTGAAAACCCTCGCGATTGCAGCGGCTCTTGCGGTTGGTGCGTCGTCTTTTGCGCTGGCTCAGCAGGGCAATCCGGCGCGTAACGCCGGCATGAGCGGCGGCAGCGGCACCCATCAAAGCAGTCAGAAGACCGGCAGTGAGGCCAATACGCAGAAGGTGCTGAAGAACCAGAACGGCTACAAGCGTCAGTAGCGCGCACCCTGCATCGCTAACTCTGGTGAATGAAAAGCCCGGTCGGGATCTCCCGGCCGGGCTTTTTCTCGAAACGTTGCCACGCTCGCCGTGGCTGCGCCGCTTTAACCGTGGGCTGGGGCGCTCTGCTCCACGAGGCCCGCGACCAGCCCTTCGATGCGCGCGATGGTGCGAAAATTTGCCGGCCGCATGTCGCGCTCCGGAATGCTCAGGTCGAACTCGCTCTCCACCGCCAGCATCAAATTGACGATATCGAGCGACGACAGGCCGCTGTCACCGAGCTCATCGTCGTCGCCGACGCTGCGCGTGATGGCGCGCTTGGCCAGAAGCTGGCGCACCAGCTCGGCGATGCGCTGTCTCGTGGTCGTTGCGGCGGGATCAAGCACGTTTGTGGTCCTTATCGAAGTGCACGCTTGCTGTATATCGTTGTGATGTCATCGTCTCGTTAACCGAACGTGACTCGCACGAAGCAAATTTACGTGAAATCTCTTTTCGATTGGTAACCTTTACGGGAAAGAACGGACGCAATTGTACTAAAACATACGATGAATTGGCCATTTCCGATGTACTTGTAGCGACACGGATCGCTGTCGAGGCCCGATCGCGAGCGAGCTTTTTTCAATCGTGAGCGCAGCAATGAACATTCATCCCGCGACCATCAACGGCATGCAGGAAAACGGCCGCAAGCGCGTCACGCCGCGCGGCCTGAACGGCGGCGCGAGCCCGGCGCGCGCACTGCCGGCGACGGATTTACGCAGTCGCATCGACAAGGTGGCGGCTGTGGCGGCGGCGCATGCGATCGCCGTCGACCGCGAATCGCGGTTTCCGCACGAGGCGATCGCCGCGGCGCGCGCCGAACGGCTGTTGAGCATCGCGGTGCCGCGCGAACTGGGCGGTGAAGGCTTGAGCACGGCCGACGTGGTCGATGTCTGCTATGCGCTCGGCAAGGCCTGTGCCTCGACGGCGATGATTTACGCCATGCACCAGACCAAGGTGGCGTGCCTGGTCCGGCACGGCCGCGGCAGCGCGTGGCACCAGCTCCTGCTGCGGCGCCTGTGCGCCGAGCAATTGCTGCTGGCGTCGTCCACCACGGAAGGGCAAGCCGGCGGCGACGTGCGCAACAGCGCGGCGCCGGTCGAAGGCGGCGCGGCGCGCATCACGCTCGAGCGCCAAGCCACCGTCATCTCTTACGGCGAAGCCGCCGACGGCATTGTCACCACGGCGCGGCGCGCCGCCGACGCGGCGAGCTCCGACCAGGTGCTGGTCGCGTTCCTGAAAGACGATTACCGGCTCGAGCGGCTCAACGGCTGGGACGCGCTCGGTATGCGCGGCACTTGCAGCGCCGGCTTCAAGCTCGTCGCCACGGGCCTGCGCGAGCAGATCCTGCCCGAGGCTTATGAGAAGATTCACAGCCACACCATGATGCCGTTTGCGCACCTGGCGTGGAGCGGCGCCTGGGCCGGGATCGCGGCCGCCGCCGTCGACCGCGCCCGTTCTTTCGTGCGCAAGGCGGCGCATCGCTCCGGCGGCACCTTGCCGCCCGCCGCCGCGCATCTGACGCGCGCGCTGGCGAGCCTGCGGACCTTGCGCAGCCTGATCGCCGCGGCGCTTGAGCGGTTCGAGGCGGCCGATGCGGAAACGCTCGAATCCATCGACTTCCAGACCGGCATGAACATGCACAAGGTCAATGCGTCGGAACTCGCGGTCACGACGGTGATGAGCGCGATGCAGGCCTGCGGCCTCGCCGGCTATCGCAACGACGGCGATTTCACCATGGGCCGCCATCTGCGCGACGTGCTGTCGGCGCCGATCATGATCAGTAACGACCGCATCCTCGCCAACGTGGCGGCAGCGTCGCTGCTCGCCGGCACGCCGGCGTCGCTGCGCGATTAGCGGCCGAAGAAATCAACGGGACAGGGGCGGCGAACAGCCCGAACAGGAGGCGTTCCGGCAATGAATGTCGCATTCAAGCAACCCATCGATGCTGAGCGTACGCTCGATTCGATCGCCGAGGCGCTGCTGCTGCCGTCCGGCATCGACGGCGTTTACGCGCGCACCGCGACCTTCGAGCAGGTAATCAATGGGCTGACCGATCTGATTTCGCAGTACCGCGACCCGAACACCGAAGTGCTGCGGTTTCCGCCGGTGATGAGCCGGCGTCAGGTCGAGAAATCCGGTTATCTGAAAAGCTTTCCGCATTTTCTCGGCTGCGTCAGCTGTCTTGGCGGCGAGGAGCCGGAAGTTCGCGCCGCAGTCGATCGCCACGAAGCCGGCGAGGATTGGACGCCGTCATTGGCGGCAGCCGATCTCGTGCTCAGCCCGGCCGCCTGCTACCCGGTCTATCCGCTGGCGGCGAGCCGCGGCGACTTGCCGGCCGATGGGTTGTTGTTCGATGTCGCCTGCGATTGCTTTCGCCGCGAGCCGTCGAAGATGCTCGACCGCCTGCAGTCGTTCCGCATGCGCGAATACGTCCGGATCGGCACGCCGGAGCAGATCGACGCGTTTCGCCGGCGCTGGATGAAGCTTGCCGAAGGCTTTGCGGCGCGGCTCGGCTTGAGCTGGCGCATCGATTACGCCAGCGACCCGTTCTTCGGCCGCGGCGGCAAGCTGATGGCGGCGAGTCAGGTCGAGCAGGCGCTCAAGTTCGAATTGTTGATCCCGGTGCATTCGGCCGAGCAGCCGACCGCGTGCATGAGCTTCAACTATCACCGCGATCATTTCGGCTCGACCTGGAACATCCGCACCGCGACCGGCGACGTCGCGCATACCGGCTGCGTTGCATTTGGAATGGACCGCTTGGCGCTGGCGCTGTTCGCCACCCACGGCCTCGATTTCGCCCGCTGGCCGGCCACGGTGCGCAAGGCGCTTGCCGTGTGAGGAACGCGCGATGGGCGCTCAGACGCCCATCACGGCAAACTCCGTGTAGGCGAGATCGCCCAGCCGCGGGCGCTGCGCGCCTTTGAAATATTTCGGCCGGCTGCCGCCGCGGAATACGCCGACCAGCCCGGGCAGCGGGCCATTGGCGTCGACGATGACTAGCGGCTTGCCGCGGCGCGCCAGATAACGCCCGAGCGGGCCGGCAAAGCGGGTGAAGTCGCCGATGTCGCGGCAATAAATCAGCCGCGCGCATGGAATCGTTTTCTTGACGATGCGCGGCCGGAACACGAACGGATAGGCGCGCCCGGCGCTCACGCACCACACGCTGATGCAGCCGAGCGCGGCATGCTGCAGCAGAATTTCGCGCTCGAACGGGTCGGTCTCGACATGCAGCTGCTCATGCGCCTCGATGACCTGCGCGCGCTCGCCGCCGATCAGCCCTTTGAGCATCGGCACGGCGATGAACAGCCCGTCGCAGTAGCGGGCAAAGCCCTGCGCTTCGATGATCGGCGTGGTGTGCGGCGCCGGCGACACGTTCAGATAGGTGACGTTCTTGTGAACGAGCGCGCGTGACACCAGAAGCGGTGCGTAGAACCGGAACGCGGGCTCGACGTACCAGCTGGAGAGATTGCAGCGCGGCACAAGAGCACCGTCGCCGTCGGCGCGCATGGTCGAGCAGATCAGCAGGATGGTGCCGACCGGCGTGCCGGCGCTCTCGAGGAGGTAACCGTATTGCGGCAGGCCGGGCGGCGGCTCGCGCTTTGCCAGTTGCCGGAGTGCGGCTTCCCAGAACGCGCGGCCGCGGCCGGGAAATCCGCGCGCCAACAGCGCGACGATCGCGGGCACGTCGGCAGCGGCGATCTGACGGCAGCGAAGTGCCGGCGCGGAAGCAACCATGTGCGTTGACCACGACTGCGTCGTGAACTTGATCGTAAGTGTTGCGTGACTATACCGGCGCGAAGTGAACAAAGCGTAGGTGCGGTGATCATGTCGATAAAATTAACCATAATGGACGAGATGGCGCGGGTCGCGCGCGAGCACGGCAAGACGTTGGCCGCGCTCAGCGACGACGTGGCGTTGCTCGATTCCGGTCTCGACTCGCTCGGTATCGCGGTGCTGGTGGCGCGCCTGGAAGACCGGCTCGGCGTCGATCCGTTCACGACGTCCGAGGACGTGCAGTTCCCCGTCACCGTCGGCGATTTCGTCAAGGCGTATGAGCACGGCGCGCACTGAAGCAGAGCCGCTGCGCGCGCATCTGGCGAACGCGCCGGCCGACGCGTTCTTGTTCGATCGCGCGGCGCGCATGCGCCTCGCCGATCTCGTCGCCGGAACGGCGCTCGGCGGCCGGCTCGCGGAACTAGGTGGGCGTTCGGTCCTGGTCGCGACCGCGAGCCAGCTCACCGGCGCGCTGGCGCTGATCGAGCTCGACGGTGTCGCCCGCCGGCTGACGATCCTGCCGCCCGACGTCAATCCCGATCACCTGCGCGCTTTGATCGCCGGCGCCGAGATCGATGCCGTGATCGTCGACGGACCGGCGCCGCAGTTTTCGCATTTGCCGCTTTGCGTCACCTGCACGCCGGATATCGCGCCGCGTGTCGAACCGACGCCGACAAGCGTGCGCACCGAATGGGTGCTGCTGACATCGGGTACGACCGGCGTGCCCAAAATGGTCGTGCACAGCCTCGCCGGACTCACCGCCGCTGTCGCAGCGACGAAGCGCGCCGATCCGGTGGTGTGGGCCACGTTCTATGACATCCGCCGCTACGGTGGCTTGCAGATTTTCTTGCGCGCCGTGCTCGGCGGCGCTTCGCTGGTGCTGTCGAGCGCCGGCGAGCCCGTGGCCGAGCATCTGGCGCGGCTGGGGCATCACGGCGTGACGCATCTGTCCGGCACGCCGTCGCATTGGCGCCGCGCGCTGATGTCGCCGGATATCGGCAAGATCGCGCCGCGTTATGTGCGCCTGTCCGGCGAAATCGCCGACCAGGCTGTTCTCGACAGTCTGCGCGTCGCGTTTCCGCGCGCCGATATCGGCCACGCTTACGCCTCGACCGAAGCCGGCGTGGTGTTCGCCGTCGATGACGGCCGCGCCGGCTTTCCGGCGCGTTTTCTCGAGAGCGCGCGCAACGGCGTCGAGATCAAGATCGTCGACGGCTCGCTGCGTATTCGCTCGCCGGGCGCTGCGTCGCGTTACGTCGGCGGAGCGAACAACGCGGCGCTGCAGGACGGCGACGGCTTCGTCGACAGCGGCGACATGGTCGAACAGCGCGGCGACCGTTACTTCTTCGTCGGCCGCAAAGGCGGTATCATCAATATCGGCGGCCTGAAGGTTCATCCCGAGGAAGTCGAAGCCGTCATCAACCGGCATCCGCGCGTGCGCATGTCGCTGGTGCGGCCGAAGCGGAGCCCGTTTACCGGCGCAATCGTGGTTGCCGATGTGGTGCTGACCGCGGTGCCCCCCGCTGCCGAGAACGAAGCCGCGTTGCGCGATGACATTCTGAAACTTTGCCGCGGCGCGCTGCCGCGCCATAAGGTTCCCGCGGCCATCAGCTTCGTGCCGGCGCTCGCGGTCGCCGCCACCGGCAAACTGCAGCGGCGCGCCGTTTGAGCGATATCCGATGACCGACAAGCCGCGCAATGTCCTTGTCACCGGCGCCAGCCGCGGCCTCGGCCTCGGCATTGCGCGCCGGCTCACTGCCGCCGGCTATCAGGTGATCGCGGTGGCGCGCAGCAAGAGCAAGCCGATGACCGAGGCGATTGCCGAAGCCGAACGCGGCGGCCGCGGGTCGCTGCGCTTCGCGCCCTGCGACCTCGGCGACATCGACGCCATTCCGGATCTCATCAAAAACCTGTGCAAGGAATTCGGCCCGCTCTACGGACTCGTCAACAATGCCGCGGTCGGTCACGACGGCGCGCTCGCCGTGATGCACAATTCACGCATCGAGGAGTTGGTGCGGCTCAACACCCTGTCGCCGCTGGTGCTGACCAAATACGTGGTGCGCGGCATGATGGCGGAAGGCGCCGGGCGCATCGTCAACGTCGCCTCGATCATCGGCTTCACCGGCTATAGCGGCCTTGCCGCCTACGCGGCCACCAAGGCCGCGATGCTCGGCTTCACCCGCTCGCTGGCGCGCGAAGTCGGCCGGCTCGGCATCAATGTCAACGCCGTGGCGCCGGGCTTCTTGGACACCGAAATGACCCATGGTCTCGCCGGCGAGCAGCGCGCCCAGGTGGTCCGCCGCAGCGCGCTGCGCCGGCTCGCCGGCGTGGACGACGTCGCCAATGCGGTCGAGTTCCTGCTGGGCGATGGGGCGCGCAGCATCTCCGGGACGGTGCTCACGGTGGACGCCGGCGCCACCGCCTGAGTGGTGCCGGCCTCACAGCACGTCGCCGCGGGGAGCGCGTTCGTGATAGCGTCGCCGGTCCCAAGCCGCTAAAACCTTGCCCATTGAGGACCGCGACATACATGCGGTCGCACCCGAGCGATGCGGTCCATTAGCCATGGAACATTCGCTCCCCATGCCATCTTGAACGGGCTGCCCTGGACAGCCGCAAGCCATCTGGAACCACGATGAAACGATTGAGCATCGCCGTCGCCCTGTTTGGCATCGCCGCCCTGGTGCAGCCGATCCTGCAGCACGATTATGCCGGAGCATTGCTCGGCGTCGTGGCCTTGCTGTCCGCGGTCACCACGTATCGTTCCTCCGCGATTTCGAGCTTTTTGAAAATCTTCGTCGGCATTTTTTCGACCGAAACCATCGTATTCGGCGCCGCGACCGTTGCCAGCCGCGCCGGCTTCTGGCCGCCAGTTTTGACCGAATATCTGCCGCCGGAATCGCTGCCGCTCACGGTCGCGATCTTCTCCATCCTGGTCTACGCGGTGGCGCAACTGCGCACGGTCGGCCAGATCATGCGCATCGCCGACCGCTATTTCGACGCCGAGGACACCGGGACCGCGCGCATCTGGCCGTTCCGGCCGTTCACGGCGCTGGAGCGCCGCATCGCCGTGGCCATGGTGGTGTTTCTCGTCGTCCTCAATCAGGCAGAGGTCGGCATCACGGTGCGGCTGAATTTCTTCAACCGCGCCTGGTTCGACGCCATCCAGCACCGCGACGCCACGACGTTCTGGGAACAGCTTCTGTTCGTGTTCACGCCATGGGCCTTCATCTACGTCGGCATGCTGGTGATCGAATATTTCACCCAGGCCATGCTGGTGATCCGCTGGCGGCGCTGGCTGACCGACCATTTCGTGTCGCGCTGGCTCACCGCCCACAACCACTATCGCATCAGCCTCGTCGCCGGTCAGACCGACAACCCCGATCAGCGCATTTCCGAGGATATTTTCCGCTTCATCAACGGCGGCACTGACGGCTCGAGCCAGGCTTTCGGGCTTTACGATTTCTCGATCCTGCTGATCTCGACCATCACCACGTTGGTGTCGTTTTCCATCGTGCTGTGGTCGCTCTCGGCATCGTTCACCTTCCCCGGTACCGACGTCGTGGTGCCCGGCTTTCTGTTCTGGGTGGCGTTGATCTATGCGGCCGCGGGCACGCTGATCACTCACCTGATCGGCCGGCCGCTGATTGGCCTCTATTTCCGGCGCCAGCACATGGAAGCCGACTTCCGCTTCTCGCTGGCGCGCCTGCGCGAATATACCGAGCAGGTGGCGCTGCTGGGCGGCGAAGGCGCCGAGCAGAATATTTTGGGCAGGCGGTTCGGCGCGTTGATCGCCAACTATCTCGACGTCATCTACCGCGGCATGCGGGTGCGGGCGTTCACGCAGACGTTCGGCCAGCTGTCGCCGATCATTCCGTTCATCTTCACCGCGCCGTTCTACTTCCTCGGCAAGATCGAGCTCGGCGTCATGACGCAGACCGCGCAGGCGTTCGCCCGGGTGGCGGATTCGCTGACCTTCTTCGTCAACTATTATACCTACCTTGCCGGCTTCAAATCGGTGGTCGATCGTCTCAACTCGTTCGATGTGGCGATCGACCAGGCCCAGGCGCTGGCCAGTGCCGGCCCGGCGCGTGTCGCCGGCCCGGCCGGCGGCGACATCGTGCTCGAAGACGTTACGCTGGCGTTGCCGGACGGCCGGCGCATTTTCGATTCCAAGCACATCGACTTCGCTGCCGGCGAAAGCGTTGTCGTGTCCGGTCCGTCCGGCGCCGGCAAGTCGACTCTGTTCCGCGCCATTTCGGGCCTGTGGCCCTATGGCGGCGGCCGCATCGCGCGGCCGGACCGCGACGATGTCATGGTGGTTCCGGCAAAGCCGTACATTCCGATCGGCACGTTGCGCTCCGCCGTCAGCTATCCGGCGGTGCCCGGAACGTATCGCGACGAAGACATCCGCGCCGCGCTCGCCGACGCCCATCTCGGCGCGCTCGCAAACGAGCTGGACCACGAGGAGGTCTGGTCGCAGCGCCTGTCCAGCGGCGAGCAGCAGCGGCTGGCGCTGGCACGCGCGCTGCTGCGCCGGCCTGACTGGCTGCTGCTCGACGAATCGACCTCCGCGGTCGAGGAAAAGCTCGAAGCCGAGCTGTACGCCATTCTGGCCAAGCGGCTGCCGAAGACCACCATCGTGTCGATCGGCCATCGCTCGACGTTGGCGCCGCTGCATCGCCGGCATCTGGAAATGTCGCCCGAAGGCGATCACTTCACGCTGCGCGATGTCGCCAAGGCCGATGCGGCGGAGTAGCTGAGCTAGAGCCGCACGGCGCCGGCTTGGATGCGCTCGTAAAGCGCGCGCTCGAGCCGCACCAAGGCGTGCTGCGCCGGATCGTCGAAATAGATCGCGTCGCCGGTCGTCGCCGGATCGTAGCCCTGGCGCGCCAGGTCGGCGGTCTTGTGCTTGAACGTGGCCGTGGTCTCGATGCCGTCCCTGATGCGCAGAAACAGCGGCCGTGCATAGGCCGGCAAGCGCTGCGCGAGATGGCTGCGCAGCGCCGCCACATCCAATGCGCCTTGTGGCACCAGCGTCGCCATGCCGGCGGCGCCTTCGCAGCCCGGCACCACGACACCGTAGACGGTGGCTTCCAGAATGCCGGGAAACGCCGTGATCGCGGCGGCGACTTCGGAAGTGGCGACGTTCTCGCCCTTCCAGCGGAACGTGTCGCCGATGCGGTCGACGAAATAGAAGAAGCCGGCTGTGTCCTTGCGCATCAGATCGCCGGTGCGGTACCAGGCGTCGCCCGGTGCGAACACGTTGCGCAGGATTTTGCGCGCGGTCTCCGGCGCGCTGGTATAGCCCTCGAACGCGGCGCCGGCCTCGATGCGTCCGATGGCCTCGCCGGCTTCGCCCGGTGCGCAGCGGATACAGAAACCAGCGGCGTCGCGCAGCGGCGCGCCGGTGGCATGGTCGAACTTGACCAGCGCCAGCGGAAACCGGTGCGCCAGAAACGACGGCAGGCGGCCGATGGCGCCGACTTCGCCCTCGACATTGTAGAGCGAAAAATTGCCTTCGGTCGCGGCGTAGAATTCCAGAACACGCGGAATGCCGAAGCGGTCGGCGAAGCGCTCCCACACGTCGCCGCGCAGCCCGTTGCCGCAGGCGATGCGCAGCCGATGGGCGCGTTCGCGCGGATGCGCCGGCGCCGCGGCGAGATAGCGGCACAGCTCGCCGATATATTGAAACAGCGTGCAGTCCCACGTGCACACGTCGTCCCAGAAATTCTTGGCCGAAAACTTGTCGCGGATCACCACCGAGCCGCCGTGGACCAACAGCGCGCCGGTCGCCACCACGCCGCCGACCGAGTGATAGAGCGGCAGGCAATCGTACATGCGGTCGTCGGGTCCGGTGTTCATCAGGCCGGCGAACCAGAAACTCCATTGCAGCAGCCGGCGGTGGCTGACATTGGCGGCTTTCGGCAGGCCGGTGGTGCCGGAGGTGTAGATGGCGAGCGCGCGATCCGTGCTGCTGGTGCCGCGGCGTTCCGCGTCGGTCAGCGGCTCCGGCGCGAAGCGCTCGATCTCGTGATCGATGCGCGGCCGTGCATCGTCGCCGCTGCGGCCGTGCGCCCAAATCGTCGGTCCGCTGGTCATGTGTTCCGAGGCGGCGTGGACCGCATCGAGGAACTCGGTCGCGACGATGAGGTGCTTCGGCGCGACGATGTCGATGCAATGCGCCAGTGCCGGCCCGCGCAGATTCGTATTGAGCAGCGCGACCACGCCGCCGACGCTGGAAATACCCAGCCAGATGGCCATGTATTCCGGCCGGTTCGGCATCAGGAGGCCGACGGTTTCGCCTTTGCCGACACCGTGCGCCAGGGCCCAGCGCGCATAACGATTGGCCCGCTCGGCAAGCGCGCGGTAGCTCAGGCTTTCGCCGGCGGACAGCAGCGCCGGAGCATCGCCGCGGACTTGCGCGATCTCCTCGATGACGGTGGGCAACAGCCGCTGCGGTTGCCGCGCGATCGGCGCGGTGGCTTCGAGCGCGCGCACCCAGTCGCGCAACGCGCTGTCGCTGCCGCGCGCCGGCTGCTGCTTTTCTTCCAACGCGATGAGAGCCATGCCCGATGATCGCCCAATACCGTGAATTTTCCGCTGCGGAATTAGCTAAAATTTGAATCATCTCGGTATAGCGGCCCAACGAATTTCAGCGTCGCACCGCAGCGCTCGGTGCGCATGGCAAACAGTTAAGGTTATTCTTTCCAATTTACCGCGCTGTTGTTGTTCGCTTCTGCCGCCACGGATAAGAAACCGGAAGGGGGTAGAACTGCGCGCGTTCGGACCAAGCGGCGGGACAACATGAGACGCGAAACGATCGCCATTCACGGCGGCTACGAAACCGATCCGACCACCAAAGCGGTTGCGGTGCCGATCTACCAGACGGTGGCTTACGAGTTCGACTCGGCCGATCACGGCGCCGCCCTGTTCAATCTCGAAGCGCCGGGCTTTCGCTATAGCCGCATCGCCAATCCGACCGTCGACGTGTTGGAGCGCCGCGTCGCCGCGCTCGAAGGCGGCGCCGCCGCCTTGTGCGTCAGCACCGGCCAGGCCGCGCTCAACTACGCGATCCTCAATCTCACCCGCATGGGCAGCAACATCGTCTCGGTGCCGCAGCTTTATGGCACCACCTACACGCTGTTCGCCCACATCCTGCCGGGGCAGGGCGTCAATGTGCGGTTTGCCGAATCCGATCAGCCGGCTGACGTTGAAGAGCTGATCGACGACAACACCACCGCCATCTTCTGCGAGAGCGTCGGCAACCCGGCCGGCAACATCTGCGACATCGAGGCGCTGGCCGCGCTCGGCGCGCGCCACGGCATTCCGCTCGTCGTCGACAACACGGTGGCGACGCCGGTGCTGCTGCGGCCGATCGAGTACGGCGCCGACATCGTCGTGCACTCGCTGACCAAATATTTGGGCGGTCACGGCACCACGCTGGGCGGCGCCATCGTTGATTCCGGCCGCTTCGACTGGAAGGTCAACGCGCGGCGTTTCCCGATGTTCTGCGAGCCGGACGCGTCCTATCACGGCCTCGTCTACACCGAGCACTTCGGTGCCGGCGCCTATATCGCGCGCTGCCGCAGCGTCTATCAGCGCACCACCGGCGCGGTGCTGTCGCCGCTCTCGGCGTTCCTGCTGCTGCAGGGCATCGAGACAGTGGCGCTGCGCGTCGAGCGTCACGTCGCCAATGCGCGCCGCGTCGCCGAATTCTTGCGCGCCGATCCGCGCGTCGGCTGGGTCAACTATGCCGGCTTCGCCGACAGCCCGTACCATGCGCTGACGCAAAAATATTTCGGCGGCCGCGCCTGTTCGCTGATGACCTTCGGCATCGCCGGCGGCTTCGAGGCCGGCAAGCGCTTCTACGATGCGTTGAAGCTGTTCAAGCGGCTGGTCAATCTGGGCGATGCCAAATCGCTCGCCTGCCATCCGGCCTCGACCACGCACCGCCAGATGTCGACGCACGAGCAGGCCAAGGCCGGCGTGACGCCGGAGTCGATCCGGCTCTCCATCGGCATCGAGCACATCGACGACATCCTGGCCGATCTCGACCAGGCGCTGGCGGCGGCGCAGCCGCAAACGCGCTCGCCGCTGCTCGCGGCCGAGTAGGGACGGACGGAGCAAGAGCAGATGCCGCTCCTCCTCGATCCGACGGATACGGCGCCGGACGGCAAGGTCCAGGCGGCGAACTGCGTGACCGTCGGCCTCATCAACAACATGCCCGACGCGGCGCTCGAGGCGACCGAGCGGCAGTTCGTCGAGCTCGTGCGCGCCAGTTCGCGCAGCACCGTGGTGCGGCTTGTGCTCTACGCCATTCCGCAAGTGCCGCGAGGCGAAGCGGCGCGCCGCGCCATGGCGGAGCGCTACCGGCCGATCGGCGACCTCTGGAACAGCCGCCTCGACGGCCTCATCGTTACCGGCACCGAGCCGCGCTCCGAGAACATGAGGGACGAGCCGTATTGGGGCACGCTCGGCGCGGTGATCGACTGGGCGCGCCACAACACCGCCTCGACGATCTGGTCGTGCCTCGCCGCCCATGCCGCGGTGCTGCAATCCGACGGCATCAAGCGCCGCGCGTTCAAGCAAAAACTCTCCGGCGTGTTCGCATGCCGGCCGGTCGGGCCGCATCCGATGCTGCGCGGCGCGCCGCTGCCGCTCTATGTGCCGCACTCGCGTTGCAACGATCTGCCGGAGCGCGCGCTCAAGGCCTGCGGCTATCGCATTCTCACCCGCTCGGCCGAGGCCGGCGTCGACATGTTCGCCCGCCACGACCGCAGCTTTCATCTGTTCCTGCAGGGTCATCCCGAATACGAGACCGACACGCTGCTGCGCGAATATCGCCGCGACGTCGGCCGCTATCTGCGCGGCGAACGCGACGATTATCCGGCGCCGCCGCACGGCTATCTCGGCGGCGAAGCCATGGAGCTGGCGCAAGCGTTCCGCGCGCGCGCGCTCGACGACCGCCGCCCCGACCTGATCCGCTCGTTCCCGAAGCGCACGCTGGAGACCGGCATCGCCACCGCCTGGCGCGCCACCGCGATCGCGATCTACGAAAACTGGTTCGACTACCTCAAAGGCCGCAAGCTCGAGCGGCGCTCGCCGGCGCTGCCGCGGCGCCGCGTCTGGCGCGACTGGCCGGCCGCCCCGCTGCACGCCACCGGCACCTCGTAGTTTAAATCCGCGCGATCGTGTTATCGTCCCCGCGAAAGTGGGGATCCATGATCAAGACCGAAGGCGTTCTGCACTTCACCATTCCGGTGAAAGATCTCGACCGCGCCGAAAAATTCTACGCCGAGCTGCTCGGCTTCGAGAAAGTCGGCCGCACCGAGCGCATCGTGTTCCTGCGCGCCGGCGGCGATTTTTTCAATCTCACCTACTCGGAGAACCCGATCACGCTCAATGCCGGCGCCCGCCACGAGATTCACTCTGCGTTCAAGGTCACGCCGCAGACCTACGAGGACACCATCAAGCGCCTGCCCGAAAAGGGCGTGGAGATCTTCAAGGAAGAAGACCGCCAGTCCGGCGTGTTCGTCGGCCGCAGCGCCTACATCCGCGATCCCGACGGCAACGTCCTCGAGTTCATCGATTTGAAGCGCGCGCCGGGACCGACAGCCTAAATCCTCACCCTGAGGTGCTCGGCGCGCAGCGCCGAGCCTCGAAGGCGAGGCCGAGGCGCATCGGCCTGCATCCTTCGAGGCTCGCTTCGCTCGTGCCTCAGGATGAGGGGAACAAACAAGCGAACGAACAAAAGGAGCAGCCCATGGCCCACAAGCCGATCCGCCGCGTCGTCACCGGCCACGACGCCAAGAACACCGCCAAGGTCATCGTTGACGCGCCGGCCGCCAACACCAAGCTGCCGCGCGAGGGCGTCGCCTCGACCTTGATGTGGTGCTCCGACCGGATGCCGGTCGACATCGCGGTGGGCGAGCGCGCCGAGGACATGGGTGCGCGCATTCTCGGCACCGCGCCGCCGGAGAACGGTTCGCGCTTCATCGTCATGGAATTCGCCCCCGGCATCGCCTCGGAAATGCATCGCACCGAGACCATCGACTACATCGCCGTCTTGTCCGGCGAGATCGACATGGACATGGACGATTCCACGGTGAAGCTTCGCGCCGGCGACGTCATGGTCCAGCGCGGCACCAATCACGCCTGGGTCAATCGCAGCAGCCAACCGGCCCGCCTTGCCATCGTGCTGCTCGACGCCAAGCCGCTCGGCATCGGCCACCCCCGCATCCGCCGCCAGCAGGCGCGCTGACTTTTCCTCACCCTATGGTGGGGAAGGACGATAGCGTTCGCGCTTGCGCCGCCGCGCCGGCTGGCTTGCACCGACAAACGGCCGCTTGACCAGCGCCAGCGCCTTCCCCCGCACCGCGACGAACCAGGTCCAGCCGGCCGCGAACCAACGCAAGGTCAGGAGCTTTGGCTTGGCGATGACGAACAGCCGCTCGACGAAGAACAGGCTCACCAGGTAGGCGCAGCCGATGGTGATGGTGCCGGTCAGCCAATGCCCGCTGCCGGCGACCACGGCGGCCACGAGCTTGAGCGGCTCGACGATGGCGAGCGGAACGGCCACCACGGCAAGCGACGCATAAGGCCCGAGGCCCTGCACCCAGTGCCGTATCGGCGCCCAAATAAAATGTGCGGCCTTGCGCATTCCGCATTAACGGCCGAACCGAAGCGGACGTTCCCGATCGCGCCGGCAAGGGTGATGACAATGACGCGGCGATCATGCGCTGTCGGTCAGCGCAGCGACGCGGTGCGGGCGCCCCAGGTCACGGTGGAGATGAAGACCACGGCGCTGCCGGAGAAGCGGTCGGCGGTTAGCCCGGGGTTGGGGTCGGCGGCGAAGGTCATCATCACCGAGCTCGACGGCTTGTGCATCAGCGCGGCGAGCATGCGGTAGTCGGGATCGCCGAGGAGGAGCGTGCTCAGATAGCGGCGCACGCTCGGCGACATCAGCACGGCGCGCAGCCACGGATTGTCGAAGCGGGCGCCGCTTGCCGGCGCAGCGCCTTGGGACGGCGCCGCCAGGATGGTGGAGAACGACTGCGTCGCGCTGCGTTTGACGGCGATCGTTGTGCCGGGCGGCGGCGCCGGCAGATTGGCGGCGAGCCGGACCGGCTGGCTGCGCGGCACGATCGCGGCGCGCGTGACATTGGCAACGGGGGAGGGCGCGCCGCCTTCCTGCTCCGGCTGCTGCGCCGCATAGGCGAGTGCGAGCTCGGGCGGCACGTGGTCTTGACGCGTCGCGGCCCATGAATTGCCGCCGCCGGTGCCAGTACCGGCCACGGCGGCATTGGCGGCGGCGACGTCCTTGCGCGCGGGATGCGGCACGCCATTGCGCAGCGGATTTTGCTGTTGCGCCGGCTGTGCCGCGACCTGAGCCTCGGGCAGGCCGCCCCAGGCGCCGCGCGCCGCGATCACCTGGGTGGCGGTCGGGCCGTCGGGCGCGGTGGCATTCGGCATGGCTGCGGCGACGCGCTGCGGCGCTCTGCTGACCGGCGTCTGTTCGTACGAGGCGAGTTCGTAAGTCGCCGGTTGCGCCGCGGCCGGGGCCGGGGCCGGCGCTTGCGCGTACAGCCCGGCCAATTCGCGCTTGCGGGCGGCTTCGCGCTCGAGCGCGGCGAGCAGCGGATTTTGCGGCTTGTCGGCGTTAGCCGCCGGCGCGGGCGGCGGCGCGGGCAGCGGCAGTGCGGCAGCGGCGACCTGCTGGGCCGGTGCCGCGGTCTGCGCCGGCCCTGAACTGGACGGGAAGTAGTGCTTCGCCGAACCGGATGCCGTGGCGATCGAGGCGGTCTCGACCTCGCCGTCCTCGTCGGCGTCGGGCTGTGGCTGCTGCCCAGGTTTCAGGAGACCGAGCAGTTTGGCGAACGGATTGCCGCCGCCGTCGGCGCTGGCGAGCGCGACCGGCGACGCCGCATGGCCGTGCTTCTTGATATCGGCAAGCGCGAGCTCGTAGCCGGCCAGCGGCCGGCCATCGCTCGGAATGTAGGCCGTGCGGCCGTCGGGGAAGACGCGCAGCAGCTCGTTGCGCGACATGCGCGGCCACATGCGCACGCCGCCGGTATCCATATGGACGAACGGCGAGCCGGAGGTCGGATAGAAGCCGACGCCGCCGCGCTGCAGGCGAAGCCCGATCTCGCGCAGGTGGTCGAGCGGCACGCCGGGGATATAGAAGTCCATGGCGTGGCCGAGCATGTGCTGGGAAAAGCGCGCGACGCCGCGGCTGCGCCTGCGCAGCATGGCGTTGGTTGCCGGCGAGCGATAGCCGCAGACGACGTCGATCGGATGGTTGCCGGTCTCGCGCTGCACCTCCCAGATGAGGTCGATCAGCTGCGGATCCATGCGGATCTGCTCGGCGCGGCGCCAGTCGCGCAGGAACCAGTTGAGCTTGTCGAGCGCGGCCTCGTCGTAGCGGCCCTCGCGCTTGTAGGTGATGGTGATGTCCTCGCCGGTGTGGACGTGGTGCATCGTGATGGTGCGCGTGTCGCCCTCGGCGACGGCGTTCTGCAGCGCCTTCGCGCCGGCCAGGACGAGGCAAAGCGCAAGGCCGCACGAATAGGCGGCACGGACGGCATGCAGACGCAAGACGGTTCGACGCGCGGCACCGAGCGGCACTGGCGATCTCGCGTTGACGCGTACAACGCGCCGAGCGCCGCGGAACGCGGCGGGCTACGCTGACGCAGATTTCACTTTGGGAAAGGGCAGTACGCTAACCGACCCCGATACCCCGTCCCCCGACGCCTTAAGGGGTAGCGGCGCAGTGTGGCAAAATCTGGCCCGGTTCCGGCGGGGGCCCGGCCGGTCCACACCCGGCCGCCGGCGGGAGCCTGCGCCGGGATGGTTAATGGGGGGTTAAAGGTCCTTTTTGCCTCCCCTGCAGGGAGATCGGCGCGCCAAGCGCGCCGGAGTGGGGTTGTCACCCTTTATGGCCGCGCCCCACCCCGCCTCGAATCTGCGATGCGAGCTGACCCTCCCCGTGGGGGGAGGGTGAAGCGGGGCGTTCCCGGCGTTCGAGCGTAACTGCTACTTCAGGACCTTGCG
Source organism: Xanthobacteraceae bacterium (assembly GCA_035651875.1). Classification (GTDB taxonomy): domain Bacteria; phylum Pseudomonadota; class Alphaproteobacteria; order Rhizobiales; family Xanthobacteraceae; genus BOG-931. The sequence continues at coordinate 27,815 of DASRET010000073.1, forward strand.
CGAGGGCACGCAGAGCATCGTCGGCCCGTTCACGACCACGATCTCCCTGCCGAACTGGTTGGTGATCTCCGCCACTTTCTGCGGCGGCTTTGGCCCTTCGTCCTCGTAGCAGAGGTAGTGCGTGATCTTATCGCGGACCTCCAAGTTGTTCTTGTTGGTCGGCGCGCACAGCATGATCGGCTTGAGCACCTTGGCGT
>DASRET010000074.1:0-52697 GCA_035651875.1 Xanthobacteraceae bacterium
GCCGGGCGCGCATAGCCCGACGAGCCGTTGCGCCAGCGTGAGCGCCTGCGCGTGCACGAGCCCGCCGAACATGACATGCGGCATCGCGCCGAGCTGCCGTTCGATCGCGGCGCGGATGTGCCCATGATTGTAGCCGTGGCAGGCCGACCACCACGACGCCATGCCGTCAATCAGCTCGCTGCCATCGGCGAGTACGATACGGCTGCCGCGGGTCGACTGCACCGCAAGCGGCGGGCTTGCGGTCTTCATTTGCGTGTAGGGCAGCCAGACATGCGGGAGTCCGGCTTCGTACCAAGCCGGGACTGAGGCCTGGGCTGGTTGTTTGTTTTTGCTGGTATTGCCCGACATTCGGCGCTTTCATGCCGGCGCGATGCGCTCGCTCGATGAATTCGCGTGCGGCAAGCTCGCGGCTCTGGAGGGCGCGCGGCTGCGCCGGACGCCGGTGGTCACGGCCCGCGACGGCATTTTTGCCGAGCGCGGCGGCCGCCGTTTGCTGTCGTTCTCGTGCAACGACTACCTCAATCTTAGCCGCCATCCCGAGGTCATCAAAGCCGCCGTGGCGGCGGCCGAGCGCTATGGCGTGGGCGCCGGGGCATCCCCCCTCGTTACCGGCAATCACCCGCTTTACGTCGAGCTTGAAGGCCGGCTGGCCCAGCTCAAAGGCACCGCCGCGGCATGCGTGTTCGGCTCGGGCTATCTGGCCAATACCGGCATCATTCCGGCGCTGGTTGGGCCGGGCGATCTCATTCTGGTCGACGAGCTGTCGCACGCCTGCATCCATGCCGGCGCCAAGCTGAGCGGAGCGGCGCTCTATCGCTATCGCCACTGCGATGTGGAACACGCCGGAAGCCTGCTGGCGGCGAATCGCGCTAAGCATCGCCGAGCACTGATCGCGACTGACGGTGTTTTCTCCATGGACGGCGATATGGCGCCGTTGCCTGAACTCAGGAGGCTCGGCGAGCGCTTTGACGCTTGGCTGCTCGCCGATGACGCGCACGGCCTGGGCGTGATCGGCGGCGGCCGCGGTTCGACGTTCGTCAAAAGTGCGGCGACGAGCGACGTGCCGCTGCAGATGGGCACGCTGTCGAAGGCCGTCGGCGCTTATGGCGGCTATCTGTGCGCCTCGGAGCCGGTGATCGATCTGATGCGCACCCGGGCGCGTACCTTCATCTACTCGACCGGGCTGCCACCGCCGGTGGTCGGCGCGGCCATCGCGGCGCTCGACGTGATCGCGCGCGATCCGGATTACGCCGCGTTGCCGTTGCGCAAAGCCAAACTATTCGCCCGGGCGCTGAACCTGCCGGAGCCGCAGAGCGCCATTGTGCCGCTGGTGCTCAAGGAAACCGCGGCGGTGCTGGCGGCCGCGCAAGCCTTGGAAGACGAGGGATTTTTGGTCGTGCCGATCCGGCCGCCGACGGTGCCGGATGGCACGGCACGGCTGCGTTTTGCCTTCACGGCGCAACACCCGGACGCCGAGATCGAGCGGCTCGCCGCGGCGGTGCGTCGGCGGGTCTTGAGGATGTAGCCCGTGACCGCGATCTTCATCACCGCGACCGGGACCGATCTCGGCAAGACCTACGTGGCGGCCTCGCTGATCGGCCATTTCCGCCGCATGGGCCGCACCGTGGAGGCGATCAAGCCGGTGGTCAGCGGTTTTGATCCGGCGCGCGCAGCCGAGAGCGATCCTGGCGTGCTGTTGCGGGCACTCGGCGTGCCGGTGAACGCCGAGGCGGTCGAACGGATCGCGCCCTGGCGCTTTCGCGCACCGCTGTCGCCCGACCTCGCGGCGCAGCGCGAGGGGCGCAGCATCAGCGTCGATGCGGTGATCGATTTCTGCCAAGGCGCCGTCCAGCATCGCCGCGACCTGCTGCTGATCGAAGGCGTCGGCGGCATCATGGTGCCGCTCGACGGCGAGCGCACCGTGCTCGACGTCATGATGGCGTTGCGCCTGCCTGTGATCCTGGTAACCGGCAGCTACCTCGGTACCATCAGCCACACGCTGACCGCGCTCGACTCGCTGTTCCGGCGCGACCTGGACGTGCTCGCCGTCATCGTCAGCGAGACCGTCGGGTCGCCGGTGTCGCTCGACGACACCGTCGCGGCAATCGCCCGCTTTGCCGAGCCGGTACTGGCGCTGCCGCGGCAGCGGCAAGACGGCGAGCCGTCCGGACGGGCGCAACCCTTCGGCAGGATTTTCGATCGCGGCGGCAAGGGCATGCGTTGACGCCTGTCCGTGAATTTTCGTGAGTGGACAGCACGTTACAAAATATGCCTCACCTGGAACATGGTCTCCAGCATGCCTTCCAGGTTGAACAGCGCGTGGAGCAGGAACGTCAGCAGCGTCGAGCCCGAGCGCCAACGCACCCAGCCGAGGAACAGGCCGGCGACGAAGATCTCCGTCAGGCCGGTCCAGTCGTATTGCAGGTGTGGCGCCGCCCACAGCAGCGCGATGACGACGATGGCCGGCCAGGCCGAGCGCTCCGAGCGCACGAAGCCGCGGAACAGAAAGCCGCGAAACGTGATCTCTTCGCCGGCCGGCGCCATCAGCACCGTGGCGAACCACAATAGCGGCAGCCAGCCCTCGGCCGCGGCGCTGGTGTAGGACACTTCCTGAAACGTCGAGACCAGCGCGCGACCGCTCGCGACTAGCACGAGGTCGGTCAGGCCGATGATCACCACAATGCCGGCGACGCCAATCGCGAGCGCGCGCAATTGCGGCAGTACCAGCGCCAGGTAGGCGATCTGATCGGCGCCCTTCAGCCGGACCGCCATCACCAGGATCGCGACCTGCACGGGATTGATCACCAGCACCGAGATCGTCACCAGCGCGCCGTCGAAGGGCTGGCTCAGCACCGTCGGCAGGTTGCCCTGTCCCCACCAGACCAGCGCCACCAAGGCGGCGATCTGGGCAATCACAAAGGCGCCGAACGCCCAGCCGAACGCTGCCAGATACGGCAGCACCGCCCGCACGGGCTTCGCCACAGACAAAGGAAGCGTCATGCGGGCGCGATCATTGGGCTGCCGGTCCCGTGCGCTTTACGGCACCAGGATCGACGAGCCGGTGGTGGCGCGGCTCTCGAGGTCGCGGTGCGCCTTCACTGCATCGCGCAGCGCGTATGTCTGATTGACCGGAATCTTCACGCCGCCCTTGCCGACCACGTCGAACAGATCGTTGGCGATGGCCAGCAGATCCGCACGCTTGGCCGCATAGGTGTTGAGCGTCGGCCGGGTGGCGAACAGCGACCCTTTGGTCTGCAGGATGTTGATGTTGAAGGCGTCGATCTGGCCGGACGCGCTGCCGAAGCTGACGAACATGCCGAGTGGTTTGAGGCAATCGAGTGAGGCCGGAAAGGTGGTTTTGCCGATCCCGTCATAGACCACCTCGCATAGATCGCCGCCGGTGATCTCCTTGACCCGGGCGACGAAATCCTCGTCGCGGTAGAGGATCGTGTGGTGGCAGCCGTTCGCCTTGGCGAGCTCGGCCTTTTCTTTCGACCCGACCGTGCCGATGACATTGGCGCCGAGATAGTTGGCCCACTGGCACACGATGAGGCCGACGCCGCCAGCGGCGGCGTGCATCAGCACGTTCATGCCCTTCTCGACCTTGAAGGTGCGGCGCAGCAGGTACTCGGCCGTCATGCCCTTGAGCATCATGGCGGCGGCCTGCTCGTAGCTGATGTTGGCCGGCAGCTTGATGGCGCGGTCGGCCGGCAGCAGGCGCTCGGCGGCGTAGCAGCCGAGCCCGGTGACATAGCCGACCCGGTCGCCGACCTTGAAATCGGAAACGCCCGGCCCGACCGTTGTCACCTCGCCGGCGCCCTCGTTGCCGGCGACGAACGGCAGGCCGACCGGCGACGGGTACATGCCCATGCGAAAATAGGTGTCGATGAAATTGACGCCGCAGGCATGCTGCTTGACCCGGATCTGACCCTGACCGGGCGCGCCGACCTCGATGTCCTCAAAGGTCAGGACCTCAGGCCCGCCGGTCTTATGCACGCGCACCGCAGCAACCATTTTGCTCTCCCGTAAAGGCTTATTCTTGAAGCGGCGCAACGCCGCCGGCGCGGATCATAGGTGCTGGCCGCAAGCGCGCAAGGGAGCGGCCGCCGGCGGGCGGAGCGCCTGGTTTCAGGGCTGGCGCCGGCGCAAGAGCCCGAGGGCGACGAAGTAAATCGCGAGAATGCAAAGCCCGGTGACTGTCCAAAATCCCGGTGCCAGATTCTTTAACACCGCAACGAACGCGAGCAGCGTCCACAGCACGAGCGCCACGATCGTCAGGCCGCGCAAATGCGCAACGCGCATCGGGTGGACGAAACGCATCGGCGCGAAGGTCAGGACAGCCAGCGCCACGACAACCACCGCCGCGAGCCAGGCCGGCACCTTGAGCACGAACAGGTAGAACGCTGCCACATTCCAAAGCGCCGGAAAGCCGCGGAAATAATGGTCGGCAGTCTTCATCCGGCGATCGGCAAAATACAGCGCGCCGGTGACCACCACGATGAGACCCAGCGGCACGGCGAGGAGTTGCGGCAGGAGGCCGCTTGCGGTCAGCGCGTAGGCCGGCACGAAGACGTAAGTCGTGATATCGACCACGAGATCGAGTACCTCGCCCGACCAGCGCGGCCACAGTTCCGCCACCCGCAGTCGCCGCGCGAAGGTGCCGTCGATGCCGTCAACGACGAGGGCCAAGCCGAGCCACAGAAACATCGCCGGCCAACGCGCGGCAACCGCCGCAAGCAGCGCCAGGAGCGCACAAGCCGCGCCGCAAGCGGTGAAAATATGCACCGCAAACGCGGCGGTCGCCGCAGAGCCCATAAGTCGCCGAGATGAACCGGAGTGCTCCATGCGGCCCAAACCTAGCGTGCGCGGCGGCTCTGTCATTGCTAATTTGTGCGCTGGGTCACCCTAGAGGTGCCAAAAGGAGCAAGCCGGAATGGCGAAGCTGGGCACGGCAGCAGGCCAACACGATGCCGAAGTCGCGGTCGTCGGCGGCGGACCGGCGGGCCTTGTCTGTGCCGTAGCGCTCAAGACGGCGGGCGTGGACACGTTGCTCATCGCGCCCGCGGCCGAGCCGGACCACCGTACCACCGCGCTCCTTGCCGGCTCGGTGACGGCGCTGGAAACGCTCGGCGTATGGGACGCCTGCCGGCCGCATGCGGCGCCGCTCCGTGCCATCCGCATCGTCGATGACACGGCACGGCTCCTTCGCGCCCCCGAAGTTCTGTTCACCGCCGCCGAGATCGGGCTCGATGCCTTCGGCTCCAACATCGAGAACCGGCACCTCTTGGCCGCGCTCGAGGCGCGCGTCACCGCGCTCGCTATTCCGCGGATCAACAATACCGCACTGGCTGTTGCCGCTCACGATCAGGCGGTCACCATCACTCACGTTGGCGGCACGGTACGGGCGCAGCTTGCGGTCGGCGCCGATGGCGCCCGCTCGCTCTGCCGCGCCGCCGCCGGCATTGCCTCGAAGCGGCGGACCTATCCGCAGGCCGCGCTCACCCTCAATCTCGCCCATGCGCGGACCCATGACGACACCTCGACCGAATTTCACACCGAGTACGGTCCCTTCACTCTCGTTCCCCTGCCCGGCCGGCGCTCGAGCCTGGTTTGCGTGCTGGCGCCTGCGGACGCACAAGCGCTGGCGGCCCTGAGCGAAACCGCTCTTTCGGAGGAGGTCGAGCGCCGCGCCCATTCGCTGCTCGGAGCGATGCAGGTCGAGCCGGGCCGCGGCTTTTTTCCGCTCGCGGTCGAAACCGCCGACGTCATGGCGCGCGGCCGCATCGCGCTCATCGGCGAGGCGGCGCACGTGGTGCCGCCGATCGGCGCGCAGGGTCTCAATCTCGGCCTGCGCGACGCTGCCGCGATCGCCGAGCTTGCCGCCGAAGCCCGGCGCGACAACCGCGACCCCGGCGAGCCGGTGGTACTGGCGCGCTACGCGGCAGAACGTCGCGTCGATGTGGCGAGCCGCACCTTGGCGGTCGACCTTCTCAACCGCAGCCTGTTAACCGACCTCATTCCGGCCCAAGGTTTTCGCGGCCTGTCGTTGTATCTCATGGACCGGATCGGACCTTTGCGTCGGGCGTTGATGCGCGAAGGTGTGGCTCCGGCCGCAATGCAGCAACCGCGCCTGATGCGCGGCGAATGGGCCTGAACGCCGCCGGTCCAACCCGCCGTGCGCTTGACGGGTCCGGTAAAGCGGTTTTTGGTTGAAGCGCCTGCCTCATGCACCGAATGCGATTTCCGAGCTCTCCGCCTTGCCGGCCATGAAAATCCTGCTCATCGACGACCACGTCCTCATCCGGCAGGCGATGCAGGGCGTGCTGCGGAAGCTCAAGCGCGACGCCGTCGTGCTCGAAGCGACCAACAGCGCCGAGGCCATGGCGCGGCTCGCCGAAAACCCCGATGCCGAGCTTATCCTGCTCGACCTCACGCTGCCCGACCGCGACGGTTTTGCGGTGCTGACCGATCTGCGCGAACGCTATGTCGACGCCGCCATCGTGGTGCTGTCCGCCGAGCAGAATCCCGAGACGGTGCGGCGCGCGCTCGAGCTCGGTGCGCGCGGCTACATTCCGAAATCCGCCAAGGCCGACGTCATCATCAACGCGCTGCGGCTGGTGATTTCGGGCGGCATCTATATTCCGCCGGAAATTCTGTCAGGCGGGCTGTCGTCGCTGCCGCAGGCACGCTATGCGGCGGCCGACAACGCCCTCGCCTCGCCCCAGGCCGCCGGCCTCACCGAGCGCCAGATCCAAGTTCTGGCGCTGATCATGCAGGGCAAGAACAACAAGACCATCTGCCGCCTGCTCGATCTCGCCGAGCCGACCGTGAAGAACCACGTCACCGCGATCCTGCGCGCGCTCGACGTCTCGAGCCGCACCGAAGCGGTGATCACGGTCAACAAGCTCGGCTGGAAGATACCCGAGCCGGCCAAGTCGTAACCCGGCCAAATTCGTAACCCGGCCAATTCGTAACGGCGCCGCAGCGCGCGCCGGTCGCGTTATCCCTTATGGCTGCTTCGAGTCCATCAACACGAACAGCACACGACACGCCTCTTTGCCGTGATTGATCCAGGCATGGTTGGTCGCCTGCTGCACCACGACGTCGCCCGCCTTGAGATGGATGGTCTTGTCATCGAGCATCATGTCGATTTCGCCCGACATGATGATGGCATAGTCCACCGTCCGGGTGCGGTGCATGAGCGGATGATTGACCGGCACGCCGCGCGGTGGTGCGTGGTCGCCGACCAAATTCATCATCAGATTGTTCGGCAGCTTCGCCTCGGCAGCGGCGTCGAGCGGCGCGAATTCCACCACGCGGAACACTGTGCCGTTATCCGGCGGATTGATTCCGATTTCTTTTTGCGCGGTGTCCGCATTGAACGAAAATCCAGCCGGCGAGGAATTCGTGGTCCAAAGCAATGCGCCGGCATTGCCCGACTTGGCGACGCTCAGCGTCTCAACCCGGTCGACGAGGGTCGTCGACCGGTTGTTGGCGTCGAGCGTTGTCACCACGCGATGGATTTCGCTGGCGTGGGTTGCCGAGCCGACCGCCAACAGAATTGCGGCCGTAAACAAAATGTGCTGTCGCATGGACCCCCTCCCTTTTTCTGTGAAGCCGATGGGCGTTACGGTCGAAGTAGCAGGCGCTGCTTCATTCGGCCGCCCTAAATCTTTCACGCCACGCCGGCGGCGTCGCTGGTCGCAATCGCCGGCCGCTTCAAGGTGTCGGCGAGCATCGTGCGCAAGGCGGCGGGTTCGACCGGTTTGTGCAGCAGCGGCAGGCCGCTTTCCTCGGCCTGGCGCACCACGTCGAGATCGGTGTCGCCGCTCATCAGAAACGCCGGGATCGGCGTGGCCACAGCCTCGCGCAGCCGTGCGATCGCTTCGATGCCGGTCTTGCCGTTGCGAAGGCGGTAGTCGGAAATGATCGCATCGGGCGCTGCGCCACACCTTGCAAGCCCGGCGAGCACTGCCGTTTCGCAGTCGCCGGTAACGACGCCGCAGCCCCAGCTGCGGATCAGGCTGCCCATGCCGTCGAGCACCAGCGGATCGTCATCGATCACGACGACAAGCTTGGTTGCCGCGATGGCGCGTGGCGCTCCCGCGATCTGCGGCGTGGCCACATGGGCGGCGGTTGCGACGATCGGCACCGAGACCGCAAAGCACGAGCCCTTGCCGGGCACCGATTTCAGCTCGATCGGATGATCGAGCAGTCGGCACAGACGGTCGACCATCGCGAGACCGAGTCCCAGCCCGCCGCTGTAGTCGCGTTCGGATTGCTCCAGCCGATAGAATTCACTGAAAATATTTTGCTTCTGGGCCGGTGGGATGCCGGGCCCAGTGTCCCATACTTCGATGCGCAGTCGGTCGCCGCGGCGGCGGCAGCCGACCAGTACCGTGCCGCTCGGCGTATAGCGGATGGCGTTTTGCACAAGATTGCTGATGATGCGTTCGAGCATGACGCTGTCGCTGCGCAGCCACGCCTCGCTCGGCACGATGTGCAGCGCCAAATTCTTTTCGCACGCCCACCCGGCGAAGGTACTCTCGATCCGACCCAGCACATGCGAGGCAGGAAAGTCGCTCCATTTCGGGTTCACGACGCCGGCGTCGAGCTTGGAAATGTCGAGCAGCGCGTTGAACAGCTCGTTCATCCCGGACAGCGCCGCCTCGATGCCGCTGACCAGCCGCTTACGTTCCGCCGCATTGGTGCGCCCGGTGAGCTGCGCCACGAACAATCCGAGCGCGTGCAGCGGCTGGCGCAGATCATGCGTGGCGGTCGCGAGGAACCGCGATTTCGCTTTGTTGGCTAGCTCGAGCTGAAGGGTGCGCTCCTCCACCTTCTGCTCCAGCGTGGCATACGATTCCTGCAACCGCTCGGCCATGCGGTTGAACTGCCCGCCAAGCGCTTCCAGTTCATCGCCGGTATTGATGGAAATACGCTGCGCCAGATCGCCGCCGCCGATGCGCTGCGCGCCGGTCTGCAGCGCGCGAATCGGGATGACCATGCGGCGGGCCAGAAGGAACCCGGCCAAAATCGCGAGTGCCAATGCGACCAGCACCAGCGCGCCTGAGCGCAACGCCGAAGTGTACAACGGCGCGTAGGCTTCGTTGTTCGGTAATTCGGTGAAGACCAGCCAGCCGGTCGGCGCCACTTTTGCGTAAGCACTTAACACTTTGCGGCCGTGAAGATCGACACCGTCCAGCGGCTCGTCCGGCATGCCGATCGTTTCGGCGGCGCGCGCGGTCCGCACTTGGCTAAAGTCGGACATGTCGGTTTTGCGCAGGACTTGGCTAATGTCGGGATGAGCGATCAAGCGAGCCTTGTCGTCTATCACATAGGCGTGCCCCGATTTGCCGACCTTTATCTGTGATACGACATCCCAAATGAAAGTGAGGTTCACTTGCGCGATAATGACACCGTACTCAGGCCGAACACCGGCCATAGCGATCGTCATATAGGGCTGCGACTCATCGACAAAATAAACCGGTCCAAAGTAAACCTTGTGTGCTTGGGCCTCAACAAATGCTGGATTCCCTGAATGGTCAGCGCCACTCTTCACGACATCGGGCGCCTCTCGCGAGATGCGGAACTGCTCGCGACCGGAGCCATCGAGTTGCACGATTTGTGTTATCGCTGGCACTTGGCGCATCAATCGCACAGCGTCGAACTGCCATTCGTCGAGTGAGTTATCACTCCACGACAATTGGGTTTCCCAAGCCAATCCGGCCGTGATGTCGCTGAGAAATTGGCCGATCTTCTCGGCAGCGGACTGCGCCTGTCCCCGTTGGATGCGAAAGAGCAGCGCTTTCTGTTCTTGGTATGTGAACCAGATATCTGAGATGCCGTTGATCGCAAGCGCGAAGGTAACAACCACTACAAACATCGCGACGTATTTTCGAAATAAACCACCGCCCGCTGCAGGTCTTGTCGCCGCGCAGGTCTGTTCAGCCGGATCGGCTGTCTGAAATTTCATCCGATTAGCTCGCCGGCTTCGTCGGTCCACCCGCTTTAGATCTCCCCTCTCACGGCTCTATGTTGCAGCCAGCCATTTGCCGCAATCAATACGTGCACGCAAGATGGATTTTATCATATCAGACCATCGCCATCACGAAAGCACTCGCCCACGCGGCAAAATGGTCGATATAGCTTTTTTAAAGCGCTGATAAATTGGTTGCGCCATCGAGTGCTGTGGCGGCCAATTGCTGAATTTGGCCGATCTAAAGGATTAACAACCATGGATCGCCGCGTCTTCCTGGCTCTCTGCGGCGCCGCACTAACGATTCGTTCCATGCCGACGCAAGCCCAGGAGGCTAGTCGGCTGCGCACAATCGGCGTGCTAATGGGATTGGCCGACGATCGAGAGACTCACGCTCGTGCGCTTGCGATCGAACAAGGTCTAGCAAAACGGGGGTGGATCGTAGGCCACAATCTGCGGATCGAGTATCGCTACGCCGCGAGTGATCCGATTCAGATGGCCAAACTTTCCCACGAACTGGTTGCACTCCAGCCGGATTTGATAGTGGGCCACAGCACGCCAGTTGTGGCAGCTCTCCTAAAGGCAACTCACACTATTCCGATTGTATTCGTTGTCGTTTCTGATCCAGTTGGCAGTGGCTTCGTTGCGAGCTTGGCCCGGCCAGGCGGAAACGTCACCGGGTTCTCAGTGCTTCAGCCGACGATCACCGGAAAATATCTGTCGATCTTAAGAGAGCTAGATTCCAAGCTTACCCGAGTAGGTCTTCTATACAATCCCGATGCTGTCCCAAGCGCTGGGGTGCCTTACACGCCTAGTTTTCAAGAGTCAGCCAACGAATTTAAGGTGCTTCCCATTACAGCTGAGGTTCGGAGCGAAGATCAAATCAAATCGGCAATGACTAACCTAGCGACAACGCAGCATAGTGCGCTTATTGTTTTGCCTGATAACTATGTGACAGTGCATCGTAAAATGATCATCTCGCTAGCAGCCGATTTGCGCATTCCGGCAATTTATTCGTATCGGTATTATGCTGATGAGGGCGGTTTGCTGTCTTACGGAGTTGACGTGCTCGATTTGTTTAGACGAGCACCAGACTACATCGATCGTATTCTGCGAGGCGCGAAACCTGCAGAACTCCCCGTACAGGCACCGAGGAAATTTGAACTTGTGATCAATATGAAGACTGCTCGTTCATTGGGCATTACTGTGCCGCGGATTCTGCTTGCAGGTGCTGACGCGCTTATAGAATGATGATCGCCCGCCAGTTCTGCTGGGGCCCGATACCCGTGACTATGATAGGCTTTTGAGAAGTTGCCGTCATTGTGCGGCGCTAAAGCGCCCGTGCTTATGCCCCCGCGATTGTTTTCTGGAGAGCCTCGGTCAACGTGGCAAGACTGAGGCGTCGACAAGCATGGCACGGAATATCTTTGCGTTTACGGGTTTATGAAGAAGACGATAACCACTGAGGTCTTCATCACATTCCGGCAGCGTCGCATCACCGCTAACGAGTAGGGCAGGAATATCGAAGGTGCCACGCAATCTTTGGATGGCATCAATTCCCGTAGGGCCTTGCGGCAGACGATAGTCGCAAACGATTAAATCTGGCCGCCGTCCGAGCTGGCTCAGCTTTTTCAAAGCTTCGTCACACGATTCGGCTGCCACCACTTTACAGCCCCACGAGCGTAACAGACTTTCAGTGGCTTCAAGGACAAGCGCGTTGTCCTCTATGACGACGACTAGCTTATTGCTGTGCAGGTTCTTCATCAGACAATCTGCCGTCAACCGCAAAATTGATGTCCCGTTTAGGGATCAAAATAAAGTGGTCGAAGGTCGCGACCGGGAGATCCTTTGGACCTAATTTGAAAGACCTTAGGGCTCAATACTTCTGCTTAGTGGAAAAATCTTGTGTGCAATTGCCGGACATCGGCTGCCCCTTAGGCTGCGAATCGCACTCAAAGGAGTGATTGAGCAGCAAAGGAGACGGCGATGGCCAGGACGAGGCGTGGCGACAAAGTAGTTCGGGATAACGCGACCGCAAATCAAGGCAGAGTGCAACTCGGCGACATGGCTCCCGCATTCGTGCGGGCCGGCGACAAAGTCGCGCGTGATGCCGCCACCCAGGGTCAGAGCAAGGTGCAGCTCGGCGACATGGCGCCGGCGTTTCGCCGCTGACGGTTCAGCGATTTAGTCCGCGGGAACCGCGATGCGCTCCCGCGGACTTCGGAAATCTACTGTTATCGTCGATCCGGAAACGAACGGCGAGGAGTCCTTGTATGTCATCCGACAATGCCCCTCCCCTCGTCGAGTTCTTCCAGCTGGTGCCGAACGCCAATCCGCCGCGGCGGGCGGATAAGGCGGTTGGCGGCGTCATTCCGGCGCGGGCGCTGCGCTATTGCGAGGCGATCACCAGCGCTTCGGCGTTCGGTTGGTATGTGTTTTTACCCTTGAATTTCAAGGTCGTATGGGACGGCAGCGACATGCTGTGGACCTATCCGGGGGTCGACGAGTGGCTGCCGCTGACCCGCGACGCCGTGCAATATCCGAACTTCAGCCGGCAGTTCGACGAGGCCGCGCCGCCGGAGGCGCGCGGCTTTTCGCCGACCTTCCTGGCGCCGTCGATCCAGCCCGGGCAGCTGCAGATCTGGACCGGCGCCATCGCGCGCACCGCGCCGGGCTGGAGCCTCTTGGTGCGCGGCGTCGCCAACCTGCCGCACAGCCAGTCGTTTCAGACCCTCGAAGGCATCATCGAGACCGACCACTGGTTCGGCCCGCTGTTCGACAACGTGCGCATCCTCAAGACTGACGTGCCGATCGACTTCCGCAGCGACATCCCGTTCCTGCAGGTCCAGCCGGTGCGCAAGGAAGTTTACAACGAGAAATTCCTGCAGAACTTCGCCGTCAGGGACATGACCGAGTTGTCGGCCGAGGATTGGCAGGCGTTTCACCGTACCGTGGTCGTGCCCAACACGACGCCGGACCGCAAGCGCGGCCAATATGCCGTGAACGTGCGCAAAGGGGCCGCTCACGCGGGGCACGGCGCGGCGGCGACATTACCGGCCGCCGAGTAGCGGCCCATACCAAAGTATGAGCGAGGGCAATACTTCTTGCCCTCGCGCCGGATACCTCTGCACGATTTTTGTGCGGCCGCGATAATGGCCTAATGCGCCGGCCACTCGGTAAGCGCATGAAACAAGAAACGAATCGTCGCGCCGGAGCCTTTTTGGGTCGCCCATCCACTCGGTGGATGCGCGTTTGGCGCTGCGGCAACCGGCCGACAATGCGCACCTTGTGGATAGCGAAGTGACCGTGGCCGCGCCCAACATGCCGAGCGGCGGCGGCTCCTTCGCTTGGGCCTGGATCGATTCGACGTATATGCGCGATCTGGCGCAACGCTGCACGCGTGCGGCGCGCGAGTGTCCGCATCGGCCGACGTCCCATGAGCTCGAGGCGATCGGGGTGGAACTGATGCAAAAGGCGGCCGAGCTCGACGAATTCAATCAAACCTCTGGTACCGACGACGTGCCGCGCACGGCGGCGTCCAGTCCGAAAGTACCGAAGAAATAAATGTGACACAGGTCAGCGCGATGATCGTGGCATGTCGAAACGTCGAAAGCGCGGCCAACGCATTGAGGGGCCCAATACCCTGCCGTCGGAGCAGCCGTTTCGGCGCAGGTCGTTGCGCGGCGTATGAGTTGCAGGGGGTAGAATGAAGAGCGTCGATCTGGACAAGCCGGTGGCGGATGCGATCATTGCCACCGATAGGCGTGACATGGTTATCGCATACCTGTCGTACGCGCTGGAAGACGTCCGCCTGGTGGACCCGAAGGCGTACCAGTTGCTGCAGCTGACCATCGATTCGCTGGGCAACATCGAATACGTATCTCGGCCGCATTGATCCGAACCGCGTCGCCATTCTGAGGCGGGACTGCCGAGCGCAGCGCCCGGCCGCTGCGATCCTCGGATACGTTGCACCCGGTTGCGGCCGTCTGCCTTCGGCGCCATGGTGCGGCGCATGAAGCTGCCGCGCAATTTTTTCAAGCCGCTTGCCATTGGAGCGCCGGCGCCGCTGCGCGAATTGCCGCTGCGGCTCGAGCGCATGATTCATTTCGTGCCGCCCCACGTCGAGAAGGTGCGCAACCGGGTTCCCGAACTGATCGGCGACGTCGACGTGGTGCTCGGCAACCTGGAGGACGCGGTTCCGGCGGACGCCAAGGAGGCGGCGCGCTCGGGCTTCATCGCCATGGCGCGGTCTTGCGATTTCGGCGCCACCGGGCTGTGGACGCGGATCAACGCGCTCAATTCGCCGTGGATGCTCGACGACGTCTGTCAGATCGTCGCCGCGGTCGGGCAAAAGCTCGATGTCGTCATGCTGCCGAAGGTCGAGGGGCCGTGGGACATTCACTATCTCGACCAGCTCCTGGCCCAGCTCGAAGCCAGGCACGGCGTGACCAAGCCCATTCTCATCCACGCCATCCTGGAAACCGCCGACGGCGTCAACAATGTCGAGGCAATCGCCACGGCGTCGCCGCGCCTGCACGGCATCAGTCTCGGCCCGGCCGATCTCGCGGCGTCGCGGGCGATGAAGACGACGCGGGTCGGCGGCGGCCATCCAGACTATAAAGTCTTGGCTGACAAACCCTTGGCTGACGCCGCGGCAGGCAACGCGCCGCGCGCCGCGTATCAGCAGGACCTGTGGCATTACACGATTGCCAAGATGGTCGACGCCTGCGCGGCTGCGGGCATAAAACCGTTCTACGGCCCGTTCGGCGATTTCGCCGATGGCGCAGCTTGCGAGGCGCAGTTTCGCAACGCGTTCCTGATGGGCTGCGTCGGCGCCTGGACCTTGCACCCGAGCCAGGTTCCGATTGCCAAGCGGGTGTTTTCGCCCGACCCGGCCGACGTGGCGTTTGCCAAGAAGATCATCGCCGCCATGCCGGATGGCAGCGGCGCGGTGATGATCGACGGCAAGATGCAGGACGACGCCACCTGGAAACAGGCCAAGGTTTTGGTCGATCTGGCGCGTCTGGTCGCCGCCAAGGATCCCGCCATGGCGGCGCGCTATGGACTATAGAAGCGGCGTGCGCGATGAACGGCCGCGGGGATGAGGAGGATGCCTCGAGCGCAGCGGATGGAAAAGATCAGGATCGCGAAATTCCAGATCGGCCAGGTCGTGCGCCACCGCATCTATCCGTTCCGCGGCGTGGTGTTCGACATCGATCCGGTGTTTGCCAACACCGAGGAGTGGTACCGGTCGATTCCGGCCGAGGTGCGCCCGCACAAGGATCAGCCGTTCTATCATCTGTTCGCCGAGAACGATCAGACCGAATACATCGCCTACGTTTCGGAGCAGAACCTGTTGCCCGACTTAAGCGGCGAGCCGGTGCGCCATCCGCAAGTCGCCGAAGTTTTTATCCGCGACGGCAAGACCTATCGCCCGCGGGCGACGCAGCGGCATTGAAGCTGCGACGGAAATGGCCGGGACAAGCCCGGCCATGACGTAGGATTCCCTTGGGCGTCGGCGCGTTCGATTACTGCGTCTTGCCCTGCGGCGCGGCGGCGGCGCCCGGGCCCGGCGGATTGGCCCCGCCGGGGCCCGGTGGATTGGCCTGCTCGAGCTTCTTGCGGGCTTCCTCGGCGCGCTTCTGCAGTTCCTGCTGCAGCTTGTCCTGCTGTTCCTTGAATACCTTCGGATCGGTCGGCGGGCCGTCATAGGCCTTGGCGAAATCGCCGAGCGGCAGCGGCACCGTGAGCGGTTGGCCGTCGACCTTGATGGCCTGGATGTAGAGGCCCTTGCCCTTCTTCAAATTGGCGATGGTCTCGGGGGTGATGTCGTAGTCGGCCATGCAGCCGGCCGGAACGCAGAACCCGAACGGCGCGGTCAGCGGCTGGTTCTGATCGATCAACACGCGGGTGCCGTTGGCGAGCGCCATGCCGAGCGGCACGGTGACACGGAACACTTTCTTGGGCTGGCCCTCCGGCTCGATCAGCACCGCGGACGCCACCAGCATGCCAGACTCGATGCGCGCGTCCTTGCCGGTGAAGCAGACCTTCTTGCCGCCCGCCTCCTGGCCGGTCAGGCAGAACTTTGTCCACGGCGAATAGATGAGCTGTACCTGCTGTTGCTGCGGCTGCTGTTGCCCCTCTTGGGGCGCGGGCGCGGCGGGCTGCGCCGGCTGCGCCTGCTGGGCCGGCGCCGGCTTATGGGGCGCCGGCTTTTTCGCCTGGGCGAGCGCGAGCGAAACCGCCGCGGCAGTCAACGCGAGGCTCAAGGCTGCCGACTTGCCTGCGGTCCTGCCCGCCGCTGTGGCAAGGGCGCCCAGGGTGCGGCCGGCCGGCCGCGCCGGCGCGTTACGATAGGTCATGAGACAGTCCTTCTGTACGTGCTGCCGTCCGCAAATCGGCTTGGCCGATTTTGTCCCGTCCGACGGTGATGACTGGTCCGAAGCGGCGCAATCCCCTCGATCCGTCGCCGCGCATGCCGCGCTTTTTACCCCGGCTGCTTTTACCCCGGCTAACGGGTCAATCGACGCAGATTGCGGCAACAGCGTGACACCGCCGCGCCGCCAGATAGCGCAATTGCGCGGCGCGATAAAGCCCGCATAAACGCCACGCTGTGTTAGATTCGCCGCCGCCGCAAGTTCCTCGCGACCGCAAAGGTTCGGCTCGTTGTCGCGCGCCTCTACCCTGCCCTCGATGCTGATCCTGTCCCGACGCCTTGCCGCCGCCATCGCGTGCTGCGGCGTGCTGGCGCTTGCCGGCGCCGTGACCGAAACCGCGCGGGCGGAGTACGCGATCGCCATGCACGGCAAGCCGGCGCTGCCGCCGGATTTTGCCGCCATGCCCTACGTCAATCCCGATGCGCCCAAAGGTGGCCGCCTGGTCGAAGGCGTGCTCGGCACTTTCGACAGCCTCAATCCGCTGATCGTGCTCGGTCTGCCGGTGCAGGCGGTGCGCGGTTTCGTGGTCGAGAGCCTGATGGCGCGTGGCTACGACGAGCCGTTCACGCTCTACGGCCTGCTCGCCAAGAGCGTCGAGACCGACGAGGCCCGCGACGTCGTCACCTTCCGCATCAATCCGGCGGCGCATTTTTCCGACGGCGTGGCGGTGACCGCCGCGGACGTGGTGTTTTCCTGGCAGCTGTTGCGCGACCACGGCAGGCCGAACTACCGCCTCTATTATTCCAAGGTGGCGCGCGCCGACATTGTGGACGAGCGTACCGTGCGCTTCGATTTGTCCGGCAGCAACGACCGCGAATTGCCGCTGATCCTCGGCCTGATGCCGATCCTGCCCAAGCACGCCATCGATCCGGCGACCTTCGAGCAAACAACGCTGGCGAAGCCGATCGGCAGCGGCCCGTACGTGGTCGCCAATGTCGACACCGGCAAAACCGTCACCTTCAAGCGCGATCCGAACTATTGGGGACGCGCGCTGCCGATCAATCGCGGGCTCTACAATTTCGACCAAGTGCGCCTCGATTATTACCGCGACGCCAACGCCTATTTCGAAGCCTTCAAGGCCGGGCTCTACGATTTCCGCGTCGAGGACAATCCGACGCGCTGGCAGACCGGGTACGATTTTCCGGCGGTGCGCGACGGCCGCATCGTCAAAAGCACCTTTGTGGACGGCCAGCCCAAGCCGGCATTCAACTTCGTGTTCAACACGCGACGCAGCGTCTTTGCCGATATCCGCGTCCGGCAGGCGATCGCGCTCCTGTTCGATTTCGAATGGATCAACCGCAATTTTTTCTTCGGCCGCTACAAGCGCAGCACGAGCTTCTTCGACGATTCGGAATTGTCGGCCTATGGGCGGCCGGCCGACGCCCATGAGCGGGATCTGCTGGCGCCGTTTCCCGGCGCGGTACGTGCCGATGTGCTCGACGGAACCTGGGCGCCGCCGGTGACCGACGGCTCGGGCCACGACCGCACCGCCTTGCGCCAGGCGTTGACGCTGCTGCAGGCCGCCGGCTACGCGCTGCAAGGCACGACGTTGCGCGAGCGAAAGACCGGCCGGCCGCTCGCCTTCGAGATCATGGTGGCGAGCCGCGATCAGGAGCGCCTGGCGCTGGCATTTTCCCACAACCTGCACCGCGCCGGCATTGACGCAACGGTGCGGCTGGTCGATGACGTGCAATATCAGCAGCGGCTCACTTCGTACGACTTCGACATGATCGAGTACCGCTGGGAGCAGTCGCTGTCGCCCGGCAACGAGCAGAGCTTCTACTTCGGCTCCGCCGGTGCCGACCAACAGGGGACGCGCAACTACATGGGCGCGCGCAGTCCGGCGGCCGATGCCATGATCGCCGCGCTCTTGCATGCGAAGAGCCGCGCCGAATTCGTCGACGCCGTGCGCGCGCTCGATCGCGTGCTGGTCTCTGGCAGCTATGTGGTGCCGATGTTCTATCTGCCCCAGCAATGGGTGGCACACGCGGCTGACGTTCTGCATCCGGCGCGCACCTCGTTGTTCGGCTACCTGCCCGACACCTGGTGGCGGAAGCCCGCGGGAGCGCGGCCATGATTCTCGGCGATCCGACGCCGACAACCGCGGCCGCGCCGCAAAACGGCCAGCGCCGGCTCACCATCGACGAGGTGTTCGGCCGCATCGCGCACAAATATCCGGACCGGCCGGCGCTGATCGATGCGCCGAACCGCGAAGCCTTCACCGACGGCGCGCCGCGCGGGCTCACGTATGGCGAGGCCGATCGCGTGGTGACGGCGATTGCCGGCCGGCTGCATCACATGGGCCTCGCCGCCGATTCGGTGGTCGCAATCCAGTTGCCCAACACCGTCGACAACATTTTGATGCTGCTCGGCGTGCTGCGCGCCGGCCTGATCGCCGCGCCCTTGCCGCTGCTGTGGCGCCGCGCCGAGACCGTGGCCGCGCTGGCGCGGCTCGGCGCCAAGGCGCTCGTCACCTGCCGGCGCGCCGGCAGCTTCCATCACGCCCAGTTCGCGTTGCGCATCGCCTCGGAGGTGTTTTCGATCCGCTATGTCGGCGGCTTCGGCGGCGACCTCGCCGACGGCGTGGTGCCGTTCGACGACCTGTTCGGCGCCGACGAGATCGAGGCGCCGCCGCCGCTCGAGCGCCAGCACAACGCCGCCGCCCACCTTGCCTTCATCACCTTCGACGTCGGCGACGGCGGCATCGTGCCGGTGGCGCGCAATCATCTGGAGGCGGTCGCCGGCGGGCTCGGCGTGGCGCTGGAAAGCCGGCTCGGCCAGGACGCGCGCATCCTCTCTGCCATCGCGCCGGCGTCGTTCGCGGGCTTGAGTCTGACGTTCACGCCGTGGCTCCTGTCGGCCGGCACGCTGTGCCTGCACCATCCGTTCGACGCCGAAATCCTGCTGCAGCAGCGCCGCGACCACGGCTGCACGACCCTGGTCCTGCCGGGCGCGGTGGCGCTGCGGCTTGCCGAAGCCGGCGCGTTCGCGGGCGATAGCGATGCCGGCGGCAGCGTCATTGCCGCCTGGCGGGCGCCGGAGCGGCTCGCCACGAGTGCGGCCTGGCGCGAGCCCGATACCGCCCTGATCGATGTCGCGATTTTTGGCGAAGCCGGCCTCGTGGCGGCACGGCGCGGCGCGAACGGGCGCGCGGCGCCGATCCCATTCGGGCCGGTCGTGGCACCGCGCGGCTCGACTGGCGCGGTCGTGGTCGCCGAAGTGCTCCGCACCGCCGCCGGCACGGTGGCGCTGCGCGGCCCGATGGTGCCGCGCCACGCATTCCCTCCGGGCATCGAGCGCTCCGGCCTGCCCCACTTCAAGATCGACCGCTTCGGCCTGGTCGACACCGGCTATGCCTGCCGGGTCGATCCGGCCACCAAGGCCATGATCGTGACCGGGCCGCCTTCCGGCATTGTCGGCGTCGGCGGCTACCGCTTTCCGCTGCACGAGCTGGAAGAAGCGGTCGGCAAGATCGAGAGCACCGCCACGGTCGCCGCCCTGCCCGATCCGCTGGTCGGCCAGCGGCTGGTCGGCGAAGCCGTCCGCCGCGACGTGGTGCAGGCCGCGCTCAACGCGGTCGGCATCAATCCGCTGGTCGCGGCGGCCTTCCGCGACCGCGGCGAACGCTCGGCCGGCCCATAGGGGCGCGGCGCAAAGCCGTGGCGCGCCGTGTCGTTGACGCGCCATTAACAGCGCTTTGGCATTTTGCCGGAAGCTTTCCCCTATCCGGACGGCTTCCCCCATGGCGCTGCAAGGTTCGTTCGTCGTCGTTGCCGAAAAGTCAGCGCCCGACGTGGTCGAGGCGCTGCGCGGCGCCGGCGCTTTTCCCATCATCGAGAGCGACTGGGCGCAGGCGCCGGCGGCGTTGAGCGCCGCCGAGCCCGAGGCCGTGGTGCTGGCCGATGCCTGCGCGGATGCGCGTTGCAGCGCCGCCCTCGCCAAGGCTCTTGCGGACCGGCGGAAGGCCGAGCGTCCGTTGATGCCGGTCGTCGCCCGCGCCCGTGAGGACGGCAGCGCACTCGTCCCCGATGCGCTGACGCTTGCCGCCAACGCGCCGGCCGAGCGCATCCTGAGCCGGCTCGGTTCGGCGCTGCGTATCCGCACCCTGCATTCCACCGTGCTGCGCCGCACCCGCATGCTGGCGGCGCGCGGCGAGCTGCCGCCCGAACTGCCGCGCACCGATCCGCTCGACGAGGCCGCCGTGCTGCTCGCCGGCCGCGGCCGCTCGTACCCGGCGCTCTCGGTCGCCGTCGGCGAGTGCGTCGGCGTCATCGGCGCGCTCAGCGTCGAGAGCGCGGCGCGCGCGCTGCACGCCCGCGACGTCGAAGGCATCGTGATCGGCGACGGTTTTGGGCCGCGCATCGTCGAGGCGCTGCTGACCGTGCTCGCCGGCGATGTGCGCTTCCGCGACTTGCCGATCGCGGTCGTCGGCGGCCATCCGGCGACGGTCGAGGCGTTCGCGCCGCATCTGCCGAACCTCGACCGGATCGCCGAGGGGCCGGCGCGCCTGGTCGAACGTTTCATACCGCTCGTTCGCCTGCACGCGTTCGGCGAGCGGCTGCGCCGCATGCTCAAATCGCTCGAAGCCAAGGGCATGGTCGATCCCGACACCGGGCTTCTCGGCCACGAGGCGTTCTGGCGCGATCTCAACCGCGCCGTGGACGATGCGGAAAAACGCGGCGTCGGGCTGTCGATCGCGCGGTTCTCGTTCGACGGCGGCGACCGGCGCTCGAGCCTCGACGCGGCACGGCTGCTGGCCCGGCTGATGCGCGAGGTCGATTTCGCCTGCCGCGAGGCCGACAACTCGATCTTCGCGGTGTTCACCGAGACCGATCTGCGCGCCGCCCACGTGGTGGCGCGCCGCATCGCCAGCATCTTGAAGAACACCACCATGGCGCCGGATAGGAAGCACATCGGCATCGAGGCCGCGGTCACCCTCGCCACCCTGCGGCCGACCGACAGCGTCGACTCGCTGATCGCCCGCGTCGTCGGTAAGGTGGGGTAGTCTCTTCTCCGCTCATTCCCGCGAAAGCGGGAATCCAGCCGGAAACCGTGACATTGTCGTCGTGCTCTGGGTCCCCGCTTTCGCGGGGACGAGCGGCGTTGGATTGCCGAACTCCCGCGGCATCGCCAAATGCGCTAATAGCTTGCCAGCTACCGAATCGAAGGCATCCGCCATGGCTCCCTCCCCCGACGCGTCGGCCGCCGTCACTGTCGAAGTGGTCTCCGACGTGGTTTGTCCGTGGTGCTACATCGGCAAGCACCGGCTCGAAGCGGCGACCGCGCTCGTTCCCGATGTCGCGGTCACGATCAACTGGCGGCCGTATTTCCTCAATCCGTGGATCCCGCGCGAAGGCATCGACCGCAAGACTTACCTCGAAACAAAATTCGGCTCGGTCGAGCGCTATGGCGCCATTGCGGGGCGGGTCGCCGCGGCGACCGCCATGGAGGGGCTGCGCTACGCGCCCGACAAGATTGCGCGCCAGCCCAACACCATCGACTGTCATCGCCTGATCCTGTGGTCGCGCAGCGCCACCGACCCCGCCAAGGTCAAGCAGCGCCTGATGGAGCTGTATTTCGCCGAGGGCGCCGACCTGTCCGATCCGCGCGTGCTGATCCAGGCCGCGGTCGATTGCGGCATGGACGGCGAACTGGTGCGGCGGCTCCTTGCCGGCGACGACGATCTCGACCGCGTCGAGAGCGAAGCCAACAGCGCCAAGGAAGCCGGCATCGACGGCGTGCCCTGTTTCATCTTCGGCAATCACGTCATCGTCACCGGCGCGCAATCGCCGGAATATCTGGCCAACGCCATCGAACGCACTGCCGGGCAAGGTACGCGGATGCAGGCGTAAGGCCTTTCACTTTCCTCCTCCGCGTTTGCGGGGAAGGGGGGATCATCCGGAGCTCGCGCAGCGAGCGCAGGATGGTGGAGGGGGCGCGGCGCTTTTTCACCTCCCCCTGAAAGGGGGAGGTCGATTGCGCAAAGCGCAATCGGGTGGGGGTCACGGCCTCGACATTGTCTCATCAGCTTCGATCTGCAGTCGACGCTGTCGGACGGACCCCGCCCCGGCTCGCTGCGCTCGCCGACCCTCCCCTTGCAGGGGAGGGTGAAGACGCGAGCCCTCCCCTTCTCGCGACGCGTTTCTTTGCGTCCGAGCTTTGCCAACGCCATTCCCAAAACCTTTGCCTCCAATGAAAGAAGGGAGGCGGAGCGCCGATCGGCGCACGGGTAGAATCCGCACCGGCACTTCGGATGAGCACATCCGAACCCGCGGCCAGTGCGGCGAGCGCCACGATCGACCCGCGTTACCGCGAACCTCTCGCTTGCGGGCGCCCTCGCCTTTCGGCGCTCCGTCGCGGCACTCGCCAGGCTGTTACCTCTGGCTCAGCTTCGGGCTGCGCTTACCGGAATCTTGCAGCAGCTTGCGCCACCGCAAACCCCTTTTACTAGCGAGCTCCTCGCGCCCCGGTCGTTGTGCCGGAGAGGCAGGGTCCGAAGCCGCCCGGGCGCAGTGTACGAAACCGCGCGCAGGCGCCGCAAGCTCACTCCACCTTCAGGATCGCATCCGGAATGTGCCCTTCGATGAGCGAGCTTGGGCGCTAATAGTCAAATCCTAGGATTATTGTCAAGTTTTGTCGCCAATGACGTTACCAGCCATTGATTCCACGACGCTTTTTCTTGCGGCTTCAGCGACTTACTTCTGATCGTCGCGAGGCACTCGGAGCTTGATTCGCGAAGACGGCGGCGTTTGCACCACTGCGGCAACGAGCGCAACTCCTTGGCGAGCCGCGATCAATCGGGCAAAACTACCAAAGACGGTGGGGAATAATGGCTGACGCGGACTCTGAGAAAGCAGAAGCGTTCATCGCGCGTTGGCAAGGCCAAGAGGGTGGTGGCAGACCGAGCACGTCGCAAAGCTCGGTTCGCACCCCGATCCTGCCGGCGCAACGCGTGAACGCAACGATTATGTGTTCGAGCGGGTGGTGACTAGGCATCGCGACGACGGCGATGCAATCGGGCGCATCGACCTATACCGAAGGAATTCGTTCGTCCTCGAAGCTAAGCAAAGCCGGTGGAAAGGCGACAAGGCGATCGCCGGCCAGAGCGATCTGTTTTCCGCTGAAAATGAAACGGCCGAACGCGGCAAGCCCGGCGCCCGCCGCGCCTGGGACGTACTCATGCTCAACGCCAAACGCCAGGCGGAGGAGTATGCTCGCGCGCTGCCGCCGTCGCACGGCTGGCCGCCATTCATTCTGATCTGCGACGTCGGCCACTGCATCGAGGTCTATGCGGACTTCACCGGGCAGGGAAAGAATTACACGCAGTTTCCGGACCGGCAGAGCTTCCGCATTTATCTCGTGGATTTGCGAAAGCCCGAAGTGCGTGAGCGGCTGCGGGCGATCTGGCGCGATCCGCAATCGCTTGATCCGACTCGGACAGCCGCCAAGGTCACCCGCGAAATCGCCGGCCGCCTTGCCGAAGTATCGAAGGCTCTAGAGGCGAAGAACTATCCGCCGGAAGAAGTAGCGCATTTTCTGATGCGCTGTCTGTTCACCATGTTCGCCGCCAGCGTGAAACTGTTGCCGGAAGATTCGTTTCGCGATCTGCTAAACGATTGCCGTCAGGATTCGAGCAAGTTCGTGCCGCTGCTCACCGACTTGTGGAGATCGATGAATAACGGCGAGTTCGCCGCGTCAATCCGCTCCAAAGTGTTGCGCTTCAACGGCAACCTGTTCGCCGAAGCCAAAGTCCTGCCGCTCGGCCGCGAAGAAATCGGTGAACTATACGAAGCGGCGCAGAAGGACTGGCACGAAGTCGAGCCGGCGATTTTCGGCACGCTCTTGGAGCAGGCGCTCGAGCCGGCGGAGCGACACCGGCTCGGCGCACACTATACGCCGCGAGCCTACGTTGAGCGGCTCGTCATTGCCACGATAATCGAGCCCATGCGGGAGGATTGGCGCAACGTCCAGGCGGCGGCGGAAAACAAGCGCGCCGCGGGCGACAAGAACGGCGCGGCGGATGCGGTGAAGGTCTTCCACGATAAGCTGTGCGCCACGCGTGTCCTCGATCCGGCGTGCGGCACCGGCAATTTTCTTTACGTCTCGATGGAGCTGATGAAGCGCCTCGAAGGCGAGGTCCTGGAGGCGCTTTCCGATTTGTCCGATCAGGCGCGGTTCCGAGGCTATGAGTTACGAAATGTCGACCCTCACCAGTTTTTGGGCCTGGAGATTAATCCCCGTGCCGCTGCCATTGCTGAACTAGTCCTGTGGATTGGATATCTGCAATGGCACTTCCGAACACGAGGCGGAATTCCGCCCGAACCGATTCTGCGTAAGTTCAAAAACATACAGGTGAAAAATGCGGTGCTCACCTGGGATGGATATCCGCTGCCTCAGGTGATCGGCGGCAAGGAAACCTATCCGAACCCGCGACAGCCAACATGGCCGACGGCGGAATTCATCGTGGGAAATCCGCCGTTTCTCGGAAAGGGATCCATAATTCGGGACGCTCTCGGAGACGCGCAGGTGAGAGCGCTGTGGGCGGCTCCCACAAATAAATGAGTCAGCGGATCTCGTGATGTACTGGTGGGACCATGCGGCTGAAATTCTAGCGTTCAAAGGTTCCACCCTGGCGCGTTTTGGGCTCGTGACAACAAACTCAATCACTCAGGACTTTTCTCGTCGCGTGATTGCCAGGCGAATGAGCGGAAAGCCGCCGATTTCGATTGTGTTCGCAATTCCGGATCATCCGTGGACAAAGGCAAGCGCCGAAGCTGCTTCAGTTCGCATAGCAATGACCGTTGCAACAGGGGGCGAACATGAAGGCATATTACGAGAGGTATTGCATGAATCTGGGCTTGATACGGATAAACCAGAAATCGAGCTTTCGTCGCGAACTGGGATTATCAATTCGGACCTCACGATAGGAGCGAATATCACGAGCGCAATCAGGCTTCGGGCCAATGCCGGGCTCTCCAGCAACGGAATGCTTTTGGCAGGTCGTGGATTTGTCCTCGATCGCTCGGAGGCTACGCACTTAGGCCTTGGTACACGAGAAGGATTGGACGACCACGTACACCCGTATATTAACGGCCGTGAGCTCCAGCATGGCTGGACTGGCAGACTAATTATCGACCTTTTTGGTCTAGAACTCGATACTGTTCGGACAAAGTACCCCGAAGTCTATCAGCATTTGATCGGCACGGTAAAACGGGAACGGGATGCGGTTGCGGCAAAGACGCCGGTAAGAGACGCACATGAGTACGCGGCGAGATGGTGGTTATTTGCTAAATCAAGGCGAGATTTTCGAGATGCCAAGAGCCGACTAGTCCGTTTCATAGGCACCACAGAGACGACTAAACATCGTATCTTTCAATTTATGCCCGGAGACTTCATCAATGACCACATGGTGATTGGGTTTGCATTTGATGACGCGTATTATCTTGGTGTGCTTTCATCGCGAATTCATGTTGTTTGGGCATTGCGTGCGGGCGGGTGGCTGGGCGTCGGCAACGATCCACGTTACTCTAAATCGAAAATTTTCGATCCCTTTCCATTCCCTTCCCCTGGCGCGCTGCTAAAAGCCAAAATCCGTGCAGACGCCGAGGAGCTCGATGCATTCCGTAAGCAGCGGCAGAAGGAGCATTCCACGCTCACTCTTACGCAGATGTACAACGTAATGGAAAAGCTAAAGGCGTGTGCGCAGTTTGACGAGAATGACGAAGCTATAAAGGACAATGGCCTGATCCTCATCCTCAAAGAGCTGCACGACAAGCTCGATCGCCTAGTGTCTGAGGCTTATGGCTGGCCACCAACGCTCAGCGATGAGCAAATTATCGAAAAGCTCGTCGCTCTCAATCACGAGCGCGCGGCCGAAGAGAAGCGCGGCCACGTCCGCTGGCTCCGGCCCGATTATCAAATGTCGCGCTTCGGCAAGGACATTGACAAGATGGCCGCCAGGGAGGAAGGCGCGCAGATCGCTGCCGATCTTGGTTTGCCTGTGCCCTCGGCACGCAAGCCATCATTCCCGGCCGACGTCGTAGCGCAAACAGCGGCTGTGTTCGGCGCACTGGCTTCCGCGCGCGGTCCAATAAATGCCGAGAGCATAGCAGCCAATTTCCGCAAAACTCGTAATCTGGCACAGACGATTTTGAACGTCCTCGAATCTCTCCTTCGCCTCGGCCATGTTTCGAGCAAGGACGGCCAGAGTTTCGAAATCCGTCGGGTCGCCTGAGTTAGCGCGAAAGGTGAGCCAACTCCCCAGAAGAGCAAGAAAAAAAGCAAGGGCTGATTTTCGCAACCCGTGTGCTACGGGGAAAAGTAGCCGCACCGCTCGCGATGCTTGGCTATATCGCGCAGGATTCGCCTGATTCGAATCCAAGCGCGTGAACCATGTCCTCTCCCCGCCAAGGCGATCTGTTCAGAAGCGATGACGCGGCCGAGGAGGGCGAGACGCCCACTTGGTATCCCGATCCGGACGAGGTTCGGGCGGAATTGCACGCGATACTTGGGCAGATGCGGGCCGCGACGTCGATGCCGTGGGACGACGACCGCACCGCGCTTTATCGCACCATCTTTCCGCAGATGACCGGCTGCCTGCCGGAAGACGAGGGCGCTCAGTTGCGCTTCGATTTCGCGGCTGAGTTGGCGCGGCTTGAAGCGGAGTGAGGGCGGTCCTCGCGCCCGGCCCGTTGGCCACCTCTGCGCTCGCTGGATCGACCCGATTTGAAGACCCGGCAGCGCTGGCGCAGGGCAAGCACCTCCGAATCCTTGATCGTCCAGTCGCCATCCGGCACTGGAACGATATCCTCGACGCGTGAGCACGCCGGCTCCGGCCTGGTCGGAGCCGCGCCTCCTCGGCGCTCAGCCCGTATGAGTCTGCAAAGGATTCGGCGTTGCCAATGACGTGACCGGCGCGGACCCGGCGATCGGATCGCTGCCGGCGTCGAAAGCCGGCGCTGAAGCGGACGACGGGCCGGCCGCCGCGGCGGCACTGCTGCCACAACCCACGCCCCACATCGGACTCGCCGTGCCGCCCGCTTGCATGGCCTGCGTCAGCCAGCTGTCGCTGCCGCTCGCCGGCGTTTGCATCGTCTGCGTCAGTCAGCCGCTGCTCGTGGCCTCGTCTGAAGCAGTCGCGACCGGCGCCGCGGACGCGGCCGGCGCCGCGGACGCGGTCGACCCGAAGGGTGCGGTGCCGACCACCTGCCACTCCAGGCCCACGTCGCCCAGCAGGATGACCGCACTCACCGCATTGTTGCTGAAATCAGCGAGCTCGAACTGGCCGGTGTTGGTGTTGCGCATCAAGAGGTCGGTCTCGTTCGGATTGCCGCTGAAGTCGGCGGCCCCGGCGACCTGCCATTCCAGGCCGACGTTGCCCAGCGCGATCGCCGCCGTGACCTTGCCGTTCTGGAAGTCGTAGAGCTCGAAGTTGCCATTGTTGGCGTCGCGCATCAGAAGATCGGTTTCGCCGGGACGGCTGGAGAAATCGCCCGCGGCGGCGAACTGCCACTCCGAGCCGAGATTGCCCAGGGTCGTCGACGACGTGACCGTATTGTTGGTGATGTCGTACAGCACGACCGTATCGCTGCTGTCGCGGGTCAGCATGTCGGTTTCGTTCGGCTTGCCGCTGAAGTCGCCGAAGCCGAGCACGGCCGCATTCGGATTGATCCCGGTCAATGGACCGGCGAACGGGACACCATTGTTGCTGAAGTCGTAGAGCTCGAAGGCGCCGTTGTTGCTGTTGCGCATCAGCATGTCGGTCTCGCCCGGATGGCCGGAGAAGTCGCCGAACCCGGCGACCTGCCATTCCAGGCCGACAGCGCCCAGCAGAATCGGAGCGCTGGCGTTGTTGTTGCTGACGTCGACGATCTCGAAGACGCCGGTCGTGGTGTTGCGCAACAGCATGTCGGAGGTGCCGCTGCCGCTGAAATTGCCGAGCCCGACCGTTTGCCAGGGCAGACCAATATTGGTCAGCAGGTGAGCCGCCGGCGCGGCGTTGTGGACGAAATCATAGATCGCGTAATCGCCGGTCGAAGAGCGGAAGTTTATCAGGTCGGCACTGGTGCCGGCGGGCGGCGGCGGATTCACGTACACCGTCTGCGAACTTGTCGCGGTACCCGGGGCGTCGTCGGCAAGCGTCACCGTCGCGAGAAACTCGTTGGCGCTCGCATAAGCGTGCGAGCCGTTCACCGTGAACGAGCCGTTGCCGCCGGACACGGCGCCGGTCGTGGTCGTGCCGTCGCCCCAGTTGATCGTGCCTATCAGGTCGCCGGCAGCGGTGACCTTGTCGGTATCGCTGAAGTTCGCCGCGACCGACACCTGGCCGGAATGAAGTGTCGCGCCGCCGCCCTGCGACGTGAGAAAATCGTTCTCGGCGACCGCTACCGGGCCGCTGAAGATGGACTGCGCCTGGTCCGACGTGTGCGTCACGGTCACGCTGGCCTGGTCGTTGCCCTCGTCCGCGTAGGTGTGGGCACCGTCGACTGTGAATGAGCCGTTCGAGCCGACGATCGTGCCGGCCGTCGTTGTGCCATCGCCCCAGTTGATCGCCGCCGTGAAGGCGCCAGCCGTATCGCTCAGATTGCTGTCGCTGAAGGAGGCGACTGGAGTGTTGCTGGACAGCGCGACGTGCTCGGTGGCGGACGTGAGCACCATCTGGCCGCCAAGATTGATGGCGGCGGTGCCGGTGGCCGATGCGGTGGCCGTGCCGGGTGCATCGTCAGCCACCGTCACCGTGAAGGTATCGTTGCCGCCGGCCGTGTAGGTGTGCGAGCCGAGCACCGTAAACGAACCGCCGCCGCCCGAGATCGTGCCAGCGCTGGTCGTGCCGTCGCCCCAGTTGATGGTGGCGGTGAGATCGCCCGCCACTTGCGCGGTGAAAGCGTCCGTAAAGGTGGCCACCTGGACGTTGTTGATCGATATTCCGGGATTGCCGCTGAAGTTGTCGGCGGTGACTGAGAAACTATCAGCTTCGCCGACAGTGGCCTGCCCGGTCATCACGACCTGCTCGTTGTCGGCGATGCGGGTGACCGTTGTCGTTATCGTGTCGTTGCCCTCGTCCGCGTAGGTGTGGCCGCCCGAAACCGTGAACGAACCGTTGGAGCCGGAGATCGTAGCGCTCGTCGTGGTGCCGTCGCCCCAATCGATGGCGGCAGAGAAATCCGCGGCGGTTGCACCCGCGTCGCCGTCCAAAAAACTGGCGACCGGCGTCCCGGACGCGATCGGCGCGCCTTCGTTCACGTTGAAGTCATCGCCGATGCCCGCCGCCAAGCCAATGATCGCGGTGCTGGTGACCAAGCCAATTTGGCCCTCGCCGTCGGGGTGATCGTCGAGAATGCCGACATTGACGTTATATTTTCCGTCCGCGGCGTAGGTGTGGCCGCCGCTGACGGTGAACGAGCCGGTCCCGCCCGACAGCGTGCCGAAGTCGGTGGGCGACCCATCGCCCCAATCGATCGTTGCCGTCAGGTCGCTCGCGACCTGGCCGGTGTACGAATCGGAGAACGTGGTCAGAATCGCATTGCTGATCGCCTGATTGGCCGAGCCGTCGAGC
The DNA here is from genome assembly GCA_035651875.1 of Xanthobacteraceae bacterium. Classification (GTDB taxonomy): domain Bacteria; phylum Pseudomonadota; class Alphaproteobacteria; order Rhizobiales; family Xanthobacteraceae; genus BOG-931. Next base: position 29,972 of record DASRET010000074.1, read on the forward strand.
GTCTTGCTGGTCATCGTCAAGACATCGCCTTCGCCCACAACGACGATTCCGGTCGCTGTCGTCATTGCGCTGTCGGCCGTGCGGGTGATGCTCACCGACATATCCGGCGAGCCGCCGCCGACGACGATCTCGTCCGCGTAGGTGTGGGAGCCCTCCACCGTGAAAGATTGTCCCGAGCCGCTGACCGTGCCGGACGTGGTCGTGCCGTCGCCCCAGTTGATGGTCGCTGTGTAATCGGACGCCGCGTGACTGCCGCTGGTATCGGCAAAGATGGCAACTTCGACGCCGTTGAGCGCCGTCCCCTCGGTCGCCGAGGTGAGCGTCACTTGGCTGCCGAATCCGCTGACTGCGGTGCTCGTGACCGAGCCGGTGGCTGCATCGGGGAAATCGTCGGCGATGGAAACCGTAACGGTGTTGTCGCCCGCCGCGGTGTAGGTGTGCGATCCCAGGATCGAGAACGACCCATTCGAGCCTTGGATGGTGCCCGTACTGGTGTTGCCGTCACCCCAGTCGATCTGGGCGGTGAAATCGCTCGCCACATTGGAGGTATTCGTCGGATCCGTGAACGTCGCCACCGTCACATTGGTGAGCTGCTGGTTGGGTGTAAAGGTGATGGTCGTGCCATGCGGATTGATGGTGTCGGTATCGCTGATTGACACCGTTCCAAGCATTGCAAGCTGGCTGTTGTCGGTCGCGCGCGTGACGGTAACAGTCGCCGTCGGGAAACCCTCGTCGGCGTAGGTATGGCCGCCTTCGACCGTGAAGTGTCCGTTCGAACCCACCATTGTGCCGGCGGTCGTGGTGCCGTCACCCCAATCAATCGTCGCCGCAAAGTCGCTTGCGGTATCCGTAGTATTGGTATCGGTAAAGCTGGCAACGTCGGTCGAGTTGGAGAGGGCTACGTCCTCCCTGGCCGAGGAGAGATCCAGTTGTCCGTTAAGCTGCGTCGCCATCTGCGCCCCCTGTTGACCGCTACTGCGCGCGCGGCACGTCTCGAGCGAAGGCCGCCGAGTAATCCGCGATGTCGCCTGGACCGACGCTTCAGCTTAGCGGGCGGCCATTCCGCGTCAATGTTCCGTTTTTTTTGCAATCACTGCGCTATTTTTTTAGGAGTTCCAGCAGTGCCTGTCACAGATATGACGCACGGGATTTTTCTCGACGATCGAGGAGCCCGTCATCTCGCTGATCTTTTTTTCAGGGCGGAACGCCGATCGTGCAGCGCCTAAACGAGACGCGGCAGATCGATGAAGCCGGCGTGCAAGAGCCGGTCAAGGGCGTGCGGCTCCGCGCGCGCACGCCCCGCAGAGTCGAATATCAAAGTGTCTTGCCGAGAAAGCGGTCGACCGAATAGGGGCCGCCGCCGCGGATGGCGAAGACGAAGCAGACCGCCCCGATCAACAGCACGTATTCGTAGCCGCCGCCGCCGGCCGCATAACCTTTCGGCAGATGCACGAACAGAAGCGCGATCAGCATCTCGATGGCGAGCACGGCGGCGACAAACCGCGTGAACAGGCCGAGGATCAGGCAGGACCCGCCGACCACCTCGATGAACATGACCAAGTAGGCCCACCCCATTGCGGGTTCGAGGCCGTTTTTGGCCATGATGTTGGCGGCGACCGCGCCAGCGCCGATCTTGAACTTCACCGAGACGTGCATCAGGAACATGGCGCCGACCACGATGCGCGCGAACGTTTCGGCGATCGGCAGCATCGCCCCATAGAATCCGGAGAGTCCCGGATACAGCAGTTTCGCTTCACCTTGAGCCATTGGTACGCTCCCTTCCTTCATCCCCCGCCCGGCAGCGCGGGCGCCCATTTTAAAACACCGCCAAGCGGCGGCTTATTCGGCGCAAACACCGTAGCGCAGCGGCATTTCCAGTGAAGCTGCGCAGGAACAATTCCGGCACGGCGGCGCGTTCAGCGCGGCTTTCTGGGGGCGATGCGTATGGTGTGCGCGTCGATGGTGACGTTGAATCGCGACAGGAAGCTCAATCCCAGCAAGCCGTCGGCGTGAAAGGCAGCCGCACTGTCGGGCTCGACCACGACCGGCACTCCGGTCGCTTTGAGCGAGCGCAGCTGAATGGTCGATGCGCGGCCGAGCTTGCCGTCGGCGACGCCGTTTGCGGTGAGAACGTGGACGGATCGGCCTTCGTCGAGGTCGATGCCGGCTTTCCTGGCAAAACTGTCTTTCAAGACGACGAAACTTGCGCCGGTGTCGAGGACCAGCGTCGCGCTGGCGCGATTGACGGTAACCGGCAGGGTCAGGACGCCGCCGCGACGCGCCAGCGGAAAAGTCTCGGTGCCGCCGCTGGTCGCAGCGGCGCAGCCGCCCTTGGCCGCGTAATCGGCAAGCATGGCGCGACTCTGGCTGGTGTCGTGGCGGGACGGGTCGAGCGCGACCCAGCGCTGTATCGCCAGCATGGCGTCGCAAAATTGCCCGAGCTTCTCGTAATCGCGCGCCATCTTGTAGTAGCTGACGCTGCTGATGCGGTCTTTGTTGCCGAACAGCTCGATCGCGGTGATGTAGTCGTCGATCGCGCTTTTGGGCGATCCGTTGCCGTCGCGCGCCAGCGCGCGCAGGAAATAGCCGTTGTCGCTGTACGGCTCGAGCTTGATCAGGTTTCCCGCGACGTGTTCGGCAGTCGTGAAGTCGGACAGCTTGAGCAAGATATTAATGGCGTCACGCAACGCCGCGGCGTAACCGCCGCATTGCGACGAGAAGTTCACCTCCGCGACGGCCGCTTCGCGCCGGTAGCCGGCCTGCTCCAGGGCCTTCGCCAGATCGAGGATGGCCGTCTGATCGCATTTTTCGCGGCCGAGCTGTTCGAGCGGTGCACGAACCGCCGCATTCGCCGTGACGCTCGCAGGCAGCTCGATGGCGAAGCGGGTCAACGTCTCGGCCGTGCCGGCGGCCGGCTCGGCGGAAGCCGCCGCGAGCGGCAGCGCGCTCAATCCCGCCGCCACGATGGCAGCAAAAACCCTTCGCGCACTCGCGGAAACCATCCAGCCCCCACCCCTGCCCGCAACAAATCTACCGCCGGGGATTGTGCCTGCCAAGAAGCGCAATCGGGTTCCACAGCGGCAATGTTGAGGGCATGGCTGGCAGGAGTGAAGGAAGTGCGTCAATCCCGCCTTTTCAAGGCGGTACCTCAAAGTGGGACAGAAAGTGACCCCGCGAATACAGCGGCGAACGCGGCACTGTGTCCCACTTTTCTAGGGCCGAAAAATCCGCCGCGACCGGCCGCACCGAACCGTCTTGCGCCGCCGGGATTCCACCCTTGTCAGCCACTACACGACGGAGGGCGTTTTGACGGAAACGGCAGAGTTAATTCCATTCCCCGGCAGCCGCCGAATCGGCACCATCCGCAACACCGCGCGCCGCGCTGTCAGCTTCGAAAATCGGGACTCAGCACCGGCCTACATCGCGCGCCAAGTCGACGTGCAGCGGCAGGCGTTGCTCAAACGCGGATTGGCTCCTGAGATTGTCGAGCGCGAAATGAAGGCGCTCACCGCTGCGATCGGCGCCTACATGTGGCGCCTTGTGATGCAAGCGGGAGCCGAGACCGCCTAACCCACCAAAACAAAAAATGAGGCGCCGCACTCGGAAAAGCAACGGCGCCTCAGGTAGTAGGATGTAACGATGAATAGTAGCCTCGCGCGCAAAGCGCAAGAGAAAAGCCGCGCCTCGACCAACAAACGACGGCTGCCAACGCTGAGGCTGGCCGAACACGAAACACCAAAAGGTGCGGTGACGTGGACGCCAGAGAACATCGAAAAGTGGCGACGGGACTTCATGGCTGAGTTCGGCGACAGGTCGCCGCTACTCTGTCTGGCGCTGGAAGTCCTCCCCCATGTCGCAAAGCGCGGCTACGCGGCGCGAGATAACGAATACCTGATGGCACAGACCGGCCTAGGCCGCAGCGTCTTCTATGATGCATTTCGAGCGATTAACGAGCGCCGGTTTTTCATCGTCGGCGACTGCAATGGCGAGCGGCGAATCTGGCTCGGAAATCCCGTCGGCGAGTCCGGTGATGCCGGACTCAGGAGTCCGGCAATAACGGACTCAAAGTCCGGTGATACCGGACTCACGAATCCGGCAATGCCGGACTCGTCTTTATATAGAGATGATCTAAGAGATACAGAGAGAGAAAGAGAATCGGAGCAACCATCCGACAGCCCGGAGCAAGCCGCGAACGTTGTTGTTTTTGCTGTCGGTAGGGCAAGTGGAGTCGCTTCAGTCGTCGGAAGAACGGCGCCTATTGGCGACGTGCTTGCGCTTTCCGATGATGAACGACGGCGTGCCGCCGACATTTACGAGTGTTCGGCAAGCGAAGTTGCACTCTTGGACGGTGCGCCCGTTAGCCTAAACACGGCCGACCTCGTCCAAGCGATAAGGCGCTTCGGCGGCCAAGGCACGAACGCCTTCAAAGCGTGGGATGCGATCATCGAAAGGCGACGGGCAACCCCCATGCTTCCGGAGCAATTCGAGTGGCGGCCAGCGTCTGAGGCCGTCTTGCGCGAATGGAGTTCCGACAAACAGGGAATGAAGGCGAAGGGGTACCAGCTTCGCCCAAATCCAAATGGCAACGGCTGGCAGGTCCGCCGGCAACGGCGCCCCGCGGCGTGAAGCGCGCCTGCGAACCAACCTACTTGCCGACGATTTCACCGTAGCAGCATGCCGCGGCCATATCGCGGCCAACCACACCCCAATCGAGGCCTAGCGATGAGCCAAGCAGCACCGCAGTCGCCGTTAATCGACATGATCGAGCAGACCGCCGCGTATCGCCGCGCCGTCGACGACGCGCTCGCCCGGCCGGTCCGCAAGGCGCCGGCAAAGGAATCGGGCGCCAGCAAATGACCGCACAACGGAAGAATCGCAACAATTTCGGCGAACGCTCAGCCAACGATCTCAGGCGCGTAATCGCGCATCGCAACCGCGCCATTGAAGCCTGGGTCGCGCGCCACAATCGAGTGTATGGCGGCGTGCTGGATTTTCTCGACGGCATGTGCGCCGGGTACGTTGGCCTTGCGCGGCGGCTCGACGAGATCGCGGCGATGACGCGAACCGATCCGGCGGCCGGCCGTTCTCAGCTTGTGGAGATCGCGAAAAAACTTCGCGGCCAAGCGAATCAACTTGGCCGCATGGTGGACAAAGAGCGTCGAGAAAATCGGCGACTGCTTGAATCTGCCCGCAATACGTAGCCCTGCTGTACGCGCTGACGCTGCAGCACCGTCCCGCGCATAAATGCGCGCCCAGGTCCCTCGCAGGATCCCCTTCTAAAACGCAGCGGCCAAGGCCGCTCCAAATCACACCGACGGCGCGCAATCGCGAGCCGAGGAACTTGACGTGAATACCAACATCGCGCGGCCGATGCCGCACAGCGTGCTTGCGAGCGCCATCCGCGCGGAGGGCGATCCGGCGCGGATTTTGGCGGAGATGAACGCCGCGGTCCTCGATTTCAAAAGCCGCTACGGTGACCGACTCGCCGCGGTGGAATCTGACATCGACCGTCTGAGCAACAAATGGGCTGGCAGTGTCGCCGCTTTCGGCAACGGTCGCCCGCATGGCCGTGGTCGCAGCGATGAGGCGATGAAGGCACTCGCGGGCTTTGCTCGGCACAAGAGCGCGTCGCCGATCGAGCTGAGGGATTATCTGGCCACCGCGGATATCCGTGCCAGCATGGAAGTGGGTAGCCAGCCTGACGGCGGTTATCTGATCATCCCGCAGATCGAAAAATCCGTTTTGGCCTTGAGCGCGGACGTGAGTCCGATGCGCAGCTTGGCGACGGTCGTCACGGTCGGGACGGATGCCTACGAGTTCCTGGCCGATCCCTCTATGGCCGAAGTCACTTGGCTGGGCGAGACCGACAGCCGCCCGCAAACCGCCGGCTCCAAGTTCTTCAAGGGCCGCATTCCCGTTATGGAAATGGCAGCGCAACCGCCCGTGACGCAATCGCTGTTGGACGACTCGTTTGTCGACATCGGCGCGTATCTGACAAACCGGATTGGGCAGGCCTTTGCGTTGAAGGAGGCGGCAGCCTTCAGCGCGGGTACCGGTGTGATGCAACCGCGCGGGTTTTTGAGTTACCCGATGACGACAGACGACGACTTCAACAGCGATGGCTCGCGCAATCGCGCGTGGGGCACGCTGCAATACTACGCCGTGGGCGCCAGCGATCCGAGCGACGCACAGCTCGCGGATGGAATCGTAAATCTGGCGGCACAGCTCCGCTCGCCTTATCGAGGCAACGCCCGATGGCTTCTGTCGCGGCAGATGTACGCCCGTCTTCGCACGACCAAAGATAGTACCGGGAAGTACTTGCTTTCGACGGACGGCCGAATTGCCGATGGGCAACCGGAATTGTTGGTTGGCTTCCCGATCGGCGGCGGCACTGTGGGGACGATGTTTGATGAAGGCATGCCGAGCACCACCGGCGCCAACGCCCTCATTGCGGCCCTTGGCGACTGGAAGCAGGGCTACTGCATTGTCGACCGAGTCGGCATTCGGATCCTGCGCGATCCGTTCACCGCGAAGCCCTTCGTGCTCTTCTACACGACCAAGCGCGTTGGCGGCGGCGTCCAGAACTTCGATGCCATTAAACTCTTGAAGTGCTCGGCGAGCTAACAAGATTGATGCCGGGCTGCCCCGGGCAACCGGGCGGCATCAGCGGGCGGCGTCGTCTCTTTGTTACGATCGCGGCGGCGCCGCCCATCTCTTCCCCGCCGAAGGCTTTCAGCCATGTGGCCTTCGGCAACTGGCGGCGCGATTGCTCGGAGGTACAGCAAGTCGCGCCGCCCCCTTCCAAACATCTGATAAGCGAGCCTGACAATGTTTCTCGGTACCCTCAAGCGGTTCGATCATGAGCGCGGCTTCGGCTTCATCGTGCCCGATCAGGGGCAGGACCTGCCGGCGCAAATCTCGCGCGATGTTTTTTGTCACGCGGCCGCGGTAGAACGCGCCGGCTGTGGCCCGCTCGAGCCCGGCGACCGACTTGAATTCGACGTGCGCATGCACCGCGGCCGGCCAGAGGCGTGCTCAATCCGTCTCCTCGACGACGCGGCCGTGAGCGATACGGCGCCGGTCAGATATGGCGCAGCCTGAAGATGGGCACCCAGCTCTCATCCTTGAAAGTCGACGCGACCTTGAACTCGTCTCAGTGGGTTCAAGGAGCAAACCAGATCGCCGCCGCAAATGAGCAGGCTGCCAAGAGCGCAAACGATTTGGCGTCGTCGGTGGACGCGGTAAATTCCAAGCTATCCTCTCGCCAGCAAATTCAAGGCTACGCGCCCGCGCAACAATTCCAGCAACAAGTCGACGACGCCAACAAGTCGGGACACGGCTTCGTCTCGACGTTGGCGGACATGGCGACGATCGTCGGTCTAGCAGCAAAGGGTCTCGCATTCTTCGCTACATCTGGCGTAGCACAGATGGCGGCCCTGGGCGGGAGCTTCGCGCTCGCGGGGACTTCGTTCCAGAATTCATTCGCGAAGACCGTCGCCACCGGTACGGCCGACGTGTTGGCGGCGATCGCGTTGCCGCTGCGCGGCTTCGCGGCCGTCGGCGCTGGCATCCTTGCCATGGACGCTATAACCAAGCTCGGCATCGAGCATATGAACGAGTTAGTAGGGGTCGCGGGAAAGGCGCAGACGGCCGGCGTCGCGCCAAGCTTCCTACAGCAGCAGCAGAAGGCCGCCGAAGACCTGACCTTGAGCACCGACGACGCCACGAAGGCGCTGAACAACTTCTTTAAGGCGACCCAGCCCAACAGCATCAACGGAAGCGCGCTCGACCAGACACTGCAGACTCTTGAGAAAGCCGGCAACTTTGTCGGCAACAGCGGAGTCGCGCAGTACAACGCCGCAGTCACCACAGAGCAGAAGTGGGCCGCCATCGTCAATTTGATTACCCAGGCGACCCAGCAGGGTCAACGCCTCGCCGCAATCGACCTCGCTAAGACCTTCCTGCCAGACTCGATGCTGCAAAAGCTGGAAGCGTCTGGCGACTTCCTGAAGCAGTTGCAACAAGACGCCGCAGAGATCACGCCGCCGTTTTCCGATGCAGAAGTCGCGAAGGCCGTCGAGATGAACGCTGCACTCACCGATGCGGAGAACACCATCGCCGAAAAATGGAAACCGGTAATGGCGGACCTCGCTTCGCTGGGGATGAGTTGGGAACAAACATGGATCGAGGTCGTCCAGCTCATTGCGCAAGCCTCGGAGGCTGTACCTGCGCTGTATTCCCGGCTCAAGGATGCCGGCTCGGCCATCGCCAGCGTCATTCACAGCATCGAGAATGCCGCCGCCGCCGCCGGTAACATGTTCCCCGACATGTCCGGGACATTTTTAGAACCGAAAGGGTCGCAGACTCCGGCGTTCCTGGACAAGATCAACCCGCTAAACACCGCGATAGGCCAGATCGGCGCCGGCGTGAGCCCCGACCTGACGAAGAACATTGCCAGTGCCGTGGCGCAGTTGGCGGCCGGTCTCAAATTGCCGGGCGCGACACAGACCGCGCAGTTGCATGCCACCGCCATGGAAATGGCCCTCCTAGGCGACACGTCAAAAAAGACCAAAGAGGACACCGACGACACCCGCGATGCCTTCGACCGATTGGTCACACAGCTCGAGAAGCACACGCTCGCTAATCAGGCCGACATACTTAGCATCGGCCAGTCCCAAGCCGCGTCCGCCGGCCTGAAGGCCGAATTCGATTTGCTTGAGGCCGCGATGGTTTCGAACCACGGCGTAACGAACGATCAGATTCAGTCGTACGTCGCCTTGCGGTCCACTATGGATGCGCATCATGCAATGGTCGCGAGCGGCATTAAGCTCAATGCCGACGACGCGGCAAGCTTCGATCGCACTACCGCGGCGATCGTCGCAACGACTCAGGCGCTCGAGAAGGTCAAGGCGGACGAACAGATAAAATTCCAGGGCGGCTTGCTGGGGCTGAGCGACAATGACGCATCTATCGTCCAACAACTCAAATCGCTGTATGGCGACAACATCCCGGCCGCTCTGAATAGCTCCGAAGCCGCTACGCTACGGATGCAGAAATCGATCAGCGATCTAAAGGGCTATGCGACGGACTTTTCCAGCACGCTTCTCAGTGGACTCCAGCAGGGGCAAACGATTGCGGAATCGTTGGGGTCAGCACTCACGAGCGCGGCCAATTCGTTCGCCAACAATCTGGGAAAAACCGGAACGCAAAATATTGTCGGTGGCCTACTCAATGGGAGCCTTTCGCAGATCGGCAGCGGCCTGACCGACTTCGGCATCGGGACGGCCATCAGCTTGATCACCGGCTCGATTACCGCGGACCAGCAGGCGGAACAGCAGTTTGCGCAGGCGCAGCAGGATTGGGCCAACATGGCGAAAGCCGTGGCCGAGTTCGTGACTGCGATGATGAGCGAACAGCCGCCAGAGAATCCGACGCCGAGTCCAGCAGCGGCGGAAGTGACCGACGCAATAGCGGAGGGCGCCGAGATAATCGACTTAGCGGGCAGGAGGAGAGATGAGCGCTATCGATTTCGTGCTGCGGCCTGACCGGCTACACGTCTTCGCCGACGTCGCCTGCTATTACAAGGACGGCACCGTCGGCGCCTTCAAGTCAAAGATCGTGTTTGTAGAACGCTTCCCGTGCGCGGTCTGCACGATGGGCAACGCCGCCGCCGGCATGTTGGTGCAAGACGCGCTCGCCGGCTGCGCATCCTTCGATGACCTCGTCGCCGCCGCGCCGGCTCGGCTCAGCGAAAACGAAGGCCATGACATCGCTCTTGCGCTCGGCGGCTTTTCCGACGCGCGGGGCGTGTTCGAAGTATGGTACGGCCGGACCGGAACGGGGCAGCAATTCGCGAGGCTCGAACTTGCCGCCGGCTACGGCGGCCAACCGCAGTTGACCGATGAACAATGGCTCCGCGGATTCGGCAAGCCGATGCGTACCGCCGCCCAAATCGTTGATGTCGACGACTTCGCGCGGACGGTTCTGACATTGCAGCGCGAGCATGTATGGGGACCGGCGCAAGGCTATCCTCGCAACGTCCATCTTGTTGGCGGTTGGGGCGAACTCGCGACTGTGACGCGGGACGGCGCCGACATTCGCAGGATCATCGATTGGCCCGACCAAATCGGGGAACTCATTCAAGTCCCGCCAATAGACTTCAATGAGTGGCGGCGGACTCACGCCGAACAGGCTGACCCGGCGCCGGCACCAACGTCACAGTCGCCGCGCGTGTCGCGCCATGAGCGGCGGCGCGCGGCCAAAGCGCAGGCGCGCAAAGCAGCCTGAGGGAAGCAATGGAGCAGGTTGCGACAATCGACGACTTCCGCCTCTACGGCGCCCGGTTTGGAATCGAGTGTGCGGAGGCGGCGAAGCGCAAGTGGGCCGAAGGCCTGAGCAAAAAGGCGATCCGCGAGCACGTCGCCGCGATGGAACAGGTGAAGCGGAATCAACTGGTAGCAATTGGCGCCAGTGATTTTGAAATCGACCGGTTCATCACCACGGCCGGTGCGGCCTGCTATGCGGCGCTAGATGGCGACGACTTGCTCGGCATCCTCAACCGCCGACAGCCCGCTCAGCGGCGGCCCAGCGTCGCCCCGCGAATGTAAGGTGGGCCGATGTCAAAGATCGACGTTTACTCAAGGGCCGGCGCCAAATTCGGCCGCGACTGCGCAAAGGCCGCGAAGCACTTGGCGACCACCGCGAGTCGTTTCGAGGTTGGGGCCCGCGTAGCGCAGCGGCACGCGGCCGAAGCGCAGCAGCTTGAACGCAAGGGAGCGTCGGCGGTGGAGATAGCCGCTTTCTTCTTCGCGGCAGGTGCAACGGCTTTGAATGCCACGGACGGGACCGACGTCAATGTCTTTAACCGCTTGGTGCGGCGCGCGCTGCGGGCCATGCCGCCATAGAGGCATCGTTCGAATCGCCAAAAACGGCGTCACGGGCTAGCCGCCTGTTCCTTACTCCATTGGGAGGGCGCGCGTTGGAAGGCGGATATCCTTACATTGTAGACGAAGGGAAAAATCTGTCGAAATTGATTGTGAAAAATATCTTGGGACAAAATTTCAAAGTTCGCGAAGAGAGCCAACTGCCCCTTCATGATCAGGTCATATTCAGCCACCCCAACGAGCGCGCTGGTGACGTGATGGCCCTCCGAGCTTTCTCCGGACTCCAGGCCTCCGTTCCAATTGGCGGAGGTAAATTCGGATCGCTCGCGCTGATTACTATCGATTGTTTGAATCGTCACGCCGATTGTGGTGACAGCGCCAAATCCCTTGCCGCTATTCCGCAGAACAAAACCAATGTAATGCTGGGAGACCTCGACGTTGGGCTGTCTGAGTACAAGATTCGCAATTGTAATCAGCGGTCTGTGGGATGCTAGCAAGTCCTTTTTGGCGACATCAGCGGTTTCGAGCGCGGCTGTGGCGGCCATCCGGGCGGTTTTATCAGAGCGAAGCAAAAAAAATCCCTGGCCGAGAGACACTACGACAAGAGCGCCAGTGAGCACCGCGAGCCACCAAGTGTAATCGGCTATTTGTTCATCTGGACGAATTTCGGCCGGCTTTACCTTGGCGCGCTGATCGGTGGGATTTTGCCTTTCGTAATGAGGCGAGCCGCGAAATGATTGGCCGTCAAACCACCCGGCAGCCAACGATGCACCTAAGAGGATGGCAATTACAACAGTGTGCTTTTTGCTTAGCATGCGCCTAATCGTCCGGTTTAGAAGATCACCCTTTTAGTTTTCCCGCGCGGGCCTAGTTGCGTTCTCGCGCGGGACGTGCGATACCAACTATGGTGATTCGGCCGATCATGGCCACTTCGGAGTCAGCTACGACATCCGGGTGGCCATTTTCTTTTGGCCCTCCTGTGTCGTGGCTGACAGTCCTGAGTCGCCGCAACAAAGGAGGTTGAGCCGTGAAGTGCCTGAAATCTGAAACCCCACTGACATTCCGTCTCGAGCAGACGCGCGAGACGATTCAGACCGCCGTCGCCCTCATTGCCAAGGGTCGCGCAGAGCTCGCCCGGCAGTTTCTCGCCGGCGCGCTGCCACTCATCGATCGCGACATTCGCGCGTAGCGGGACATTGCGCGGCGACGGCATTCGCCGCGCATCCACAGCCAAATCACGGGGGGAAATCGTGACACAGGTCCAGAACCATTATGCCACCGTTCAGCGAGCGAACGGGGAGTATGCCACTGCCGGCACCGACGCCGAATGCGCCGACGCCGCAGCGAACCAGGCGGAAGCCGTCAAAGCGCTCGCTTTGGCGCAATGCGAGACGCCTTGGGATTTGCACCTCAAAATTCGCGCCGCGCATGACATCGCGCGGGATGAATCCAACGATGACGGCCACTTCACTGATGGCCGGCTCGCGTTGCTGATGTGCGCGATCGAGCGCGACGCGATCGCGATGGCTCGCCTGTACGACAAGTTGGAAGGCGAACGCGACGAAGCACAGGCGGTGGCATGAGCGACCGGCGCGACATGGAGCGTGCGTTCCTCTTGTCGCGCCGGTATTGCGAGTGCGGGTGTGGCAGACGGTGCGATCGGGCCGTCGGACCGCCGGGTACGAAGCGCCTGCCAGTCGATCGGTCGAAATGGCGCGCGCTAGCATCACAATGCGCAGAATCAGAACGAGCGGAAGCCGCGTGAACGGCCTGCGCCGCGACCTTTGCGGCGGCTGCGCGATTGTTAGGTCATGCATGATCTAATCGTTGCTCAGCCGGCCGCTGCCGCCGAGACGTTGCCAGCATTGATCGACGCCGCTGTGAAGGCGCTCGCGGCGGCGAAATGCGCTGCTGAGGTGATGACTGCCCGCGACATGGCCGCATCGGCATACGACGCCGCGGCGCGGCTGGCGCGCTTGAAACGCGCTGGCGAAGAGCTTGTAGCTAACGCGCGGCATGCCCAAGCTGCGGCGCTGGAAATTGAGACGCAAGCGCAAATGCGGCTGGCCGCCGAATACGCAGCAGGACAGACGCGCGGCGAAATTGGCACGCGCGGCAGAGGCAGAAGCGCTGGCAAATTGTCAGCCGCCGATGTCGGACTTGAAAGATACGAACTCTTCCGCGCGAAGTTGATCCTGGATGCCGAAGCGCGCGAGCCCGGAATCGTCCACCGAATCCTTGCTGCTGCGCTCGCTCAGGGCCAAGAGCCCAGCAAGGTATTGTTGCGTCGCGCGCTGCCAGCGGCGGCAGGTCGACACCGATCGCGCAAAGCAGCGGCAGCGGCGTCAACGCCGGCCGCGGTCGTGAGATGCCGCGCGGCCGTGCGCAAGGCCATCCAACGGCAGTGCAACGGGATGAGTGAAGCCGAGCTATTGGTGCTGTTCGGGGAGCTCGACGCCGAGCTTCGCCGGCTAAAAGCGGCAGCAATCGCAGCCGCCGCCAAAGCCAACGCCGCGCACTGAAAGGCAGCCTGCCGCACGGCCAATTCCTTTCATGGATCGAGGCCGAGTTCGAGATGGGTCATACTACGGCCGTCAAGATCATGCGCGTCGCCGAGACGTTCGGTGACAAATTTGCATTTAGTGTAAATTTGGGGACGAGCATTCTTTACGAGCTCGCCGCGCCGTCCACCACACCCGAGGTGGGTGACGAAGTCGAACGTCGCACCGAGGCCGGCGAACCTGTCGCGCTTGCTGAAATCAGGCCAGGCAGCTCGGGCCCATGACATCCCGATCTTGGCGGCGGCGTCCTTGGTGAAGCGGTCTGGCAGATCGCCATTTTGGCGAACTGCCTTGCCGCCAGTATGCTGGTTGCCGCGGTCGCCGCCGTTCTTCGTCTCCGGGTGCAACGACTCGTAAATCTCCTTGCGCCGGGCGATCGGATCGTTTGCCAACGGCTTCGCCAAATATGCGAGCCAAATAAACGGCCGCTGATGCGCGTTTGCCCGCGCCGCTGTTCAGCTACCCCGCGGCCGGAATAGCTCGCCGCTGCGGCTCGGCCGCGGGATACGACGCGGCGCAGGAGCGCGGCGACGTGGCAAAGCTAGGCACAAATCAGGCAGAGTTGGGTGTTCCCAACGAGAACACCCGACCGGCTACCGCCGCCGACCTCGGCCTCTCCCGCAAGGACATCCACGAAGCGCGCGAAGTCCGCGACGCGGAGGAGTCTGAGCGAGGCTTCGTGCAGCTCGGTTGCCATGAGAACGTGGTGGCGCTAATGCCTTCAGCATGACCAGAGCCGTCACTTGCCTGCTGTTTTGGCTTGCCGTCGTGCCCGTGGCCAATGCGCAGAAAGCCGCGCAGTCGTTCGATCCTGTGAGCCACGACACGGCCGGCGCGCTTGCCAATATCTTCATGTCGTGGTCAGCGATTCGGCTCGATATTCCACCGCCGTATGACTTCAGCCAGCCGGCGCAAGATACCGTCGTCATTAGCAATTCGGTGGTTGGCATTTGGGGCGCGGATTGCGGCTTTGAGATCGGCTACTGGAAAAACCGACAGCCGCTCGCGATGATCGACTTTAAAGCATTCACTGGCGAGTACCAGGAAAGAGCAGCGCCAGACAGACGAGAGCGGATCGTCGCATTCGGGAACGGGCATCCGGTCGCTTGGCAAAAGCGCGACAGCGGCGAGTTTTACTGGCCGAACTACATCTCGCTTGAGCTTACCGAACCGCGTTCGCTGCTCCGATCCTTGCGATACATGATCGGCGGCATCTGCCCGGCCTCGGCGAACAAGCCCTATTAACGACATGAACGGCGCGGCGCGCGGCGCGCGCGGAGGTCGACAACGACTCCGCAATCGGCCGCGCCCGGGTCTCGCGGAGTGCCACGCCCTTTTCCGTCGACCCGTTGCGGAATATGCGGGGGATACGGGGTCGAAAACCCTGGAACCGGCGGGGCGGCCCGACCGCGCCCGACCGCATTGGGAGATTTATTATTTGCACGGAAATTTTGGGCCCGGCATTGGATTGGGGAATTTTGCGGTTTTTCGGACGAAACAGTTGAGGCGATTCTGAGTGAGATGGCCATCGTCCGCGGCCGATCCGAGCGCGACCGTTGATTCATCGACGATTTCTTGCACGTCGTTGACGCGATTGCGGTCGCGTGCTCTGCGGTCGGCCATGTCGTGTATAATTTGTGGCGCCCCCGTGCGTCAGCGTGATGGAGGGCCCGGCCGGCGGCGGCTTTTCTGCAGTGACACATGCCGGCGCAAGCGACGGCGCGAGCACACCGATAAATATCGCCGTGAGGGTCGCTATCCGGCGCGACGCACGACCTATCGCCGTGTCTGCGAGCTGTGCGGCGACCCATTCACCAGCGAGAACAAGCCACAGCGCACCTGCAGCCGCGCTTGCGGCAAGATCCTTGGCGATCGAACGCGCGGCGCCAACGCGCGGGCCCGCAATACACGGCCTTGCGAGCGCTGCGGTGCTTCGTTCTTGCCAGCGAACCCGTCGGCGACGCAGCGGCGCGCCGGTCACGTCCAGCGGTTTTGCTCCGCAGTGTGCGCGCGCGCCAAAGGAGCGGCCGGGCGCTTAGCTGTTACACGGCCGGGGAAGGCCTAAATAGTTTCGGCTAGAGTATGCGTGCTGCTAGGCATCGATGTCCTCTGGAAACTCCTGATAATAGACAAGGCGAAAGCCGGCGTCCCCCCGGCGGTAGCGGAATCGCCACCGCCACTCGTGTTCGCGGCCGAAGACATCAAGAAACTTGATATAACCGTAAAACCAGAACGCTTTTTCCTTCTTCTGGAAGGCGACCGCCTTTCCAACCGTGAAAGTCTCGTTGAGCAAGCACCCGAAAATGGCGCTGGCCTGATCGGGCTCAATGATAACTTCCTCTGGCATTTCGCGGATGCTGTAGTCAGTCATCCTCGGAAAGTCATCACCCGCCAAGAAAACAAGCTGATCACTGAGTTCCGTGATGGTCACTGGAGTGCGCCCAATGTTCTTGAATGAATAGCCGAGGCTCGGCGTGTCTGTCTCTTCGTTGAACATCGCTTCGGACTTGTCCCATCGTCCAGATTCTCTGGTTATCTTGCTGACCCTCTCCGCGGTGATTTGAATGAACAGATAGCCGCGCTCAGCACGCATCAAGGCCCTGGCATTGAGGCTCGCTGCGTCTGCGGCGGCTTTAGTGACGAGCAGTGTTCCACGAAGGTAAAAAGCTTGGAATGCCAGAACGATGAGTTGTCCGGCTATCGCCAAAAACGTGAGCAGGCTGAGAAGCCAAGTCCACCAATCGGAATTACGTTTTTCGCCCGCCTCGCGCTGTTCGCGTGCAGTCTCTTCAGCGCTTTTCGGGGTGGGCAGCGGCTGTACGACGAAAGGAGATTGTGCGGTTCCGCGCTCATCAGATGCGGATTCATGCTGTTGTCTCTGAGCGTCATTATCTTGAGTCTCGGCCGGGGGATTCCGCCCTGGCTGGGCTGACGAATCCGCAATCAATGCGACTAGCAGCGCCAATATCACGCCCCCACATCGGAGCTTTCGCATCCATTAGCGCCCTTTGAGACCGAGCCGCCCGGCCACTGCATTCGCAATGGCGTCGGTGTCAGGGAGCACCCCAAGGATCGTTCGGCACCGCGGACAGACCGCGGTGAAGCCCGACAGTAAGGGACCCGATACTTGGTTTCCGATCGGGCCGTGCTCCAAATCGGGCCTGCCGATAATCTGTTCGCACTTGGGACATTTTCCGCTTTGCATCATGACGGTCGGCACCCAGCAGAGAATTGTGCATGGTGCGTTGGCCGGACTTGAACCGGCAGCCTCCTTGCATCATCCTCGCGAGTGCTTGGCGGCACTTTGGAAGATGACGCTCGCGCGGTGTGGATCCGACGCTTTGGGCGCTCTGCCACTTTGAGCTACAACGCGACTCAAGGCTGGCGCGGCGCGCGCATTTCGGCAAGTGGCACCCCGCAATAAGCTTGGCGTTTCCAGACTTTTAACAGGGCCGCAGGCTTCCCCGGTGGACACGGGATAAGCACCAACTGAGGACGAATTGCGCGCGAGCCGACGCGCATACGCGCTTTGCTGAGGCCCGCGATTCTGGTATAGTTCGCTTTGCGGTGCCTGCGCGCCGCCTCCCGCGCGGCTTGGCCGCCCGATCCGCTCGTATCCCACCATGCAATGACAGATTCGCCCATCGCTGGGCGCGTGCGCCGTTCGCGTGCGGCCCCGCTTACCGAAGCCGAGATTCGGCGCTTCTTACGTGCCTCGAAAAAGGAAGGTTTCGACCTTGTAGGCTATCAGGCTGGCGGACTCATGCTTGTGGGTTCGGGCCTGCAATCGCTTGCTCCGGTTTCTCCGTCCGATGACAATGCCAAGTGGCAGGACGTGGAGGCGTGAGAGCGATGCACATCGATTTTCCCTACATGGTCCGTGACGTTGACCGGCACGGCAATGTCCGTTTGTACATCCGCCGGAACGGCCGGAAGATTCGCATTCGACAGGCGCTCGGGACAGAGGCCTTCGCCGCCGCCTACGGCGACGCGATGCGTGCGCTTGAGGACACAAAGCCGCCGCCGGTCAGCGGTGCCGCGGCCGGCACCTTCGGATGGCTTGCGGCCAGCTACTTCGCCAGCGCTCAATTCCGTGGGCTTGATCCTACATCCAGGCGCAGGCGGCGAGCCATCATTGAGGATTGCTTGCGCGAGCTCCGGAAGCCGGGCAGCGCCGACAAGATGCGCGATTGTCCGGTAAGCCTATTGTCAGCGGCGCACGTCAAGATGCTCCGCGACCGCAAGGAAGCCACCCCGGGCGCCGCGAACAATCGCCGCAAGTATCTCTCCGCGTTGTTTGGATGGGCGATTGAAGCGGGGCTGATGCGCTCGAACCCGGCACGCGACGTGAAACGCAAGGCGTATGCGACCGGCGGCTTCCACACCTGGAGCGTGGACGAGGTGCGTCAGTTCGAACAGCGCCATCCGGTCGGCACGAAGGCGCGCTTGGCGCTCGCATTGCTGCTGTACCTTGGTGTTAGGCGGGGGGATCTTGTCGGGCTTGGGCGTCAGCACTGCGATGGCGATTGGATCCGGATCGTCCCGCGCAAGACGCGGCACTTGCGGAAGGATGCATCCGAAAAGCCGGTTCTGCCGGTGCTTGCCGAGGTCATCGCGCGGTCCCCGACTGGCGGCATGACGTTCCTTGTCACCGAGTATGGCAGGGCGTTCAGCGCGGCCGGCTTCGGCGCGTGGTTTCGCGCCCGCTGCGATGAGGCGGGACTACCGCATTGCACCGCGCACGGCCTTCGCAAGGCCGGCGCCACGATCGCTGCGGAAGCCGGCGCAACAGACCGTCAGCTCATGGCGTTGTACGATTGGACGTCGGCGAGACTGGCCGACGTCTACACCGCCAAGGCCGACAAGAAGCGGCTTGCCGGTGAGGCGGCTCGGCTAATCGGTCAAACGATGAACGCCGAAGTGTCCCACCAAAGTGTCCCACCGAACGGTTCTCAAACAAAAGCAGCGGGTTAGAAGGGGCGCTGGCAGGAGTGAAGGGACTCGAACCCCTAACCCCCGGTTTTGGAGACCGGTGCTCTAGCCAGTTGAGCTACACTCCTACGCGGCTTGTCTTTGCCTCTTGGCGTGCGGCGGCGCAAGTCCTGCGCCGGGTTGCCAACGGCGGGCTGCCGGCTGGACAAGCCGTCGGCCGACAGAGTTCGCCGCATTGTCATGGCCGAGGTTCGCTTCATAAGATGGCAGCTGCATGCGGCGACACCAGGGGTCGGCCAGAGCCACGCTCGGGGCCGCCGTGGGTGGCCGAACGCATGACATGGGCGCGAACAGTCGCGTTGGGGGCGCGTGAAACGGTCAGAGGGAAACGCAATGGCTCGAGGAACAAGAATGAAGGCGTATGTTTCGGCGGCGGCACTGGCTGCGGGGTTCGGCATGGCGTTTGCCGGCTTGGCGTCTGTAAGCTTGGCGCAGGCGCAGGGCGCCTCCCCGCCCGACCTCGGCGGCACCTATCAGTGCAAGCCCAATCCGAGCGCCTGCCTGTGGTCGGGTGCAACCGCAACGATGACGCAATCCGGCAAGAAGCTGGAGATCAAGGGCGCCAATGGCGCCATTTCGGATGGGACCCTGACCAGCGACAGCACCATCGCGGCGGGCGGCACCTTCAACTCGCTCGGCATCATCCGGCCGGACAAGTCGATCGACTGGTCCGACGGCACCAAGTGGACCAGGCAATAACCCCCTGAAATCGCGCCGGAACGGGGCTTCATTGCACCCAAAGCCGCGATTTGCTATATAAAGGACGCGGGCACCCCCAGGTGGCAGTGCCCGTTAAACGTCGCGCTGATATTGACCGTCTGGCCCGCCTCGCGGCGGGCCAGTGGCTTTTCGGATTCGGCGGCTTTTTGGATTCGGTAAAATGAATCGTCAGAACCGGACCGATCACATCCGGATCACCTCGCATCCGGAGCCCGGCGGCAAGCCGCGCTTTCCGATCCGCTGGGGCGCGGCGACCGCGCGCGAGCGCGGTCCGGTGATCGGCACGGTGTCGCGGCCGGGCGACCGCAACGCCATCGGCAGCCATGGCGGCTCGTACGCGCTCTATCGGGCGCTCGCCGTCTCATCCGGCGCGCTCGATCCGATCCGCCGGCCGGACCTCACCAACACCCACCCCGCGGTGAGCATCGGGCCGTTCGCGCAGTGGAGCGAACCGGACCGTATCGTGTCGCTCGACCCATGGGGGCACGTCGCCGCCGAAGTGTTCAAGAGCGACATCGCCGAAGGCGTCGACATCCGCCCGACCATCGCCATCACCAAGGCGCGGCTCGACCTGCACGAGATGCAAAGCGCGATCGCGGCCGGCCGGCTCAAGGCCGACGGCGACATCGTGCACAAAAACGGCAGCATCGCCGTCGCCAAGGTCGCCATCGATCCGGTGTGGTACCTGCCCGGCATTGCGCAGCGCTTCGGCTGCGCCGAGACGGTGCTGCGCCGCACCTTGTTCGAGCAGACTGCCGGCATGTTCCCCGAGCTGGTCACCCGGCCCGACATACACGTGTTTCTGCCGCCGATCGGCGGCACCACGATCTATCTGATGGGCGACGTGCAAAAACTCGGCGATCCGGCGACCAGGATCACCTGCCGGGTGCACGACGAGTGCAACGGCTCGGACGTGTTCGGCTCCGACATCTGCACCTGCCGGCCCTATCTCATTCACGGCATCGAGGAATGCGCCCGCGCCGCGCAGGAGGGCGGCCTCGGCCTCATCGTCTATAACCGCAAGGAAGGCCGCGCGCTCGGCGAGGTCACCAAATTCCTGGTCTACAATGCGCGCAAGCGCCAGGAAGGCGGCGACGTGGCGAGCGCCTATTTCGAGCGCACCGAATGCGTTGCCGGCGTGCAGGACGCGCGGTTTCAGCAATTGATGCCGGACGCGATCCACTGGCTGGGCCTGCGCCGCATCGACCGCTTCGTGTCCATGAGCGACATGAAGTACGACGCGCTGGTCGGCCAGGGCGTCGAGGTGGTCGAGCGCGTGGCGCTGCCCGACGAATTGATTCCGGCCGACGCCCACGTCGAGATCGCCGCCAAAAAGGCCGCCGGCTATTTCTCGCCCGAGCCGCCGGCGCCGGCCGCGGTCGTCGACACGACCGGGCGCGCGCTCGACAAGTACTGAGCGCCGGTCCGTTCCGGCACTGCGTCATGACCGACGATACGGCCGCCGCTCTTTCGCTTTTGAACGCCGCGGCGGTGCGCACGCGCGCAAAGCGCATGCTGGCGCTCGGGCTCGACGACAAGCTGGCGCATTTTCGCGTGGAGCTCGAGCGGCTCGATGAGGCGGTCGATCGCGTCGTCGCCATCACGCGAAAAAACTATCCGACACTCGACGTGCCGTTTCATTCGCGCTGGCGGCATTTCGTCGTGGACGGCAACAGCCGCTGCGAAACACTGGCGAACTTCGCAGGCATGCCGAATCGAATGGAGAACGCCCGAGCGGCCTTCGATTTAGCCATCGTAAGCGTTCTTCTTGACGCCGGTGCTGGTCCACAATGGAGCTATAGCAACGGTGTCGGCCGCTCCGAGGGACTGGCGCTCGCCAGCCTCGACATGTTCGCCGGCGGGTATTTTTCTTCTGATCCTAAAAGGAATCCGCAGCGCGTCGATGGCTCCGCCTTGGCAAATATTGATACCGCGACGTTGCGCAAGGGTTTTCAGGTCAGAGCCGATAATTCTCTGTTAGGACTCGAAGGACGCACCGAATTGCTCCGCGCTCTGGGGCGGCTTGTGGAAGCCCATAAGCAGGTTTTCGCGCTGCAAGACTCGCCGCGGCCCGGCGGCTTCTTCGATTATTTGGCGGCCAAAGCCGAAGACAAAATCATTCCGGCGCCGCTCATCTTGTCTGAACTCCTGCAACAATTCGGGCCGATCTGGCCGTCGCGGCTGACGCTTGGCGGCGTGCCGCTCGGCGATTGCTGGCGGCATCCGGCGCTCGTCACCGACGATGCCACGAGCGGGCTGGTGCCGCTGCACAAGCTGTCGCAATGGCTCGCCTATTCGCTGATCGAGCCGCTGCAGCAGGCCGGCTTCACCGTGACCGACATCGACGGCCTCACCGGGCTTGCCGAATACCGCAATGGCGGGCTGTTCGTGGATACCGGCGTGCTGGTCCCGCGCGATTTGCACGAAGCCGCACACGCCCACGAGGTGGGTTCACCGCTGGTCGTCGAATGGCGCGCGCTCACCGTGGCGCTGCTCGATCGCCTGGCGCTCGCGGTGCGCGCCAAGCTCAACACGAATGCCGCGGCGCTGCCACTGGCAAAAGTGCTGCAGGGCGGCAGCTGGGCGGCGGGACGCGAGCTCGCTTTCGCGCTGCGGCCCGACGGCAGCCCGCCGATCAAAGTTTTGAGCGACGGCACGGTGTTCTGATGGGTGATGTGTTGTACCGTCATTGCGAGCGAAGCGAAGCAATCCAGGGCCGCGTGCACCGACTCTGGATTGCTTCGTCGCTTCGCTCCTCGCAATGACGAAGGAGGCCGGGGAGAGACAACATGGAAGGCGTCAAGGTGGTCGACCATCCGCTGGTGCAGCACAAGCTGACGCTGCTGCGCGACAAGCACCGCTCGACCAAGTCGTTTCGCGAGCTGCTCAAGGAAATCGGCATGCTGGTCTGCTACGAGGTCACGCGCGACCTGCCGCTGACCGAAACCGAGGTGCACACGCCGCTCGCCACCATGATGGCGCCGCGCCTTGCCGGCAAGAAGCTGGTGTTCGCGCCGATCCTGCGCTCCGGCCTCACCTTCGCCGAGGGCATGCTCGACCTCGTACCGGCGGCGCGCGTCGCCCATATCGGGCTTTATCGCGAGCCGGAGACGTTTGCGGCGGTCGAATATTTCTTCAAGGCGCCGACCGATCTCGACGAGCGCCTGGTCATCGTGGTGGCGCCGGTGCTCGCCACCGCCAACACCGCGGTCGCCGCCGTCGACCGCCTCAAGGAGCGCGGCGCCAAGGAACTTCGCCTGGTCACGCTCATTTGCGCGCCGGAAGGCATCGAGCGCATGCGCGGCCTGCACCCCGACGTGCCGATCTGGACCGCCGCAATCGACGACGGGCTCGACGACAACGCGTTTATTTTGCCGGGCCTGGGCGACGCCGGCGACCGGGCCTACGGGACGAAGTAGTCATCGCCCTGCCCTGCCGTGAGATATAATGGGTGCGCAACAGTGAGGTTGCGCCATGCCACGCTTCGCATTTGCCTTTATCGTTTTGTTGGTCGCGTTTACCGCCGCGCGGGCCGAGCCGCAGTGGCTGACCCTGCCGCCGACGCCGAGC
>DASRET010000075.1:0-24955 GCA_035651875.1 Xanthobacteraceae bacterium
CGCCCGCACCAAAAGGCCGTACATATGACCGCAGCTGCCAAGTCGCTCGTCACAAAAGTGCTTGCCAAGGGGCCGTCCACATATGACAAAACAATCCTTTCGAAACACACGCTGGCCATTGCGATCGACGGCTTTCTCTGATCGCGAGGCATTTTTGGGGAGGCGCTCCAGTTAGCAGCGCCGCTCTCACGTCTCCTGCGGCGGCACGAACTCGGCGCCGGTCGGGACGAATTCGTTGGTGTAGAGCCTGTCGATGGGCGGCGGCGTGGCGACGCCGCCGTATTGCTGCAGCACCTGCGCGGTGGACGTCCAGTCGGCTGCGGCCTCCCAGCCGAGCGGCTTGCCTTTGGTGTTGGGCGTCACCCAGGTTCGCCACGACAATTCCAGTTCGCGGCGCACGATCGCCGGATCGGCGGGCGGCAGGTACTTCTTGACCACCGCGACCACTTCGTCGGGATGCTGCCGGCCGTACAGGAAACCCTTGATGCTCGGTGTGACGAAGGCGCGAACCAGTTCCGGATCGCTCTTGAGCAAGTCCTCGTGCACCAGGATGCCGTTGGAAATGACGGTGACGCCGTAATCGGCGAACCAGAAAATGCGCACCTGTTTGTTGGCGCGGATTTCGATCGCCGGGACGTAGCCCTGGGCGTAGCCGCCGATGGCGGCGACCTTTTCGTTGACCAGCGCCGGGCCGACGCCGGCCGGGTCGATGTTGACGATCTGGACCTTGCCGGCATCGATCCCGGCGCCTTTGGCAAAGGCGGGCCATTGCTGGTACTGCCCGCTGCCGGCCGTCATGGCGATGGTCTTGCCTTCGAGTTGCTTCGGCTCCTTGATGCCGGAGCCGGCGAGCACGATCAGCGCCGCGGGATTGCGGCGAAACACGCTGGCGACGGTCTTGATCGCCATGCCTTTGGCGATGCCGTTGGCGGTCGCGTAACCGTCGGCGAAGCCGAATTGCGTTGCCTTGCTGGCGACGAGCTGCGCGGTGGTGCCCGAGCCTTTGCCGGAGTTGACGGTGACGTCGAGCCCGGCCTCACGATAGTAGCCCTTCTCTTGGGCCATCATGAAGCCGACATTGGGCCCCTGATAGATCCAGTCGAGCGTCATCGACACTTGTTTGAGCGGACCCGCGGCGCGCGCTCGTGTCGCCGCGGGGGTGAGCGCTGCCGTGGCCAATACGGAATTTTTCAGGAGGCGGCGGCGCGACAATGGCGCGCCCGTTGCGTTGCGACGAGTCATGTATGACCTCGCAGGGTTGGGTGACGTCACCGGGACGGTGCCGAGCATACCGGCACTACGGCCGTGTTGTCATGACGTTTGGCGAGGCGCCCTGCGTCCCATGCGCGCGCCCGCCGGCTCGAGTGCTATGCGCGCAAACGTTGCGGTGATACGGAGCCCCGCCTTCAGCGAGCCGCGCAGCGAGCCGGCGACCTTGGACTCGCCGCCGAGCCGCTTGCGGTAATCGACCGGTATTTCGTGCACCCGCAGGCCGGCGCGCGCGGCGCGCATCTGCATTTCCAGATTCCAGCCGTAGGTCATCTCGCGCATGCCGAGGGCGAGCAAAGCGTCGCGGCGCATGGCGCGGAACGCGCACATGTCGGTATAGCGCACGCCGTAGAGCGCTTTGGTGAGCCGGCCGGCGATATGGCCGGCGAGAAGTTGGTGCGCCGCCATGCTGCCGGGCTCGCGCTTGCCGCGGGCGCGCGAGGCGATGACGAAGTCGTAGGCGCCGGAACGGATGGCATCCACCATGGCGGCGATCGCGGCCGGATCGTCGGCGCCGTCGCCGTCCATGAACACCAGAATGTCGCCGGGCTGCGCGGCCTGCGCACCGGCCAGGCAGGCGCGGCCGTAGCCGCGGCCGACGTCGATCACCTCGGCACCCGCGCTTCGCGCGCGCTGTTGCGTGCCGTCGCGGCTGCCGCCGTCGACCACGATGATGCGGTCGACGATTCCGCGCGGCAGCTCGGTAACGACTGCGTCGATCGATTCGGCTTCGTTGAAGGTCGGGATGATGACGGTGACGGCGCCGGCTTCCGGCATCGTCACAAGCTCCAGCGCAACCCGCAGCTGGCGCACGCCGCGGGCGGCTTGTCCGACTTCAGCGCGCGGCGGAAATCGCGATAGGCCGGGCCGGTCCAGATTTCGCGCAAGGTCTGCTGGGTGGCGTCGCCGAGCGTGTAGTTTTCGTAGCCGCGCTGCGAGAACGGCGCGATGCAGCACGGCAGCGCGCGGCCGTTGGCGGTAAAATACATCACGGTCCACGGCCGCCGGCACAGCGACCACGGCGAGCCGTTGTCGTTAGTCCCGTCTTGACGCTTCAGACTGACGCCCGGCTCCGACGCGCCGCCCGACGCGGAGAACACGATACCGAGGGATTTGGCGAGCGTGGTGGCGCGGTCGATATGGGTGGCTTCGTCGGCGGTCAGCCGCTCGTAGAGCGCCTGGTCCGGACGCGCCATGCCGATGGCATCGTCGTTGAAGAACACCAGCCGCTGCAGGTGCACTTCCTTGATGCCGGTCTCGGCCGCAAGCCGCACGAAGTCGGGCAGCTCTTCGACGGTCTCGCGCAGCCCGGTGAGCCACGCCGACACGCGTGGCGTGTCATGGCCTTCGCGCTCCTGCAGCTCGCGAAACGCGCGCACGTTCTTCAAGATGCGATTGAAAAAATTCTTGCCGCGGATCGCCTTGTAGGATTCGGCGTTGGCGGCGTCGAACGACACGCGCAGCTCGTCGAGGCCGGCGGCGATCAGGGCGCGGCCGTTCTTGTCGTTGAGCACGGTGCCGTTGGTGTTGAACAGCACGTAGCTGCCGCGGTCCTTCAGGTAGCGCACCATGCGCGGCAGGTTCTTCACCAGCATCGGCTCGCCGACGCCGTGCAGCACGGCGCGCGCCAGATGCGGGACCTGATCGACGATCGAGGTGAACAGCTGCCAGCTCATGTCGGCCGGCGGCTCGAGCTCGGCGTAGGTGCGCGGGCAGGTGGTGCAGAGCAGATTGCAGCGGTTGGTGGTCTCCAAATAAAGACAAACCGGTTCGCGCTCGGGCCGCTCGCTCGCGGTCTCGACGCTCTCGAAATAGCGCTGCGGATCGATCGCCGGATGGGAGGCGCTCATGTCCATGAGGTTGCCCTTAGATCGCGACGCGATGCGGCAGGCCGGTACCGGCGAGCGCAACGCGCGGCTTGGTGCGGCGGCCGAATACGCCGTCCGGCCACAATTCGTTCAGCAGCGCTGCGGTGTGCCGCGCGGTGTGCGGAGCCGGCGCATCGCACCCAATCGCCGGGCCGCTGTCGAACATCTCGGCATGGAGGCGCTGCAGGCTGGCGACATCGTCGACGTCATACCATTGCGGCAGCACATGCAGCGCGAGCCCGATTTCTTGCGCGCGCTCGCGCGTTTGTTCGGCAACGCGCTCGGTGCTCCAGGCGATGTCCTCGAACAGGCGGCGGTGTGCAGCTTTCAGCCCGAGCAGATAATAGCCACCGTCGCTCGACGGGCCGAGCACGGCGCGGTCGCCGGGCCGCGCCAGCACGGCGGCGGTCTCGTTGAGCAGTGCGGTCGGCAAGGTCGGGCTGTCGGCGTTGAGCACCACGGCGGCGCTATGTCCGCGGGCGAACATTTGCTCGATCGCGTGCAGCAGGCAGGCGCCGAAATTCGGCAGCCAGGCCGCAATGAGATCGACGCCCGGAAAGCGGCTGCGGAAAAAGTCCTCGGAGCCGGGCGGCCCGTACGCCGCGTAGGCGGCGATCGTCGCGTCCGGCGCCGCGCGGCTCGCGGCAAGCAGAATATTGTCGGTGACGTCGTGCAGGAATGCGGTGTTGAGCGCGGCCGCGTCGTCGTAATCGAGCGGCGGCACGAGGCGCGTCTTGGTGCGGCCGGGCGCGGAGGCTTTCGCCATCACGGCGATGCCGCAACTTGCTCGATTCGCATTCATGCGATGCCCCTCCGTGCCTCGTTCGACGCGGCACCAACGCACTGACGAATTTGCTTGCGATTGCTGGCAAACCGACTCGCGAAGCGCCAATCAATTTCGGCTCACCCCGTTCAAGTCGGCAGACACCGAAAAGTTATCCGCTTCACCGACTCGTGATCGGTCAGTGGCGCGCCAGCGCGATGCGGATCGTGGCGTCCGGGGGCAGCGCTGTCGCGCCGGCGTCCCGCCACGTCGGCGCCTTGGCGTATTCGTCGGGGCTCATGTCGAGCGAAACGAGCTCGCGGCCCTGGATGCCGACGACTTCCAGCGGCACCGCGACCGGGCGGCCGAACCAGCCCCACCACCGGCTATACGACACGATCAGCTGAACCCTGCCGTCCGCCGTCCGCACCAGCTGCCGCACAGTGCCGAGCGTCGAGGCGCGATGGTCGAGCATGGGCAGCCCGATCAGGTCGCCGGCCCGCGCCGGCTGCGGAAAGCGCTTGAGATAGCGCTCGTTCATCGGCATCGGATGCTGCGCATCCATCATGCCGGTCGGCGGGATCATGGCTTGTGCGCGACCCGCGGCCGGGTTCGCCGAGGCGAGGATGCCGGCCAGCGTCAAGCCGGACACGATGCGGAAAGCTGTCGATCTGATTCTCATCCGACGATCTCTTCAATCAACAAGTCCGCGCGATTTTGTGAAACGATCGCGCTTGCGCCCGATTCGCCGCCCCCATACTGTGCGGCGAGCGGGGAATAGGCTCACGCTCGGCATTCGCTCTTAAACGGCCGCGGAAGTGTGTTCGATGTCGACGCCCGCCGTCAAATCACGAGCACCTGAGGTGGCGCCGAAAATGGCGCGCCAGCCGGCGCGGCTGCATCCGCTGCCGCTGCGCGTCATGCATTGGATCAATGCGGTCGCCATTTTCATCATGATCGGCAGCGGCTGGAAAATCTACAATGACGACGTGATCCTGGGCTGGCTGCATTTCCCGGACTGGCTGGTCATCGGCATTTGGGCGCAGTACGGCCTGCAATGGCACTTCTTCGGCATGTGGATTTTCGTGCTCAACGGCATTGCCTATCTGAGCTACGGCATCGCCACCGGGCGGTTTCGGCAAAAGCTGTTTCCCATCACGTTGCGCGAATTGTTTGCCACCATCGGCGACGCGCTGCGCTTCCGGCTCACCCATGACGATCTGACCGTCTACAACGCAGTGCAGAAGATTCTGTATCTCGGCGTCATCCTGGTCGGCATTCTGATCGTCATCACCGGGCTGTGCCTGTGGAAGCCGGTGCAGTTCTCCGAGCTCGCCGCCTTGTTCGGCAGTTTCCAGACCATCCGCATCATTCACTTCCTGTGCATGGCGGCGATCGTCGGCTTCGTGCTGGTGCACGTCGCGCTCGCGTTGCTGGTGCCGCAGAGTCTTGTCGCGATGATCACGGGCGGACCGGTGCTGCACGCCAAGCCCACCTTCGTCGCTGCGTCTGCGCCCATCGTCGCGCCGGCGGCGCCTGCGTCCGCAGAGCCCGTGCCCGATTCGAACCAATGAGACGGTGATCCGATGCCGATTCGCCCGCGCACGCCTTCGCTGTTCCGGCCGCCCCGGCCGATCGACCAGAACGTGCTGACGGAAAACCGCAAGCTCGTCGAGGCCATCGATCGCCGCGGCGTGCTGCGCGGCACGCTGACGCTCGGCGCGCTCACGCTGTTGACCGGATGCAATGTCAGCGAGGAGCCGGCGGTGCAGAGCGCGCTGCGTGCGGTGTCGGCCTGGAACGACGGCGTGCAGTCGCTGCTGTTCCGCGGCACTCATCTGGCGCCGACCTTCAGCCCGTCGCAGGTGGTCAAGCCGGCGCGGTTCAATGCCTATTACGACATCTCGGAAGTCCGGCCGGTCGACGGCGCGACCTGGAAGCTCGAACTCGCCGGCCGCATCGCCGACAAACGGCCGTGGACCGCGCAGCAGATTTATCAGCTGCCCGAGCAGGAGCTGATCATCCGCCACATCTGCGTCGAGGGCTGGGACTATATCGGCCAGTGGTCCGGTCCGAACCTGCGCGCATTCTTCGAGCGCATCGGCGCCGACCTTTCGGCCAAGTACGTCTATTTCATCTGCAACGACGACTACACCGAAAGCATCGACATGGCGGCGGCGCTGCATCCGCAGACGATTCTCGCCACCAAATATGCCGGTGAGCCGCTGGCCGATCCGTTCGGCTATCCGCTGCGGCTGCGCACCTCGACCAAGCTCGGCTACAAGAACGCCAAGTGGATCAAGGCCATCGAAGTCAGCAACGACTTCCGCGAGACGTTCTGGAGCGAGCAGGGTTTCAACTGGTTCGCGGGGATTTGATTTTGGTCCTCACCCTGAGGTGCTCGGCGCGCAGCGCCGAGCCTCGAAGGGCGAGGCCACAGCGCGTCGGCCTGCATCCTTCGAGGGCCGTTTCGCGGCCACCTCAGGGTGAGGTTAGCAGTAAAGACGTTCAGGTGATTTCTGCTCGCTACTTCGGCCGCAAATTCAGCCCGACCTTCTTGCCGACGAACTGCAGCGTGTAGGCCTTGCGGTAATCGAGGTCCGGCTTGACCACGCCGGCGTGCACCATCTCGTCGAAGAAGTGCTTCATGTGCGCGTCCGTCATGGCGCCGACGCCGAGCGTCGCGGTGTCGCCGGAATCGACGATGCCGTATTGCTTCATCGCGTTCACCGAATAGGCGAGCAGATCGTCGCCGATCTCCGGGTTCTGTTTCTTGATCAGCGCGTTGGCGGCCTTGTTGTCGTGGTAAATATAATTGTACCAGCCGATGATCGATGCATCGACAAAGCGCTGCACCAGGTCTGGCTTTTTGTCGACCAGGTCGCGCCGCGTCTCGATCAAGGTCGAATAGGCGGAAAAGCCCTGGTCGGCGAGCAGAAAAACCTTGGGCTTGAAGTGCGCCACCTTCTCGATGGCGAACGGCTCGGACGTGACGTAGCCCTGCATCGCGCTCTTGGGGTCGGCGAGGAACGGTTGCGGATTGAAGGTGTAGGGTTTGACCTGCGAGTCCGCAAAGCCGTAATCGGCTTTGAGCCACTGGTAGTAGCTCGCCATGCCCTCCCTGGAGATGAACAAGGTCAGGTTTTTCAGGTCGGCGAAATTCGCTACGCCGGGATGCGCGATCAGCACCTGCGGGTCTTTCTGAAACAGCGCCGCGACCTCGACGGTCGGCACGCTCTCGGTGACGGCGTCGAAACCCTGCAGCGTGTTGGCGGAGAGGAAAAAGTCGATCTTGCCGACCGGCAGCAGGATGCGGTTGTTGACGTTCGGCCCGCCCGGCACGATCTCGACGTCGAGGCCGTATTTGCGGTAGGTGCCGTCGGCCAGCGCCTGATAGAAGCCGCCGTGCTCGGGCTCGGGCACCCAATTGGTGCCGAATCTGACCTTGTCGAGGGCCTGCGCGGCGGTGGGCGCGACGAGGGCCGCAAAAACCGCGGCTGCCAAAAATCCCGTTAACGCCGTTCGCTGCAAAGAACTTGCCAAGCGCATCATTTGTCCCTTTTCATCGGCGGACGGACCATAGAGCATGGCGGCGCAAAAAGCCCGCCGGTCCCCGGGACGCAAAGCCGCACACGCAAAGCCGCCCATGACACTGCCCAAGCGCAACTGGATGGAGATGACCTGGCAGGAGATCGCCGTGGCCGGCGCCGCGACCGCGCGCTGGATCGCGGTGCTGCCGCTGGCCGCCGTGGAGCAGCACGGCCTGCACCTGCCGCTCGGTGTCGACACCTATATCGCCGAGGCCTACCTGGCGCGCGTGCAGAAAGTTCTGCCGGACGATCTGCCGGTGACGTTTCTGCCGGTGCAGCGCATCGGCGTCTCGGCCGAGCATCTGTCCTATCCGGGCACGCTGACGCTCTCGACGGCGACCGCGATCGCGGCCTGGACCGAGCTCGGCGAAAGTCTGGCGCGCACCGGCGTGCGCAAGCTGGTGCTGGTCACCAGCCACGGCGGCAATGTCGCGGCCATGGAATCGGTGGCGCGCGATCTGCGCGTCCGGCTCGGCATGTTGGCCGTCACTGTCGGCTGGCACCGCTTCGGCTATCCGGACGGCACGTTCGCGGCCGAAGAGAGAAAGCACGGCATCCACGGCGGCGACATCGAAACCTCGCTGATGCTGGCGGCGCAGCCCGAGACCGTGCGCATGAACAAGGCGTTCAACGCCGAGCCCGCGACGATCGCGATGGCGCGCGAGTTCAAATGGCTCAGCGCCTACCGGCCGGCCGGCTTCGCCTGGATGACGCAAGACCTCCACGACAGCGGCGCCGTCGGCGACGCGACCCAGGCGACCGCGAAAAAGGGCGAGGCGGCGCTGACGCACGGCGCCAAGGCGTTCGTGGAATTATTGCGCGAGGTGGATCGGTTTGATCTTGGGCGTCTCAAAGAAGGGCCGATCGCGGAGCCTTTCTCATCCTCCCCCGTGTAGCGCAGCGAAACGGGGGAGGGGGACCGCGCGAAGCGCGGTGGAGGGGGCGCCGGCGTTGATGCTTCACCTTCACCTAAAGAGTTTCGTTGAGTCCCGCGCCCCTTCCACCATCTTGCTTCGCAAGATGGTCCCCCTTCCCCGCGAAGCTTTGCTTCGCAAGGAAGGATAAAGAAGAGCTACGCCGCGATTTTCACGTATTCGAAGTCGCCCGGCTTGTTGTCGATGCCGACGCGCGGCGGGGCGATCCAGCTGGCGAACTGGCCGGGCTCGGTGACCGGCTTCATCAGGCTCCCTACGAACGCGCCGTCGTCGCCCGACGGCAGCCATTTCTCCTTGTCGCGCGCCCAGGCCGCGGCGTCGATCAGCGCGCCGTCGGGCGTCACGTGCACGTCCTTGAACTCGCCGATCTGGCGATGGAAGCCGACATGCGGCAGCACGAACTTGAACGGCACGCCGATCTTGTCGATGATCTTGTTCCAGCGGTCGAGCCCGCGCTGGCAATCGGCGGTGTAATCGTCGCGAAGCCGCATGTTGATCGCGGTCAGCGCCGGCTCGTCGACGCGCTTGATCTCGCCGTCAATGAGCTTGAGCACCGGATAGGTGGCGCTCTCCAGCTTGTGATCGTCCTGGATTTTTGTCTCCTGGAAGCGGCCTTTCAGGCCGGCGGTGAAGGTGTTCGCCGCGTTGGTCGAGACCTCTGAGCCGAACAGGTCGAGCGACAGCGTGTAGTGCAGGTTGAGCTTCTTCTGCATGGTCGGCAGGTCGATGACGCCGAGCGCGCGCACCTTGTCGATGTCGTTCACGTCCTCGATGCCGGCTTTCTTCATGGCCTCGCAGGTGGCTTGGATGGTGCGACCGACGCCGGTCTCGCCGACGAACATGTGGTGCGCCTCTTCGGTCAGCATGAAGCGGCACGTGCGCGACAGCGGGTCGAAGCCGGATTGCGCAAGGCTCTCGAGCTGCATCTTGCCGTCGCGGTCGGTGAAGAACGTGAACATGTGGAACGACAGCCAGTCCGGCGTCGCCTCGTTGAAGGCGCCGAGCATGCGCGGCTTGTCGGCGTCGCCGGAGCGGCGCTGCAACAGCGCGGCGGCCTCCTCGCGGCCGTCGCGGCCGAAATATTTTTGCAGCAGATAAACCATCGCCCAGAGGTGGCGGCCTTCCTCGACGTTGACCTGAAACACGTTGCGCAGGTCGTAGAGCGACGGCGCGGTCTTGCCGAGATGGCGCTGCTGCTCGACCGAGGCCGGCTCGGTGTCGCCCTGGATGACGACGAGGCGGCGCAGCATGGCGCGGTATTCGCCCGGCACTTCCTGCCAGGCCGGTTCGCCGTGGTGACGGCCGAACGGAATGGTGCGGTTCTCCTCCTGGGGCGCGAGCAGGATGCCCCAGCGATAGTCCGGCATCTTCACGTAGTCGAACTTGGCCCAGCCTTTTGGATCGACCGACACGGCGGTGCGTAGATACACGAGCGAGTCCTGAAAACCTTCAGGCCCCATGTCCATCCACCAGTCGATGTAGCCGGGGTGCCAGCTCTCCAGCGCGCGCAGCACCTGGCGATCCTCGGTCAGGTTGACGTTGTTGGGGATCTTGGTCGTGTAATCGACGGTCTGGATGGTCATGGGTCACTCCATCTTTTTTCCTCCCCCCCGCTTGCGGGGGAGGTGGCGAGCGCAGCGAGCCGGAGGGGGGACGTGCGATCCAGCACGGGCCACTGGCCCCTTCCACCACGCTTCGCGTGGTCCCCCTCCCCCGCAAGCGGGGGAGGAAAAGCATCGTCACACTCGCCTCATGTCGAACGCCGGCTTCTGGCCGGTGCCGTAGCGTTTGAGCGCGCCCTCGTCGCCGATGGCGTTGGGGCGCTGGAAGATCCAGTTCTGCCAGGCGGTGAGCCGGGCGAAGATTTTCGATTCCATGGTCTCCGGCCCGGCGAAGCGCAGGTTGGCTTCCATGCCGGTGAGACTGTCGGGCGAGAAGCTGGCGCGCTCCTCGAGAAACACGCGCACCTCGTCGTCCCAGTCGATGTCGTCGAGCGCGAAGGTGACGAGACCGAGCTTTTGCGCGGCTTCGGCGTCGAGCGGCTTTTCGCGTTCGGCCTTGGCGGCATCGACGTTCGCCGGATCGGCGAGGAAACGACAGGCAAGGCGGCTGATGCCGTTCGCCATAGGATAAGCGCCGAAATTCGCGGCGCTCAGCCCGATCGTCGCCGGATGCTTGTTGTCGCCCTCGCGCCCACCGATCAACATGTACGAGCGGTCGCTCGCGAAAACCAATTCGGCGAGCGTGCCGGCAAAGCACGAGCCGGGCTCGATCAAGGTCACCAGCGATCGCGACGTCAGGTCGACGCGCTTGAGCACCCGCTTCCACAACAGCCGGATTTCGCGGGCGAGCCAATGCTCTTTGTTTGTTTCGAGGAACCGATCGTAGGCGAGCACCTGCTCGGGATCGCCCGACGATTTGAACACCAGCGCGGCGACTTCCAGCTCGTTGAGGCGGATATGCAGAATGGCGTCGTCGAGCTCGCGAGCCAATTGGAGCGGCCAGAACGCCGCGCCTTGCTGCACCATGGCGTCGGCCGAGGCGGGCAGCGGCGCGGCCGGGCCGCGCAGCGTGATGGTGGCGATGCGCTCGGCGCGTTGGAAATCCACCGTCAGCGTGGCGTACTCGATGCTGTCGTTGTCGAACTGCCGCGTCAGCGGTGTCAACTTGATGCCGGCGGCGGTGCCATTGCGGTGCGATTTGGCGGTGAGCTCCTTGGCGCGCGCCGTAACGGTGTCGTCGAACTTCGAGCCCGGCACGATTTCGTCGACGAGGCGCCAGTCTTTTGCGCGCGTACCTTTGACGCCTTCCTCGGTGGTGCAGAACACGTCGGCGAGATCGCGGCGCACCTTACGCTTGTCGGAGACGCGCGTGAGGCCGCCGGTGCCGGGCAGCACGGCCAGGAGCGGCAGCTCCGGCAGCGCCACCGACGCCGAGCCATCGTCGATCAGAAGAATGTGGTCGGCGGCGAGCGCCAGCTCGTAACCGCCGCCGGCGGCGGTGCCGTTGATGGCGCACAGCGTCGGCACGCCGGAGTTTTGCGACAGGTCTTCGATGCCGTTGCGGGTCTCGTTGGTGAACTTGCAGAAATTGACCTTGTGGGCATGCGTGGCGCCGGCCAGCATGCGGATGTTGGCGCCGGCGCAAAACACCCGCGGTTTCGCCGAGCGCAGCACCAGCGCCCGCACCTGCGGATACTCGAAGCGCAGCCGCTCGATGGCATCGGCGAGTTCGATGTCGACGCCGAGATCGTAGGAGTTGAGCTTCAGCTCATAGCCGTCGAACAGCGCGCCCTTCTCGTCGACGTCCATGGTCAGCGTGGCGATATCGCCGTCGACGGCGAGCTTCCAATGCCGATAGCGCGCCGGCTCGGTCTGAAAATCGATGCGCGTGGCGCCATTCGCCAGTGGACGCTCGCTGTATGCGCTCTCCGACATGCTCGGGCCTCGGCCGCTTCCTTCAGGGCGGGATGCTGCATTATAGTGCAGCTATCTTCCGCCAACAAGCCTAATATGCATTATAATTCATGAGGCGCAACCCCCGGACGGGCAGGGAGAGCGGCCTCGCCGTGCTCGCCCAGGAGGCGATTGATAAACCCCGCGATGACCGCGAGCGTTCGCTCCGGCGCTTCGCGCGGTGGATCGTGGCGGATGCCGGGCAGCACCGCCGTCTCGACCGGGCAATAGCATTCGCGTTCGGCGGCTTCGAGTTGGCGCAGTGTGCCGTACTGGTCGTGCTCGCCCTGCACGATCAGCAGCGGCACGCGGATGTAGCCGAGCGCTTCGGTGATGTCCCACTTCGCAAATTCCGGATCGAGCCACGGCTCGCTCCAGGAGCGGAACGCGCAGTCGACGTCGGCGTGCCAGCGCCTGAGCTTGTCGCGCAGCGGGCCGGCCGCGAACGCATCGCGGGCACGGCGGATTTCGGCAAGCCCCATCTCCTCGATGAAGAAATGCGGCGCGATCAGCGTGAGCCCGCGCACGTGGTGGTCCTGGACGCTGCCGGCGTAGATCGCGGCGATCGAGGCGCCGTCGCTGTGGCCGAGCAGAATGCCGCGCTGAAATCCGATCGCATCGAGCACGCGCGGCAGCACATCGCAGGCTTCCTCGTGCATGAAGCGGACCGTGCGCGGCAATTGTCCCGGCGACGATTTGCCGTAGCCGGCGCGCGAATAAACAAACACGCCGGCGCCGGTCGCGGCCGCAAGTCTTTCTGGAAACGTGCCCCACAGCGCCGTCGAGCCGAGGCCTTCATGCAGCATCACGATCGTCGGCGCCGCCTCCGGCCGCGGCCCGATCATGCGGTACTCGAGCCGCAGCGGCGCGAGATCGAGAAAGCCGGAATCGGCGAGAGTCATGGATGTTATATTGGCCGCTATGTTTGCTGCCGCGAGTCCGAGCCGAGCAAATTGGTGACGACGGCGACAAGCTTCGCAAAACTCTGCTCCACCGCGTCGCCGCTGGTGTCCACCTCGGCTTCGGCGCGCGCGTAGTCGGCGCGGCGGGCGTCGAGGATCGCCACCAGATCCGCCATGGCCTCGCGGTTCGCCGCCATCGGGCGGAAATCGCCCTGCGCCATGACGCGGCTCATGTGGTCCTCGGGCCGCGCTTTGATCCACACCGTGTGGGTGCGGCGTAGCAGCAGCGCGTAGGTTTCGGCGTCGGCGACGATGCCGCCCGCGGTGGTGATGACGGCGGCGTCATGCGCGGCGATCACGCGCTCCAGCGCGCTGCGTTCATGGCGGCGGAACGTGGACGCGCCCGCCATCTCGATCAGGTCCGGAATGCTGGCGCCGTAATCTTGCTCGATCAGGCGATCCAGCTCGATGAACGGGCAGCCGAGATGCTGCGCCAACAGCCGGCCCAAAGTCGACTTGCCGGCGCCGCGCAGGCCGACCAGCGCGATGCGCCGCGCCCGATCGGCGTTTTGCGCGCCGGCAATCCGCGCCTCGATGTCCTTGGCGAGTGCCGATAGCTCGGCTTCCGGCACCTGGCTCAACAGATCGACCAGCGCCGCGAGCGCCGCCGGGCACGCGCCCGCTTCCGGCAGCAGCGCCGCCGCGGACAGTCCAAGCGCCTGCGCGATGCCGCGCAGCACGCTGACCGACGGATTGCCGGCGCCGCTTTCGATCTGCGCCAGATAGCGCTCGGAGGTTTCCGACGCCTGTGCCAATTGCCGCCGCGTCATGCCGCGCTTGGCGCGATGGCGCCGCACCTCGGCGCCGATGGCGGCCAAGAACGCCGCGCTTTCGCCGGCGCCTTGGGCGCTCGTGAGCGGTTCCTTGTTGTTGGCTACCAGCTCGTCCATGCAGCCAAGTTTATGCACTATAATGGCGATGTACCCGCACTTGACAGACGCGCCAATATAGGGCAATATCCTTCCATCGTTGGGGGAGAAGCCCTATGGCCCGTTCTAAGCAGCCCAAACCCGTCCATCAACTGACCTCCGCTCAATTCGACGCGATGTTCCCGGTCGGGGACGAGGATTCCTGCAAAGCCTACCTGAAGGCCCGCCGCTGGCCTGAGGGCGTCCGCTGCCCGCGTTGCGGCAACCCGGCTGTCTATGACCTGCCGTCGCGCCAGTGGCACTGGCAGTGCGAGAAATGCGCAAAGGACGGCTATCGGTTCTCGATCATCGCCGGGACCATTTTCGAGAACACGAACAAGCCGCTCCGCGACTGGTTCAAGGTCGCTCACCTCATGCTGACCAGCAAAAAGGGCATGAGTTCGCGCCAGATCGGCCGCTACATGGGCTTTGGTTCGGTCAAGACCGCGTGGCTCATGGGCCACAAAATCCGAACCGCCCTGATCGAGAAGGACATGGACAAGCTCGGCGGCATCGTTGAGGTCGATGAAAGCTTCATCGGCGGCAAAGACAAGAACAAGCATTGGGATGGCGTGCGGCGTGGCCGCGAACATCGCCCTTCGACCAAAACCGCGATCATTGGCGCCGTGCAGCGCAAGGGCAACGTGGTCGCCCGCGTGCTGGGCCATATCTCTAGCGCCGCCTGCCAATCGTTCGTCCGCGAAATGGTTTCGGACAAGGTCAGCTTGCTCGCTACCGACGAAAGCCGTGTCTATGACGGGCTGACAGAATACAATCGCCAGTCCGTTGACCACCACCGCAAACAATATGTAGTCGGTGCAGTCCATACAAATACGATTGAGGGTTTTTGGTCGATCTTCAAACGCGGCATCGTTGGCAGCTTCCACAAAGTCAGCGCCAAATACATGCCGCTGTACGTCGCGGAGTTTCAGTTCCGCTACAACAATCGTAGCAATTCCGACATTTTCGGAACGGCAATGAAGGGATGCTGATTTCATCAGTGTTTTGGCTGCAACGGCGTGATGTGGCTAGACGGCGGCAAACTATCCAATTGTATAGGCACGCCGCCGCCAGCGAATGAGTAAGCCAGCATGAAACCTCCGCCGACTGCTTGATTGTCGCTCGATAAACGAATTGTTCCGTTGAAGGTGTTGTTGCTCATGCGCACTGGCGTGGTGCCGTTGTAAACGAGGGTGACATTAGTAAAAACACAATGGTCGTAATCTATGCCGTCAAGCGGCACCCGTTCGTTTGAAAAGACTCGTCCAGAAACGATTGTTGGCCTGTAAGGCTCTGGCCATTTTACAAAAGCGATCTCCATCTTTGATGAGCCAATCCACCCCATTTGGCGGCTAAACAAGATGCCAGTTGCCAACAAGACGAGTATTAGCGGCGAGAATGCCCACGCGGGGCTTCCCAATAAGCCCTTGGCGGCACTTGCGAGATCGGGGGCCATTTTTAGCCCCTGATCCATTGCGAGGATGAGCGCGGCCACAAATAAAACCGCGTATGCGACCCACTCCCAAAATCCCCAGTCAGACATGGCAAGACCCTCCTGTGGCTCGAATGTATAGCCACAGAAGGTTCGCGCCGCGCGCGTCCACCGGAATCTTTGAAAAAACGACCGTCTGCACTATAGTGCAGTAGCAGGCGATTTCCCTTCTGTCTAGTCCGGGTACATCGCCACTATAATTCATGTTGCATAGTGCATATGGTTGCGTCCCTTGGCGAGGGACGCACGGCTATGAGCGCCCCGCCTCAACGCTCCTCGACCGATTCGGGCCCCGGATCGTCGGGCGCATGCACCAGCGGAATCAGGGGCTCGGCTTTGGGTGCCGGCCGATCGGGCCGGCGGCGCGGCGCTTCGGGGGCCGTTGCCGCGGGCGCCGGGGTAACATTGCCGTCCGTCGCTGCCGGTGCGACCGGCTTGGGCAGCGCCTCGTCGGGGGCGACGCGCGGGGCTTCGGGTTCGATCACGGGCGCGGCGACCATGCCGGTGAGCGGCACGCGCCATTCGAAGGCGTCGAGCCGGCCGGTGACCGGCGAGATCGGCAGCCAGCGATCGGAGACGTAGCCGTCTGCCGTCCATTGGGGATCCGGCGCGGCGTGCAGCGCGCGCGCCATCCATTCGCGGGCGCGGCCCTCGTCGTTGCGCTCGGTCCGTTCCAGCTCGGCCATCAGCAAGCACACCCGCCGCGTCGGCGCCGACAGATAGGGCGAGAGCGCGGCACGCGCCTTGCCGAATTCGCGGGCGTCGAGCGCGGCGCGTGCAATCGCGAGTGCAGCTTCCGGGTTGCCGGGCGTCTTTTTGGTCAGCGCTTCGACGCGCGTCAGCCGGTCGCGCGCGGCGTCGCCAAAGCGCAGCTCGGCATAAGTCTGCGCCAGATCGGGATGCGGATTGGCGCGCCACGCCTTGGCGACGATGCGCGATGCTTTGCGCAGCTCGGCGGCCTCGGCGAGCATGCGGCCGGCGAGCGCGGCGGCCGGCACCAAGGTGGGCGCAAGCTTGACCGCTTCGAGCACCGCAAGCTTGGCGTTGTCGCGGTCGGACTCCTGGCCGGCGATGGCCTGCGCGGTGAGCAGCACCGCGCGCTGGCGGCGATAGTCGGCCTTGTCGAGTGCGTGCCTGTTGCGCTCGAGCAGCGACAGCGCGCCAGCCCAATCGCCGGCGGCGCAACGGAATTCCAGCACAGCGCGGCCGGCCCAGCCCAGCGTCGGCGTGGTGCGCGCCGCCTCTTCTGCGTAAGCGCGGGCGCTGACCAGGTCGTCGCGGCGCTGCGCCTCGACGAACAGGCCGTGCAGGCCGAGCGCCTTGGTGTCGGCGCGGCCCGCCATGGCGCGGAAGGCCCGGTCGGCGGCCTCGCGATCGCCGGCAAGCTGTGCCGCCTGCGCGGTGAGAAGGAGCGCCAGCGGCTCGCCCGGCGCGATGCGGTTGACGTCGGTCGAGAACTTGTGCGCGGCCATGACGTCGCCGGCGCCGACCGCGATCAAGCCGTTGGAGATGGCCTCGTAGGCGCGCACGCCGCGGCGGTTGCGCACCATGTTGGACAGCACGAGCGGCGAACGCACGACGGCGCGCACGATGCTCCAGATGATGCCGATCAGCGCGACGAGCACCAGGATGGCGGCGCCGAGCACCATCAGCGAGGTCTCGATGCGCAAGCCCTGCCAGGTGATGACGACGTCGCCGGGGCGGTCGGCAAGCCACGTCACGCCGAGCGCCAGCGCGCCGACCACGATGAGGAAAAGGACGATGCGGATCATGGGCTGTCGGATTTGCCGAGGGCGGCAAGCGCGTCGGCTGAGATGCGGCGGGCTGCGGCGAGCGCGGCGTTGCGCGCGTTGACTTTTTGCACCCACGGCGCGGCGAGTGTTTGCGCCGGCTGCGGCAGGCGCGCGATGTCGGTCAAAGCGGCGGCGAGATCGGCGTGCGTGGCGTGGACATTCAGCCGCGCGATCACCGCGGCCGGGTCATCGCCGGCGGGCGCATCGACCGGCGTCACGCGCACCAGATTTTTGGCGTTGTCCTCAAGCCGTCCCAGCAACGAGGTTTGGGCAGGCGGCGCGCCGGCTGCGCGCTGCAGCGATGGCGTGAGCTGCGCGAGTTCGTGAGCAAGATCGGTCGCGCGCGGTATGCCGCTTGTCGCAAAAGGCTCGAGCGCAGCGGTCGCCGCTTGCGGCGTGCCGAGCGCTTTCATCGCGGCGAGCTCGGTCTGATACGGCGCGCCACGTTCGACCGCGTCGCGCAGCGCGCTGGCGGCGAGGGCGGCACGCGCGGCGCGATCGTCGGTGCTGGGCCGTTGCTGCTGCGCGGCGGCATTGCCGACCGCGGCGATCTGGCGCTCCAGCGCGGCGATGCGATTTTGCAGCGCGTCGAGGTCGCTGCGTTGAACCGCGGACTGCGCCGCCGCTTGCGCTGACTGTGCCGTTTGTCTGGCGGCACTCGATGCGGCGTCGGCGCGCTCGCCGGCGCTCTTCGCCGCCGCGGCAGCAGCGTCAGCGTGTTCGCCGGCGCTCTTTGCCGCAACGGCGATGTCGTCGAGCCGTTTGTTGAGGGCGGCAAGCGAATCGCCAAGGGTTTTGCTTTGCGCTTCGGCGGCGGCAAGCCTCGAGAGCAGCGCCGGGTCGGGCGCCGGCGCGCGCTTCTGCAGCTCGCTCTCGATCTTGTTGAGCTGCGCCGTAACGTCCGGCGCGCTTTTCTCTGCTCGCTGGGGCTCGGGGGCGCCCGCCGGCGGGATGATGCCTGCGGCCCAGAGCGCTGCAATGATCGCCGCCGCCACGATCACGCCTGCCAGGGCGGCAATCGCCAGCGGGGCGACCGAACCGCCGCTGGTCCAGCGCGCGGATTTTGGCGCGCTGCCGGGCTCGCCGCCGGACGGCCGCGCCTGCTCGGTCTCGACCTCCGTGGCGGTCAAGTCGATGGTCGGCGGGCGGCGCCGGGGCGATGGGCTGTCAGGCTCGCTCATGCATTCTCCAGGCGCCGGCACCGGCTCCGGGGGATCGAGGCGCCACGGCATAGTACGGGGCAATCGTGGCCGCAATCGAGCCGCTTTTTCTGCACCAACGCGATCAACGCGCCTGCGCACAAATGAGTTCGATCAGGGCCGCTTCATTCGGTCGCGCCGCCACGTGAATACGGGCGGCGCCGGCGTGGCGCAGCTGCGCTGCGATCTGCTCGGACAGGCAGAATTGCGCCGGCTCGAGCGCACGCGCCAAAAGACCCGCCGCGCGCGCGCTGTCGACGTAAGCGGCGGCGCTGCGGGGCGAGAAGTGCAGCACGCCGTCGAGGCCTTGCGCCAGCGCTTCGGCGGTTTCCTGCGGCAGGATTGCCGCCGTCACGGCGCGGTAGAGCACGACGGTGTGCACGATAAATCCCTTGGCGCGCAAAGCGCCGGCAACGTCGCCGGCGCGATCCTCGCCGGCCAGATAAAGGAGCGGCGCCTGCGGCTTCAGGCGTTCGACGACGACCCGCATCAGATCGGCGACGGCGCCGCCGGCCGAGACAACATTGGCGAAGCCGCTGGCGCGCATGGCTTCGGCGCTGCGGTCGCCGACGGTAAACACCGGACTATCGAGCAGCGCGTTCTTGCGCTTATGCAGCGCGAGCGCGGCGGCCGCGTTGGCGCTGGTGATCAGGATAGCGCCCCAATGCTGCGCGTCGATCGGCGCATCTAAAATCGCCTCGATCCGCAGTAGCGGTGCGGTGATGACGACATGGCCGCGCTGCCGCAAGCCGGCGGCGGTGCGCTCGGCATCGGATTCCGGCCGCGTGACGAGGAGGCGCACGGTTCAGCTCGGCGCGAAGAAGTCGGGGCCGGCGCGCGCTTTCAGCTCGCGGCCGGCATCGGTGCCGAGCACGGCGGCCGCGGCGCAGCGGCCTTCGCGCGCGGCTTCGTGCGCCTCGCTGCCGTCCGGGCGGATGATCATGCCGCGGAAGCGGAGCACGCCGTTGCTCACGCGTGCATGGCCGGCGATCGGCGTACGGCATGAGCCGTCGAGCACCGCCAGAAACGCGCGCTCGGCGGCGAGCGCCATCGCGGTGTCGACGTCGTTGATCCTGGTGACGAGCGCGCGCGTCGCTTCGTCATCGGCGCGGGTTTCGACGCCGATGGCGCCCTGGCCGACCGCGGGCAGAAAATCATCGATGTCGAGGATCATCGTAGCGGCGGCCAGCAAGCCGAGACGCTTTAGCCCGGCCACCGCCAACAGCGTCGCATCGGCTTCGCCGGTGGCGATCTTGCGCAAGCGTGTCTCGACATTGCCGCGCAAGGTTGCGACTTTCAGATCGGGCCGCAACCGCTTCACCATCGCCTGCCGGCGCAGCGAGGCGGTGCCGACGACGGCGCCGTGCGGCAGGTCGGGCAAGCTTTTGGCCTTGCGGCTGATGAAAGCGTCGCGCGCATCTTCGCGCGGCAGAAACGTGTCCAGCAACAGCCCGTCCGGCAACACGGTCGGCATGTCTTTCGACGAATGCACCGCGAGGTCGATGTTTTGGGCCAGCAACGCCTCCTCGATCTCCTTGGTGAAGAGGCCTTTGCCGCCGGCCGTGGCCAGCGGCCGGTCCACGATGACATCGCCGGTGGTGCGGATGGTCTTGATCTCGATCCGCTCGGCCGCAACGCCGCAAGCCTCCGCCAGCCGGCGCTGCACCTCGTGCGCCTGCGCCAGCGCCAGCGGCGAGCCGCGAGAGCCGATACGGAGGACGGGCGAGGTCGAGGGTTGCGTCATCGCTTTGCGGGCACTCGGGACTAACGGGGGTATATAATACACCCATGGTCATTCTCGGCATCGAAACGACCTGCGACGAGACCGCCGCGGCCCTGGTGGAACGGGGCGAGGACGGCAGCGGCCGCATCCTGTCCAATATCGTGCTGTCGCAGGTTGCCGAGCATGCCGCGTTCGGCGGCGTGGTGCCGGAGATCGCCGCCCGCGCCCATGTGGAGGCGCTCGACCGCATCATCGCCACCGCCATGGCGGAGGCCGGATGCGCGTTCCCAGCGCTCGACGCCGTGGCCGCCGCCGCGGGGCCGGGCCTGATCGGTGGCCTGATCGTCGGCCTGACCACCGCGAAGGCGATTGCGCTGACTCACGGCAAGCCGCTGATCGCGGTCAATCACCTCGAGGCCCATGCGCTGACCGCCCGGCTGACCGACGGCACGCCGTTCCCTTATTGCTTGTTCCTCGCTTCGGGCGGCCACACCCAGATTTTAGGCGTGCGCGGCGTCGGCGATTATCTGCGGCTCGGCGGCACGGTCGACGACGCGATCGGCGAAGCGTTCGACAAGACCGCAAAGCTGCTCGGGCTGGGCTACCCGGGCGGCCCCCTGGTCGAGAAGGAGGCGCAGAACGGCGATCCGGCGCGCTTTGCGCTGCCGCGGCCGATGAGCGGGCGCCACGACGCCGACTTTTCACTGTCGGGTCTGAAAACCGCGCTCCGCCTCGAAGCCGAAAAGATCGCGCCGCTGAGCAACCAGGACGTCGCCGATCTGTGCGCCTCGTTTCAGCAGGCGGTGGTCGACGTGGTGTTGGACCGGCTGCGGCTCGGCATGCGCATGTTCCGCGAGCGGGTCGGCACGC
Source organism: Xanthobacteraceae bacterium (assembly GCA_035651875.1). GTDB lineage: Bacteria > Pseudomonadota > Alphaproteobacteria > Rhizobiales > Xanthobacteraceae > BOG-931. The sequence goes on from DASRET010000075.1 coordinate 20,828, forward strand.
CGAGCGCGGTGGTGTGCGCCGGCGGCGTCGCCGCCAACCAAGCCATCCGCAAGGTGCTGCACCGCGTCGCCTTCGAGGCCGGCACCTCACTGGTGGCGCCGCCGCCGGCCTTGTGCACCGACAACGGCGCCATGATCGCCTGGGCCGGCGCCGAGCGCCTGGCGCTCGGGCTCACCGATTCTCTGGGTTTCGCGCCGCGGCCGCGCTGGCCGCTGGATCAGGTGGCGAAGCCGGCAGCGCCAGCGGAGCAGCCGGCGCAATCGTAATTCGATTGTATCGAGGTGTAGCGCCGCTACTGCTCGAAACGATCGACGAACCAGCGCAATAGCCGCATCCAAATTTCGTCCTTGCCGACGGCGTCTTCGATGCCGTGCTCGAGGTTCGGATTGTCGTTGACCTCCATGACCACGATGCCGTGGTCGGTCTGCTTGAGGTCGACGCCGTAGAAGCCGTCGCCGATCGGGCGTGCGGCGCGCACTGCGATGTCGATCACCTCGCGCGGCGCCTGATCGACGTCGAAGGCGCGGAAGCCGCCCTCGCGCGAGGAGCCGTCCGGCCGGTATTTGACCACCTGCCAGTGGCCGCGCGCCATGCGGTACTGGCAGATGAACAGCGGCTCGCCGGCCAGCACGCCGACCCGCCAGTCGAACTCGGTGGGCAGGAATTTCTGCGCCAGCAGCAGGTCGGTTTCCTCGAACAGCTCGTCGCAGATGCGCTTGAATTCGGCCGACGATTCGATCTTGTGCACGCCGCGCGAGAACGAGCCGTCGGGGATCTTCACCACCAGCGGCAGCCCCAATTCGTCGATCGCCTTGGTGAGGTCGGTGTCCTCGGCCAGGATCACGGTCGGCGGCGTCGGCACTTGGTTCTGCTGCAACAGCTCGACCAGGAACACCTTGTTGGTGCAGCGGATCATCGAGATCGGATCGTCGATGACAGGCATGCCCTCCTGCCAGGCGCGGCGTGCGAAGCGGTAGGTGTGATTGTCGATCGAGGTGGTCTCGCGGATGAACAGGCCGTCGAACTCGGCAAGCTCGGCGAGCTGACGCTTGGTGATCGGCTCGATGTCGATCGACAGCTTGTCGGCAAGCCGCGCCAAATACTTGATCGAGTTCGGCGACGACGGCGGCATCTTCTCGTTCGGGTCATACAGCACCGCCAGATCGTACTTGGCGACCGAGCGGGCCTTGGGATCGCGCCATTCGCGCCGGGTGTGATTGTGCAGCGACTCGCGGAAGAACTCGGCCTCGCCGTTGGCGAGCCGGGTGATGTTGCGCGGCCGGATGCGGTCGATGGTGAGCCACTCGCCCTGGTCGACGATGACTTCGAGCGCCGGGCAGCGGAACCAGTCGAACAACAGCCGCCCGAACGATTCGAAGCGCGGGTCGCGGGCAATCCCGAAGCAGACCAGGAGCTTGAGTTCGCCGTCGGGCTGGAAATCGGCGCGCCGGGCGCAGCGGTTCAGCTCGTCCTCGAGGTCGGGCAGGGCGTGCTCGTAGAGCTTCTGCTCGCGCAGTTCCAGCATGGTCTCGACGGTCGGCACCACGCGGTGGCCGCGCGCCTCGGCAAGGAGCGAGGCGTAATAGCCCTTGGACTGGTAGGCGTAGGAGCGCGCCAGATTGACGAGCTTGGGCCGGCCCATGTCGAACAGCCGCGGCCGCGCCAGGTACTCGCTGGTGGTGATGACCTTGTGCGGCGTCTCGGCGTTCGGCAGGTCGCGCGACTGGTCGACCAGGATGACCCAGCCGGTCATGGGCGGGTCCCCTTCAGGTCAGAGCCGAAATCTGTTGGGCCGATCATGCGTTGGAAGTCGGACACGGCACCCGATGTCATAGCCCCCGGTACGATGCTTGGCGACCGTGGCGGCCGCGCTGTCCACCATCAAAACCGATTCGGGCGCGCGAGTCAGGCGGGCTGTGCGGAACCGTCAAGCGGTTTCTCGAAGCGGAGCGCGTCGTCGCCATTGTCATAATAGGCATGCCGCCTGCCGACCAGCCGATAGCCCGACTTCTCGTAGCGTGCAATGGCGCGGGTGTTGTGCTCCTGGACTTCGAGCCGCATGGCGCGCCGGCCGCGGCGCTTCGCGGTCCGCTCGGCTGCGGCGAGCAGCAGTGGCCCGACGCCGAGGCCGCCACGGTGCGGGGCCACCGCGATCGAATAGAGCCGGGCGCGTTTCGAGCGCGGCGGATAGAGGACCAGGACATAGCCGGCAAACTGGCCGGTCGCTTCGGCGACCATGAGATCGGCATTGGGCGAAACGACGAAATGCCGAAAGCTGCGCCGCGACACCACGTCGGTGGTGAAGACGGCGCGCTCCAGCGCGACCAGCGCCGGCAGATCGGCGAGGCGGCCGCGGCGCAGCTTGACTGCGAGCGAACTTCGGCGCCCGCGCGCGGTCACGATGCCCGCGCCTGTTCGATCTGGGTCAGCAGGGTCTCGAGCCGCTCCAGGCGGTCGGCCTCGCCGGGCGGCTTGTCCCAGCGCAGCCGGTTGATGCGTGGAAACCGCATCGCCACGCCGGATTTATGCCGGGTCGAGCGCTGCAAGCCTTCGAACGCGACTTCCAGGACCAGCCCTTGGTCCGCCTGGTGCACCACCTCGCGCACCGGGCCGAAACGCTCGATCGTGTTGCGGCGGACATAACGATCGATCTGCAACAGCTCTTCGTCGGTAAAGCCGAAATAGGCCTTTCCGACCGGCACCAGTTCGTCGCCGTTATCGCCCTTGGTCCACACGCCGAATGTATAATCCGAATAATACGACGAACGCTTGCCGTGGCCGCGCTGGGCGTACATCAGCACCGTATCGATGATGAACGGATCGCGCTTCCATTTCCACCACGGCCCTTTCGGCCGGCCCGGCACGTAGGCCGCCTCGCGCCGCTTGAGCATCACGCCTTCGACGGCGGCGGCGTCCGGACCTGCACCGGTCGCCGCCGGATTTTTTCGCGCGAGAGCGAGATCGTCCCAGGCCGAGAACGCGATTAGCGGCGACAGGTCGACGCGTTCGTCGTTGAGCCGGGCGATGAAATTTTCCAGCCGCGCGCGGCGTTCGGCAAACGGCAGCGCGCGTAAATCCTCCTCGCCGTCGGCGAGCAGATCGTAGGCGCGCAAATGCGCGGGAAATTCGACCATCAACTTGCCGGTCACGGTTTTGCGGTTGAGCCGCTGCTGCAGCACGTTGAACGACTGCACCAGGCCGCCGCGCTTGATCAACAGCTCGCCGTCGAGGGCGCCAGGCAGGTGCAGCGCCTCGAGCAGATCAGGGAAGCTTTTGGAAATGTCCTCGCCGGTGCGCGAGTAGAGCCGGGCAACGCCGACCTTGCGATCCGGCGCCTGAGGCGAGGGCGCCGCGACGGCCTGGACGCGAATGCCGTCCCATTTCCACTCCGCCATGAAGTCGGCCGGCTCGAGCGTCGCGAGGTCGGGTTCGTCCAGCGCGTGCGCCAGCATTGATGGGCGGAATGGCGCGGGATCGGCGCTGGCGGGCTTGTCGGCGCGACCTTCCAGCCACGCGAACAGCTCGACATAAGGCGGCGCCAGGCCGGGCCACAGCAGCTCGATGTCCTGTGGGTCCTTATCGCCGAGCGCCGCGACCGCGGTTTTGGCCAGACGCGCCGAGACGCCGATCCGCAAGCCGCCGGTAACGAGCTTGATCAGCGCCCAGCGGCCGGTCTCGTCGAGCACGTCGAGCCAGCGCGCCAGTTGCTGCGGCAGCTGCGCCTTGCCGAGCGTGGTGAGCGTCTCGATGACGGCGGTGAGGCTGATGTCATCTTTGCCGCCAATAGCTGAGGTTGACGAGGGCCACATCAGCGCGACGGTTTCGGAGAGGTCGCCGACGTAGTCGTACGACAGGCCGAACAGCACCGGGTCGGCCCGCTCGGCAATCAGGTTGCGGATCAAGCCCGGCTTGGCGTGTTGGAAGCTGAGCGCGCCGGTCAAAGCCGCCAGCGCCCAGCCGCGGTCCGGATCTTCGGTCGAGCGGAAGTACTCCGTCATCAACCGCAGTTTTGCATTGCGCGCCGGCTCGTAGGCGAGACGGTCCAACAATTCGGCGAAGCGCTTCATGGCTTTGCGCCGCCGCCGTCGTTTTGGTCGTCCTCGTTTTCGAGTGGAAGATCGATCTCCG
>DASRET010000076.1:0-87240 GCA_035651875.1 Xanthobacteraceae bacterium
CCTCGTTGAGCTCGATCAGGTCAAAGTCCGCAATCTTCAAGCCGAGCCGCTCCATCAGCTTGCGGGTCGACGGCACCGGGCCGATGCCCATGATGCGCGGCGGCACCGCGGCCGACGCCATGCCGAGGATTCTTCCGCGCGGCGTCAGACCATGGGCTTTGACCGCGTCTTCGCTGGCGACGATCAGCGCGGCGGCGCCGTCGTTGATGCCCGAGGCGTTGCCGGCGGTGATGGTACCGGGATTGCGCGCGATGGGTTTAAGCTTCTGCAGATTCTCGATCGTCGTGTCGGGGCGCGGATGCTCATCCTCATTGACCGTGATGGTACCCACCCTGCCCGCGGCGACTTCGACCGGAACGATCTCGTGGGCGAAATAGCCGGTGCCGATGGCGGCGGCGGCGCGCTGCTGCGAGCGCAGCGCGAATGCGTCCTGGGCCTGGCGGGTGATCTGGAACTCTTCCGCCACGTTCTCACCGGTCTCTGCCATGGAGTCGACGCCGTATTGCGCCTTGAGCAGCGGATTGATGAAGCGCCAGCCGAGCGTGGTGTCGTAGACCTCGGCCGAGCGCGAGAACGCCTCGCCGGCCTTGCCCATGACGAACGGCGCGCGCGTCATCGATTCGACCCCGCCGGCGATGGCGAAATCCATCTCGCCGGAGCGGATCGCGCGCGCGGCGTCGCCGACCGCGTTCAGCCCCGAGGCGCACAGCCGGTTGATGGTTACGCCCGGCACGCTGTCCGGCAGCCCGGCAAGCAGCAGCGCCATGCGCGCCACGTTGCGGTTGTCCTCGCCGGACTGGTTGGCGCAGCCCAAAAACACTTCGTCGAGCCGCGACCAGTCGGCCTCTTTGTTGCGGGCGACCAGCGCCTTGATGGGGACAGCGGCGAGGTCGTCGGTCCGCACCTTGGCAAGCGCGCCGCCATAGCGGCCGATCGCGGTGCGCGCCGCGTCGCAGATGAAAACCTCGCGCATGGTTCGCTCCCAAAGCCGGCTTGCGATCAACCTGAGTGTTGATCGGCATGGCTATTTACGGACAGCAATAGGCAGGGTCAAATAGGCTTATGAGTGCTGCACGGGCTCAATTCCCAGACTTGCCTTCGACATTGCGTGCCGAGCGGCGCGGCGCCGTCGCGGTGCTGCGCCTGGCGCGCGCCGAAAAGCGCAATGCGCTCGACGATCCGACCGTGGCGGGGATCGAGGCGTTTTTTTCGCACCTGCCCGACGGCGTCGGCGCCGTGGTGCTTGCCGGCGAGGGCGAGCATTTTTCCTCCGGGCTCGATCTCAGCGAACTGACCGAGCGCGACGTGTTCGAGGGCATCGAGCATTCACGCTCCTGGCACCGTGCCTTCGAGCGCATCGAGTTCGGCAAGGTGCCGGTGGTCGCGGTGCTGCACGGCGCCGTGCTGGGCGGCGGGCTGGAGCTTGCCGCCGCCGCGCATGTGCGCATCGCCGAGCGCTCGGCGTTTTATGCGTTGCCGGAGGCGAGCCGCGGCATCTACGTGGGCGGCGGCGCCTCGGTCCGATTGCCGGCGCTGATCGGCACCTCGCGCGTTGCCGAGATGATGCTGACCGGTCGCACGCTCGACGCCGAAGAAGGCCAGGCGATGGGGCTGTCGCATTACCTGGTCGACAACGGTGCCGGCTTCGCCAAGGCGCTCGAACTCGCGGAGCGTATCGCCGGTAATGCGCCGTTCACCAATTTCGCCGTGCTGCAACTCCTGCCGCGCATCGCCCGCAGCGATCCGGCTGCCGGCTACGCTGCCGAGGCCTTGGCCGCCGCGATTGCCCAGGGCGACGACGAAGCCAAGGCGCGGCTCAAAGCCTTTCTGGAAAAGCGCGGTCCGAAGGTCGGTCGGAGCTAGGGTCGAACGCGCACGATGGCCGACGCTCTCACCAAGGTTCAATCGGTCTCGGCACCGCCGCCCCTGCGGCCGGTCAGGCTCGGGCCGGCCAACGTGGTGGTGGAGCGGCGCAGCGATGGTGCGATCCTGATGCGCTCGCCGCATCCGCTGCCCGACTATCCGGGGAATCTGACCCAGCGCCTGATGCATTGGGCCGCGGCGGCACCTGATCGCGTCTTTCTCGCACAGCGTGACGCCACCGGAAACTGGCGCACCTTGAACTACGCGCAGGCACTTGCAGCCGTACGCGCCATCGCGGCGGCGCTGCTTGAGCGCGATCTTTCGATCGAGCGCCCGATCGCGATTTTGTCGGGCAACGACATCGAGCACGCCATGCTCGGCCTCGCCGCCATGCACGTCGGCATCCCGTACGCGCCGATCTCGGTGCCGTATTCGCTGCTGTCGCAGGATTTCAAGAAGCTCAAGACCATCATCGACATCTTGACGCCCGGCCTGGTGTTCGCCGCCAACGGCGCGCCATTCGCGCGTGCCATCTCCGCCGCGGTGCCGCACGACGCCGAGATCGCGGTCACAGCCAGCCCGCCGCCGGACCGGCCGGCAACGCTGTTTGCGACCTTGCTCGAAGCGCAGCCAAGCGCCGCGGTCGACGCCGCGCACGCGAGAGTCGGCCCCGACAACATCGCCAAGATTTTGTTCACCTCCGGCTCGACCGGGCAGCCGAAAGGCGTGATCAACACCCAGCGCATGCTGTGCGCCAATCAGTCCATGATCCGCTGCGGCTTTGCGTTCTTCGCCGATGAGCCCCCGGTACTGGTCGACTGGCCGCCGTGGAACCACACGTTTGGCGGCAATCACGATTTTGGCCTGGTGCTCGACAACGGCGGCTCGTTCTATATCGACGAGGGCCGGCCGCTGCCGGGCGCGATCGAGGCCACGGTGCGCAACCTGCGCGACGTCGGCCCGACGATTTATCTGAACGTGCCGAAGGGTTTTGAGATGCTGCTGCCGTATCTGCGCAGCGACACGGCCTTGCGGCAGCGCTTCTTCAGCCGCCTGAAAGTTTTGTTTTATGCCGGCGCGTCCTTGGCGCAGCACGTGCGCGACGAATTGCAGGAGCTTGCCATCGGCACGACCGGCGAGCGCATCATCTTTCTCTCCAGCCTCGGCTCGACCGAAACCGCGCCGGCGGCGCTCGCCTGCACCTTCGAGAGCGAGCGCACCGGTAATATCGGCCTGCCGCTCCCTGGCGTGGAGTTGAAACTCGTGCCTCGCGACGGCAAATTCGAGGCGCGGCTGAAGGGGCCGAACATCACGCCGGGCTATTGGCGCTCGCCGGCGCTCACCGCCGAAGCATTCGACGACGAAGGCTATTACAAGATCGGCGACGCCCTGAAATTCGCCGACGCGGCCGATCCTGCCAAGGGTTTGCTGTTCGACGGCCGGCTCGCCGAAGACTTCAAGCTTGCGACCGGCACCTGGGTCAGCGTCGGGCCGCTGCGCGCCGCCTTCATCGCCCATTGCGCGCCGCTCGTTCGCGACGTGGTGCTGGCCGGCGCCGATCGCGACGACGTCAGCGCGCTTGTGTTTCCCGATCTCGATGCCTGCCGGCAGATCGCGCCTGATCTTGCGGCCGACGCACCGGCTGCGACGCTGCTTGCCGACAGGCGCGTGCGCGCCGCATTCGCGCAGCTCCTTGCCGCGCTGGCCGATACTGCGCGCGGCACCTCGAACCGCGTCGTGCGCGCGCTGCTGCTCGCCGCGCCACCGTCGCTCGACATCGGCGAGATGACCGACAAGGGCTCGATCAACCAGCGTGCGGTGCTTGTACATCGCGCCCGATTGGTGGATGAGCTTTACGCCGAACCGCCGCCGTCGAGCGTGATCATCGCGAATGCGGCAGAGGCAGTGCAAGCGGGCGTCTAACCATGGACATTGCAGGACAAGCGGCCATCGTCACCGGCGGCGCCTCGGGCTTGGGCGCCGCGACCGCGCGCATGTTGGCTGAGGCCGGCGCCAAGGTCGCGTTGCTCGACATCAACCACAAGGCCGCCGCCGAAGTGGCGATCGACATCAACGGCATCGCCATTGCGTGCGACGTGACCGACAGCGCCTCGACCGAAAAGGCCCTGGCCAAGGCCGCCGCCGATCACGGCACGGCGCGCATCCTGATCAATTGCGCCGGCGTCGGGCCGGCCAAGCGCATTGTCGGCCGCGACGGCCCGATGCCGCTCGCCGAATTCGAGCGCGTCATCGCCATCAATCTGATCGGCACCTTCAACGCCATGCGGCTCGCCGCTGCCGCCATGCAGCCGCTGGCGGCGCTGGAGGAGGGCGAGCGCGGCATCATCGTCTGCACCGCCTCGGTCGCGGCTTACGAGGGCCAGGTCGGCCAGGCCGCCTATGCGGCATCGAAGGGCGGCGTGGTCGGGCTGGTGATGCCGGCGGCGCGCGAGTTCGCCCAGTTCGGCATCCGCGTCAACGCCGTGGCGCCGGGCATCTTTTCCACGCCGATGCTGCACGCGCTGCCCGAAGCGGCGCAGCAGAGCCTCGCTGCCGCCGTGCCGTTTCCAAAACTGCTCGGTCAGCCGCCGCAATTCGCCGCCTTGGTGCGGCACATCATCGAGAACCGCTATCTCAACGGCGAGGTGATCCGCCTCGACGGCGCGCTGCGCATGGGGCCCAGGTGATCAGGCGTTGGAAGTCAGTAATCAGAAGTCGAGAACGAGAAAGCTTTAGCAAATGAAAATCAGTCCCACCCACAATCTGATTACCGGCTACTGATTACCAACTCCTGGTCCATGTTCACCAACACCCGAACCACCCGCATCGAATGGGGCGACTGCGATCCCGCCGGGATCATTTTCTACGCGCGCTATTTCGACATTTTCGACATATCGACCACCATGCTGCTGGAGCGCGCGCTCGGCATGAACAAGATCGCTTATCTGAAGGCTTACGATTTTCTCGGCCATCCGCTGGTCGAGACCCGCGGACGCTTTCTGCTGCCGACCCGGTTCGGCGACACGGTGACCATCGAGAGCGCAGTGGTGGCGTGCGGCCGGTCTAGCTTCAAGATCGAGCACCGCCTGAGCAAAGACGGCGCGCTTGCGGCCGAAGGTTTCGAGACCCGCGTCTGGGTAATGCGCGATCCGGCCGATCCAAAAGGCATGCAGGCGCAACCGATCCCCGCCGACGTGGTTGTGCTGCTGACCAAGGCTCCGGTCGAATCAGCCTAAGAGCACTCGTCATTGCGAGGAGCCAACGGGTCCGGCCCGAAGTGGCCGGCCCGATGACAAGCTCCGCGACGAAGCAATTCAGCGTCGGCGCGCCCCGGATTGCCTCGCTTACGCTCGCAATGGCGCCGGGGTGACGGGGCGGAATGTGGATGCTAGAAGCCTCCCCACCACAAGGAGAAACCGCCCATGCGCATCGACGCGTACACCCACTTTTTTCCGAAAAAATTCTTCGACAAGCTCAATGAAGTCGCGGGCGACTACAAGGACATGGGCAAGCGCATCCGTTCGCTGCCGGGGCTGTTCGATCTCGATTTCCGCAAGCGCATCGTCGACAATCACAAAGATTACCAGCAGGTGCTGTCGTATCCGCAGCCGCCGATCGAGCGCTTCGCCAAGAGCCCGGCCGACATCGACGAGTTCTGCAAGATCATCAACGACGGTTTCGCCGAACTGATCGCCAAGGAGAAGGACCATTTCCCGGCCTGGGTGGCGCAAGTTTCGCTGGCGGCCTCGGACTGCGGCATCGCCGAGGCCGAGCGGGCGCTCAAGAACGGCGCGCTCGGCGTGCAGATCTACACCAACGTCGCCGGCAAGCCGGTCGACCGGCCCGAATACCGGCCGTTCTGGAAGCGCATGAACGAGCTCGGCGCGCCGATCTGGCTGCATCCGGCGCGCGGCGCCGAGACGCCGGATTACCTCGACGAGAAGACCTCGCTGTACGAAATCTGGTGGACCATCGGCTGGTCGTACGAGACCGCCTGCACCATGCTGCGGCTGGTCTACTCCAAGATCATGGACGACTTCCCGAACCTGAAAATCATCACCCACCATTTCGGCGGCATCGTGCCGATGCTGGAAGGCCGACTCGGCCCCGGCAACGACGTGATGGGCAACCGCACCACCGACCACGACTATGTCGGCTTGCGCAAAAGCCTGAAGAAGCGGCCGGTCGATTATTTCAAGAACGATTTCTGGGCCGACACCGCGGTGTTCACCGCCGAGGCGGCGACCAAATGCGGCATGGAGTTCTTTCCGATCGACAAGATCGTGTTCGCCTCCGACTGCCCGTTCGATCCCGAAGGCGGCGCCATGTATCCGCGCGAGACGCTGCGCATCATGGAATCGCTGAAGATGGACAAGGCGACCAGCGAGAAGGTGTTTTATAAGAACCTCGAGGCCGTCACCGGCAAGAAGCTGGTGAAGTAAGCGGGCCTCGAATGCCGGGGAGCGATGGCTGGATCTCACCGGCCATCGCCGTATTCGTCTTTCGATTGATTGCCCCCTGATCAGAGAGAGCCGTCCAGAGAATTTGCGGCCGTAAGTTCCCGAATTGAAAGTCGTGGACGCCGGTCGCAATCGCGGACACGACAGCGCGTTTCTTGCTACGCTAAGCGCCATGGACGCTCCGAACACCACGACCGGCGATGATGCCGCGCGCGCCGCGGAACTCGGCCGCGTGACGCCCAAAGCGATCGACGAAGTCGGCCGTATTACGCCGATGATGGAGCAGTACATCGAGATCAAGACCGCCAATCCGGATTGCCTCTTGTTCTACCGGATGGGCGATTTCTACGAATTGTTCTTCGACGATGCCGAAGTGGCGTCGCGCGCGCTCGGTATTGTGCTGACCAAACGCGGCAAGCATCTGGGCCGCGACATCCCGATGTGCGGCGTGCCGATCGAGCGCGCCGACGAATATCTGCACCGGCTGATCGCGCTCGGCCATCGGGTCGCGGTGTGCGAGCAGCTCGAAGATCCGGCCGAGGCGCGCAAGCGCGGCAACAAGAGCGTGGTGCGCCGCGACGTGGTGCGCCTCGTCACGCGCGGCACGCTCACCGAAGATTCGCTGCTCGACGCCCAGCGCAACAATTATCTGTTGGCGCTGGCTCGTGCCCGCGCCTCGTCGGGCGACGACCGCTTCGCGCTGGCCTGGATCGACATTTCCACCGGCGAGTTTCGCGTCGCCGAATGCGAGCGCGCCGCAATCGCGGCGGCGATCGCGCGCGTCGATCCCGGCGAGATCATCATCTCCGACGCGCTCTACGCCGATGCCGAGCTGGCACCGCTGCTGAGCAATTTGCCGGCGCCGACGCCGCTCGCCCGCGACGTATTCGATGGCGCCACCGCAGAGCGCCGCCTCGCCGCCTTCCTCGGTGTCGCCACCACGGAATCGTTCGGTGCGTTCTCGCGGCTCGAACTGACTGCAGCTGCGGCGGCTGTGACCTATATCGAGCGCACCCAGATCGGCAAACGGCCGCCGCTGTCGGCGCCGCTGCGCGAGGCGGCCGGTGCCACCCTCGCCATCGATCAGGCCACCCGCAGCAATCTCGAACTGCATCGCACGCTGGCCGGCGAGCGCCGCGGCTCGCTCCTTGGTGCCATCGACCGCACCGTGACGGCGGCCGGCTCGCGCCTGTTGGCACAGCGGCTCGCCGCCCCGCTCACCCATCCTACCGCCATCGCGCAGCGGCTCGATGCGGTCGCGGCGCTGGTCGACGACGGCGCGATCCGCGACGAAGCGCGCAGGCTTCTGCGCGGTGCGCCCGATCTCGCCCGCGCGCTGTCGCGCATCGTGATCGGCCGCGGCGGCCCGCGCGATCTGGCGGCGATTCGCGACGGCATCTTTGCGGCTGCCGAGCTTGCCGCGACCATCGCGGCGCTCGGAAAGGACGGCGCCGATGCGCCGCCCGAACTCGCGCAGGCCGCAATGGCGCTGCGCCGGCCCGACGCGGCACTGGCCGCCGAGCTGGCGCGCGCGCTCGCCGACGAGTTGCCGGCCTATCGGCGCGATGGCGGCTTCGTGCGCGCCGGTTATGACGGCACGCTCGACGAGGCGCGCGCCCTGCGCGACGAATCGCGCCGCGTCATCGCCGCGCTACAGGTGCGGTACATTGAGACGAGCGGAATCAGATCGCTCAAAATCCGGCACAACAACGTGCTCGGCTATTTCGTCGATGTCACCGCGCAGCACGGTGACAAGCTGATGAGCGCGCCGCTCAACGCCACCTTCATCCACCGCCAGACCACGGCCGGGCAGGTGCGTTTCACCACCACGGAGCTCGGCGAACTGGAAGCGAAAATCGCCAGCGCCGGCGACCGCGCGCTGGCGCAGGAGCTTGACATCTTCGATCGTCTTGCCGCGAACATCAGCGCCGCCGGCGTCGCCATCAAGGATGCGGCCGAAGCGCTTGCCGCGGTCGATGTTGCGGCGGGCCTGGCCAGCTTGGCGGTCGAACGCGACTACGTGCGGCCGCTGGTCGACGACGGCCTCGCTTTTGCGATCAAAGGCGGCCGCCATCCGGTGGTCGAGCAGACGCTCGGCCGCGACGCCGGCCCGTTCATTGCCAACGATTGCGATTTGTCGCCGCCACCCCCGCAGACGGAGGCCGCCGGCCGTATCTGGCTCATCACCGGCCCAAATATGGCCGGCAAGTCCACGTTCCTGCGGCAGAACGCACTGATCGCCGTGCTGGCCCAAATGGGCAGCTTCGTGCCGGCGCGCGCCGCGCATATCGGAGTCGTCGACCGGCTGTTCTCGCGAGTCGGCGCCGCCGACGATCTCGCCCGCGGCCGCTCGACCTTCATGGTCGAGATGGTCGAGACCGCGGCGATCCTCAATCAGGCCGGTGAGCGTGCGCTGGTCATACTCGACGAGATCGGCCGCGGCACCGCGACGTTCGACGGCCTGTCCATCGCCTGGGCGACGATCGAGCACCTGCACGCGCAGAACCGCTGCCGCGCGCTGTTTGCCACGCATTTTCACGAGATGACCGCGCTCGCGGCCAAACTGCCGCGGCTGCACAATGCCACGATGCGGGTGAAGGAGTGGCAAGGCGAAGTCGTGTTCCTGCACGAAGTGGTGCCCGGCGCCGCCGACCGCTCCTACGGCATCCAGGTGGCGAAGCTCGCCGGCCTGCCGGCCGCCGTGATCGAACGCGCCAAGCTCGTGCTGGCGCAACTGGAGGCGCAGGACCGCGCCGCGCCGGCGCAGCGCCTGATCGACGACCTGCCGCTGTTCGCCGCCGCGCGTCCGGCCGCGGCGCCGCAGCCGGATGCGGCGCTCGCGGCCGTGGTCGAAGCGCTCGCCGCACTGCATCCCGATGACATGTCGCCGCGCGACGCGATGGAAGCGCTTTACGCGCTCAAGGCTCAGTTGGCGAAGGCGAAGAACGGCGACAGTCGCACTTAGGAAGCGGCATTGGCGCCGTTACGAGGCTTTCCTGATGCTCGCCGGCAGAAGGCCTTCGATTTCCTCCGCCGCACCGCGCGCGCCATCGCAGTCCCGCAGCTGACGCGAGATGTCTGCGGCGCGGTCCCAGTAGCCGCGCGATGCCAAAACCTCCGACACGGCGGCACCCATGGCGTCCGCGCCGGCGTCGGCCGGCAGGGCGCGACCGACGCCCCAGGCTTCGACCGCAGCGGCATTGATCGGCTGATCGCCGCCCAGCCCGGGAATGACGACCATCGGCAGACCGTTCTTGAGCGCGCGCATGAAGGTCCCGTGGCCGCCATGGGTCACCACCAGATCGGCGCGGCGCATCAGATCGTCGTGATCGGCCGTCGCGAACACGGCCACGTTGTCCCTCGGCTGCAACGCGGCCGGATCGACGCTGTCGCCGACCGTCACCACAGCGCGCACCGGCAGCGCGGCGAGTGCATCGATGGCGCTCTGGAATTTCTTGACCGAGCCCTGCTCGGGCGCGGTGCTGAAGCTGACAAGCACCAGCGGAATCGACGGCTCGTCCGGCCAGGGCAGCGCGACCCGAACGCCGTGGCGCTCGCGCTCGAGCACCGGGCCGACGTGCCGCAGCTTATGCGCGTTGCCGAGATGTCCCGGCGCCGCATCCAGCGATTTGAGCGTGGTGACGAGCATCAGGTCCTGCACCATCCAGAGGCTTTCCAGATCGCTCGGGATCGGGTCGAAGCCGGCCTCGGCGCGCAAGCCGACCAGCATGGCGAAGAACTTTCGCCACATGTCGAGGCAACGCCACACCGAGGTGTGACATACGGCAAGGGACGGTCGGCCAAAGCGTCGCGCTTCGATGAGCGCGACCGGAAACATCTGATCGACAATGACCAGATCGGGATTTTCGGCCGCCAGCAGGCCGCGGATTTGTTCGGCGACCGCCGGTGAGGTGAGAAAGCTCGCCGCCTTGGGCAGCCATTTGTTCGGCGGATAGCGGTCCGCCTGGTCGTAGGCGCGCGACAGCGCGATGGCGCGAAAGCCGGCGCGCTCGACGCGCGACACCATCTCGGGCCGGCCGGCAAACGCGACCTCGTGCCCGCGTTCGCCTAAGACCCGCGCGATCCCGAGACTCGGCGGCAGGTTGCCGCCGCCGGACCAGTTCAGCCACATCATCTTAGCCATTGCTCACCTCTCCGATCAGGCCCCCGACAAGACGCTTGAGCCGCGCCACCGCCGCGCGGCGGGATAAGCCGAAGTCGCGGCGCAGCAGTTTCCAGGTGTAGACGTCGCAGGCGACGATCAGTGCGTCGTGCAATTCCTTGCGCGCGTCGCCGGACAGGCGATCGAGCGCGGGGGCGAACGCCTCGGCGACCCAGGCTCTCAGATGTTGCCGGCCGATGTTGAGATGCTCCCGCATGGCCGGAACGCGATGCTCGTCGCCGAGCCAGCGGATCACGGTGTCGCCGACCTTGTCGTAAAATTCGACCAGCCCGCCGATCAGCGCGTCGCGATTGTCCGGCGTGATCGGCGCGAAGGCGAGCTGGCCCAGCGAGTTCAGCGCCTGGGCGAACAACTCCTCCTTGCTGCCGAAGATCCGCAGCACGGTCCGGGTGGTGGTGTCCGCGCCTGCGGCGATCGCCTCGATGGTCATCGCCTCGAACGAGTGCGTGACCAGGAGCCCGCGCGCGCTTTGCAGAATGCGCTGCCGTGTCGCCGCGGCGGTTTCGGCACGCGTTCGCATCAGATAGGGTCTGGCGACGGCAGATTTCATGTCATATACAGTGACACTAATATGTATTTCGTGTCAATCCCCATGACGCGAAATATTGCCGCAGCGCGGCGCGCCTGCAGGAGGCGTTTCGGGAAGGCCGCAGTCGCGGGCGTCGACCTTCAGGCCTTGCCGCGCCGCCGGATAACCCAAAGCGCGCCGCTCCAGGCGTTACAGACGACGAGCCCGACGCCGAACGCTCCCCAGACGCCGAGCGGCGCGACCAGGTAGTGGACGACGAGAAAACCGAGCCACAGGCCGTTCAGCGCGATCTGCGCGTGCGCGAACATGCTGGCCGAGGCGACGCCGCCGACGCGCGGATGCAAGATGATGACGGAGCTCGCCATCACGATCGGAAACACCGCAAACACGCCAGAGAGGAACGAGCCGATGCTGTAGCTCGCGGTCGTCACGACGGCCACGACCACGGCGGCGGTGAGCGCGCGCAGCGGAATGTCGTAGGCGGTGCGGATGAATTTCGCCGGCGGCCCCGAGGTGCGGTAGCGCCAGCTCAGCGGCACGGTCAGCCCGAACACGGCGATGTTGAGCAGCGTCGCGCTCAGCGGCGTCCAGGTGGTAAGGCGCAGCGCAGCCGCCGCGACGAACCACACTGCCATGGCAACGCCGAGACTCAGCATGAGGCCGTGCCGCTGTGCCAGCACCGTATAGGTCAGCGCGAACACGGATACCGTCGCGGTCGCCGCGGCGCTGCCGACCGCGCTCGCGGCGATGAAATCCGGCGGATGCTCGAAAGCGAGAATGATATAGGCGGCGCTGGCGGCGGTCGGCAGCGCCGCAATCAGCGCACCGATGAACGGGCCCGAGCGTTCGACCACGACCGAGATGACGACCACGATAGTGGCGGTCAGCGCCATCTTGAGCGCGAGGTCGAACAGAAAAACGAAGAGCGGCGTCATCTGCTTGCACTTTAGATCGTCATTGCCGGGCTTGACCCGGCAATCCATGGGACGGTCACGCTGCATGGATGCGCGGGTCAAGCCCGCGCATGACGAAATGTTGTGGCCTTACGTGATTATTTCCGTTTCAGGCTGATCTCGACCGGCGGGCCGTTGCGGATGGTCTGATAGACCACGCAGTAGCGCTCGGTGAGCTTGAGCAACTGATCGAGCTTGTCCTGCGGCGCGTCGCTGTCGACGTCGAAGCGCAGGCGAATTTGCGCGAAGCCGACCGGCGCATCCTTGGCGACGCCGAGCGTGCCGCGGAAGTCGAGATCGCCTTCGGCCGAGACCATGCCGGACTTGAGCGGAATATCGAGCGCGGTCGCCACCGCCTTCAGGGTGACGCCGGCGCAGGCCACCAGCGCTTCCAGCAGCATGTCGCCGGAGCACAGTTCGAGGCCGGTGCCGCCGGTGGCGGGATGCAGCCCCGCAACCGCGAGCGCGCGGCCGGTTTCCACCTTGCAGGCGATATTGGCGTCGTCGAGCGCGCCCTTGGCCTTGAGCGTGATGTAAGCGGCCTGCGGCTCGCTCTTGTAGCGCTCCTTGATCGGCGCCTGCAGCGCGCGCAGTGCGGCGGAGTCCATCGTTTTCTCCTGAGTGTCATGGACCGCGACCCGCCTTCGCTCGCTGGGCGAGCTACGGCGGGCTAAAGTCCGCCGTAGCGCAGAGCGCGTAGGCGGAAGGCGGGCCATCCAGTATATGGTGACGGTGCGGGAGTCCATGGCGCGCGCGATTACTGGATCGTCCGCCTGTGCGGACGATGACAGACAATCACCACCACATCGCCGCGCCGGCGCTGGCCTTGGCCTCGCCTTCGGCGGGCGTCGCGGCGCGGTTGAGCGAGCGGTCGAGCGCGGCGAGCACGCGGCGCTTGACGAAATCGAACGCCGCCGACTGCCGGTCGCGCGGCCGCGGCAGATCGACGTCGATCTCGTCGAACACGCGGCCGGGCCGCGGACACATCACCATGATGCGGTCGGCGAGCACGATCGCTTCGTCGACGTCATGGGTGACGAGAATCAAGGTCGGCTTGGCGTCGGCCCACAGGTCGAGCAGATGATCCTGCAGGTCGGCGCGGGTAAAGGCGTCGAGCGCCGAGAACGGCTCGTCGAGCAGCAGCACTTCGGGCCGCGGCACCAGCGCGCGGGCGATGGCGACGCGCTGCGCCTGGCCGCCAGACAGCTCGCGCGGCCAGACGCCGGCCTTGTCGGCGAGGCCGACGCGCTTGAGGGCAGCGGCAACGCGTTGGGCGCGCTCGCCCTTCGGTCGATCGGACAGGCCGAAGCCGACATTGCCGGAAACCTTGAGCCAGGGCAGGAGCCGCGGCTCCTGAAAGATGATGCCGATCTTTTCGTGCGGCGCGGCGATGCGCTCGCCGTCGAGCGCCACCGCGCCTTCGGTTGCCGGATCGAGGCCGCTGATGGCGCGCAGCAAGGTCGACTTCCCGCAGCCCGAGCCGCCGATCACGGCGACGATCTCGCCGAGCTGAACCTCCGACGAAACGCCGCCCAGTGCATGCACACCGTTCGGATAGGTTTTGCCGACGCGATCGAGGACCAGCATGTTTCACTCGGTCCGCGGCAGCTCGCGGATCTCGACCGTGCCGCCAGCCTCGAACAGCGGATTGCCGGCCAACAGCGACTTCGCCTGTTCGAGATTTTCCGCATTGACCCGAATGTATCCGGCCAAATGCGCCGTGATCGCCGAGGACTCACCGCTCTTACGCACGCAGATGCCGTCGCCCATGGCGCTACCGCCTTCAAAACAACCACGCCGCTGCAGCTCACCGATATACGGCTGCCACGCGTCCTCGTCGGCTTCGGCATCGTCGTGCATCAGAAAAATGTATTCGGCCATGCCGTCCTACTCCTGCCGCACCACGTCTTCCCAGCGCAGGAACGGCGCAGCGACCAGCGCGATCAGCCAATCGGTCGCCTTACCGACGACCGCAAAGGCGACGATCGCGGCCACGATCTCCGCCGGCTTGCCGAGCTGCTGGCCGTCCAACAACAGATAGCCCAGGCCCTCGGATGCGCCCAAAAGTTCGGCCGCCGCAACGAACATCCAACCGAGGCCCAGGCCCGAGCGCAAGGCAATCACGTAGGCGGGCAGCACCGCCGGCAACAGGATGCGACGCACCATCTGCACGTCGGATAGCCGAAAGGCGCGGCCCACTTCTACGAGCTTGCGGTCGACCGATTGGATGGCGCCCATGACTCCCAGATAAACCGGAAAGAACACACCGACCGCAATCAAGGTTATCTTCGAGGCCTCAAAAATGCCGAGCCAGAGCACGAACAGCGGCACCCAGGCGATCGACGGAATAGCGCGCAGCGCCTGCAGGCTAGGATCGAGCAGTCGCCGGATGACCGGCGAATAACCGGCCGCGGCGCCGACAATCGTGGCGACGGCCACACCGCAGCCGAAGCCGGCCGCCACGCGTCCCAGCGTCACCAGCGTGTGGCGCTGCAGATCGCCGCTGCGGGCAAGGTCGACGAAGGTCGCAAAAATGACCGACGGCGGCGGCGCCAGGCGCCCGCTCGCCCAGCCCATGCGAACCACGTACTCCCATGCCACCGCGAGCGTCACCGGCAGCGCGAGGCCGAGCGCCGGGCGCACGAGGCGCGCCCATTTTCTGGACGCGGCCCGTTCCGCCGGGACCGAGCCGCCTGCGGCCGCGATGGTCATGCTCACAACTGACATGGCGTCCGACGCAAATGCAATGCGGCCCGTCCGCCCCCGCGCCTCCTGCGCGAAGGAACACGACCGGCCGCAGTCGTTTACACGTAGCTGTCGTCGATCAGGTCGCTGACCGCCTTGGCGACGTCGACGTTGGCCGGGATCACGCCCGCCTTTTGTAAGGCGATGCCGGCCTGTTGGATCGAATCGCGTTGCGGCGCGCCGATGTGGCCGTTGGTGATATCGGTGCGCTCGTTGAGCTGCTTGTCGACAACCGGCTTCGGCAGCTTGGTGGCGGCGATGAAGCTCGCTGCCATGTCGGCCGGATAGGCGAGGCAGTATTTGCGCGCCGTCTCGTAGACCGCGAGCACGCGCTTCACCAGATCGAGGTGGTCGTGCAGGAACTCGATGCGGGTCGAGAGGATGCCGTAGGTGTTGGCGTCGGCGTTGCGGTAGAACAGCCGGGCGCCGTCCTCGATCTCGGCCTGCGCCATCATCGGGTCGAGCCCGGCCCAGGCGTCGACGTCACCGCGGATGAGCGCGGTCTTGCCGTCGGGATGCTGCAGCAGCACTTCCTTGATGTCCTTCTCGGTCATGCCGACCGACAGCAGCGCGCGCACCAAAAAGATGTGCGGATCGGTGCCGCGCGTCACCGCGACGCGCTTGCCTTTCATGTCGGTGATTTTCTGGATCGGCGTGTCCTTGCGGGTCACGAGCGCGGTCCATTCCGGCTTGGAATAGACGTAGATCGATTTGATCGGATTGCTGTTGATCTTGCTGACCAACGCGGCGGCGCCGGCGCTCGAGCCGAAATCGATCGAGCCGGCGTTGAGGAATTCGAGCGCCTTGTTGGAGCCGAGCGTCTGCACCCAGCGGATGCCGATGCCGTCCTTGGCGAACTCCTTCTCCATCAGGCCGTGGTCTTTCAGATACATCGAGACCGGATTGTAGGTCGCCCAATCGATGTTGATGGTGCTCGGCTTGCCTGCGGCGCGCGCCAAGCGCAGCGGCACCAGGCTGGCGCCGGCGGTGCCGATCAGGACGGAACGACGTGAAAGCATGACAACCTCCGAAATGCGGATCGCCGACGGCGCGTCGGCGCCGGCACGGTCCTGTTGGGAGGCGGGTTACTGGGGGCCCGCCAATCAGCGCGGCAACGGGGCAGACCCCGCGCTTTAGCTGCATTTATTCAGCGCCCGCAAGCTGCTCGCTCAAATCGGCGCCTGTTTCGTTCTTTAGGAGAGCAGCTGGAAGGCGTCAATTGAAAATATATGCTCCGCAGACGCTATTTTGCGATGATTTTGTTCCAATTGGCGCGGCCGTCCCGTCGTACCCATTTTCCTTCCGGCGGCACGCTCCACGATGACAGCGCAAGTTCGCTCCGCTAAGCCGTAGCACGATGCTCGACGTTCACCACTCCGCGCGCAGCGCCCCCGAAGAGCTGATCGACAGCGCCGCGATCGCGGCCGACCTCGACGAGCTGGCGGAGACCCACGCCGGGCGCGAGGCCGAGCTGCGTGCGGCGATCGCGCAGCGGCTGAAAGCGGCGCTGACGCAGGCCCGTGCCAAGGCCGAGCAGCTTCTGCTCCAGGACCGTCACGGCCGGCATTGCGCCGAACGGCTGTGCCGGATGCACGACGAGATCATCCGCATCCTGTTCGAGTTCGCCGGCCAGAAGCTTTATCCCTCGCAGGTGCCGTCCGAGGCCGAACGCATGGCGGTGGTGGCGACCGGCGGCTATGGCCGCGGCCTGCTGGCGCCGGGCTCCGATATCGATCTGTTGTTCCTGCTGCCCTACAAACAAACGGCCTGGGGCGAGTCGGTCGCCGAGGCGCTGCTCTATTGCCTGTGGGACATGGGGCTCAAGGTCGGCCACGCCACCCGCACCGTCAACGAGTGCATCCGCCAGGCCAATGCCGACATGACCATCCGAACCGCGCTTCTGGAAGCGCGGTATCTGTTCGGCGACGTCAAGCTGTTCGAGGAGCTGGTCGCGCGATTCGACAAGGAGGTGGTGCAGGGCACCGCGCCGGATTTCGTCGCCGCCAAGCTCGCGGAACGCGAGGAACGCCACCGCCGCGCCGGCCAGTCGCGCTATCTGGTCGAGCCTAATGTCAAGGACGGCAAAGGCGGGCTGCGCGACCTGCACACGCTGTTCTGGATCGCCAAATACGTCTACCGCGTGCGCGAGCCGCAGGAGCTGGTCGAGCGCGGCGTGTTTGCCGCCGAGGAATACCGCCTGTTCCGGCGCTGCGAAGATTTTCTCTGGTCGGTCCGCTGCAACATGCACTTTGTCACCGGCCGCGCCGAGGAGCGGCTGTCGTTCGACATCCAGCGCGA
This sequence comes from Xanthobacteraceae bacterium, assembly GCA_035651875.1. Lineage (GTDB taxonomy): Bacteria > Pseudomonadota > Alphaproteobacteria > Rhizobiales > Xanthobacteraceae > BOG-931. The sequence continues at coordinate 17,032 of DASRET010000076.1, forward strand.
GATCGCGTTGCGGCTCGGCTACACCGAGCATCCCGGCCTGCAGGACGTCGAGCGGTTCATGAAGCATTACTTTCTGACCGCCAAGGACGTCGGCGATCTCACCGCCATCCTGTGCGCCGGTCTGGAAGAACGCCAGGCGACGCCGACGCCGGTGCTCAGCCGCATCATCGCCAAGCTCCGACCTGCGCGCGGCCCGCGCAAGCTCACCGAGACTGACGACTTCATCATCGACAACAACCGCATCAACATCGCCGGTCCCGACATATTCAAACGCGATCCGGTCAATCTGATCCGGCTGTTTTATCTGGCGCAGAAGTACAATCTGGAATTCCGCCCGGAGGCGATGCGCGCCGCGGCACGCTCGCTCAAGCTGATCGACCGCAAGGTGCGTCGCGATCCGGAAGCGAACCGGCTGTTCCTCGAAATTCTCACCTCGAAGAACGACGCCGAGACCGTACTGCGCCGCATGAACGAGGCCGGCGTGCTCGGCGCGTTCGTCCACGCCTTCGGCCGCATCGTGGCGATGATGCAGTTCAACATGTACCACCACTACACGGTGGACGAGCATCTGCTGCGCTGCATCGGCGCGCTCGACGAGATCGAACGCGGCGACAATCCGGCGGTGGTGCTGGCGAGCGAGCTGATGCGCTCGATCCAGCCGCAGCACCGCGCCGTGCTGTATGTCACGCTGTTCCTGCACGACATCGCCAAGGGCCGCATCGAGGACCACTCGATCGCCGGCGCGCGCATCGCCCGGCGGGTCTGCCCGCGGCTCGGACTGAACGCCGCGGATACCGATCTGGTCGCCTGGCTGATCGAAGTGCATCTGGTGATGTCGACGGTGGCGCAGTCGCGCGACCTGTCCGACCGCAAGACCGTCGAGAATTTTGCCGCGGTGGTGCAGTCGCTGGAGCGCCTGAAGCTCCTCACCATCCTGACCACCGCCGACATTCGCGCCGTCGGCCCGGGAGTATGGAACGGCTGGAAGGCGCAGCTCCTGCGCACGCTCTACTACGAGACCGAGCCGGTGCTCACCGGCGGCTTTTCCGAGGTCAACCGCGCGCAGCGCGTCGCCGAAGCGCAGGCCGAATTCCGTGCCGCCCTGCCCGATTGGCCCGAAGCCGTCCGCGAGGCCTACATCGCACGGCATTATCCGGCCTATTGGCTCAAGGTCGATCTGCCGCACAAGCTGACGCAGGCACGCTTCGTGCGCGCCACCGAAGAGGCCGGCAAGCGTCTCGCCACCAGCGTCGGCTTCGACGCGGCGCGCGGCGTCACCGAGCTGACGGTGTTCGCCCCCGATCATCCCTGGCTGTTGTCGATCATTGCCGGCGCCTGCGCGCTCGCCGGCGCCAACATCGTCGACGCCCAGATCTACACCACGACCGACGGGCTTGCGCTCGACACCATCGCGGTGTCGCGCGAGTTCGAGCACGACGCCGACGAAGCGCGGCGCGCGGCGCGCATCGGCGACGCCATCGAGAAGGCGCTGCGCGGCGAGCTCAAATTGCCCGACGTGGTGCCCCAGCGCGCGCCGCCGAAAGGCAAGCTGAAAGCGTTCGCCATCGAGCCGGAAGTCACCATCAACAATCAATGGTCGGCGCGCTATACCGTGGTGGAGGTCACCGGCCTCGACCGGCCCGGCCTGCTCTATGAGCTGACCACGACGCTGTCGAAGCTCAATCTCAATATCGCCTCGGCCCATGTCGCCACCTTCGGCGAGCGCGTGGTCGACGTGTTCTACGTCACCGATCTCCTCGGCGCGCAGATCACGGCGCCGACCCGGCAGGCCGCCATCAAGCGGCCGCTGCTCGCACTGTTCACTCCGCCGCCCGCGGAAGCCAAGGTGCGCGAAAGCGTGGCGGGGTAAGCTTTTGCGACTGGTAACCGCCCCTTAAACCGCGACGCCTAGGGTCCCGTTGCGCCAAGCGCGCGGGGATTCGGGGACATGGCGTCGCGAGGAAACGGCCGCAAACGTGCGCCCGCCGATCTCGATTTGCGGGCAGGGCCGGAGGACCGCGCCGGCAGCGCCGCCCCATCACGCGGCAAGGCGCGGCGACGTCGCGGCAGAAAAAGCGGCGGTGTTGGCCGCATCATTTACTGGGGGGCGGTGGCCGGGCTGTGGGCGATGCTCGCCGCTTTCGGCGTCGTGCTCTGGGTCGGCATGCACCTGCCGCCGATTCAATCGCTGGAAATTCCGAAGCGCCCGCCCTCGGTGCTCATTCTCGGCCTCAATGGCGCGACGCTCGCCACGCGCGGCGACATGGGCGGCGCGGCGGTGCCGCTGCGCGAGTTGCCGCCCTACCTGCCGAACGCATTCATCGCCATCGAGGACCGCCGCTTCTACGCCCATCACGGCGTCGATCCATGGGGTATTTTGCGCGCCGCCGCCAAGGACCTGCTGCTTCGCGGTGCCGCGCAGGGCGGTTCGACCATCACCCAGCAGCTCGCGAAAAACTTGTTCCTCACGCAGGAGCGCACGGTCACGCGCAAGCTGCAGGAGGCGATGCTGGCGCTCTGGCTCGAGCACAAATTCTCCAAACAACAGATCCTCGATCTTTATCTCAACCGCGTTTATTTCGGCGCCGGCGCCTATGGCGTCGAAGCGGCAGCGCAGCGCTATTTCGGCAAGTCGGCGCGGCATCTCTCGTTGCCCGAGGCAGCGATGCTTGCCGGGCTGGTGCAATCGCCGTCGCGGCTTGCGCCAACGCGCAACCCCGACGGCGCCGAACGCCGCGCCCAACTCGTCATCGCCGCGATGGCGCAGCAGCGCATGATCACCGCCAAGGCGGCCGAGGTGGCGCTGATAGAACCGGCGCGCGCCAAACAGCCGAGCGGCGCCGGCTCGGTCAATTACGTCGCCGACTGGGTGATGGACGCCGTCAACGATCTGGTCGGCCACATCGACGCCGACATCGTGGTCGACACCTCGATCGATCCCGTATTGCAGAACGCCGCCGAGCAGGCTTTGGTCGACACGCTGGCGCAGCGCGGCGCCAAACTGAATGTTGGCGAAGGCGCGCTGGTCGCCATGACACCCGACGGCACCGTGCGCGCGCTGGTCGGCGGCCGGAGCTACGCCGAAAGCCAATTCGACCGCGCCATCGCCGCCAAGCGCCAGCCCGGCTCGGCGTTCAAGCCGTTTGTCTATCTCACCGCGCTCGAGCACGGGCTTACGCCCGACAGCGTCCGCGACGACGCGCCGATCGCCGTCAAAGGCTGGCGTCCGGAGAATTACGAGCATCAGTATTTTGGCCCGGTGACCCTGACGCAGGCGCTGGCCGATTCGCTCAACACCGTATCGGTGCGCCTGACGCTTGAACTCGGCCCGGCCGCGGTGATCCGTACCGCCTATCGCATGGGCATCGTGTCGCCGCTCGAGCCCAACGCGTCGATCGCACTCGGCACCTCGGAAGTCTCGCCATTCGAGCTCACCTCGGCCTATGCGCCGTTTGCCAATGGCGGCTTCGCCGCCTCCCCGCATGTGGTCGAGCGCATCCGCGAAGGCAACAAGACGCTGTACGCGCGCGCGCCGCAGGCGCTCGGCCGTATCGTCGACGCGCGTTACGTGGCGATGATGAACGCCATGATGCACGAGACGCTGGTGTCCGGCACCGCGCGCCACGCCGACCTGCCAGGCTGGCAGGCCGCCGGCAAGACCGGCACCAGCCAGGATTTTCGCGACGCCTGGTTCGTCGGCTACACGTCACGCCTCGTCACCGGCGTCTGGCTCGGCAACGACGATGCGTCGCCGACCAAGAAAGCGACCGGCGGCGGATTGCCGGTCGAGATCTGGAGCCGCTTCATGAAGACCGCGCTGCGCGGCACCGCACCGGCGCCGCTGCCCGGCGTCACCGGCGGCTGGTTCGCGACCGCGTTGCCGCAGCCGTTTGCGCCGCCCAACGCGGTGGCGGCCAATCGCGCACCGCAGCCTTATGGGCCCCCGCCAAGCCGCAATAACGGCGATCGCGGCCTCGACAGCTGGCTCATCGACAAGCTGTTCGGGCCGCGGTGATGGCCCGCGCCGAATTATTTGATCAGCAAATCTACCGGCGCTTGTGCAGCGCTCCCTTTACCTTCTGCGGAGGTCCGCACGTCCATCTTCTTGACGCAGGTGCAGGCTATGCCGAAAATCCTGTCAGCGTCGAATGCGGCCGTCGAACGCGGCGTAGTCATGCGGCTGCAACGGCGCGAGGGCGGTGTAAATTCAACTTCAACGACCAAACGCGGCTGGATCTTCCTGGGAACTGACCGCCCAAAACGGGCGTTTTCGGATAGGCCTTGTTTGGCGTTGCCGATCATTCTAGCGCACGAGCGATCATGACCCCTTCGGCCGCAAGTGTTCTCGACCTGCCGGCATCGACGTTCCGGCCGCCGGCTCCGGCGCCGCAGCCGAAGCCGCTCGGCGTTATCCGCTTGATCACCGCGCTGTGGCGCAATCCGCTCGAATGCTGGGCGCAGGATCATTTCGACAAGCCGGTCGTGGTCGGCGGCCTGCCGTTCGCCCATGTGGTCCTGGTCAGCGAGCCGCGTGCCATCGAGCATGTGCTGCTCGACAATGCCGCCAATTATCAGAAGGATGCGCTGCAGCGCCGTGTGCTCTCGGCCGGGCTCGGCCATGGCCTGCTCAGCGCCGAGGGCGAGCAATGGCGCGTGCAGCGCCGCACCGTGGCGCCGGTATTCGCGCGCCGGACCATCATGGAATTCGCGCCCCACATGATGGCGGCCGCCGAAGCGCTGGTGGCGCGCTGGCGCGACCAGGATGGCGCCACGCGCGACGTCGCCGCCGAGATGACGCGCCTGACGCTCGACGTGCTGGAGCGCACCATCTTTTCCGACGGGCTCGGCCGCGCGCCCGAGGAATTCCGCCTTGCCATGCGGACCTATTTCGACACCATCGGCCGCATCGATGCCTTCGACGTGATCGGACTGCCGCCGTCGGTGCCGCGCTTCGCCCACTGGCGCGTCCGTTCGACCTTGCGGTTCTTCGAGAACGCGATCAACGACATCATCGCGACGCGGCGCCGGCGCATGGCCGAAGAGCCCGAAGCGGTGGCGAAGGATATTCTGACGCTGTTGCTGAACGCGCTTGATCCGGAGACCGGCAACCGCATGGCCGAGATCGAGGTCCGCTCCAACATTTTGACCTTCATCGCCGCCGGCCATGAGACCACCGCGAACCTTCTGACCTGGTCGCTGTTCTTGCTGTCGCAGTCGCCGCAATGGCGCGAGCGCCTCGAAGCCGAAGTCGGGCGCGAGCTGCACGGACCGACCGCCACGCTCGCCGAGCGGTTGGTCGAGACCCGCGCGGTGATCGACGAAGCGGCGCGGCTTTATCCGCCGATCGCCGCCATGAGCCGCGTCGCGCTCGGGCCGGACGAGCTTGCCGGCGCCAAGGTCAAGCGCGGCTCGCTGGTGGTGATCGCGCCCTATGTGCTGCATCGTCACCGCCTGCTGTGGCGCGATCCCAACACGTTCGATCCGACGCGCTTCCTCGGCGAGGCACGCCACGCCATCGACCGTTACGCCTACATCCCGTTCGGCGCCGGCGCGCGCACCTGCATCGGCTCGGTGTTCGCGCTGCAGGAGGCCACCTTGGTGCTGGCCAACATCGTCAAGAATTTCCGGCTCGAACTGGCGCCGGGCTCCTCGGTGTGGCCGCTGTTACGGGTGACGTTGCGGCCGGACAACGGCATGCCGATGGTGATCACGCAGCGGCGAGCGGCTTAAGCGCGATCCAAATCTCGGCGGCTTAATCACGCAGCTTTCCACAGATCAAGGAAAGCTGCAACGAGACGGAGCAATTACTCGGCCGCTACGGTCCCTGCGGCCGGCGCCGCGCCAAAAAGCTTCCCCAACAGCCGCGGCATGGTGCGACCTGACGACGCTGGCAGACCAAGCGTATGGACCAGGTCGAGCGCAGCCCCGCGCGCGCCCTGCTTCTTCAGGAACCAGCGAAGCCGCTCGTTGATGGCGTACGGAATTTCCTCAAAGCGCTGCTCGGTGACGGCGAACCGATCGCCGACCGTGATCCGCGCGTCGTTGATGAATGTGCCGAACACGCCGCGGCGATGCAGGACGCGGTCGAATCCGATCAGGTGGAGAATCTTCTTGCACGGCTCGCAATGAAACGTCAGCCGCAAGCGCGCCTGCCCGATCTGAACCACGGTGCCGGACGGCAGGCCGTAGAGATCGTCGCAATCGACCACGATGTTTTCGCGCAAATCGCCGGGCTTAAGCCCCAGCTCCGCCGTTACCGTGCCCGACACGATCAGCGCTTGGCGGAAAGGCGCGCACGGCACGCCGCCGGCAATGCCGCGCGGACTGCACGCAATCGCGGCGGTGGACTGAAGCGGAGCATCGTGCTGGTGTTTGACGAAAAGTTCCGTGACTCGCAAAACCTCGTCCCCTCACGCAGGGGGCTGCCTTGCACCGGCGATGCGGCCGAAGCGTGTCGCGGCTTTGGCGAGACGTGGTGGATCGGCGTTATTTATATGTCAGATGCCGCCCCGTAGCGATCATTCAGTTGAGCTTGAACACATCCTTGAGAAACGCCTTCACGCGCGTCTTGGCGTCCGCGGTCGCGGCGAGATCGGTCGCCAGATGCGGGTCGAGCTCGACGCAAGGATCCTTGTAGGTAAACGGCTGCCTGGTGGCCGCGTTGATCAACAAGCCCTCGGGCTCCTCGCGGATGCTGCAATGGCGGACGGTCTGGCCGCCCTTGGAAATGTACCGCGTCGTGCTGCCGAGCGGGTTGTCGAAGGCGTGCCAGACGTTGGGATATTCGGTCAGCTCGACGTCGTGGCCGGCGGCACGCAGCCGCGCCACGAAAGACTTGCATGGCGCCACCGGATTGTAATCGTCGGCGGTGCCTTGAAAGATCCGGATCGGCCGGTCGGCCACGTCGGTGTCGCCGATGTAGGTGGTCATGCAGTCGGGATAAAACGGAATGTAGGCGGCGAATTGCACGCCGGATTTGTTCCACATTTTGTGAAAGCGCTTGAGACTGGCATAGAGCGCGGCCTGACCGCCGCGCGAAAAGCCCATCAGGACAATCCGTTCGGGATCGACGCGAGGATGTTTGGCCAAAATGTCGAGCGCCCGATAAATGTCGAGAATGAAATTGAGCCGTCCAAGCAGCGCTTGATTGTTGCTGGTCCTGACGAGGCCGCGGCCGGTAAAGCCGTCGAGCGCGAAGGCCGAAACGCCCATGGCGTTGAATTCCTCGGACCACATCTCGATGTTCGGGCCCATGCCGCCGGAACCGTGCATCAACACCACGACCGGCAGCCGACCGGTACCCGGCGCGATGCGAAATTGGCCGCCTATCGTCGCCGGCGTTCCGTTTGCTTCACCTTTGAGAAAGTTTGCATCCGAAAGCGTCAGCGTCGGAATCGCGTAAAGCTCGGTGCGGGCCGCGAGCTCGCTTGCCCACACATCGGCAGCCGGTCCCGCCAGCACTGCCGACAATCCGAGTGCAAATACGGCAACCAGAGATGCGCGCTTCATCGGTCCTTCCCCCTTGTTGACGCTTCTTAAGAACAGATCAGCTCAGATGCCTTGGGCAAAATCGCAATTCTTCAGCGGCAGCGAGCGGATACGCTTGCCGGTGGCGGCGAATACGGCGTTACAGATTGCCGGCGCCAGCGGCACCACCGGCGGCTCGCCGACGCCACCCCAAAACCCGCCGCTCGCCAGAATCACCGTTTCGACCTTGGGCATTTCGCTCAAATGCAGCACCCGGTAATCGTTGAAGTTTGACTGCTCGGCGGCGCCGTTCCTGATGGTGATTTCGCCGTAGAGCGCCGCGGAGAGCGCATAGACGATCGAGCCTTCGGTCTGGATCGCAACGGTGAGCGGATTGACCACGTGACCGCAGTCGAGCGCGGAGACCACGCGATGCACGCGGACGCGGCCGTTCGTCACCGACAGCTCGACCACCTGGGCGCAATAGCTGCCGCACACCTCGCTGACTGCGATGCCGCGGAATACATCCGGCGGCCGCGGCGTGTCCCAGCCGGCCTTGGCGGCCGCGGCATCCAGCACCGCGAGATTCTTGGGGCTGTTGCGCAGCAGGCTCCGGCGATATCGATAAGGGTCGATGCCGGCGGCATGCGCCATCTCATCGACGAAACACTCCATGTAGAAAACGTTCTGGGTGTAGTTGATGCCGCGCCAGACACCGAGCGGCACCGCGGTCTCGCGCACCACGTAATCGATACGGTAGTTCGGCACCGCGTAGGGCATTTCCTCGGCGAGCCCGCTGACGAAGCTGCGATCGACAAAGGTCTTGCCGAAGCCGGGCAGGATGGCGGCAACGAAGGACGGGCCGGCAAGCCGGATCGACCAGGCGACCGGCATGCCCTCGCGGTCGAGGCCGGCGACCAGGCGCGCCATGCCGAACGGCCGGTACAAGTCGTGGGCTACGTCCTCGTCGCGGCTCCAGACCAGTTTGACGGGCGCGTCGACCTCGCGGGCGATCAGCACGGCCTGGCGGATGAATTCCTGGATCGTGCCGCGCCGGCCAAAACCGCCGCCGAGCAGCGTGCGATTGACCTTCACCTTCTCGTCCGGCACGCCGGCGGCAATCGCGGCGGTCGCCAGCGCGGTCGAGGCGTCCTGGGTGGGGGCCCAAATCTCGACGCCGTCGGGCCGCACATGGGCGGTGCAGGTCTGCGGCTCCATGGTGGCGTGAGCCAGAAACGGCACGACGTACTCGGCTTCGAGGCGCCGCGACGCGATCGTAAGGCCGGCGTCCACGTCGCCGTCAGCGCGCCCGACCTGGCCCGGCGGGCCATCAAGCCCACCGCGGACGAAGTCGCTGATCCCCGCGGTGGAAAGGTCGCCCTGCCCTTCGTCGTCCCAGGCGACGCGCAGCGCCTGCACGGCCTTGTGGGCCCGCCACCAGGAATCGGCCACCACCGCGACGGCGTCCTCGAGCTGCACGACGCGGCGCACGCCCGGCATGTGCTGAATTGAGCGGCCATCCACCGCTTTCACGCTGCCGCCGAACACCGGACAGTGCCGGATCGCCGCGTACAGCATGCCGGGCAACCGTACATCGATGGCGTAGATCGGATGGCCGGTGATCTTGTCGCGGATCTCGAGCCGCTTTTGCGGCGTGCCGAGCAGCGTCCATTGTTGCGGCGGCTTCAGCGTCACGTGTTGCGGCGGCACGACCTTCGCGGCATCGGCCGCGATGGCGCCGAACGTCACGGTCCGGCCGCTCGGCCGGTGGGTGATGACGCCGTTGCGGACGCCGCATTCGCCGGCCGCCACGTTCCAGCACGCGGCCGCGGCGGCGACCAGCATCTGTCGCGCCGTCGCGCCAGCGCGCCGCAGATAATCATGCGACGCCGCAATCGAGCGGCTCGCGCCGGTCGACAGATCGCCCCAAACGCCTTCGCGCAGCACGTTCTGCCGCGGCGACACGAATTCAGTGCGGACCTTGCCCCAGTCGCATTCCAGCTCCTCGGCGACCAGCATGGCGAGCGCCGTCATGGCACCCTGACCCATCTCCGAGCGCGCCACCCGGATGGTCACCCTGTCGTCCGGCGCAACCACAATCCAGCAATTGACTTCGACCGGAGCGGGATTTTCGGCCGGCTCGCTGCCGCTGGCAGGCGCAAAGCCGAGCGTCAGCGCGCCGCCCGCGGCGCTGACGCCGACGACAAACGACCGCCGATCAAGGCCGCTGCGAGACACCATCGCGATTCGATGCACGCCTTCCATTTGGCGTTCCCAAGATGCCAAATTTAACCGCCCCGCACAGGGTAAAAATTTGCTTCCCTGCGGCCGCCGCAACGGGCGGCGCAGGTAGCCACCACGCCACCGCCCCCGAGCCCCGCGCCGTTCGATGACGTGATAGGCTGACGCAACCACACTGGAGCGAACGACAATCAAGGAAACGCCATGGTCCACGCCGGAACTGAGGAAGGCAAGACGCTCGAAGCGCGGCTGCGCGCGATCGAGGATCGGCTCGAAATCTACAATCTGATCGCCGGCCATCCGCCGAGCGCCGATACCGGCGCCGATTACTATGCGGAGGCGGTCTACATGGAAGACGGCGTGTTCGACCGCGGCGCCAACCTCTCCGGGGGGCAGGGCAACAAGGCGATGGGCGCGATGCTGAAGAGCGAAGCCCATCAGGCGGCGATCGCCGGCGGCCTGGCGCATTTCACCGGCTTGCCGCATATCGATCTCGACGGCGACGAGGCCGTGGTGACCTCGTATCTGCAGATCTTGACGCCCAACAAGACCGGCGAGCCGGTCGAGGTGCCCAACCACGGCGCCTCGCGCGGCTACCATATCCACCGCGTGGTCACGAACCGCTGGGAGCTCAAACGCACCCCTCAGGGCTGGAAGATCAAGCGGCGCAGCATCCGGCTGGTCGACGGCTCGGAGCCGTCGCGCGAGATTCTGCGCGGTGCGCTCGCCCGCTACGCCAAGCGGGCTTAAAACCGCATGGCATCCAGCACCGACGCGATTGCTGCGGCACGGCCGGCGCCGCTCGCCGGCGCGTTGGCGCAGCGCTTCGAGTGGAGCTGGCTTGCCATCGCGCTCATCGTGGTGGTGGTGGCGTGGCTCGCGCTGGTGCCGCTCGTCTTCATGGTGTGGCAGAGCCTGCTGTCGACCCAGACTGCCACCTCGGCTGCGCGTTTCACGCTCGACAATTACCGCGCCGCTTACGCGAGCGCCGACACCGCGCGGCTGTTCGCCAACTCGCTGCAATTCGCGCTCGGCAGCGCGGTGCTGGCGTTCGCGTTCGGCGCGCTGCTGGCCTGGATCAACGAACGCACCGACACGCCGTTCAAATCGCTGTTCTTCGCGTTGGCGCTGGTGCCGCTGATCATTCCGGGCATCCTGTTCACGGTGTCGTGGATTTTTCTCGGCAGCCCCAAGATCGGCATCCTCAACCGCGTGCTGCAATACGCGTTCGGCACCGACTTCGTGTTCATCGACATCTATTCGATCCCCGGCATGATCTGGGTCGACGGCCTGCACTATTCGCCGGTGGCGTTTTTGTTGATGAGCGCGGCGTTCCGTTCGATGGACCCGTCGCTCGAGGAATCGGCGCTGATGAGCGGCGCCACCTTGCCGCAAATCACCTGGCGGGTGACGATCCGCCTCGCCTGGCCCGCGACCGCGGCCGCGCTGGTCATCCTGTTCGTGCGCGCGCTGGAATCGTTCGAAGTCCCGGCGCTGCTCGGCCTGCCGGCCGGCATCGAGGTCTATACGTCGGCGATCTACGACGCGATCCACTCCTATCCGAGCCAGATCGGCCTCGCCTCGGCCTATGGCCTGACGCTGCTCGTCATCACCTCGCTCTGCATCTATCTCAACGCCCGCATCGGCCGGCACGGCCGCCGCTATTCCACCGTCACCGGCAAGGGCTTTCGCCCGCGCGTCATCGGCATCGGACGCTGGCGCTATCTGACCTCGGCGGTGTTTCTGCTCTACGTGCTCCTGGTGATCGTGCTGCCGTTTCTGGTTCTGCTGTGGTCGTCGCTGCAGCGTTTCTACACCGTGCCGTCGCTCGCCGCGCTGAAGAACCTCAGCTTCGCCTCGTACCGCAGCGTGCTCGCCTATCCGGAGATCGGCACCGCGATCCGCAACAGCATCATGCTGTCGCTCGGCAGCGCCACCTTGATCATGCTGGCGACCTCGGCACTGTGCTGGATCGTCGTGCGCACAAAACTGCCGGGACGCTGGCTAATCGACAATCTGGCGTCGCTGCCGCTGGTTTTTCCCGGTCTGGTGCTCGGTCTCTCCATCATGGTCTGCTACCTCACGCTGCCGATCGGCGTCTACGGCACGATCTGGATCATGCTGATCGCCTATGTGACCCGGTTCCTACCGTACGGCATGCGCTACAACACCGCTTCGCTCCTGCAAGTGCATCAGGAGCTCGAGGAATCGGCCGCCATGAGCGGCGCCTCGTTCGGCGCGACCTTCATCCGCGTGGTGCTGCCGCTGCTGAAACCCGGCCTGATCGCCGGCTGGATCTACATCGTCGTGGTTTCGATCCGCGAATTGGCCAGCTCGATTCTGCTGTATAGTCCGGGCACCGAAGTGGTCTCGATCACGATCTGGGAATTGTGGCAGAACGGCCAGTACGTCGAGCTGTCGGCGCTCGGCGTCATGATGATCCTGGTCCTGCTCTGTTTCGTGGCGCTGGCGCAGTTCATCGGCCGGCGGTTCGGCGTCGCCGAGGCGTAGAGGGAGAGAAGCGTGCTCAGCGTCAAGTCGCTGCATACCGAATATGCCGGCGCCAACGGCCAGGTCGTCAAAGCCGCGCAGGACGTGTCATTCGAGGTGCCCGACGGCGCACTTTTCACGCTGTTGGGCCCGAGCGGCTGCGGCAAGACCACGACCTTGCGCTCCATCGCCGGACTGGAGCGGCCGCGCTTAGGCGACATCGCGGTCGACGGCCGCGTCGTGTTCTCCTCGGCCAACGGCACCTTCGTCGCGCCGAACCGGCGCAATTTCGGCATGGTGTTTCAGTCCTACGCCATCTGGCCGCACATGAACGTGTTCAAGAACGTCGCCTTCCCGCTCGAGGTGCGCAAAGCACGGCCGAGCCGGAAGGAGATCGAGGACAAGGTCATGCGCGTCCTGTCAGCCGTGCAGCTCGCCGACTTGGCCGATCGCGACGCCACCAAGCTGTCGGGCGGCCAGCAGCAGCGCCTGGCGCTCGCCCGCGCGCTGGTCATGGAGCCGCAGCTTTTGTTGCTCGACGAGCCGCTGTCCAATCTCGACGCCAAGCTGCGCGAGAAAATGCGCTTCGAGCTCAAGCGCATTCAGCGCGAGCTTGGCCTCACCACGGTCTACGTCACTCACGACCAGGGCGAGGCGCTGGCGCTGTCGCACGAGATCGCGGTGATGAGCGAAGGCCAGGTCGTGCAGATCGGCTCGCCGCGCGACATTTACGAGCGGCCGCGCAACCGCTTCGTCGCCGATTTCGTCGGCAACACCAATTTCATCGACGGCACCATGGTGTCGGCGGCGGCCGGCAACGGCCGTTGCCGGGTCTCGACGCCGCTCGGCGAACTCAACGTGCAATGCATTGATAATCTCGCCAGGGGCGCGCCGGTCGTGGTCTCGGTACGGCCCGAGGACGTCGAACTTTCGGAAAACCCACCGACGCCTGCCGAGGACGACAACCTGTGCCGCGGCACGGTTAGCGCCAAGGTGTTCCTCGGCGATTACCTCGATTTCCAGGTCAAGGTCGGCGAATCCGTGCTGCTGGCCCGCGTCCATCCCTCCTTGCGGACCCCCACCGGCGACCCTATTCACGTGCGCATACGGGCGGAAAAATGCGTTGCCATCGCCGAGGCCGGTCGGGTATCGAATTCCTAAGCGGTTGAGCGGGTTAAAAGGAGAGCCAAATGGCCAAGAACGCCGTCGTTTCCGAGGACTTAGCCAATAAATTCAAGACCGAGAAAGAAACGCCCTATACCCGCTGGGTCAAGTCCGAAGGGCTCGACATCATGTCGTCGCTCTACGTGCGCAACCTGCGCACGGTCGAGCTCAAGCCGTGGGCGCGGCGCGGCGGCAATGCGGTGTTCCTCAACCACGACGCCTCGCGCACCTCGAACGACTGCTACGTGATGGAAATTCCGCCGGGCAAGAGCCTCAACCCGCACCGGCAGCTCTACGAAGAGATGATCATGGTGCTGTCGGGCCGCGGCTCGACCACGGTGTGGAACGACGCCGGCGCCCGCATCACCTTCGAGTGGAAGGAAGGCGCGCTGTTCGCCGTCCCGCTCAACTGCAATCACCAGCACTTCAACGGCTCCGGCCGCGAGCCGGTGCGCTACGTCGCCGTCACCAACGCGCCGCCGGTGATCAACCTCTACGAAGACATCGATTTCGTCTTCAACACCAAATACGACTTCAAGGACCGCTTCTCGGGCGAGCCGGACTATTTCTCGTCCAAGGGCGAGCAGAAGGGCTTTTTGCTCACCACCAACTTCGTCCCCGACGCGGTCAACATTCCGCTCATTACCGCGACCGAGCGCGGCGCCGGCGGCGGCCACATCCGCTTCAATCTGGCCAAGGGCTCGATGAACAGCCACATCTCGCAGTTCCCGATCGGCACCTACAAGAAGGCGCATGCCCACGGGCCGGGCGCCCACGTCATCGTGCTTTCGGGCGAAGGCTATTCGCTGATGTGGCCGGAAGGCGAGGAGCCGCAGCACTATCAATGGGAAGTCGGCACCCTGATCGTGCCGCCCAATATGTGGTTTCACCAGCACTTCAATTCCGGCGCCACGCCTGCACGGTACCTCGCCTTCAAGCACGAGGGCGTCGCCATCCGTAACGCGCAGGGCGTGCCGAAGGCCTGGATCAGCCGGCGTGTCGGCGGCGATCAGCTCGACTACATCGACGAGAAGCCGGAGATCCGCCGCATCTTCGCCGCCGAGCTCGCCAAGCGCGGGGTGGCGCCGCGCATGGACGCGGCTTACGCCAAGGAACAGGCCGATCTCGGCATCAAGACGGCGTAAATCCGCGTCATTGCCGGGCTTGACCCGGCAATCTATGCTGGTTTCCAGCAACAAAAGCATGTCGGCCGGGCATTCCTGACCGCAGTGAATGCGATAGTGCGCACGGACCGCCGGGTCGGGCCCGGCGGTAATGATGTCGGGACGATGAAGCCAGCGCCGTTCGAGTACCACGCGCCGCGGCAGCTCAAGGATGCCGCCGAACTGTTGGCGCGCCTGCCCAACGCCAAGGTGTTGGCCGGCGGGCAATCGCTCGTGCCGATGATGAATTTTCGTTACGTCATCGTCGATAATCTGATCGATCTCGGCCGGGTCGACGAATTGCGCGGCGTTGCGGTGGTCAATGGCGCACTGCGCATCGGCGCCATGACGCGCCAGCGCGACCTGGAATTCTCGACCGACGTCGCCAAGCACTGCCCGCTGATTGCGGAGGCGTTGCGCCACGTCGGCCATCGCCAGACCCGCAACCGCGGCACCATCGGCGGCAGCCTCGCCCATGCCGATCCGGCCGCCGAATTGCCCGCGGTTTGCACCGCCTATGAGGCGACCGTTCATGCGCTCAGCGTTCGCGGCATCCGCCAGATCCCGTTCCGCGAGTTTTACACCGGCTTCATGACGACGGCGTTGACCGCCGACGAGATGATCGCCGCCATCGACGTGCCGGTCTGGCGGCTCGGCCACGGCCACGGCTTTCACGAGTTCGCCCGCCGCTACGGCGATTTCGCCATTGCGGGGGCGGCGGTGCTGCTCGATGTCGGCGCCGACAATGTGGTGCGGCGCGCCGCGCTGACCCTGTTCGGCGTCGCCCCAACGCCGGTGCGGGTCGAAGCCGCCGAGGCACGGCTGGTCGGCAAGCCGCTCGATGCCGCCGCGCTGCGTGCCGCCGCCGCGGCTGCATGGCTGGTCGAGCCGATTTCCGATATCCATGCCGGCGGCGACTACCGGCGGCATCTGGCGCAGGTGTTGAGCGCGCGCGCGCTCAACGATGCGGCGCGCCGCGCCGGCGTCGAGGCGTGAGTTTTTGACCGAGTTATTGCATATGGGCAGGCAGGCAACACGGGTCACGGTGAACGGCAAGTCGTACGCCCGCGTCGTCGACGCGCGGCTGACGCTGGCCGATTTCCTGCGCCATGAGCTTAATCTCACCGGCACGCATCTCGGCTGCGAGCACGGCGTGTGCGGCGCCTGCACGGTGCTGGTCGACGGCCGCTCGGCGCGCGCGTGCCTGATGTTCGCCGTGCAGGCCAACGGCTGCGAAGTGACGACTGTCGAAGGTCTTGCGCCTGAGGGGCAGCTCTCGGTGCTGCAGCAGGCCTTCATCGATAATCATGGCTTGCAATGCGGCTTCTGCACGCCCGGCATGCTGATGACCCTGACCGAATTCCTGCGCGACACGCCGAACCCGAGCGAGGACGAGGTGCGCGAGGCGCTCACCGGCAATCTGTGCCGCTGCACCGGCTATGCGGGCATCGTGGCGGCAGCGCTCGACGCCGCACAGAAGCTGCGCGCCGGCGCCGCCAAGCCGGGAGCGTCCTGATGGGCGCCAGGCATTTCGGCGCACGCGTGACGCGGCTCGAAGACCCGGCGCTGGTCGCCGGCCATGGCCGCTTTGTCGACGACGTCAAGCTGCCGGGCCTGCTGCACGCCTGCTTCGTGCGCTCGCCGCACGCCCACGCCAAGCTGCGCGGCTGCGACGCCCGCACCGCTCTGGCCATGGCGGGCGTGCATGCGGTGCTCACCGCCGACGATCTGCCGGAGCCGATGCGCGCAACGCCGCTGCCGTTGCTGCTGCCCAATCCGGCGCTGACCGTGGCGCGCACCCAGACCGCGCTGGCGCGCGATGAAGTCTGTTACGTCGGCCAGGCGATCGCGGTGGTGATCGCCGACACGCGCTACATCGCCGAAGACGCCGCCGCGGCGGTGATCGTCAATTACGACGTGCTGCCCGCGATCGCCGACTGCCGCGCCGCTGCCGAAGAAGGCGGCCCGAGCGCGCACAGCGATCTGAAAAGCAACATCGCTTCGACGTTCACCCTGACCTATGGCGACGTCGATGCCGCGCTCGAAAGCGCGGATTATGTGTTCCATGAGGCGCTGTGGCAGCACCGCGGCGGTGGCATGGCGATCGAGACCCGCGCGGTGCTGGCGCATCACGATCCGGTGTCGGATCTGCTCACCGTCTGGTCGGGCACGCAGACCCCGCATATCGGCCGCCGCATGCTGGCCGATCTGATCGGCCGCGACCTGGAATCGATCCGCATGATCGCGCCGGACGTCGGCGGCGGTTTTGGGCCGAAGGCGATCTTCTATCCGGAGGAGGCGGTAATCCCGGCGGCGGCGCTCAAGGTCGGGCGGCCGGTGAAATGGGTCGAGGACCGGCGCGAGCATTTTCTGTGCGCCACCCAGGAGCGTGATCAGTATTGGGACGTCGGCATTGCGGTCGACAAGGAAGGAAAAATTCTCGGCATCCGCGGCCGCATGGTGCACGACACCGGCGCTTACGTGCCATGGGGCATCGTCATGCCCTACATCGCGGCCACGACCGTGCCGGGGCCCTATGTGGTGCCGTCGTATCAGCTCGAAACCGTGGTGGTGCTCACCAACAAGGTGCCGACCACGCCGGTGCGCGGTGCCGGGAGGCCGCAGGCGGTGTTCTGCATGGAGCGGCTGCTCGACCGGGTTGCCCATGAGCTGAAGATCGATCGCGCCGAAGTGCGCCACCGCAATCTGATCCAGCCCGAGCAGATGCCCTACGAGGTCGGCCTGATCTTCCGCGACGGCAAGCCGCTCGTTTACGACAGCGGCGATTATCCGCGCGGCCACCACCAGGCGCTGATGGTCGCCGAATACGACGATTTCCGCGAGCGCCAAAAAGCGGCGCTGGCGCAGGGCCGCTTCGTCGGCATCGGCGTTGCCAATTACGTCGAGGGCACCGGGCTCGGGCCGTTCGAGGGCGTCACCGTGCGGGTGCTGCCGAGCGGCAAGGTGGCGGTCGCGACCGGCGCCACCAGCCAGGGCCAGGGCACGCGCACGACGCTGACGCAGATTGTCGCCGAGCAGATCGGCTGCCGCATCGAGGACGTGGTGATGACCATCGGCGACACCGCGGCGATTTCTCAAGGCGTCGGTGCTTTCGCCAGCCGCCAGGCGGTGAATGCCGGCTCCTCGGCGCACGTCGCCGGCGTCGCGGTGCGCAAGCAGCTCCTGGCGCTGGCAGCGCGCGCGCTCGGCGTGATCGACGCCGACATCGATCTGGAAGACGGCGTGGCGACGTCGCGACGCGGCAATAAGCCGTCGATCTCGTTCGGCGACTTGGCGCGGCTGGCGCAGGGCATCCCCGGCGTATCGTTGCCGGTCGGCCAAAGCGCCGGCATCGAGCACACCGCGTATTACACGCCGACCCAGGCCGCTTATTGCTCGGGCACCCATGTCGCCGAGGTGCAGGTCGATGCCATGACGGGCGGCGTCAAGATTCTACGCTACACGGTCGCGCACGACAGCGGCCGGGTGATCAATCCGCTGATCGTCGACGGCCAAGTGCAGGGCGGCGTCGCTCACGGCATCGGCAACGCGCTGCTCGAGTGGATGCAGTACGACGACAACGCCCAGCCGCTCACGACCTCGTTCGCCGATTACATGTTGCCGATGGCGACCGACGTGCCGACCTGCGCCATCGCCCATGTCGAGACCGTCAATCCGCTCAATCCGCTCGGCGTCAAGGGTGCCGGTGAGGGCGGCACCATTCCGGCGCCAGCGGCGATCGTCGCCGCCATCGAGGACGCACTGACGCCGTTTGGCGTGCACTTTGCCGAGACGCCGCTGACGCCGGAGCGCATCGTCGCCACTTTGCGCTCGGCGGGCGCCTATGACAGGTTGTTCGCCGGATGAGCTTTTGGAGCTGAAATGACCGACACGCCGACCCAGACCGAGACCACGCCGTTCTGGCGCTTCTCGCTGCATTTTTACCGGCACGCTGGCGTCTCCGACGCCTGCATTGCGCTGCAGGACGAGCAGGGCGTCGACGTCAATCTGCTGCTGTTTCTGTTCTGGCTGGCCGATGACGGGCGAGAGTTGTCGGCCGACGAGGTCAAAAAGCTCGACGACGCGGTGCGCGATTGGCGCAATCTGACCATCGTTCCGATCCGCGATACGCGCCGCAAGCTCAAGGGCGCACGCACCGTCGTGGATGCCGCCACGCAGGAAGTGTTCCGCAACAAGGTGAAGACGATCGAGCTTGACGCCGAGCGCTTGCAGCAGGCGGCGTTGTTCGCCTTCACCGGCGGTGGCCCGCTCGGCCGCAGCGCGGCGCCGCACGCCGCGGCGCGCGGCAATATCGCGGCCTATGAACGGGTGATCGGCACCAGCTTCGCCAAAAGTGGCACCGACGTTCTGCTGCGCGCGTTCGATGCCATCGAGCACGGCGCCTTTGCGGCCGTGCCGGCCGGCGTCGGGCGGGAGTGAAGGCGATGGCCAAACATGCGGGGCGGCTGATCGTCGGCATTTCGGGCGCATCGGGCACGGTCTACGGCGTGCGGCTTCTGGAAATCCTGCGCGAGGCCGAGATCGAGACCCACCTTGTGATGAGCAAATCGGCCGAGATGACGCTCGCCTACGAGACCGATCTCAAGGCCAAGGATGTACGCGCGCTCGCCTCGGTGCATTATCCGAATTCCGATATCGGCGCGGCAATCTCGTCGGGTTCGTTTCCGACCATGGGCATGGTGATCGCGCCTTGCTCGATCCGCACCATGAGCGAGATCGCCTGCGGCGTCACCGCCTCGTTGCTCTCGCGCGCCGCCGACGTCGTGCTCAAGGAGCGCCGCCGGCTGGTGCTGGCGATGCGCGAGACGCCGCTGCATGTCGGCCACCTGCGCAACATGACGACGCTTGCCGAAATCGGTGCCGTGGTCGCGCCGATCGTGCCGGCGTTCTACAACCGGCCGAAAACGGTCGACGACATCATCAATCACACCTGCGGCCGCCTCCTTGACCTGTTCGGCATCGACACCGGCATGGTGGAGCGCTGGAAAGGCGGCCCGGCGGAGCAATGAAGCGAGCCAAGTCTCGCGGATCGGAGGAACGCCATGGATCAGAAACGCTACGAGATCGGCCTTGCCAAGCGCCGCAAGGTGCTGGGCGAGGCTTACGTCGACCGCGCGCTGGCGAACGTCGACGACTTCAATCGCGATTTTCAGCGCCTGCTCACCGAATATTGCTGGGGCGAGACCTGGGGCGATGAGACCCTGAAGCCGCGCGAGCGTTCCATCCTCAATCTCGGCATGATCGCGGCGCTCGGCAAAATGGAAGAATTCGCCACGCATATTCGCGGCGCGCTCAACAACGGGCTGACGCCGAACGAAATCCGCGCTGCGCTCACCCAGATCACGATCTATTGCGGCGCCCCGATCGGCGTCGATTGCTTCCGTGTGGCTAAGCCGATCATCGCCGAGCACGAGAAGAACAAGAAATAGCATCGGAGCAGCAAAATACATGCTCGACCAGCCAGCCCAAAGCCGCGCCAAACAACAAAACGCCGGACCGCCGCTCGACTTTCAGGAGCATCTGGCGCGGCTTGAGGCCGCGGGCTTGCTGGTCCGTGTCGACCGGCCGATCAATAAGGATACCGAGCTGCATCCGCTGGTGCGCTGGCAGTTTCAGGGCGGGCTTGGCGAGGACGAGCGCCGCGCCTTTCTGTTCAGCAACGTGACCGATGGCGCCGGCCACCGCTACGACGTGCCGGTGGCGATCGGCGCCCTCGCCGCTTCGGCGCGTATTTACGCCATCGGCATGGGCCGGCCGGTCGATGAGATCGGCAGCGCGTGGCTCAACGCCATCGCGCATCCGATCGCGCCGGTCGAGGTGGCGGCGGCGCCGTGCCAGGAGGTCGTCATCAGCGGCGATGAGTTGCGCCGGCCGGACGGCGGATTGAAGACGCTGCCGGTACCGATCTCGACGCCGGGTTACGACGCCGCGCCGTATCTGACCGCGACGCTGTGCGTCACCGCCGATCCGGAGACCGGTATCCGCAACATGGGCACTTATCGGGCGGCGCTGAAGGCGACCGACCGGCTCGGCGTGCGCATGGCAGCACGCGTCGGCGGCGCCGGCGGTTACGTGCACTGGCAGAAATATCGCAAGCTGAAAAAGCCGATGCCGATCGCCATCGTGGTCGGCTGCGCGCCCGTGGTCATGTTCACCGGGCCGCAGAAGCTGCCGATCGATCGCGACGAGATGGCGGTGGCGGGCGCGCTCGCCGGCGCGCCGATCCGAATGGTCAAGTGCAAGACCGTCGACCTGCATGCGCCGGCAGACGCCGAACTCGTGGTCGAGGGCCTGATCGATCCGGAGCTGCTCGAGCCGGAAGGGCCGTTCGGCGAAAGCCACGGCCACATCGCGCTCGAAGGTTTCAACATGTCGATGCAGGTGACCGCGATCACACGCAAGCGCAGCCCTGTCTATGCGTCGATCCTGAGCGAAGTCACGCCGAGCGAATCGAGCGTGATGAAGCGCGTCGCCTACGAGCCGCGTTATCTGGCGCACCTGCGCGACGCGTTGTCGATCAAGGGCGTGCGCAACGTCGTCATGCACGAGCCGCTGACCAATCTGCGCACCGTCATGTTCGTGCAGTTCGCGCCCGGCGTGCCGCGCACCGAAGTCTGGCGCGCGCTGCACGGCGCCGCCGGCCTGCAGGCCGACACCGGCAAATACGTCATCGGCGTCAGCGAAGACATCGACCCGCACAATGCCGACGCGGTGTTCTGGTCGCTGGCCTATCGGACCAATCCGGCCGAGGACGTCTTCGTCGTGCCGCACCGCTCGCAGGGCCACGGCCCGAAGTCGGAATCGGGGCGCGAAGATTCGACGCTCTTGATCGATGCGACGCTCAAAGACGCCGCACCGCCGCTTGCGCTGCCGAAACGGGAGTTCATGGAGCACGCCAAACAAATCTGGGACGAACTCGGCTTGCCGGCGCTCAAGCCGCAGCCGCCGTGGCACGGTTATTCACTCGGCGACTGGGACGCGGTGTGGGACACCCACGCCGAGCGCGCCGTGGCCGGCCAATGGGAAGCAACCGGCCGCGAAACCTTCGCGCGCCGCCGCGCCGGCCTGACGCCGGAAACGCCGGTAAAGAGCGTGAAGGAATAAGCGCTATCGCGGCCGCACCACCGTATCGACCAGCGCCGGCTTGCCGGCTTTCACTTGCGCGATGGCGCGACGCAAAGCGGGCGCAATGTCGGCGGGCTTTTCGATCGGGCCTTCGGCGTACCAGCCCATGCTTTTGGCCATGGTGGCGAAGTCGGGCTCCGGGCCGGCGATGTCCTGGGCGATGTAGGCGCGGTCGACCGGCGTGCCGCGATGATTGGCGACGCGGATCTGGTGCTCCCAGTCGTTGTAGTACGCGCGGTTGTTGTACATCACGATGAGCATCGGAATGTTGTTCTTGGCCGCGGTCCACAGCGCGCCGGCGTCGAACATCAAATCGCCGTCGGGCTGAATGTCGACGACCAGGCGCCCGGTGCCACGGTGCGCCAGCGCCACGCCGAGAGAGACGCCGATCTGGGTGCCGGTGCCGAGCGCCTGGCCGGGGTGGCGGTACGGCTTGTCGAAATCCCACAGCTTGTAGACCCAGTCCTGCAGATTGCAGGCGGTCAGCACCCAATCCTCGGTCTTGATGACGTCCCACATCTCGCTGGCGAGCCGCGGCAAGGTGATCGGCAGGCCGTCCCAGTCCTTCTTGGCCTCGTCGGCCCATTTCTTGAACATCGCATCGTGCTTGCCGGCGACGAGCTTGGTGCGCTCGGCGACCTTCTTGGCCAACGCCGGGTCGGTGGCGATGCGCTCGCGGCAGAGCCGCGTCAGCTCCGGAATCGCCGTGAGCGTGTCGCCCAGCACGCGCAGGCTGCAGGTCGGCATGCGCGCGTAGTCCATCGACCATTTGCTCAGGTTGATCTCGCCGAAGCCGATCTCGATCATCTCGCAATGCGCCGGATAGTGCGGCACCACCTGGCGCTTGGTGCGGTCGTTGAAATGGGTCGACTTCTCCCAGTCGCGGGTGTCGAGCGAGACGATCAGGTCGGCGTCGCGGAAGATTTCCTTTTCGCAGGACAGATTGAGCTTGTGGCGGTTCGGGAAATTGAGCCGCGCATGCACGTCGAACACCGCGGCGCCGACGGTCTCGGCGAGCGCCACCAGATTATCGAAGCCGTCGGCGCTACGCGCCACGTATTCGGCCATCAGCACCGGATATTTGGCGGCGAGCAGCCGGTCGGCGACCTCGGCCAGCGCCAGCGGATCGGCCGCCATCGGCACCGGCACCTTGTTGTCGGCGGCTTTCGGCAGCGCCACGTCGCGCGTGAGCGGCTGCTCCTGCAGCCAGGCGTCGTAGCACATGTAGATCGGGCCCTGCGGCTCGGTCATCATTGCCGCGTAGGCGCGGGCAAACGAATCCGGCACGCCCTCGATGCTGGCGGGCTGATAGTCCCACTTGACGTAATGGCGCAGCTGCTCGCCGTTGACGTTGGCGGTGTGGATCCAGTCGATGAACGGCCGGCGCCGGCTTTCGTCCATCGGGCCGGTGGCGCCGATCACGAAGATCGGGCAGCGATCGATGTACGAATAATAGATGCCCATGGTGGCGTGCAGCATGCCGACCACGTCGTGCACGATCGCCACCATCGGCTTGCCGGTCGCCTTGGCGTAGCCGTGCGCGATCTGCACGGCGATCTTTTCGTGCTGGCACAGCAGGATCGGCGGCTGGTTGCCGCCGTAATTGACCAGCGAATCGTGCAGCCCGCGATACGAGGCGCCGGGATTGAGCGCGATGTAGGGAAAGCCGTAGTGCTTGATCAGGTCGACGATCACGTCGGACTGCCAGGCTTTGGTGGCGTAGCTTGTCTGGGCCTCGGGTTTGGCGACGTCGTTCATTTATTTGATCCTGATTTTAAACCGCGCGCGACCCGTGCGAGCCGCTGATCGTGGGGCGCCGTTGATCGCTTGCTGTCCGGTATTCGCAGCGGAAGACCGCGTCAAGGGCCGTCATTGCGAGGAGCCCCGAAAGGGCGACGAAGCAATGACGGAATTACATCGCCCGCGCGGCGGCATGGATGGCGGCGCGGATACGCTGATAGGTGCCGCAGCGGCAGATATTGGTGATGGTCGCGTCGATCTCGGCGTCGGTCGGCTTCGGCTTGTCGCGCAACAGCGCCACCACCGCCATGATCATGCCGGACTGGCAGTAGCCGCATTGCGGCACGTCGTGATCGAGCCAGGCCTGCTGCACCGGATGCAGCTTGCCGTTCGCCGCCAGCGCCTCGATGGTGGTGACGGCGCGGCTGCCGACGGCGGCAATCGGGACCTGGCAGGACCGGGTCGGCACGCCGCCGAGATGCACCGTGCAGGCGCCGCATTGGCCGATGCCGCAGCCGTATTTGGTGCCCATGAGCCCGATCGTGTCGCGCAGCACCCAAAGCAGCGGCGTATCGGGCTCGACGTCGACCTCGTGGGACTGTCCGTTCACCGAAACAGCGACCATGCTCATTCTCACGCGCGGCTTGCCCGCCACCCAGTGTCTAGAAAGTCGCGTGACCTGCGGTCAAGATACCCCGCTGCAATCAAAAGACGAACTGCGAAGTTTGCCGCCGTGGGATTGGCGGGCTAGCCGCGTTCTGAAATAATTTTGCGCTTACGCCGCCCGCGGCTGCCGCGGCGGCAGCGGCCTATGGCAATGCAGACGGAGGTGAGAGCATGAGCGGCGATTTCGAAGACCATTGCTGGCGCGACGTGGTGTCGCCCGACGACCTCGATGTCTATTCGGCCTACCGGCGCAAGACCTTCCTCGGCGCCTCGCCGGCGCTGCTCGCCATCGATCTCTATGAGCTGGCCTACCGGGGCGGCGCCAAGCCGCCGGTCGAGCTCTTCAAATCGCATCCGAGCGCCTGCGGCCGCTATGCCTACGAGGCGATCGAGCCGACCAAGCGCCTGTTCGCGGCGGCGCGCGCCGCCGGGCTGCCGATCTTCTATTCGACCGGCGACATGCGCGACGAAAGCCGGCCGGACTTTGTCGGCGCCACCAAGCGCACCAAGGCCTCGATCGATCCGGCCGATTACGCCATCCGCTCCGACTTCAAGCCGCAAAAGGGCGACGTCGTCATCACCAAGCAGCGCGCCAGCGCCTTCTACGGCACGCCGCTTCCCGCCCATCTCACGCAGCTCGGCATCCAGACGTTGATTGTCTGCGGCGAGAGCACCTCGGGCTGCGTGCGGGCGAGCGCGGTCGACGCCTATTCGCACGGCTATCACGTGGTGCTGGTCGAGGAATGCTGCTTCGACCGCAGCGCGCTGTCGCACAAGGTCAACCTGTTCGACATGCACCACAAATATGCCGACGTGATGCACATCGACGAGGTGGTCGCCCATCTCGCCGCGGCGCAGCCGGCCGTCAAGAAGGCAAGCTGACACATGAAGCCGGCGCGCTACGGTCCGTTTCCCTATTCGCCGATCAGCGATCGTCCGCCGCTCAAATGGCCGAACGGCGCGCACGTCGCGTTCTGGGTCATTCCGAACATCGAGTTCTTCGCGCTTGACGAGAAGGTGCCGCTCGGCTCGGGCGGCACCGGCGCGCCGGTGCCGGACATCCCGGCATGGTCGACGCGCGATTACGGCAATCGCGTCGGCGTGTTCCGGCTGATGGACGTGCTCCATCGCTACGGCATCCGCGCCACCGTGGCGCTCAACAGCGAACTGTGCGCCGAGCATCCGCAGATCATCGAGGCGGGCAACAAGCTCAAGTGGGAATGGATGGGCCATTGCGAAAGCAATACCCGGCGGCTCAACGCCGCGGCGCCGGGCGAGGAGCCGCGCATCATCAAGAACACGCTCGGCACCATCGAGCGGGCGGCCGGCGCGCGGCCGCGCGGCTGGCTCGGTTCCGGCCTGCAGGAGACCTGGGATACGCTCGATCTATTGGCCGCCGAAGGCTGCGACTATGTGTGCGACTGGACGAACGACGACCAGCCGTACATCATGAACCTCGACGGCGGACGCACGCTGGTCAGCGTGCCGTACAGCCACGAGATCAACGACAAGCCGGCGTTCGAGCGGTTCAACCGGACGGCAGACCAATTCCGCGACATGATCTGCCGCCAGTTCGACGTGCTGTACCGCGAAGGCGCTCAATCGGGACGCGTCATGGCGATTGCGATCCATCCGTATCTGACCGGCGTGCCGCATCGCATCGACGCGTTCGAGGCGGCGTTACGCTATATCTGCGCGCATGGGCGGGTCTGGAAGACGACCGGCGCAGAGATTGCCAAACATTACCGCGCGCAAGTCGCGAAACACTGACGGGAGGATCTCATGCGCCGTGATCGCCTTTTGGGTTGCACTGCTGTGCTGACCGCTATCCTGCTCGCCTGCGCAGTTGCGGCGCCGGCGCGCGCCGCGGACGAGACGATCACCTTCGGCACCGTCGGGCAGGCCTCGGCCAACATGTGGCCGACCTTCGTCGGCATGAAAAAAGGCTTTTACACCGCCGAGGGACTGAAGCCCGACATCGTCTATGTGCAATCGAGCGCCGCCCTGGTGCAGCAGGTCACCGCTGGATCGCTCGGCATCAGCATTTCGACCGGGCTTGTCGATCCGCTGCGCGCGGTCGGCATGGGTGCGCAGGTCGCCGTGCTGCGCATCGAGGTGCAGGCGCCGCCCTACGATCTGGTCGCCAAGCCGGATATCAAGACGCTCGCCAACCTGAAGGGCAAGCTGATCTCGCTCGGCGGACCAAAGGACATCACCCGCATCTATGTCGAGCGCATGCTGGCGCCGAGCGGCATCAAGCGTGGCGAATTCGACATGGTGTTCGCCGGCGCCACAACGGCGCGCGCCGCGGCACTCGTCGCCGGCGCGGTCGACGCCGCGATCCTGCTGCCGGCGTTCAATTTCCAGACCATTCAGAAAGGCTTTCACAGCCTGGGACTAACGGTCGATTACGCCAAAGACCTGCCGTTCAGCGGCATGGCGGTCAACATTCCGTGGGCCCAAGCCCACAAGGACATGTTGGCGAAGGTGATGCGCGCGGAGAATCGCAGCATCGCGTGGTTCGAAGACGCCGCCAATCGCGAGGAGGCGGTGCAGATCCTGCAAAGCGAGAGCCACCTCAGCAAGGACGACACCGAGAAGGCCTACGACTTCTTCCGTAACGGCCATTTCTTCGAGCCGAGCGGCAAGGTGTCGCGCGCCAAGCTCGCGGCGCTCGCCAAGGCGATGGAGAGCCTGGGCGACCTGCCCGGCGCGCTTGACGTCGACAAGGTCATGCTGCCGGGCGTCACCCAGGTTGTGGAGTAAGCTTTCTGATGCGGTTGTTGAAATCCTTACAGCTTGCCGCCGCGGCATTCGCCGTGGCTTTGCTCGCGTTGCCGGCGGCCCGCGCCGCCGACCTCGTTCAGGTCGGCTCGGTCGACGCCACCTCGGCCAGTCTCTGGCCGCTCCACGCCGCGATCAAGAACGGCTATTTCGACGCCGAGAACATCAAGATCGATGTCGTCTTCGCCCAGTCCAACGCTTCGGTGATCCAGCAGCTGGCCGCCGGCTCCTACAATATCGCGCCCACCGCCGGCATGGTCGACCCGATCCGCGCCGCCAGCAAAGGCGCACCGGTCGCGCTGATCCGCATCGTCATCCAGGCGCCGCCCTACGCGCTGTTGGCCAAGCCGGCGGTCAACAAGATCGAGGAGCTGAAGGGCAAGACGCTCATCATCGGCGGACCGAAGGACATCACCCGTATCTTCACCGAACGGATGCTGGCGCCACACGGCCTGCATCAGGGCGACTACGATTTCGTGTTCGCCGGCGCCACCAGCGCGCGCTTTGCGGCGCTCAAATCCGGCGCGGTCGACGCGGCGCTGCTGACCACGCCATTCAATTTCTTTGCCGAGACCGAAGGCTACCGCAATCTCGGCTTCACCTTCGATTATCTGCCCAAGATGCCGTTTGCCGGCATGGCGGTGAACCGCGATTGGGCGCAGAAGAATCCCGCCCTGGTGCAGCGGTTCCTCGACGCTTACGACAAGGGCGTCGCCTGGTTCTATGACCCCAAGAACCGGGAGGCCGCCATCGCGTTGCAATTACAGACCAGCAAGATCACCAAGGACGACGTCGAAAAGGCCTATACGTTTCTGCACGACAAAAACCTATTCGAGCGCAGCGGCAAGGTCTCGAAGGCGAGCGTCGATCAGGTGATCGGCGCATTGCGCGATCTCGGCGATCTCAGTCCCGACTTCAAGATCGACCGGGTGCTGATGCCGGGCATCACGCGGGTCGTCGACTAGCAACAGCGGGCGAGCGATGAGCGCGACCAGCGAAGGTCTCAAGACGGCGAGCGCGCCGCAAGCCGAACCGGCCCTGCCCGGCCTGTCGCCGCGCATTGTCGCCGCGTTGCGCCGGCATTATCTCGCCGGCCTCATCTCGGTGACTGGCGGGCTCGCGCTGTGGGAGCTAATCAGCCGCTATGTGATCGCCAACGCGCTGTTCCTCGCCGCGCCCTCGCAGATCGCGGTGGCGATCGTCAATCTCGGCCGCTCCGGGCAGCTCTGGCACCACGTCAGCGTCAGCAGCGCCGAATTCGCCCTCGGCTATGTGATCGCCTGCGTACTCGGCATCGCACTCGGGCTCGCCATGGCGTCGAGCGCCACGGTCAAGCAGGCGCTGCAGCCCTGGGTCTCCGGCCTCTACGCCACGCCGACCATCGCGCTGGCACCGCTGTTCATTCTGTGGTTCGGCATCGGTATCTGGTCCAAGGTGATCGTGGTGATCACGCTGGTGCTGTTTCCCGTCACCATCAACACTGAGGCCGGCTTGCGCACCACCAGCGAGCGGCTGATCGAGATGCTGCGCTCATTCGGCGCCACGCGCCGGCAGATTTTCTTCAAGCTGTCGCTGCCCTCGGCCGTGCCGTTCATTCTCGCCGGGCTCAAGCTCGGCATCGGCCGCGGCCTGATCGGCGTGGTGGTCGCGGAGCTGTTCGGCTCGCGCGCCGGGCTCGGCAACCTGATCAGCCAGTCGGCCGACGCCTTCAACATGCCGGACCTGTTTGCCGGCGTCGTCATCCTGGCGCTCGCCGGCATCGTGATGACCGCCGGCTTCGGCTGGCTGGAAAGCCGTCTCGTGCCGTGGACGCGGGACTGAGGGCACCGGATCGGCCATGGCAAAGCTTGCGATCTCGCGGCTGAATAAATCGTTCGGCGATTTGGAAGCGCTGCGCAGCATCGACCTGTCGGTCGAACGCGGCGAGTTCATCTCGCTGGTCGGGCCGAGCGGCTGCGGCAAGACCACGTTTCTGCGCATCGTCGCCGGACTCGAACCCGCCAGCTCCGGCGACGTGCTGCTCGACGGCCGCGCCGTCAAAAAACCCGGCGCCGACCGCGGTTTCGTGTTCCAGAGCGACAATCTCTTGCCGTGGCGCAGCGTGTTCGCCAACGCCATGATCGGCCGCGAAATCTCCGGCCAGGCCGGCGCCGCCGAGCGGGCGCAGACGATGAAGCTGCTCAAGCTCGTCGGCCTCGAAGGTTTCGAGAGCTATTATCCGCGCCAGCTGTCCGGCGGCATGCGCCAGCGCGTCAATCTCGCCCGCGCGCTCGCCATCGATCCGGAAATCCTGCTGATGGACGAGCCGTTCTCGGCACTCGACGCCCAGACCCGCGAGATCATGCAGAGCGAGCTCCTTCGCATCTGGGACGAAGGCCGCAAGACCGTGCTGTTCGTCACCCATCAGATCGACGAGGCGGTGTTTCTGTCCGACCGCGTGCTGGTGTTCGCGCGCCGGCCGGGCCGCGTGCAGGCCGAGATCAAGATCCCGCTGCCGCGCCCGCGCGCGCTGACGGTCAAGCGCACGCCCGAGTTCGTCGCGCTGGTCGACCGCATCTGGCGCATGATCGAAGACGATGTGCGCGCCGCGGCGCTGTATGAGAATGCGTGAAGCGGATAGCGACCCCGAGCCATGCGCGGCCGTTCGCGCGGAGTCCTATTCCAGCTTGATGTGGCCGGCCCGGATCACCCTACCCCACTTCTCCGTTTGCTCGACGATGAATTTGTCGAATTTCCCGGTCGAGACCGGGAACGGCTCAGCGCCGAGGCCGGCGAGGTGCGCGACGATGTTTTGATCGCCGAGCATCTCTTTGATCTCCAGCGACAGCCGCTCGACGATGGCGGCCGGCGTCTGCCGCGGCGCCGCGAGGCCGACCCACGTGGTGGCCTCGAAGCCCGGCATGTAGTCGGCCAAGGTCGGGACGTCCGGCAGCCCCTTCCAACGCTCGGCCGTCGTCACCCCGAGTGCGCGCAGCTTGCCGTCTTTGATGTAGGGAATGGAGACCGGCAGGTTGTCGAACGCCGCTTGAACCTGACCGCCGATCAGGTCGGTGACCATGGGCGCGGAACCGCGATAGGGCACGTGCACCATCTCGATGCCGGCATTCATCTGAAAGAACACGCGGCGATGTGCGACACCGTCCCGGTGCCGAACGAGGCGAGCGTGACTTTGCCCGGATTGGCCTTGGCGTAGGCGATCAATTCCGGAACGGTTTTGGCCGGCACGGACGCGATGACTTCGAGTACCAGCGGCGAACGGTAGATACCGCCGACCATGGCGAAATCGCGAATGAAATTGAAGCTGAGGTCCGGGTATAGCGCCGGATTGATGGTGTTCGATCCGACAGTGGCAAGGAGCGTGTAGCCGTCGGGTGCCGCATGCGCCACCGCCTCGGTGGCGATGTTGTTGGCGGCGCCCGGCCGGTTGTCGATGACGAACGGCTGGCCGAGCCGCTCCGCTAACCGTTGCCCGATCAGGCGCGCGCCGATATCGGTTGGCCCGCCGGGCGGAAAGCCGACGACGATGTGAACCGGCCGCGCCGGATAATTTTGGGCGCGAGCGACGCGCAGCAACGCGGGCAGCGCCAAAGCACCAGCGCCCGCTTGCAAAATATTTCTCCGAGAACGTTTCATCGCGCGTGACTCGATACGCCGTGTTCGGCGACTGTGACAGGAATGGAGATCATATCTCCACGACCAGATAATCGGTCTCGACCGCGACCGGAAAGCTCTCGGCAACGTACGGACCTTTGACCAGCTGCTCTCCTGCGGTCACTGTGACATTGAACTGCCGTGCGCGCATGGTGTTCGGATCGCAGTAGCTCTGGCCGGTGGCGATCTCGAATTCCCAGCCGTGCCAGGGGCAGCGCAGGAATTCGCCGGCGCGGATCACGCGATAATGCCCGGTCCGCTCGACTGGGTGAGCCCGGTGATACGGCCGTCGCACAGCGGACCGCCCTTGTGCGGACAGCGATTGGCCAGTGCAAAAAACTCGCCGCCGACGTTGAACAGTCCGATCTCGCGGCCCTTGACGGTGACGAGCTTGCAGCGCCCCGGCGGGACTTCGGCAACGCCGGCGACGACGTGGCGCGACATCAGAGCATGATCCGGAAAAGTGGCGGCCGGTTTTCCGACAAGATCATGCTCCACTCAAATTCAGGAGAGCCGGTACAACGCGGTGGCGTTGTCACGCATGATGGCCGCGTGTTGCGCCTCGGTCATCTTGAAGTTCAACGCGAAGCCGGGGTCGTCATAGTCCCAGTGCGGATAATCGCTGGAGAACATCAGCCGGTCCCAGCCGATCCAGCCGAGGATGTCATGGATGTCTGCCGGGTTCTCCGGCTCCTCCATGGGCTGCGTGCAGAACCAGAAATGCGCGCGCAGATATTCCGACGGCGGCCGTTTGAGATGCGGCGTCTCCTTGCGCATGCGCTGCCACTGCTTGTCCATGCGCCAGCCCAGCGATGGCGCCCAGGAGAAGCCGGACTCGATCATCGCCACTTTGAGACCCGGGAAGCGCTCGAACACGCCTTCACTGATCAGGCTGACGACGTTGCCGATCATGCTGGTGCCGAAGGTGTAGTGCTCCTGCATGTAATAAGTGCCCCAGCCGGTGCCGCTGGACGGATGGCCGTTGGGATTGCCGGCCGGATGCAGGCCGAGCACCAGATTGTTGCGCGCTGCAGCCTCGTAGATCGGCCAATACTTGCGCCGCCCGAGCGGCTCGATGGAGCGGGGCGAGACGATGACTTGGCGGAACGCCGCGTTCTCGGCGGCCCGGGCGTCGATCTCGCGCGCGGCGAACTCGGGATATTCCTGCGGCACGACGATGCCGGCCTTGAGCCGCCGATCTTTCGCGACCCAGTCATGGATTTGCCAGTCGTTGACGGCATGGGCCAGCGCTGCGCCGAATTCGAGGTTGCGCTCCTCCATGCCGCCGCGCGACAGGCAGATCATCATTCCGGTCGCGCAACCGTTGAGGTCAAGGTGCTGGCGCTGCATCAGTTCGAGATCGCAGCCCGGCGGCCCGCCGTTCGCAGGGTAAGCGTCGGCGCGTTGGCCGTTCGCCAACATGCGCGGGAACGGCAGTTGCGCGGCGAGGCCCTGGCAAAGATGGCCGCCAAAATTCTCGATGTGCTCGCGCCAGCGTTGCTCGAGGTAAGGGTAAAGGTCCTTGGGCGAGCGCTGCATCGGATGGATGTCGCAATCGACAAAGCCGAGTTTTTGGGCGGTTCTCACCTGCCGTTCGGTCACCGGCTTGTTCATGGCGGCAACTCCTCGCGCATCGCGGCGCGTGTCTGATCTGCTGTGGCCGCCGCACCGAGGCGCGGATAGGTCGCCAGCGGATTGTCGATCAGAATCTTCCGCAGCATCGCATCAGACAGCCCCTCCGGCAACACGTCATCGCCTTCAAATTGCCAGTGCGGATAGTCGGTCGAGAACAGGATCAGCTCGTCGGAGCGGACGTGATCCATGACGCGATGGAGCACGTCGGCGTCAGGCACATCGAGCGGCTGCAGGGTGAAGCGGACGTGATCGCGCACGATGTCCGCTGGCGGCCGATCGATCCATGGCACCTCGGTGCGCACGCCGCGCCAGCTGCGGTTGGTCCGCCATAACAAGGTCGGAAGCCAGGTGAATCCGGATTCCATCAGCACCAGTTTGGTACCGGGGAATTTCTGGAACACGCCCTCGGCGAGAAAGCTCACCAGCGTGTCCTCGAAGGCGGTGGCTTGCAGCACGGAGTCTTCGAGGTGATAGGACGGCCAGCCGGAGCCGGTCGGCGCATGGCGGAATGTCGATCCGGCATGCACTCCGATCGCCAGGCCGTGCTTTTCTGCGGCGCGGTAGATCGGCCAATAGGTGCGGTGACCGAGCGGCCGATCGCCCATCACCAGCAGCAAGACCTGCACGAAGCGCCGGTCGGGCGCACAGCGCTCGATTTCGGCAACGGCGAGGTCGGCGTCCTGCGGCGGCACCACGATCGAGGCGCGCAGCCGCGGCTCGCGATCGAGCCATTCCCGCGCCAGCGATTTGTTGATCGCCGTGCACAAAGCCGCCGCCATGTCGGCGTTGAACAGCGCCACCGCGCCGTGCAGCACATTAGCGACGGCCAAACGCGTGCCGAACGCATCGAGCGCCTGGCTGCGCAGGGCCTCGAGATCGGCGCCAGGCAGGCCCTTTTGCGGCCGCCAATCGCGTCGCACCGATTGCGGCAGCTGCGGCGCATAGCTTGCGAGCGTGAACGGCGACTTGTCGATGTAGCGCTCGGCCAGATGCTCGCGCCAGAACGCATCGAGATACGGCATCAGCGCCGCGACGTCGGGCACGGCGGGGTGAAGATCGCAGTCGATGGCGCCCGCGAACGGCATTTTCATCGCATGCGTTCCCAAACTAACGCTAATATACGCCGCGGTCCGCAGCCGCAAATCCTCCGTGGCGCGTCTTTTCTCAGGGTCACTCGTCGACGTGTTCTCGGCTGTCGGTCGGACCTCTGCTTCACCCTCTGTTACTTCACCCGCGCGATGTAATACGCCAGATCGAGTATCTGCTCGTCGGTGATCGGCGCGATCACGTCGGCCATGGCGGTGTCGTAGCCGTGGCGCGAGTTGTCCTTGTAGCCGCGCAACGCCTTGACCAGGTAATCCTCGCGCTGGTCGGCGATGCGCGGCACGTTGTCCTGGCCGGCGAAAGTCGGGGTGTGGCAGAAATTGCAGCGGTTCTGCTCGACCAGCGCACGGGCGCGCGCCATGCGGGCGTCGTCGACCGGACCTTCGGGCGCCTTGGGCGCCGGCAGCTTGGCGATGGCGTCGGCAAAGCCGCGCAGATCGTCGTCGCTGAGCCCCTTGGCCATCTCGTTCATCGGATCGGCCACGCGCATGCGCTCGCGGAACATGAGCAGCTGCACCGTGGTGTAGAACGACTGCTGGGCGCCGAGCGACGGCACGCCCTCGGTCTGCGATTGGCCGTTCTGGCCGTGGCAGGCGAGGCAGACCGGCAAGCGCTGCTGCACGGTTTGGGCGGCGGCCGGAAACGCCGTGGCGGCGTAGAGCAGCAGACAAGACACGAGAAGGCGCATGTCTTCGCTCCTATCGGACAATTCGGCCGGGAGCGGCGCGCCGCCCCCGGCCAAGCTTTTAACGACGCCGCCGGTCAGCGGGTGGCGGTCTTTTTGTTGCCGTAGCTGACCCGGTAGACCGCGCCGTTCCAGTCGTCCGAAATCAGGATCGAGCCGTCTGGCATGTTCATCACGTCGACCGGCCGGCCGATGTAGTTGTTGTTCTGCAGAAAGCCGGTGATGAACGGCTCGACCGATTTGACGCTGCCGTCTTTGTTGAGGCGGACCAGCGCGATGTCGCCGCCGAACTTGACGGTCTTGTTCCAGGAGCCGTGCCGCGCCACGAAAATCTGGTCGCGGTATTCTGCCGGGAACATGTGGCCGGTATAGAACCGCAGGCCGAGCGCCGCGGCGTGTGGGCCCATCAGCGCCACCGGCGGCACGAACTCGCTGCAGCTGTGGCCCCAGCCGAAATCGGGATCCGGAATATTGCCCTGGTGGCAATACGGCTCGCCGAAATCCTGGCCAGTCTTGGTCATGCGGTTGAGCTTGTCGTTGGGCAGGTCTTCCGACAGCCAGTCACGGCCGTTGTCGGTGAAGTACAGGTCGTGCGTTCGCGGGCTCCAGTCGAAGCCAACGGTGTTGCGGATGCCGAACGCAATCACCTCGGCGCCCGAGCCGTCGAGATTGATGCGGCGCAGCTGGCCGTGGGCCTTGTCGTGCAGCAGGTTGTTGCCGGGCTGGCCGACCTCGAAATAGAGCTTGTTGTCCGGGCCGATGGCGAGGAATTTCCAGCCATGGGCTTCGTCCTTGGGCAGGTCGTTGTAGATGACGACCGGCTTCGGCGAGGCGTCGATCTTGTCGTCGACATTCTCGATCTTGGAGATTTGCGACAGCTCGGCGATGTAGAGCGTACCGTTCTTGTAGGCGACGCCGTTCGGACGATAGAGGCCCGACGCCAGAACGTGGACCTGGCGTTTTCCGTCTTTGTTGGTGATGGCGTAGACCTTGTCCTGCAGGCGCGAGCCGACGAACACGGTGCCTTTCGGGCTGATCGCCATCGAGCGGGCATTGGGCATGCCGCTGGCGTAGAGCTCAATGTTGAATCCCTTGGGCGCCTTGAGCTGCCCGACCGGCACCTTGTCGGCCGCCGCCGCAAGCGGCGGTGCCGGCACTGGCGCGAGCTTCGCGGCCGCGGCATTGCCGTCCGGCCGGCCGATCAACGGCGAGCCGGGCGGCAGCGCCGCAGGCGGCGCCGCTGCCGGCTGCGCCGGCGCCGGTGCCGGATTATTGCCCTGCTGCGCCACAGCCGTGCTGGCGAGCAGCATTAAAGCGACGGCCACGAGGGGGCCGCCTGTCTTGCTTCCCATCATGACTTCCCTCCCACTAACAGAAAGCCGTGTGCTCGGCTTCCTTATCGCCATTGTCGGCTATTTCGCCTGTGGCGTGCAATCGCCGTTTTGGCACCTAGTGCGTGGCGTTGCCCTCGCCGTAGGTGATGCGATAGACCGCACCGTCGTAATCGTCAGAGACCAGCAGCGAGCCGTCCTTCATCGGCTGCACATCGACTGGCCGGCCGATATAGGTGTTGTCCTGCAGGAAGCCGGTCAGAAACGGCTCCTGCGCTTTCACCGTGCCGTCCTTGTTCAGATGAACGACGACGAGGTCGCCGCCGATCTTGTGCGTCTTGTTCCAGGAGCCGTGGCGCGCCAGAAAGATCGCGCCGCGGTATTTTGCCGGAAACATCCGACCCGTGTAGAAGCGCATGCCGAGCGGCGCCGAATGCGGCCCGAGCTGCGCGACCGGCTTCGTGAATTCGTTGCAGCTGTGGCCCCAGCCGAAGATCGGATCTTCGATGTCGCCGCCGTCGCAATACGGATAGCCGAAATTGTCCGTGCCCGGATGCAGGAGCCGGTTGAGCTTGTCCTGCGGCGCGTCCTCGGACAGCCAGTCGCGCTGGTTTTCGGTGAAGTACAGCACCTTGCTGTCGGGGCTGAAGTCCATGCCGACGACCTGGCGGATGCCGCGGGCGACGACTTTCGCGTCGCTGCCGTCGAGCGCGATGCTGCGCAGCTGGGCATTTTCCGGCGGCGGCATGCAGATGTTGCACGGCGCGCCGACATTGACATAGAGCCGGTTGTCGGGGCCGATCGTCAGAAACTTCCAGCCGTGCGACACGTGATTGGGCAAGTCGCTGTAGATCACGACCGGCTTTGGCGGATTGTCGAGATTGTTCTCGATGTTTTCGAGCTTCGAGATTTTGGTGCCTTCGGCGATGTAGAGCGTGCCGTTTTTGAAGGCGAGCCCGTTCGGCCGGTCGAGCCCTGATGCGATGACCTTGACCTCGCGTTTGCCGTCGCGGTCGACGATGGCATAGACCTTGTCGCGCGCCAGGTTGCCGACGAACAGGGTGCCCTTGTCGCCCAGCCGCAGCGAGCGCGCGTTGGTGACGCCGCTGGCGTAGACCTCGATCTTGAACCCGGGCGGCAGCTTGAGCTGCGCCAGCGGCAGCTTGTCGGACGCCGCAGCGAACGGCGGTGCGGCGATGCCGTGGAGCTTTTGCGCCTCCGCCGAGGTCGGCATGTTGGGCGTGGGCGGCGGCGGGGTGGCGCCGGGTGGCGACGGGATTTGGGCACTCGCCGGGAGTACGGCCAAAGAAAGCCCGAGCGCGACTGCAAAAACGTTAACGGAGCCGGCAAGGCCCCCTAGCCGAATGCGCATGGTCTCCTCCCGTTAATGTTTCTTGGATTTGAGCCGTTTTGCGGGCGCCGCGCAATCGGGTTCGGCGTCTGCCGCGCGCCGCTGCAGATACCCGGGCAGATTGCCGCGCTACCGCGCGCTCCCTTTTCACGGGAGGCGATCCAGGGCATTGTTATTGCGACATTCTCGTCAGGCGCGGCACGGGCAAGCCACCGGAGCCAAAGCATGACCAGTCCCGTCGAGCGATAACGGTTTTGTGGAGGAAGCTCATGACTAACAAATTGACCCGCCGCAGCGTCAACGCGGGTATCGGCGCCGCTTTGATTTCGCCGGCGCTGGCGACGCGGCGCGCCTTGGCGCAGGGCGGCCAGCCGATCAAGATCGGCTTTGCCATGGCGCTGACCGGCCCGCTGGCGGCGAACGGCAAGCAGGCGCTGCTCGGCGCCAAAATCTGGGAAGAGACGACCAACAAGGACGGCGGTCTGCTCGGGCGACAAGTCAAGATCATCTATTACGACGATCAGTCCAACCCCTCGACCATTCCGGGCATCTACACCAAGCTGCTCGACGTCGACAAGTGCGATCTCGTCGTCGGTCCGTATGCGACCGCGCAAGCCGCGCCGGCTATGCCGGTCGTCATGCAGAAGAACAAGGTGTTCATTTCGTTGTTCGCGCTCGCCGTGAACAGCGCATTCCACTACCCGCGTTATTTCGCGATGCTGCCATCGGGACCCGACACCAAGCCGGCGTTCACCGAAGGCTTCTTCCAGGTCGCTGCCGCGCAGAATCCGAAGCCTACCAAGGTGGCGATGGCCTGGGCGGATCTCGAATTCTCGCACAATGCCGCGGAAGGTGCGCGCACCAACGCGAAGAAGCTCGGCTTCACGTTCGCCTACGACAGGAACTATCCGCCGGCGACGACCGACTTCTCGCCGATCGTGCGTGCCATGCAGGCGAGCAACGCCGACATCGCGCTGATCTGCTCGTATCCGCTCGACTCGGTCGGCATGATTAAGGCGATCAACGAGCTGAACTACGCGCCGAAGATGGTCGGCGGCGCCATGGTCGGACTACAGGCCACGGTGTTCAAGAACCAGCTTGGCCCGCTGCTCAACGGCATCGTCAATTACGAGACCTGGGTGCCGTCGCCGCAATTGCTGACGCCGTCTGTCAAGACGTTCCTCGCCGAATACCAGGCGCGCGCGCCGAAGGAAGGCGTCGATCCGCTCGGCTACTATCTCGGCACGTGGGGCTATGCCTATCTGGAAGTGCTTGCCGACGCGGTGAAGGGCACCAACAGCGTCGACGACGACAAGATCGCCAAGTATCTGCACAGCAACAAGATGCCAACCATCATGGGCGACATCCAGTACAACAAGGATGGCGAGTTCGTGAAGTCGCGCATGATGCAGGTGCAGTACCACGACATCAAGCAGGGCGCAGGCCTCGATGTGTGGCGCGGCATGGACTACCAGACCGTGCTGACCCCGGACGACCTGAAAACCGGCACCGTCATCTGGCCGTACGCCTCGGCGAAGACCAAGGCGTAAAAAGGCTTGGTTGCCCGGCTGCGGTGCAGCCAAAAGTGCGTTTACGCGCGTCTCCGACGCGCTTTGGCGGTGCATCGCTGATCCGGGATCGTCTAGAACTCGGAGGATTTAGCGATCCCGGGTCTGCAGCGCACCACCCTCGGGTCGCGCAACTGCGCGCCCGAGGGCAAGCTTGTCCCCGGGCCGCGCGAAGCGCGGACCCGGGGATGCTGCGCTGCGCCCGGGATACGTAGTATTTGAGCTCTGGCGCAAGCCGGAGCACAAGGACACGCAATGCTGTTCCCCACTTCCCTCGTCGGCTCCTATCCGCAGCCCGAGTGGCTGATCGATCGACCGCGGCTGTCGAAGCAGGTGCCGCGGGTGCGCGCCGACGATCTGTGGCTGGTGGCCTCC
The DNA here is from genome assembly GCA_035651875.1 of Xanthobacteraceae bacterium. Lineage (GTDB taxonomy): Bacteria > Pseudomonadota > Alphaproteobacteria > Rhizobiales > Xanthobacteraceae > BOG-931. Next base: position 55,593 of record DASRET010000076.1, read on the forward strand.
GACAAGCTGGAAGCCGCGCAAGACGACGCGACGGTGCTGGCGATCCGCGACCAGGAGCGCGCCGGGCTCGACATCATCAGCGACGGCGAGCAGCGCCGCGAGAGCTATTCGAACCGTTTCGCCACCGCGCTCGACGGCGTCGACACCGAGCATCCCGGCACCACCATCAACCGCAGCGGCAAGCCAATCCCGGTGCCGCGTATCGTCGGCCCGATCCGCCGCACCCGACCGGTCGAATTGCGCGACCTCAAAGTGCTGCGCGCCAACACCGACCGTGCCATCAAGGCGACAGTGCCGGGCCCGTTCACCATGGGCAAGCAGGCGCAGGACGATTATTACCGCGACGAGGAAGCCGTGGCGCTGGCCTATGCGGACGCGGTGAACGCCGAGATCAAGGATCTGTTCGCGGCCGGCGCCGACGTGGTGCAGATCGACGAGCCATGGATGCAGCAGCATCCCGACAAGGCCCGGCAATACGGCCTCAAGGCGCTCGATCGCGCGCTCGACGGCGTGACCGGCACGGTCGCGGTCCATCTGTGCTTCGGCTACGCCGCCGTCGTGCACGACAAGCCGTCGGGCTACTCGTTCCTGCCGGAGCTTGAGGGCTGCAAGGCCCAGCAGATTTCCATCGAGGCGGCGCAGCCGAAGCTCGATCTTGCGGTCTTGCGCCAGCTGCCGTCTAAAACCATCATTTTGGGCGTGATCGATCTGGCCGACATGAACGTGGAGGCGCCGCAAACCGTGGCCGACCGCATTCGGGGGGCGCTGGCCCACGTGCCCGCAAACCGGGTGGTGGTGGCGCCCGATTGCGGCATGAAATACCTGCCGCGCCCCGTCGCCTTTGCTAAGATGAAGGCCATGGCCGAAGGCGCAGCCCTGGTGCGCCGCGAACTCGCGGGCGCATGAGATGAAGCGAGGAGATGTCCGATGCCGCACGTAACCGAACAGACCCTGACCGACATCGCGCTCGAACGCTGGAGTGACATACCGGATCCGCGGCTGCGCGAAGTCATGACATCGCTGGTCAAGCACATCCACGCCTTCGTCCGCGACGTCGAGCCGACCCAGGCCGAATGGGCCACCGCGATCGACTTCCTCACCCGTACCGGCAAACTGTGCGACGACAAGCGCCAGGAGTTCATCCTGTTCTCCGACGTGCTGGGCGTCAGCATGCTGGTCGATGCTCTCAATCATCGCCGGCCGAGCGGCGCCACGCCGAGCACGGTGGAAGGCCCGTTCCACATTCCGGATGCCCCCTCCATGAGCAACGGCGCCAACATGGCGGCCAATGCGCCGGGCATCGCCTGCTTCTGCATCGGCAAGGTGCGCGGGCTCGCCGGCGAGCCGGTGGCCGGCGCCACGCTGGACCTATGGCAGACCGACGGCGACGGCCTTTACGAGGCGCAGCGGCCCGAAATCGACGGCCCATGGATGCGCGGCATCTATCGCTCCCAGGCCGACGGCTCGTATCTGATCCGCACCGTGGCGCCGATCGCCTACACGATCCCGATGGACGGCACGGTCGGAGAGTTGATGAACCGCACCAACATGAGCCACATGCGGCCGGCGCACATTCATTTCGACGTCAATGCGCCGGGCTATCATGGCTGCGTCACGCACCTGTTCCAGGCCGGCGATGAATGGATCAACGACGACGCGGTGTACGGCGTGAAGGAGCCGCTGATCGTCGACTTCAAGAAGCTGCCGGCCGGCAGCAAGGCGCCAAGCGGCGAGCTCATGAACGAGCCGTTCTACGTGGTGAGCTACGACTTCGTGCTGGAGCGCAAGGCGCAGGCCGCCGCGGCGTAAGGCGCACCTGGGGTTGCTTCGTCGCGTTGCCTAGGCGCGCTCCAGAACCTTGCGGTCCCATCGCGCGAGGTTCGCCGCCGCCGCGTATGTCTCCTGTAAAAATCCGAGCAACAGCGCATCGGGATCGGTGGCTTGCCGCACGGCATCGTACGGCAGAATGAACTGACCGACATTGGTGTCGTAGAACGCGCCGACGGTTTGCAGCCGTGTGTCGCCGTAACCGGCCGGCTCCGGATACGCATAGACGTAAAACGCGGCCCGGCCGTAACCGCCGTTGCCAGGCCAGAACCCGCAACTCGACACTTCGTGCGAATAAGCTTCAGCCATCGCCCAATCGGCGACGTTGGGCGTGTGCCCTTTGGGTGGCGGCGCGGTGCGGCCGGAAAATCGCGTCACCGCCAGATCGAAGCTACCCCAGAAAAAATGCACCGGACTCACTTTGCCGATGAAGCGGGCGCGGAACTGATGCATGACGCGGTTGGCCTGCACCAGCGTTTGATGGAATTTTTGCACATAGGCGACATCGTATTGCGCGTGGGTGCGGTCCTGCTCGAACGGCACGCAGTCCGCGACTTCGCACGGCATGGTCCGGATGCGCACGTCGATATCGAGGCGGCGCAAGCGCTGCACGAACCCGGCATAGAAATCGGCGACGCTCATGGGTTTCAGAGCGAAGCACTCGCGCCGTCCGTCGCTCGTAACGATGCGCAGCTCGTGATCGACGAAATCGAACACCATGTCGAATGAGCGCCCGGCATAATAATTCGACGGCGCCACCAAGCCGCGCGACGTGACCAAGAACGTCACGTTCCACCAATGATTCACCAGCGGCGTCGCCTTAAGACGCACCTTGCCGGCGACCTGCATCCACAGATGCAACGTGTCGCAGGTCTCGCTCCACGCTTCGAGCGGCAGCTCCGGCCACAGCGCATTGTCGGTCATGGCGAGGTCCTTTCGATCCTCCCCGCTCCGCGACGCTGCGCGGGGGACGCTCACTCCATCAAGTGCCCGAACCTCTGCAGCGCCTCGCGGCGCTCTTCGGCGGTCGGCATATTCACGGCCGGGAATTGGTCGCGCCAGTGGTACGGCCGGCAGGCATCGATGATGGCGCGGCTGTTGGTGTAATCGCCCGCCGCCTTGCGTTCCGGCTCGATGCGCGGATCGAGCGGCGTCGACCAGGCGCCGCGCACAATGTCGATCGAGGTGGCGGGATCGGAGCGCGTGATCAGCGCCCAGATCACTTCGTCGAGGTTCGACACGTCGATGTCGTCGTCGACCACGATGACATAGCGGCCGCAATAGGCGCCGACATGGCATTGCGCGGCGATGTGGCCGGCCTGCTTGGCGTGGCCCGGATAGCGCTGCTTCACCGCGACCGCGAGCAATAGCCGCGCATTGCCGACCTCATGCGCCCAGGCGGCGGTGACTCCCGGCACGCCGGCCTTCTCGATGTTCTCGCGAAGGAGGGCCGATCGCACGACGGCGCGGTAGCGGCAGATTTCGTCGGGCGGGCGCTGCGGCACGCAACCGAGCAGGATCGGCTCGTTGCGATGATAGACTGCGTGCACGTCGATCACCGGCTCGGGCCGCTCGTCGCTGCCGTAATAGCCGGTCCATTCGCCGAACGGGCCCTCGTGCCTCACATTGCCGGGCTCGACAAAGCCCTCGATGACGATTTCGGCATTGGCGGGAATCGGCAGGCCGGTCACCGGGCCCTTGATGACGTCGACCGGCTGGCCGCGCATGCCGCCGATGATGTCGAGCTCGCAGACGCCGTGCGGCACCTCGCTCGATCCCATCAAAAGGCTCATCGGATCGCCGCCGCACACGATCGCGACCGGCATGCGCTCGCCGCGCGCGGTGTATTTGTCGCGCATCTGGCGGCCGTGTTTTCCCGGCGAAATGTAGAAGCCAAGCGTGTTGCGGTCGTGAATCATCACCCGGTAGGTGCCGCAGTTGATCCAGCCGTCATCCGGATCGCGCATGATGTTGTAGCAGCCGGTGCCGATGTAGCGGCCGCCGTCCTGCGGATGCCATTGCGGCGCCGGGAATTGGCTGACGTCGATGTCGTCGCCGGTCAGGACGTTCTGCATCACCGGCCCGGTCTCGACGAAGCGCGGCGGAATGCGGCGCTGCATGCCGGCGTGATTGACGCGGAAGCTCTCGCTCAGCTCGAGCTTGTTAAGCTCCGTGGAAAAGCCGAGCGTCATGTTCTTGCGCTTGCCGGCGAAGAAGTTCACCAGGAGCCGGCTTCCCGGCAGCGTGCCGGGCACGTCCTTGAACACAAAACATGGCGCGTCGTCGGCGTGCGCCGACATTTCGACCACCATGCCGATGTCGCGCTCATACGACAGCCCGCCGACTTCCTTCACCTCGCCGAGTTTCTGGGCCTCGTCGAGCCATTGGCGCAGATCGTGGTACGGCAGGAACGGCGCCGTGTTGGAGCCCGCCGGGTTTGGTGCCCCGTCGCCGAGCGGCGTCGCCATCGGATCGGGCATTATGACCTGCTTGTTCATCCGCCACACCTTGTCGCGCTTGATTTGCCGCAGCTTGTTTTGCCGTCGGGCAAAATGCTTATATCGCTGAGGAATTCGAGGCCATCATCCTATCATGCAGGAACAGCCCGGCTCAAACCTGCTGCGCAGCTGGATCGCACGCGCCGCGGCGCGCGCCCCCGACAAGCCATGGGTGATCGCCGCCGATGATGGCCGCACGGTGCGCTACGGCGAGCTGCGCGACGCGGTCGGCCGCTTGGCCGCGTTCCTGCGCGCCCGCGGCATCGGCCGCAACGACCGGGTGGCGCTCCTGGCCAACAACGCGATCGAGCACCTCGTCTGCTATTTCGGCGTGATGGCGGCCGGCGCCACGATCTGCACCGTGCACGTCGAGATGAACCGCAACCAGCTTGGCAATATTTTCGAGCGCCTCAAGCCGCGGCTGATCGTCTATCAGGCCGGGTTGGGCCTCGACGATCTGCTGGCGGCCGCGCCGGCGCCGCGCCTGCCGCTCGGCCGCTGGGGCGTTACCGAGAGCGGCACGCTGTTCGGCGAGCTTGCTCGCTGTGAGCCCGAGGAACCGGCGCTCGTCGCGCAGCCGGGCGACGACGCCATCATCCTGTTCACCTCGGGCACCAGCGCCAAGCCGAAAGGCGTCATCCTCGACTTCCGCGAATATCTGTTGAACATCGATCCGCTGGCCGAAGGGTTTGGCATCACGGCGGACGACCGGCTGTACGATTTCCGCCCGTTCAGCTGGAACTCGGCGCAGACTCTTGGCGCGCTCGCGGTCGTCAATCGCGGCGCGACGCTCATCCTGTCGGAAAAATTTTCGGCAAGCCGTTTCTTTCAGCACTTGCGCGAGCACGGTGTCACCATCGCCACCGGCAATCCGACCACCATCAACATTCTGCTCAACAGCGAGCAGAGCGCGCATCGCGACACCCTGCCAAAACTGCGCTTCGTCACCTCGAGCTCGGCGCCGCTGCTGCTCGAAGACTGGAAACGGTTCGAGCAAAAATTCGGCATTCCGGTCGCGCAGGGCTGCGGCGCCAGCGAGGTGAGCTGGATTGCCGCCATTCCGGGCGAACAGCGCCGCCTCGGCAAGGTCGGCCGGCCGTTCCGCTATCACGACCTCGCCATCGTCGATGCCGACGGCAAGCGCTTGCCCGCCGGCGAAATCGGCTATGTCGAGCTCGGCGGTATCGGCGATCATCCGTACCGCTATCTCGGCGATGACGGCGACGTAAAAATCCACAGCCGCGGCCGCTTCCGCACCGGCGATCTCGGCTCGCTCGACCATGACGGCTTTCTGACCATGAGCGGCCGCGAGAAGGAGCTGATCATCCGCGGCGGCGCCAAGATTTCACCGCTCGAGATCGACTCGTTCCTGATGCAGCACGCCGACGTCATCGAAGCCGCCACGGTCGGCGTGCCCGACCCGATCTACGGCGAAGAAGTCGTGAGCTACGTGGTGACGCGCCCAGGCGCCAGCGCCGATGCCGACACGCTGCTGCACTACTGCGGCGCCGCCCTGCCCGCCTTCAAGGCGCCCAAACGCATCCTCCTCGCCGACGCGCTGCCGAAAACCGAACGCGGCAAGCTCGACCGCAAGGCGCTGGCGGAGAATTGGAAGTTGAGTAACTCTCCTTAACTACTTGACTTATTGTGTAAATCCGGGGCGCGCGCCCCTGCCCCCACAGCTATCGCGGGAGTTCGTTTGACATTGACGATATAATAGAATATTTTTGTCTGACTTTGTCAAACGAGACACACCATGCGTGACGGGATTCCTCGCACCCTGCCTGTCCCGCGGAAATGGCAACGGGTCATAGAGTCGGCCGACCGAGCCGCGGACCGTGGTACCGATCGAGTTACCTCGCGGCTGTGCGATGCCATACAAGATGATCTTCGCCGAGATTTTCGCGACGTCGAACGGCGTTGGTTAATCGCTCTGGCAGCAGAGCCAATAGAGTTGTTTTCGCCACTCGCCCACGGGGGCGCGCTCGATGACATGGATAAACCCACCATGTCGCCAGCGATGCAAAGGATTTTGGCGGCTGCGCGGGGCCATTACGACAATCAAGCTTCAGCAAAGGATGCAATTGAACGCGCATTGTTGGAATACGCAGAACAATGCGTCGCAGCAAGGCGACGCCAAATCCGCGAGGACCTTGCCACTAAAACTGACGCCTCCGAGGTGAATAAAGTCATGTCGGAATACGATAGAGCTGTGTCAGAGGCCCGTGTTCAAGAAGAGATATCCAAATTCATCAAGGACTCAGACGCATCCTCCGGAGCGAAACCCGGAAAACTAACGGCGGATGAAGATCTCAGAGGGCGGCCCCGATGACGCCCTCAAAGTATAGTCGGCCGAGTGCGCGTATAATTATCACCGAAGCTAAGGAACAAGTTCGCAATAAACGCGGACGACATATTTGTCGCGATCAAACCGACATTCAATATAAACATAAAGTAATTCCGGCATTCTTTTTCCGCGCTCCCACTGATCGACAAGTCGACCTAATGAGGGTCTTGGCGGCCATTGCTCACGCAGATCGCCGAATTGCTCGAAGGCTGTCGATATGTTGGGGGCGCGACATTGAAATTGAAATCCCGGTGTCTGATCCCGATTTCTGGTCTAGCGTCGGGAAAAAACTGGTCGGCATACTCGATATTCTGAGTGGCGATAGATGGCGCTTCTCCTTTCGTAAGTTAAACGAATCAATTCAATTTCCAATGCAGCGGGAGTTGGAATTTCCGGCGCAGGGCCAACCCGCCATGGCGTACAGTAATGGGCTTGATTCGTTTGCATCGGCAAGGCTTGTGGCTTCTGGCGCTGTCCCGCTGGGTGCTCGAGCAGCGCAAAAACATGATTTGGTCCTCGTAACAACGGGCAAGGCATTTAACGCTCAGCTGAAGGCAGAGATCACAAATTTTGGCTATAGCACGCGCCAAGTATCAGTTCCGTTTTCGATCCGTAGGATCGGGCACGGGTTTGAACTTCGCGAGCAATCCTATAGAACCCGCGCACTGGCATTTCAGACTGTCGCAGCCTTGGCGGCGTCGCAATCCCAAAGTAACATCGTTATTATTCCGGAGAGTGGCCAGGGCTCTATAGGTCCATGGCTGACCGTAACCGGCCATGAAGCGGCCGACCTTCGCACCCATCCAATTTTTTCAGCACTTCTCTCAGAATGGTTAGAATTAGTTCTTGAACGCCCAGTCCGGTTTGAGCATCCCCACATCTGGGAAACAAAAGGTGAGACTCTAACCCGGTTAGCCTCTAACAATATTCACTCCGGGTGGGCAGAAACATTCTCGTGTGCGGTGCAGGCGCGCCATCAACGGACGAAGGGACGCCGGTTGCAATGTGGATTGTGTCCAAATTGCTTATTGAGAAGGCAGTCTCTTTTAGCTGCCGGCCTTAATGATCCCGATTCCAACTATGACAGCCACCATCTTTACGCCGGCGATCGAACGCCATCGTTGCGAAAACGTATTGCGCAGGGGCTCTTACCTCTCGTCGAATTTGCTCAGGTTAGAGCCACGCCCCTAACTTCCAGGACAACGGATCGTCTGATAGTGCACCTTTCGCGACTCGTGGCCGACGATCCAAATCATCGATACCCACACAATGTAAGACTAAAATTGGAGGAAATGGGCCGAAGGACGAACAGGCTTTCTGAAATTCATAAAGACGAACTCACTTCGTTTCTATCTCAACGTCCCAAGTCGTCATTGTTGCGTCAAATGGGCGAGGCATTGCTGTGATCGACCCGATCGAAAGAATAGCACCCGCAACTTTGGGCGAACGACTTCGCATCGCCCGAACTCGGGCCGACTTCACGCAAGAACAAGCCGCTAAAGAAGTAGAGCTATCACGGACCACGCTAGTCGCCATCGAAAAGGGTGAACGTCGAATTCGGCAATCTGAATTAACAGCTCTTGTCCGGCTGTATAGGGCGTCTCTAAACGACATACTTAGAGATACGGCAATACGCATCGAGTTGGAGCCCCGATTCCGGGCATTGCTGGACACTAAGAGGATTAATGCCGATCAAGCCGCGGCACTCCTGAACGATTTAGCCTCTGCAGAAGCAGAATTGGAGGTGCTACTTGGTCGCCGTATTCCACGTGTTTATCCGCCCGAGAGACCTCTAGGACCAGGCGATCCCGAGGCTCAGGCGGAAGAAGCCGCGTTGGAACTGCGGCACAGAATGGGGCGCGGCCTTGCACCATTGAAAGATCTCATCACTGTCTTAGAGAGCGAACTCGGGATACGAATTTTCATTCGGCCAATCGAAGAAAGGAGCATTTCCGGTCTTTTTGTGTTTGATGAGCATATTGGCGCCTGTATTCTTCTCAATTCCTACCATTCGGTGGAACGGCGCCGACAATCAGCCGCCCACGAAACTGGTCATTTTATTGCAACTCGCGGCGAACCTGACGTTGACAGCTCCTCGATCGACACGACTTCACGCGAAGAACGGTTCGCAAAAAGATTTGGTTTTGCTCTGCTAATGCCCGCGCCTACCGTTCGCGCGATGTTTTCGGACCTTACCCGAGAACACGGCCGGTTCTCACCACGGCATTTGGTTTTGGTCGCGGCACGATTTGGCGTTTCCAATGAAGCTGCTTGCCGGCGACTCGAAGATTTGAAATTGCTTCCCCAGCGAACCTGGGAGAGCATCCGCTCGCGAGGATTTAATGGTCAATTCGCTCGCAAACTTCTGACGGAAGCCGGACTTGATGCGAGCGATGCAGATGACGACTTGCTAACTCCTAAGACTTGGCTGCTTGCTGCCGAGGCATATGAACGAGATTTAGTGACGGAAGGTCAGCTGAGTCGGATGCTGCGTCTGCCACGGATGGAGATTAGACGCATTATAGACAGCCTTGATGATACTGGCCTTCACGATCTTCTAGAGCCGATCGAGTAGAGACGGACCTCGATATGCTCGTGATCGATACTAGCGTCCTCCTGAACCTGCTTGGCTCATGCCGCCCGCAATTCATACTAAGCCATACGCCGTTTGACGTTGTAGTTCCTAGGGCAGTACTTCACGAGATCAAGTATGAGCCGATGGTAGAAAAGGAAACGGACGCGAACCTGGATAAACTGATTGGGAGTGGCTCGCTCAAGGTTGCGGAACCAGATGGCAAAGTTGACGCGATCGCTTTATCACTTACGGGACTACCTAGCCCTGATGATCTGGATGACGGTGAGGCATATGCGATTGCTCAGGCGGTAACGATGAACGCCAAGCTCGCAATTGACGAACGTAAAGGAAGGCGCGTCATAGAAAGGGAGTTTCCGGGTCTTATCTGTCTATTTACGCTCGATGTTATTGAACAGGCCACGCTCCGCGCGAATTTGAGCGAGGCGGACCTAGCGGAAATAATTTACGCGTCACTACGTTGGGCCAGGATGCGCGTACCTAGCGAGAGGCGCGACTGGGTTATTTCGCTCATCGGGAAGACACGCGCCCGAGACTGCCCTTCGTTGGGCTACATCTTTTTGTGAACAATCCCATCCGTTAGGTGCCTGATCGCGTGGGGTCGAAAGAGTCCTACCGCCCCGTCCGCGCCAGCGAGTTGACCCAGCCCTGCATGCGCTTCTTGGCGTTGGCGATGTCGTCCTTGGAGAAGAAATCCTCAGGCTTGACCTTGTCGACCGGGTAGACCGGGCGGAGGAAATCGCTCTCGTAGCCGAACGGGACCGTGGCATCGATACCCATGCCGCCTTCGAATTGGGTGTTCGAGGCGGTCCATTGCCGCTCGCCGGCAGTCATGCGCTCGGCCGGCATGAAGGTCTGGCCGCGGCCGCCGGGGATCGGGTTGAGGATGTCGGTGCGCGGATTCACCCGCGTGGTCAGGCACCACATGATGTCGTCCATGGAGTACGGATCGACGTCTTCACTCACCGCGATGGCGAGCCGCATGCCCTGCGAGCAAGACAAAGCCGCGGCCATGAAATTGCGCTGCCAGCCTTCGTCGATCTGGTGGCGCTTCTTGACCTGGATGATGCAGCCGCCCCAGTCGGTCATGCAGTACGGGATCACCACGTTCTGCACGATGCCGGGCTGCAGCCGGTTGCACAGCTCGTAGATCGCCGCCTCGCGCACCGTGGTATCGATGTTGTGGTCGTCGAGCATGTGGACGCCGAGCGCGAAGATGATCGGCTTGGTCTCCGGCTTGCGCATGGTGATGGCGGTGACGTGAAAGGTCGGCGCCTTGTAGGACTTGCCCATGTAGCCGGCCCACTCCGGATGGAAGTGGTAGCGGCCCTGCACGCCGGCGTCCTCGGCTTCCTTGGTCTCGAAGCGGCGGTCGCGCGGATTGACGTAACCTTCCAGCACCAGCTCGCAGTCGGCGAGCGCCATGGCGTCGACGGTGCGCGCCTTGACGAGGCGGATCGGCGCGCCCTGCACCGCCGAGGCGATGCCGATTTCGTCGCAACCCATCGGCAGCACCGCATAGTCGAAGCCGGCGCCGGCCAAGAGCGTACAGGCCGGCGGCACGCCGAAGCACATCGTAATCGGCACCGGCTCGTTCTCTTTGTAATACTTGTTGACGACCTGCCACATGTGCGAGCCGGGTGAGATCTGGAACGTGCCGATATTGCCCCAGCGGAAATTCATGCGGTTGTAGCCGAGGTCGGAGCCGCCATCGAATTGCGGGCCGGTAACGCAGCGGATGCCGGAGCCGACGGTGAGCTCCGGCTCGTAGGTGGTGTGGCGGATCGGCACCAGCCATTTGTTGACGTCGTCAGGCTTCTCGATGACGTGTTCCTGGCACGGCGCTTCGCTCTGCGCGATCTCGACCGGCTTGAGCGGATGCGACAGCGCGTGGGCGAGCTTCTTGACGCGGTCGGCGTCGCTGTCCCAGCCGAACATGCGGTTGATCACCGCCATGTCGCCGAACAGATTGGTGATGACGCGGTGGTTCGGCTTGCCTTTGACATTGTTGAACAGCACCGGACAGCCGCCGTCCATGTGCTTCTGCAGGCCGGTGATCTGCAGGTCGGGATCGACCTCCTTGTCGGTCTCGATCAATTCGCCGTTCGAGCGCAGCCATTGCAGGGTCGAGCGCAGGTCGAAGGCCTGGTTCGGCGTCGCGGCGTCTTGTTGTTTGCGAAACGGCTGCTGCATTGTCGACGGTCCCATTGGGTAGATTTCCAAGTGACTATCCGCCCTCCTCACCGGCACTGTCAACGCCGATGCCGCCGCGGAAACTTGGCAATGATTGAATGAGAAAGCAGCGCGCCGCGCAGCGGATTTCCGCCCCATCATGAGGCGCATGAGCGCCCGCTAAACCGCATCGAACGATGAACTGCGGCGGCCTCAGAGTCCGAGGTAAGCCGCCAAGCCTCTGACCGACCGATCGAGGTGCAGCGCGCGCAAGCCGCCGCCGATGGCGTCGCGCAACGGGCCGGCCACGAGGGAGAGCGCCGGTGCAAGGCCGGCCTGCCGGGTCGCGGCTAGCGTCGCCGCTCTATCGTAGACAACGTGGTGCACCGCGACCGTGCGCGCCACGAGATCAAGCATCATGTAACTCGCGCGGGTGTCTTTGCCGCGCGGCTGACCGACGCTGCCGGGATTGAACAGATAGTAAGCGTCATCGCGCAGCGGCGTTGTTTTCTCATGCTCCGCCGCGATGACGCTGCCGCGGGAACAAAACTCGTAAACGCCGACATGATGGGTATGACCGAACGCACACATGCGCGCGCCGGACCGGTCGGCGATCAGCGCCTGAAAGCTTTGCTGCCGCTTCTCGTCGGTGTCGAGACGCACCGTGGCGCACGCAGTCTGCGGATGCAGCGCGCCGTGCACCGCGACCAGGCCGCCCTCGACGTGCGCCTTCAACGGCAGCGCCGCCAAAAACTGCAGATCGCGCCAGGATAGCCGGCGCTGCGTCCAGGCCAGCGCACGTGCGGCGGCGGCGGGGAAGTATTTGGTCGGTATGCGTCCGCACACCGCGAGGTCGTGATTGCCGGCGACACAGATCGCGTTCACATCGCGAATGAGCGCGATGCATTCGGCCGGATTGGCGTTATAGCCGACAATGTCGCCGAGGCAGACGATACGATCGGCGCCACGGTTGCCGACGTCGGCGAATGTGGCCCGCAGCGCCTCCACGTTGGCGTGGATGTCGGAGATGAGGGCCAGTCTCACGGGTCGACCTGCATCACACGCCCCAGCAGCGCGCGCGTGTGCGACACCGTCCGCCAGGCCCAGGGTGTTTGTTTGATGAAGCGCTTGAGTCGTCGCGCCAGCGCGGCGCGGCAGACCGCCGGCGAGCCGCGCCATGTCGCGACCGTGCGGTAATCCCATAGCGTGGCGGCGCTGTCCGACCATTCGCGCTTGTAAGGCTCGTCGCCGATGGTGAAATCGAAGCGCTGCAAGCCGCGGCCGATCGCGTAAGCCAGCAATTCGCGCAGATGCAGCGCGCCCGGCCCGTAGCGGGACACTTCGCCGTCGTCGTAGCTCGCCACCATGTGATAGTAGGTGCCGCCGAACACGAGGCCGAGATTGGCCGCGGCGCAGCCCTCGCCGATCTGCACGCGGCTGACATGAACCATGGGCCGCGTCGCCGGATTGACGGCCACGTCGAGAAAAAAATCGCGCCAGCCCGGCCGCGCAAACATGTCACCAACGCCGCGATGCGCGAACTGCCGGCTCTTTTGCTGCATCAGCGTCTGCAGCGTGCGGTCGATATCGCCCGGGTCGGCTTCGGTTATGAAGCTGACGTCGCCGAACGCCGAGAGATGCTTGCGCTTGATCCGGTCGCGTCGCCGCGTCGCCGACGAGCGCTTACCGGTATAAAATTGCTCCCAGTCGCCGGCGAGACCCGCCGAATGGGCGCCGCTCGGATTGGCTGCCACGCCGAGTTGGCAAAACGGATTGGCCTGGCCGCCGATGTCGGGCGGCATCTTCTGAAACTCGATCCAATCGTGACGTAGCGCCGACTCGCGCTGGATGCGCGCTCGCACCTCACGCCACGCCGCAACAAACCGATCGGGCGGTACCCGCTGCGCAAAATCCTTGGTCAGGAGCGGCGCGTTATAATCGTTCAGATCCTGGCCGAGCCAGCACAGCCGCCGCGTCGCGCCTGACGGCTCGACGGCAAGCGGCAACAGGAACGCCGGCTCGCCATCCGCGAACCGTGCGACGGCGATGACGGGCCGCGCGCGGTCGCAGACGCCGACATGACGCTGCCATGCCGCGAGCCAATCGAACGTCTGGTACGGCGTGCAATCGGCGACGCGCTCGAAACGGCGCCACAGCTTTTCAACGGCAGAGAGATCGTCGTGGATCGAGATGTTGAGAGGCGCCGGCGCTGCGGTTATTTGCTCCGTGCGACACGCCGCCGCATCGACGCGCGCGTCGAACGCGGGAGCCGAATTCCGCAGGGCCGTCAATGGTGTGGCGCCGCTCACGCAACCCGTCGTGATGGATCATGCCCGAAGCCGACGTGATAGAAGATAATCACTAAGGGAGCATGCCCTTGGCTCAGCACACTTCGTGTTAAGGTAAAGCCCGGCCGAAGAAAGACCGTGTACTTTTCGCAAACGCCGCCAAGCGAAAGCAGAAGTGGAGGAAGCGATGAGAGGATTGCGCAGTTTGCTTAGCGTCGCTGCAACGGCTGCACTGGCGTTATTTGGCGTATCGGCCGCGCACGCCCAAGCCGACAATTATCCAACCAAACCGGTCACCATCATTTCGGATGCCGCGCCCGGCGCCACACCCGACGTCGACGCCCGCTTCATTGCCGACTCGTTCAGCAGGATGTGGGGCAAGCAGGTCATCGTCGTTAACCATCCGGGCGCCAATGGCAGCGTCGGCGCCCGCGCCGCAGCCGATGTCGCCCCAGACGGCTACACGCTCTACATGCCGGTGCTGTCGACCTTTGTGGCGCTGCCGACGGTGGCGCCCAATCTGCCGCTGCGGCTGCCGCGGGATTTCCTGCCGATCGGCTATGCGGCCGAAAACCCGATGTTCATCGCGGTCAATCCGTCGCTCGGCATTTCGACGCTGCCGCAGCTCATCGAACGCGCCAAAAAGGAACCGGGAAAGTTGTCGATCGCCGCGACCGGCATCGGCCGGCTCACCCATCTGACCGGCGAAGTGCTGCAGGACCGCGCCGGCATCAAATTGCTTACCGTGCCCTATACGGCCGGGCCCGCAGTGGCACTGGGCGACGTCGGGTCCGGACGCGTGTCGATGATCATCGAGGGTTACTCGGGCATCGTCGGCGCGGTGCGCGCCGGCCAGGTCAGGCTGATCGCGGTGGCCTCGCCGCACCGCCTGCCGCAATTCCCCGATCTGCCTACGGTGGCCGAAACGATACCCGGCTTCGCGGCGCTCGGCTGGCAGGTGCTGCTGGCGCCGCTCGGCACGCCGGCGCCGATCATCAGCAAGGTCAGCACCGACCTCGCCGAGGTGAACAACGATCCCGAGTTTCAGGCCAAGCTTGGCAAGGTCGGCAGCTACACTCGCGCGATGACGCCCGAGCAGGTTCTGGCCTTCGTCAAGCACGAACAGGACACTTGGCTGCCGGTCCTGGAGCGCATCAACAAGAAATAGCGCGGCACCCACGCTCCGTGCCGCCGATGTGGAACTTTTTGTGCTCATTCCGCAACACATTCCGCTTTTCCACATCTGACGCATGCCGCTGAAACGCTGCGGCTTGCCGACTCTCCATCCTTCGCCATACTGCCGATGGGGAAAAGGGGAGAGGGCACGATGCGGCTCGTGCGCTTTGTCGGCTGCTCGACATTGAGCGGCCTCGCGATCGTCCTTTGTCTCGGTGCAGCTCTCGCCGAACCGAACGTCACGATCGGCGCGCTCGAACAAAGGGACACGCTCGAAGCCAACGACCCGTGTGCCGCGCAGCAGACCTGCATCGATCGCTATCTCTGGTCGGTGTACGAGCGCACGCCGAAGGTCGACACCATCAAGGTGCCGGAACACCGCAAGGTGAAAATCAAGCGCAAAGGCAAGGTCAGGACCGTCACCAGGACTTTCACCAAGCTGGTCGAGGAAGATTTCACCTGGAAAGATCCGGCGGCCGCGCAACACGCCGGCCTGCCGCTGATCGACTATGTGATCGGCGGCATGGATCCCGGCCTTCCGACTGACGCTCTATCGCGCCCTGCGCGCCATGGACGATGCTGGGCTTGAGCCCGGCATCACCAGCGCCTTTCGCGACGATTACCGGCAGACCATCGCGGCCGGTCAGAAGGCGCGCGCCGACAACTCCTATCACGGCGGCAGCCGCCGCGGCGGCTACGGCCACGGGCTTGCGATCGACCTGGTGAGCGTGAAGGGCGCAACGCGCGCCGAGCGCTGGGCATCAAGCGAAGACCTGTGGAAGTGGATCGACGCGCACGGCAAGGAATTTGGGATCGGCCGACCTTATCTGGATCGCGACGCGCCGCATGTCGGCCCGGTCGACGGCAAGGAATACGTCAGTCACCGCGGCGGAGCGGGCGTACAACACGCCGCATTGCGCAAAGCGCGCCACCGTCTGGCGCAGCACCGCGGGCGTGGCATCGCCGCGCACAAGCGCCACCACATTGCCGCGCACAAGGGCCTGCATCCCGGCAAGCGAGCAAAAACCGCAGAGTATGGCAGGACGCGGACTGGCTGAGCGCCGATCGTGGTCGACGTCATAAAGAACGAGGCGCTGGTACAGCTGGGTAGATTCGAACTACCGACCTCCTGATCCACAGTCTTATTTTGTCCAATTCCCTGAATTTCCTAGACTTTCCTTGAGCGATAAAATCTCCGTTGTTACGGGCTTTTCCGCTTCTACGCTGCTACTCGGAAATTCCGGGAGATGCCTTTTCGGTGCTGCCCCGGTGTTACCCCGAACCGAAACGCAGCGAGCACCCCATGACGGCACAGCGAATCAGTAAGCGAACGGTCGATGCCCTTCAATCCAACGGCAAGGAGTTCACGGCGTGGGATGACACCGTGAGCGGCTTCGGCGTGCGCGTGCGGCCGACCGGCGCAAAATCCTATGTGGTGGTCTACAGGGCGGGCGCGGGACGCGGTGCGCCCGTGCGGCGCTACACCATAGCCGCCGTCGGCAAGATCACACCAGAGCGCGCCAGAGCCCGGGCAAAGGTCATCCTGGGGGCGGTGGCGCACGGCCACGATCCGGCGAACCAAAAGACCGCCGAACGCGGCACGCCCACAGTGGCCGAGCTCGCGGCTCTGTTCATGGCCGCCCACGTGCGCGCCAAGCGAAAGCCCGCAACAGCGGAGTTCTACCGAGACATCCTGGACCGTATCGTGAAGCCCGCCGTGGGCACCACCAAGGCCGACAAGCTATCCCGGCTCCAGGTCGCCAAGCTGCATTCCTCGCTTGCCAAAACCCCGTTTCAGGCCAATCGCGTGCTGGCCGTGATCGGTAGCTTGTACGCTTTCGCGGGGCGCGCGGGCACCGTACCGGAAGGTGTCAATCCAGCGCGTGGGGTCGATAAGTTCAAGGAAAGCCGCCGCGAGCGGTTTCTGACCGGCGAGGAACTGGAACGGCTAGGCAACGCGATCCGGGAAGCTGAGACCACTGGCATCCCGTGGGCGGTGGACGAAACCAAGCCCACCGCCAAGCATGCGCCGAAGTCCGCGCGCGTCACCAAGATCAACCCGTCTGCGGCGGCGGCACTGCGGCTCCTTCTGTTCACCGGCTGCCGCCTACGGGAAATCCTGCACCTGCGGTGGGAGTACGTCGATATCGAGCGCGGGTGTCTATTCCTGCCGGACAGCAAGAGCGGTCGGAAGACAATCATCCTTAACGCCCCTGCCCTTGCGGTGCTGAATGGGCTGGAGCGGGTCGGCCCTTACGTAATCCCGGGGGACCGCCTGGACCAGCCACGCCATGATTTGAAGCGCCCATGGGATGCCGTCATCGGGCGAGCTGGATTGCTTGGCGTGCGCCTGCACGATCTCCGGCACACCTACGCGAGCTTCGGTGCCGGCGGCGGCCTGGGCTTGCCGATCATCGGCCGCCTACTAGGCCATGCTCAGGCGGCGACCACCGCCCGTTATGCACATCTCGACAACCACCCTCTGCGACGCGCTTCAGAAGCAATTGCAGGCCGCATCGCCGCTGCACTTAATGGCGGCCCGGCGGCATCAGTTCGACGATTACAACGAAGCGTATAGCGTGGGCATCGCTGCCGATGCTCGCGTGGACGAAACTGTCAGGATCGCAAGACGCGGTTTTGCATTGACACTCTGCCGCCACGCCAAATGCGCTGTATCGGCTTGCGGCTTCGCGTCCTCGGCCGCCGCGGCCGGTGAGATGTGGTCGCGAACGCGACCTCGCTTTCTCCCGCCCCCGCTTTGTCGGAGGGAGCGCGCCGAGGCGGGTATCGGGACGCGTGTTCAATAGCCCGCGGCTTCCGAGGACTATTGGACGCGTGTTCGATACCCCGATGAGGTTTACCCGATCCTAAGATCGGGCGCGCGACCGCCCGGCGCTGCCGGCCGACCCCGCGCTGCCAGTCGAGCACGGCGCCTTCGGTGCCGCGCGCAGACCTGAGCGCCGTCCGGCGGTGTGTGAGGTTTAGGCGTCATGCTACACATGCGCCCCGAGCAACCACGCAGGAGCGGCAGCCAGCTTTGCCAATCGCACAGCAATGCAAATAGCTGTGTCGAGGCAAAGTGGCGGCGCGGGGGTCCGGGCGGCAAGCCCGACAAAGCGGGGGCGGAATTTCGAGAAGCGGCAAGCCCTTGTCGCTTCATCGTGGGTACAAGTCAGGTGTACCCCTCTTGTAGCCACTATCTCCCGGCTGGATCCCCTAACGGCGAGGACTATCGGACGGCTCTGCTGTTCGATAGCCCACAGCCATGATCGCGCGCATTCCCTATCCTCCAATAGCGCCGCGATGGTCTTGTCCTTTGCGAGAACTTGCCCGCGGAGAAATTCATTCTCGCCTTCGAGGCGCTCGACGTAAGCTGTCGCAGTGTGTCGCGGCAGAACGGATTCGATTGCTCGATTGAGTCAGATAAAAGAATTACGCCAAAACGGCCTCCTTTTCACGCAGGCTATACGGGTTGTACACCGGGTGCTATCCGCTGAGTTGCTAAGAATGCGAGCAGAATAACAACGAGTCAGCGCACAAGGTAATTATCGTGCTGGAATGAACGTCTCTCCGCCTCCTCCAGCGACACGAGGCTCCACGAGAAGGCCGGGATTGGCGCGGGGTATTGAGAATCCCATGGATTCTTATTCGACTCCTGGACTTGATCGGCGACGTTCTCAAGCCTTTTTCGACAGCATCGATCCGAAGCCGACATTTGGTCCTGCACCTTGCTGCGGTGCAAAGCCATCTTGTGGCGCAAATTCCTAACGTAGCCCGCACTTGACAATCTTGCGAAACTGCCAACGGTCCCCGGCACTTTGAAATTCCGTTGCGACGACCGCTCCGGGTGCCACGCTGACGGTTTGACGACAATGTCCGCTATTACTCGGGTAATTCGAGCTCGCGCCAAGCCTCTGCGAAACTGCCAAACACGGCAGGTTCGAGAGCAGCGCCCTGAAGGCCGCGGACGGTGAAAGTCGGTTCGAGCTGCAAGACGTCCTGAGCGGCCGCTTTCGCGTCTGCGGCCTGGCCGTTTCGGAGCAGTGCCGCTGCCAAATAGGCATGGCCAGCGCTGAAGCCTGGATTGTAGTCGAGGGCCTTCCGCGCCGCCTCGACCGCGTCCTTGTAACGTCGGCGGGAAAAGTGTGCGATGGCGAGCGCGTGATGTGAACGAAAATTATACGAGTCGAATGGACTCAATGATATTGCTCGCTCGGCACGTTGGATCGCGAGCTCGGCTTTGCCCATCCAGGCGAACACGGTCGCGCTCAAGCTGAGTGCAAAAATATTGGAGTTACTCAATTCCAGCGCGCGCTCGAACAGATTGACCGCCGTTGCGGCGTCGTGGGCGTCCAATGCGATGACGTGGGCCGCGACTGCCAGCGCCGTTGCATCGTCGCTGCCGTAGGCGACAGCAGAGCGGGCATGCCGAATCGCCGCAACGCGATCCTCGTCCCGTCGTCCTGCCCGCGCATAGCGATGATGCAGGCAACGGCTCAAGAATGCATGTGCGGCAGCATAGTCGGGCTGGAGCTTCAGCGCCTCTTCGAGGAGCGGGACCGCGATCGCCGAGTCGCTCGGAGTGTGCGTCAGGACGAATGGCAGCGCTCGCAACAGAAGGTCATAGGCGTTGAAGTTTGTTGGGCGCTGGCGCTTGACGCGCTCGATTTCGGCTTTCCGCAGGCTGGGCTCGATGGCGCCGATGACGCACATCGTAATCTCGTCCTGCAGTGCGAAGACGTCCTGCACGATGCGGTCATATTGCTCGGCCCAAAGGTGCGTGTCTGTTTTGGCGTCAATCAGCTGCGTAGTGATCCGCACCCGATTTCCTGCCTTGCGTACGCCGCCCTCAAGCACGTAGCGAACGCCAAATTTCTCCGCCACCTCGGCGATCGTTATCGGCTTATTCTTGTAGATGAACGTCGAATTGCGCGAGACCACCGACAGCCATTTTATGCGGGACAGACCGGTGATGATTTCATCGACCATGCCATCGGCGAAATATTCCTGCTCGGGATCACCGCTCATGTTCTGAAACGGCAGTACGGCGATCAGCGGCCCGCTCGATGTTGCGGGCAGGGACAAGACCTCGCGCGCGTCGGCTGAGCGCGCGGCCGTGAGCCCAACCAGCCGATAACCCCTTCCGGGTACGGTCATCAGATAGGTCTCGCCGCCCTTCCCATCATCCAGCGCTTTCCGCAGCGCCGAGACGTGAACCTGGATGTTGTTCTCCTCGACAACCACGCCCGGCCACACCCGGGTCATCAATTCGTCTTTGCCGACTACTTTACCGTTCGCAGCGGCAAGCACGCAGAGCAGATCGAAAGCCCGACTGCCGAGCTGGACCGGCACGCCGTCACGCAACAGCTCACGTCGAACGAGGTCGAGACGAAATCGGCCTACGCCAGACTCATTCCGATCCATCGAATCCAACCGTGGATGGCTGCCCATTCAGGACAATTAAGCTTCTGAACCATGGACCTTAAACACCTCCGCCGCGTACGGTCCAGCATCAGATCGCTGGCCGTGAATGCGTAGTTCTCCAGGCGGGTTGGCAATCGAGGAAGCCCCTGTTCAAGACCGTGAAGTGACTGGCTATTCCAAGCATTCCAGGAGGTTAGGCCATGAATCTTCGTCGCAGAGCATTCCTTCGCCTTGCAGCCGGGGCGGCCGCGTTGCCGGCCCTGCCGCGCTTCGTTCGCGCTGCGGCCTATCCGAGCCGTCCCGTGCATCTCGTCGTCGGCTTTGCAGCCGGAAGCGCTTCGGACATTCTCGCCCGGCTCATCGGCGAGAAGCTTTCGCAACGGCTAGGCCAACCATTCATTGTCGAAAACCACGGCGGAGCAGGCGGCACGGTGGGCGCCGGGATGGCGGCGCGGGCGCCGGCCGATGGCTATACCCTCCTAATCTCTGGCTCCGCGGATGCCGTTACGGCAACGCTGTACGACAAGCTCAACTACAATTTCCTCCGCGATTTTGCGCCGATCGCAGGCATCGCACTGAGTCCTCTTGTCCTTGTCGTGCCTCCATCCTTTCCCGCCAACACGCTCTCCGAATTCATCGTCTACGCCAAGGCCAATCCGCGCAAGATCAATTATGGGTCCGCCGGCGTCGGCTCGGTCGCCCATATGGCCGGCGCGCTTTTCGAATCCGAGGCGGGAGTTCAGATGGTGCACGTCCCTTATCGCGGCCTGGCGCCCGCCCTTACTGATCTCATGGGCGGCAGAGTGCAGGCGGTATTCTCAACCATGCCGCCTGCCGTCGGCCACGTTAAGGCCGGCCGGCTGCGCGCCTTGGCGATCACGTCGTCGACCCGATCCGAAACTTTTCCTGACTTGCCGACAATCGGCGACTTTCTGCCCGGCTACGAGGCAAGCATCACAGAAGGCCTCTCTGCGCCGAAAGGCGTGTCGGCGGACGTGGTCGCTATCCTCAACAACGAGGTGGCGGCACTCGTGACGGATCCGCAGATCAAAGCCCGGCTTGCCGATCTCGGCACCGTGCCGGCGCCGATGACATCCGCCGACTACGGTAAGTACCTTGCCAAAGAAACAGACAAGTGGGCCAGAGTTATCCGAACTGCGGATCTGAAACCGCAGTAGAGCGTATCTCCTTGGACGCTGCGCCGCGCACTCCGGCCGGCCAATCTAGCGCCACGCCTCCGCAAAGGAACACCGCGGGCTGAACACGCAGTAACGGATCCCTTCGCTTCGGAAATCAACTGCCACCCTGCACCGACTTCGGTCGCTAATGGCACGTCGCGTCCTGGCGGATGACGGCTCCGATGGACGCGATTGGGTGGAAAGCGGACGTGCAGTCATCAGGCCGACTTGGTAGATCCTGACCCATTTCAGACGCTGCTACATCTTTGAACTCAGGCCGCGGGTCAAGGCGTCGAAGTTTTGCGAATGCGTGCAGCGCTACGCTTGGGCTGTGTCCGTCCGACAAGATCGGCATGACTTGGCGAGAGAAGTGGCCGGACTTGATCGAGGTGCTCTATGATGAAGTCGAAGAATGCGCGAATGCGTGGGGTGCGGCGGAGGTCCCGGTGCGTTAATAAATAGAACGGAGTCCCCATTTCCGGTCCGAGATCAAGGACTCGCACCAAATCGCTCTCATTCTCACCAACAATAACAGGCATAAGAGCGATGCCCGCTCCGGACCTCACCGACGGGAGCAGCGCCGCGAGGCTGTTGGCTCGCGCCGCGACATGCGCATTGGGTGCCACTGATTTTATCCACCGCACCGCAGGATGATCACTCAAAGCCCCCGAGAACGTAACAACCGAATGTCGGTCGATTTCAGTTGGATTCTCGACACTCCCATGTCGGGCGACATAGGACCGGCTTGCGTACACCGCCCAGGGTGAATCGGCGATTTTTCGTCCGACCAGTGCGTTTTCGATCGGCCGCTTCGCACGAATTGCGATATCGGCATCGCCCGTGCCGAGTTCGAGAATTCTGTCGCTCATGACGAATTCAATTCGCACGTCGGGGTAGCGTGCATTGAATTTTTCGATAAGACGCGCACCGATCAGACGCGGTCCAAGCGCTTCTGGGCACGTCACCTTCACGGTCCCTCTTGTCTCATTTGATTTAGCGGAAATGGAACGTTCGAAATCGATCGCGGCAGCTTCTACCCTCGTCGCATATGCGAGAACATGCTCGCCCAATTCCGTAAGCCGGTATCCCGTTGGATGGCGCCTGACGAGCTCACAGCCGAGCTGTCTTTCCAACTCCTGAATCCGGCGGTGAACAGTCGATTGGTTGACGCCCAGCGACTTCGCTGCGGATAACGTGCTGCCCGATCGGGCAACGGCTAAGAGGTACTTGAGGTCATTCCAATCAAACATGTCCGCAGTTATGCACTTTTGAATCCCGACTTCGCAATACTGCTGCTGCCATTAGCCGAAGCATTCTGCTTCCATAAATACGCGGTTCGATGCAAATCCGCGCTTCGAGGAGTGGTTAATGCTGATCGACAGCAACGGGGGTCTCCGGGCGCAAAAAGCCATCTTGGTCGATGCCGGCACCGACCGGTTTGGCGCCCCGATGGACATCGGCGGGTGGCGATTCGAATGCAAACTATCCGCACAGGATACACGCGGTGAGCTTTGCGTCTATGACACCGTCCGGTCAATCAAGGGCGGACCGCCGCTGCACATGCATCGCGAGCAGGACGAATGGTTCTGCGTGCGCCACGGCGAATTCCTGTTCCAGGTGGGCGGCGAGCGATTCCATCTGAAGGCTGGGGACACGTTATTGGGGCCGAGAGGCGTTCCGCACGCGTTTGCCGCCCTGACCAATGTTAGTGCGTTACTGATCGCTTTCCAGCCAGCGGGGGCAATAGAGGAGGTTTTTGCAGAGGTGTGGGCTTTGAGCCAATCGCGAGAGGTCGAGTTGGAAGACTGGAGAAATATTGCTTGTCCTCGGGCAATCGAGATCGTCGCCCCGCCCCTGCAAATCAAATCTCATCAGGACTGAACATGGCACTTGCTTTCAAAAGTGACCTTCGGCGGCCTCTCTCGGCCTCTATCAGTAGAGCGCGAGGCCAGCGCATCCTCGTTTTTTGCGCTGGTGCAATTTTGCTCGCTGTCATGGCTTATATAGCGGCGTCGTACGGCTTTGATGCCGTCGCCAAATGTGAGGTAAACGCCTATAGCGTTTTAGGCCAAAGTCAGACAGTAATGTCCCAGATTGCGTCGTCCAGCGCGTGCGGATTTTGACGTCAGGCGACCAAACTGAGGGTAGAATGCCGTTGTCAGGTGGATGTTCTTGCGGGGCGCTACGTTTCACCATCGCAGGCTACCTTTATGCGCAGCTTTGCCATTGTGACGCGTGCAAGAAGCGCACCGGCAGCGCCTATGGTATCTCGGTCGTCATCGAAAACGCCGCTCTCCTACAATTTCGAGGGGAAACACGGACGTTTAAGCGCATTGCCGAAAGCGGAAACCCAGTCGAGTACGATTTCTGCCCGGCGTGTGCCAGCGTGATCCGCTGGCGTGTGGCTGCGCTACAAGACCGACAGGTGATCGCAGGCGGGACGTTTGACGATCCTGGCGTATTCGAAATAGCGGGGGAAATGTACACGGCGAAAGCGCTGTCCTGGGCCCGGATTGGATGTGAGACTACGACCGCCGGAGAGCCCGACCCCGCTTATCGATCCGCTCTGGTTAAGAAAACGGCCGCTAACACGAAAAACTCGCGGTGAGGTTCTGTGACACACGTCACTTCGCCAAGCCTCCCTCCATGCTCTTGCCATGGAGAAAGCGAACGGCTCGTTGCAGGGTCGACCCATGATCGGTGCACTTAGCGTCATTACGGTACTGCTTGGCACGGCTTTCGCCTGGATGGCCCATACTCATCCTCTGCGGCAACAAGCTATGGAAACGGTCGGTGGAGTTCTGTTGATCGCCGGATTTGCGCTCCTAGGCTACTCACTAGAATGTATGTTTTGCCGATCCTACGATCAGCGGGACCGACATCGTGCTCGATGCGACCGAAATTCAAGCGGTGGCGAGGGTGTTGCACGAACTCGCCGCGAACGCCGCGAAATATGGCGCCCTGTCGATCCCAGGCGGCCAGGTATCCGTCAATTGGGACTTTAAGCCGAACGGAGAGGTGACCAACCTGACCTTGGTCTGGCGCGAGCTTGGCGGTCCAACGGTGGATTTTGAGCACCCATCCAGCTACGGCACCACACTTATACGCAACCTCATTCCTCACGAACTTGGAGGCAAGGTCGATCTCGTGTTTGCAAAAGAAGGCGTGAATTGTCGAATTGAGATTCCTGTCGGGCGGGCGCGACTGCCATGACGGCAAGCGAACGACCGACCGTGAGATGGCCGAAGTCACCATCAAGGTTCACCGTCACAATATGATGGCTAAGTTGATCGCGAAGAACGTGCCGGACCTTGTGAGGATCGCTGACACTCTGGCTATCGCGACAATGGCTTTGAGCGGGCGGCTGACCAAGCCCGCGGAGGAAAGTCGGTTCTCCTTGCCGGTTAACTACCAACCTTCCCGATTGGGCGATCGTAAGGGCGTTTTTCGCTGCGATTGCTCACGTCTGATTGTGATGTGGTGGACGGCGCCCGCTCCCAGCGACGCATTGCCAGTAAGGTGATCGTTGCGACGAATCACACGAGGGATCCGTCCAGATGCAAGCTACCACTATTGGTTTGGATATCGCCAAGAACATGTTCCAGGTTCACGGAATAGATGGCGACGAGAAGGTGGTTGTCCGCAAGCAATTGCGGCGCAGCCAGGTTATGCAATTTTTCGAAGCTCTGGCGCCGTGTCTTGTTGGCCTCGAGGCCTGCGCTACGGCGCACCATTGGGCACGCGAACTCACGAAGTTCGGCCATGAGGTGCGGCTGATGCCAGCGAAGGACGTAAAAGCCTACGTCAAGCGCACCAAGAATGATGCCGCCGATGCCGCAGCGATCTGCGAGGCGGTGCGTCGTCCGACCATGCGCTTTGTGCCAGTGAAGTCAGCCGAACAGCAGACCGGCGCCGCATAGGAATTCGATCGCGACCTCATGCGCAGCTCGTTCGGCTCGCCCGGTTATCGATCGTAGATTTTTCTACGGGGTTCAACGACGAATAACCAAACGCAAACGCCGGACATTGCTGCTATGGCCATTATTATGAAAAAGGTTTCCATGGCCGACCTCTCCCAAAGACGCTTCTGATCGTCGCCGTTTTTGGACGGCCGACGTTCGTCAATTGAATTAATGTATGCCCGCTCGAACAGAATGACTGAGCAAAAGTGCTCACCTGGATTAGCCGACTCAGGCCCTTCCAAGGCAAAATTGACCACGTTCAAGCGCAAGCGTCCGGTTCTGCGTTGACTTGTTCACGGGCGCCAGCTGGCAATTGCGTCGGTATAGCGGATTTTGCCGTCATTTAGCGGAGGCGTGGAAGAATTCGCACGAGCGCGGCTTTATCGCTGCAAGTTTTGATGCGCAACTTCTGGCAAAGGTCGATCATCATACCTATATCAGCTCTAAGCGGCAATTAATGCAAATTACGGGAGGGTTCGATGACGGAACGTCATGGACGACGCAGGCTGAAGTGGGCTCCGGAGTGGCCAATGATGTCGCGAGCGCAGGCGTCCGCTGACAATCCATCGCCGAGCGTACAAATCGGGCTTGTCGTCTTCGCATGTGCGATTTCCCTTGTATTTATTTTGGTCGAATTCCGCTCGACGTGGGGCTTCTAATCAGTCGCCAACCATTGCGAAAGCATGATTGCCTCGACAGACCGATGCAGTATTTGATTTGTCGAATTCCGTGCCATCAAGACGCAGGCGCTCATTGCGGATTTACCGTGCTGTTCTCCTGATTGCCTCCAAAAGCAGGTGCCGTGGTGGGAAAATTGGCCTCGAAAGCAACGGCGAGCGGGAAAAACAGAGCCGTTTCGCCGGAGCGAGGAGCCGGCTTGTTCGATCCTAAGAACTTTCTGGCCCGTATCGGAGAAGGCCGCGACATCGGCAAGTACCGCAAAGGTCAGGTTGTCTATTCGCAAGGGGACCCGGCGGATGCGGTCTTTTACATCCAGAAAGGCAAGGCGAAGCTCACCGTCGTGTCCGAGCAAGGCAAGGAAGCGGTCATCGCGATCCTTGGGTCGGACGATTTCTTCGGCGAGGGCTGTCTTGCCGGGCAGGGGCAACGCATCGCAACGGTCACAACCATGGCGGATTCCATCATCGTTCAATTGGAAAAATCAGCGATCGTCAAGACAATCCATGAGGAACCGGCATTCTCCGAGATGTTCATCGCCCATCTTCTGAGCCGCGCCATCCGCGTCGAAGCAGACCTTGTCGATCAGCTCTTCAATTCAAGCGAGAAGCGTCTTGCCAGAATGCTCCTGCTGTTGGCGAACTTCGGTAAGGAATCAAAACCGGAGCCGATAATCGCCAAGATCAGCCAGGAGACGCTCGCGGAGATGATCGGAACGACGCGCTCGCGCGTGAGTTTCTTCATGAACAAATTCCGCAAGCTGGGGTTTATAGCCTACAACGGCAGTATCGAGCACGGCATCGAGGTCCATAGTTCATTGTTGAATGTCATTCTGCACGACCAGCCGCGAATCGAGAATTGATTTTATTTTTTTGTCCGTGTGACAGCGTTGCTGCTTAGCGCGAGCCCTGGTCTTATCCAGGTGTGTAATTTTTGCACAGCCTTCCTCGGCATGAAGCTTTATGGGCGCGACGCCGTGGAGTGTAAGGATCATGTGCCGAGGATCATTCGCGTTGTCATCCATGGCGGTGGTCAAAATAGAACAGATAATATCCTACTCGTGTCCTCTAATAGAGGGACGGTTTGCCCGTCGCGCTTGATTCATGGCGGGTGTAGACTTCTTCACGAAGGGAAGCGTCATGCCTTTGCATCATTGTTTGCCGGACCAAACATTCGTCGCTGCATCTCGGACGTTAGGCTTTCGAGAAGGCGCGCAACAAATGTGGATTGCGGTGGTGACACCAGACCAGCATGAGGACGAAACATCCGTCTGCGAACGCGTCTGCGATGAACAAGAAGCGATCGATGTACGTCGACAAAGGATCGAAAAAGCGGTGCTGCAGCCGCCCAAGCGTGACGCTATGCTCGCTGCCGTGCCGAGCTTGCGCGCGTTCGCGATATCACTCAGCGGCAACGTTGACCGCGCGGATGATCTCGTGCAGGAGACGCTCCTGCGCGCCATGGCCAGCATTAGTTCGTTTCAGCCTGGGACAAACATGCCGGCGTGGCTGTTCACCATCCTGCGCAACCAGTTTCGGTCGGAATATCGCAAACGACGCCGCGAAGTCGAAGATGCGGACGGCACCTATACGGAGAGCCTGACCTCGGCTCCGGGGCAGCACAGTCGTTTGGAACTCAAGGAGCTCTCGAACGCGCTGGCAAAGTTACCCCTCGTTCAACGCGAGGCTCTGCTGCTCGTCGGGGCGTCTGGCTTCTCCTATGAGGAAGCAGCGGCCATCTGCGCGACGCCGGTAGGGACGATAAAAAGCCGCACCAATCGCGCCCGTACGCTGCTCGCGCAGTTGCTCGCATTCGACAGTGTGGACACGTTTGGCCCGCACTACGACCGCTGAGGCGAGGAGGATGAATCTGACCGGGGGGCATCCTCATACGGATAAGCGCCATGAGCGCTGGCGGCAAGCGGTCGCACTTCCCGTCGGGAAGGCGGCCGCCGTGATTCAGCGCGCTGCGCGGGCTCAGTAGGGACCGTAACCACCCAAGATGCCGTCTAACACACCGCCGACAAGGGGAGCACCATAGCCGGGACATCCATTGTAGCCATAGCCAGGGCCGTAACCGTAGCCGTAACCATAACCCGCGCAACTGTCATAGATCGGACCATTGTAGATCGGTCCGCGGCCGTAGCCGCGTCCGTATCTGGCAACACGGCCGCCACGAGCGAACCCTGCTGCATGTCCGTGACGAGCGGCGCCAGCCATCGCGCGTCCGCCCGTCGCGTGTCCTACGCTGGCATGACCAGCTGAATGTCCGGCAGCGAACGCATTCGTCGCGACTGGCACGCAGCCGAGGGCGACCGCTGCCGCAAGCGCGATAAGTGTTTTATGGAGCAAGTGGGCCTCCTATGATAGCTCAAATAAAAGATTTTGTCGTGAGGACCACAACAACAGCTGCGTTGCCGGGAAGATTGCGACGAATGCGAACACGTTCGCGTGTTGGACCGCGAGCCACTGTCACCTCACGGCCGGCGTTTGGTGAGCGGTTTTGTACAGATTTCACTCGGCCTTCAGGATGACAACCCTCAGCTGACCGGGTGCCGGAGGACGCCTGTCGTGGCAATCAAAACGGCGGCTGCCTTGTGGCCGTATGGTTGCGTGGTGTCCGTCGCAGACCGCCTAAGCGTCCACCCCTGCGTCCTCCATAGTAAATGTCGGTCCCGCACCCCATATGTGATAAATGAGCTCGAGAGAAAACCATCAAACCGATGCCAGCCACCACGCCATTGCTATTGCGCGGTGGGACGACGAGGGTGGCGCTTCCAATTCCGCTCGGAGCAATACGGGGGCGAGAGCATCGGATGATCTGGGCTCCGACTCGACGGCCCAAGCGTCGGCAGATCTGAAGATTGGTCAGGCCCGCGGCAATGCCAAGAAAATTCTGGAATGTCTAGGAGCGGCCGTCATCATGCGATGGGGCGCTCTTCCGACCAAAATTCAACGAGAACTCTTCAAAAACGCCACTTCTCTCGCCGACTTCGCGCAGACGGCCCCCGCAAAGGGACAGATCGCGCGATTTCTGCATAACCACAAGGACGACGGCGATCAGACGCCGCGTCGGGTAGTGCTGTGACGCGGAGAGCGCAGCTGAGCGCGTAAATCAAGGCAACGCCGTTTCGGCCCGAAAGGGGCTCCACGTGGCAACGAAAGAACGACTCGCGGCCATGGCGGCCTCCCGATGCGCTCTATGCTCGGGAACTATGGTGCTTAAACTGGTGAAGCCTGACTCAAGCGACGGCGCGTTGGAGCTTCGCACCTACGCGTGCGCCGAATGCGGCCACAGTCAAACGTACAGCGTGAACGGCGGTGACAGCTAATGGCCGATTTCGTTCAGCCTCACCGCCAGATAGGTCCGATCGTGAAACTCACCAAATTTGCTGTCGAGGATGGCCCGCACAACAGCGATGGATTGCTGCTCCACGGATGGGACGGCGATCGCCAAGTAATGGCGTTCATCAGCAGGCGCGTCATGGACGACTGGGTCGATCCCAGACAGCCCTACGGAGGGCGGAGGAGCCTTTATCGCGAACAGTACAACGCGCTCGGCAAGCGCAACCTCGCAGCGATCGAGCGAATTGCCACATCCAAATATCAGCGAGGCCCGGCGTTCAATCGCCAGCACCCGTTTGTAGATATTCTGCTGTCCGACATCACAGAAAGCGCTGAGGTGCTGGACACGAGCGAACTGGTGCGCTAACCGCCACCTCCCTCTTTCCAGCGGCTGGCAGGTTAAGCGGGCGTGGACGGCCCGCCGCAACGGATAACAGCTCTGCTTGGCGGCAATGCCGCCGCACAGGAGAAGATCGTCATGAGCTCAGATAAGGCCCGAGAAAGGGCAGAGAGACATTTCAGAAAAGAAGAGCGTGCGCAGGACGGCCGAAGGGCGATGATCGAATATGAATCTGAAGCACTGGCCACTCGCGAAAGGACCGCACGTTTGAAGGCGCTTCGACTAGCTAAAGAAGCCATGGCGCGATCAATTAGAGCACTTTGATCTCAGCCGCCCGCCCCGAAATGGCCCTGATAATCTATTCTGCGGCCGACGGCTCGGCTGATGGCCATCTCCTGCCACCTTATTTAACGGCAGTCACCTCCGAAGCCATACGTCCGCCGGCGCGCGTCATTCGTATTTCGCCTTGACGGCCTTCGGCGGGGATGAATCGATGAGCAAATTCAAGATCAAGATGGCCCGCATCGAGGCGGCCAGGGGCCATGCCGATACGCAAGTCTGCATCACGTTTCAGATCGAGCGCGGGACCGTCAACTTTCAAGTACCGATCCGTTTGAACGGCAGCGACTACGACGACACTGAAATGGTCAAAGCCGCCCGAAGCATCCTGCATCAAACCTTCGTCGAGCTCGCGGCCCAAACCCGGCATTGGAGCCTTTCGGCCAAAGAGCTGCGGTCATTGTCGGGCATGAACTTGCGTGCAAAGAAATGAAAGTCGCCTGTTCCGAAGCGCGGCGCAGATCCCTCTCATCCAGTGTCGTGAATCGGTTTATTGTGCATTGCACAATGGATCGCGCAGGGGTCACATTGCCAGCGTGCGATAACGAAACGATGGAACAAAAAGGATTTGGTTTTCCGTTTGCGTTTGCATTGGCGCTTCTTGCCACCGCC
Organism: Xanthobacteraceae bacterium; assembly: GCA_035651875.1. GTDB lineage: Bacteria > Pseudomonadota > Alphaproteobacteria > Rhizobiales > Xanthobacteraceae > BOG-931. The sequence continues at coordinate 86,371 of DASRET010000076.1, forward strand.
AGCACTATGCCCGTGCTGGCCCTAACTATCCATCGCGCCAAAGCGCCTCGTCAGGTCATCTACCCAAACGTCATGTACCCAAACCCGGTTCAGACGACCGGAAGCGAGTCGAACGCGGGATGCGTAACTTTGGCTCCTACGCTGTTGGCCAGCAAAGCGTAGCAAGGTGGCCCCCAATCCCGAGGGCCCACATTCCGATTTGCGAGAAGCCCGGGGAGTGCCCTGGGCTTTTTCGTCAAAGCGGCGAGTTGCAAAGCCGACATTGTTCGTGACCCTTTGTATGGTCCGGCCGTGCGGAGCAAGAAGATTTCGTCGAGGTGGTGGTAAGCGGTCTTGCATCAATGTATCCGGCCTTTGGTTGGAGCATCGCTCCTGGCCATCATGGGTATCAGCGCGCTTGCGAGCTCATTAGCGGACAGGCCTTGAGGCGGGCCATTAGGGTCACCAGTGTTCGCACGCGCCGGGAAGACCGAACCTCCATCTCGTCTTATCCTCTCGCAGACCTCGGCAGGTAACGATGTTAGGCGCGAACACTCACGCAGCGTGAAGCTTGCTGGCCTCGAAGACGCGACCGCGCGCCAGCACGCTCCATGCGATGCGCGCAAGCTTGTTGGCCAGCGCAATGGCAAGAACATTGCGATGTAAACGCTTCTTGGCAGCCTCGATCCAGGATTTGAGCCCGTGACGCTCCCAGCTCTGTGGCTTGATCGACCCAGGCTGCCTGGACGAACAGAACGCGCAGGTAGCGATTGCCGCGCTTGGATATCTTGCCGAGGATGGTGCGGTCGCCAGTTGAGATCTGCCTGGGCACAAGGCCTAGCCAAGCTGCGAAGTCGCGGCCTTTGGTGAATGTTTCCCCGGTCCCGATCG
>DASRET010000077.1:0-19551 GCA_035651875.1 Xanthobacteraceae bacterium
AAATTGTCCGTCACCACGGGTTACCCGCCAAGGACACTACGCCGTCGCGCCCTGCGCCTTCGGCCGGCGCAAATGCTCATCGAGCCGCGGCATGATCTCGACGAAATTGCATGGGCCGTAGCGGTAGTCGAGCTGGTGCACCAAAATCTCGTCCCAGGCGTCCTTGCAGGCGCCGGGCGAGCCGGGCAGGCAGAAGATGAAGGTCGAGTTGGCGACGCCGGCGGTGGCGCGCGACTGGATCGCCGAGGTGCCGATCTTCGGGAAGCTGACCACCAGAAACAGCACCGAGAACGCGTCCATTCTTTTCTCGAACAGCGGCTCGACCGCTTCCGGCGTCACGTCGCGGCCGGTGAAGCCGGTGCCGCCGGTGGTGATGACGATGTCGATGACCGGATCGTCGATCCAGGCTTTGACGCGCGCGCGGATCGCATCGACATCGTCGGCCACGATACTGCGCTCGGCGACGACGTGACCGGCGGCGACGATGCGCTGCACCAGCAGCGCGCCCGATTTGTCGTCCTTGAGCGAGCGCGTATCAGAAATGGTCAGCACCGCGATCTTCAGCGGCACGAACTGTTTTTTCTCATCGACTCCGGGCATGACCCCACCGTGACGCAACAGATAATGTTATCCTCATCCTGAGGTGCTCGGCGCGCAGCGCCGAGCCTCGAAGGATGCAGGCCTCAGCACCTCGGCCTCATCCTTCGAGGCTCGCTTCGCTCGCACCTCAGGATGAGGATTACCTTTAGTGCGGCCGATATTATAGGGCGCTGCCGCGAGCAAAGATACTTCGCCGGCGCGACAAATTAACCAAATGTTTCTGGGCATTTCTTGCCTAGTGAAGCCGCAGCGAAAGTGCATTGCCAGTAACTCGATTTTTACCTTGGCGCGGCATCCTCCTTTTTGTCGGTTGTAGGTCCCGCGTCGCCGATCGCGTCGCCTGAGTCAGAGTTCTGAGTCATGGTTGTGTCGCGTCGCGGGGCGTCCGTCAGGACGCCCCGCGTCAGTTTCGAGCAGGCTCCGTCGGCGCGCGTCCTGGTCGGCGACTGCGTTGCCGCCATGGCCAAGATGCCGGCGGCGGGCGTCGATCTCGTGTTCGCCGATCCGCCCTACAATCTGCAGCTGGCCGGCGATCTCAAGCGCCCGGACGATTCGCGGGTCGATGCGGTCGATGACGACTGGGACAAGTTCTCGAGCTTCGCCGCCTACGACGATTTCACCCGCGCCTGGCTCACCGCCTGCCGCCGGGTGATGAAGCCGCACGCCACGCTGTGGGTGATCGGCTCGTATCACAACATCTTCCGGGTCGGCGCCGTCCTCCAGGACCTCGGCTTCTGGATCCTCAACGACATCGTCTGGCGCAAGTCGAACCCGATGCCGAACTTCCGCGGCCGGCGCTTCACCAACGCCCACGAGACGCTGATCTGGGCGGCGCGCGATGCGTCGACCCGCGACTACACCTTCAATTACGAGGCGCTCAAGGCCGGCAACGACGACATTCAGGTGCGCTCGGACTGGTTTATTCCGCTGTGCACCGGCGAGGAACGGCTCAAAGGCCGCGACGGCAAGAAACTGCATCCGACCCAGAAGCCCGAAGCACTGCTGGCGCGCGTCATCCTGGCCGCATCACGGCCCGATGAGGTCGTGCTCGACCCGTTCTGCGGCACCGGCACGACCGGCGCGGTGGCGCGGCGGCTGCGGCGGCAGTTTGTCGGCGTCGAGCGCGACCGCGACTACGCGGCTGCTGCGGAAGGGCGCATCGCCGCGACAGAACCGCTCCCCGAAGCAGCGCTGGCGAGCTTCATGACCGCGCGCGAGGCGCCGCGGGTGCCGTTCACGCGCCTGATCGAGCGCGGCCTGGTCGAGCCCGGCGCCAAGCTGGTCGATGCCAAGCGGCGGCACCGCGCGCTCGTTCGCGCCGATGGCGCCATCACGCTCGGCGAAACGGTCGGCTCGATCCACCGCATCGGCGCCCTGGCCCAAGGGCTCGAAGCCTGCAACGGCTGGACCTTCTGGCACGTCGAGACGCCGAAGGGGCTGACTTGCATCGACGACTTCCGCGCCATGGTGCGGTCGGAAATGGCGCAAGCCGCCGAGTAAGGGCGCGCCGTTACTTCCCCGGTATTACGTCGACAAGCAGCTCGAGCGCCCGTTTGGCGAAATCTTCCATGTTGGCGAGCCGTTCGGCGCTGCCGGTGCGCAGCGTGACGGCGCGCGCGTGCGGGCCCGTGATGGCGATGCAGCTGTGGCCGGCCGGATCGCCGTAGCGGTTGCCGGTCGGCCCGGTGGCGCCGGTTTCGCCGACGCCCCAGGTGGCGCCGTGCCGCTCGGCCATGCGGCGGGCGAGCAGGAGCGCGTAGGCTTCGGTCGCCGGCCGCAGGCCCGCCATCTCGGCGTCGCCGATGCCGAGCAGCGCTGCGCGCGCCGCTTTGGTGTAGACCACCGCGCCGCCGAGGAAGTAGGCCGAGGCGCCGGGCAGCGCCAGCAAGGCTGCGGCGATCAGGCCGCCGGTCGAGGATTCGGCGACCGCGATGGTCTCGTGGCGCGCGATCAGGCGCTGCGCAATCGTCTGCGCCAGCGGCAACAGCGTCTTCAATGAAAGATCGCTCATCTGCCGGCGACCACCATGATCTCGACCAGGTAGTCGGGCGACGCGAGCCCGGCTTCGACGGTGGCGCGCGCCGGCGTGTTGCCGGGCGACACCCAGGCGTCCCACACCGCATTCATCTCGCCGAACTTGGCCATGTCGGTGATCCAGATATTGGCCGACAGGAGCTTGCTCTTGTCGGTGCCGGCCTGGGCCAAAAAGCCGTCGATCTGCGCCAGGATGCTTTTGGTCTGTTCGGTCATGCTCTTGCCCTTGGGCGCATCGGCGACGATGCCGGCGAGATAGACGGTATCGCCGTGCACCACCGCCTTGCTCATGCGCGGGCCGGTTTCATGGCGTTCGATCTTCATGGCGTCTCCTTTCGCGGTTTGAATTTGTCCTTGAAGTTTCAGTCGGATGGCAGCGCGTGCGCAACGACTTTGCGCATCAGGCTCGGCAGGGCCTCGCCGTGCAGCACGCCGAGTGCGACCCAGCGCGTGCCGGCTGGCGCCGGCGTGCGCGCCGAAACGTCCGCCGTATAGACGGTGAGCTCCAGAGGAAAATGCGTGAATACGTGGCGCACGATGCCGGTGCGTTTTTTCCAGGCGACCTTCTTGCCGTTGGCCGAAAACCGCGGTGCGCCTTGCAGCGCCTTGCTCGGCTCGAAGTCATGAGACCATTCCGTCGTCGGCACTTCGGTCATGCCGCCGAGGAGACCGCGGGGTGGCCGCGTTCGCACCAGAATGTGGTCGTCGCTTCGGCGCGCGACGAAAGCGGCGCCGCGGCGGAGCGCGCCTTCGCGCTTCGGCGTGCGCCGCGGCAAGGCTTCGGCGTCGCCGCGCGCATGCGCGGCGCAGCTTTCGTTCCATGGGCACAGGCTGCAGGCCGGCCGTTTGGGTGTGCAGATGGTGGCGCCGAGGTCCATCAGGGCCTGGGCGAAATCGCCGGCGCGCGCTTTCGGCCGAAAATCTTGCGCCAGCTGCGCAATGGTGCGCTTTGCTTCCGGCAGCGGGGTTTCGAGCGCATAAAGCCGCGCGACCACGCGCTCGACGTTGCCGTCGACCGGGACCGCGCACCCATCGAAGGCGATGGCCGCGATGGCGGCGGCCGTGTAACCACCGATGCCGGGCAGCGCGCGCAACGCCTCTTCGTTCGCCGGAAAGGCGCCGCCGTGCCGCTCGACCACGGCGCGGGCGCAGGCGTGCAGGTTGCGGGCGCGGCTGTAATAGCCGAGGCCGGCCCAGACCTTGAGCACCTCATCGAGCGGCGCGGCGGCAAGCGCGCGCACGTCCGGCCAGCGTGCCAGGAAGCGCGCATAATAAGGTGCGACGGCCTTCACCGTGGTCTGCTGCAGCATGATTTCGGAGAGCCAGACCCGGTACGGGTCGCTCGACTCGCCGGGCGCCGCCCGCCAGGGCAGCCGGCGCCGATGGCGGTCGTACCAGGCGAGCAGCGCAGTGGGTTGCGGGCATGAGTGGGCGGCGCGGATGCTGCCGCGCTGTCGCCGGGACGCTGTGGCTGCTAGGGTCATGCACCAACCGCTTTGAGTGAGCGATGGCAGAGCAGAGGCCTTTGAACAAGTCCGCGCGCGCTTTCGCCAAGCCGCTGCGCGACACTGTGGGTAAGCTGATCGGCGAAAGCTTTCGCCAGCGCGGCTTTGCCTCGGCCGAGCTCGTGACCCGCTGGGCGGAAATCGCCGGCGCCGAGATCGCCGCCTACAGCGAGCCGCTGAAGATTCAATGGACGCGCCCGCCGCGTTCCGTGGCGCCTGGCGCTGCGGCCATGGACGGCGGCCAGGAGCCCGGAACGCTGGTGCTGCGCGTGGAAGGGCCGGCGGCGATCGAGATCCAGCATGCCGCCGACGTGATCTGCGAACGCGTCAATCGCTTTCTCGGCTGGCGCGCGGTGGCGCGGCTGACGCTCCGCCAGGCGCCGCTGCGACGCGGCGAACGCAAGCGGGTTCGGTCGATCGACGCAGAGGCGACTGCGCACATCGCTGCCAGCCTGCCGGAGATCGCCGACGATGAGCTGCGCCAAGCCGTGGCGCGGCTCGGCGCCGCGGTGCGCCGCAGATAGCCCCAAAAACTATGGTGCCGCAGGGGATTGGCGACCGGGCATGCTAATGCCACATTGACGCGCAGGAATTGCCTTTCTCATCCCGCAGGAGCTGCCTTTGTCCCTCTCCCGTCGCAATTTGCTTATGGCCGGCGCGGCCGTGTTCGTCGCCGCCGGCATGTCCGGCGCGCTGTTGCCGCGCTTCATCCAGGCGGCCCAGGCCCAGGGCAACGCCACGAACCAGACCGTCCCCGGCGGCGCCGCGCCGGCCAATGAGGCCGAGCTCCAGGCCGAACTGGCCAAGCCCGGCCCGGACGGCGACGTCGCGCTCGGCTCCGACAAGGCGCCGGTGACCATCATCGAATACGCCTCGATGACCTGCCCGCACTGCGCCCATTTCTCGGAAACCACCTTCCCCGAGCTGAAGAAGCGCTACATCGACACCGGCAAGGTGCGCTTCATCTTCCGCGAGTTTCCGTTCGACCCCGTCGCCGCGGCGGGCTTCATGCTGGCGCGCTGCGCCGGCAAGGACCGCTACATGGCGGTGATCGAGACCCTGTTCGCCAAGCAGGGCGAATGGGCGCTCGACAAGGCGCATGCGCGCGCGCCGCTGGAGAACATCGCCAAGCAGCTCGGCTTCACCGACGAGAGCTTCAAGGAGTGCCTGACGAATCAGAAGGTGCTCGACGGCATCGAGGATGTGCGCAATCGCGCCGTGCAGAAGCTCGGAGTCAACTCGACGCCGACCTTTTTCATCAATGGCAAGAAGCTGACGGGCGACGTGCCGCTCGACACGCTGGCCAAGGAGATCGACCCCTATCTCAAGGCGGGATAAGGGTTTTTTCCGCTGCCGGCGGCGCCGGCGAGCAGCGCCTGACGGCCCGCGACCACCTATCTGTTGATGGCTCGATAAAAAAGCGCGGCAGCGCTGTTGCGCTTGCGGGCGTGACGATTCATTCTCCGCGCCGATGCGGCACCGCGACACGCCCACGACATCTCATGGGCGCGAACAGATAACGATTCCCAGCGCCGCCGCAGCACTGGGACGGACATAAGACACAAATGAAGCTCACGCGGCTGCGCCTGATCGGCTTCAAATCCTTCGTCGAACCGACCGATTTCGTCATCGAGCCCGGCCTGACCGGCGTCGTCGGCCCGAACGGCTGCGGCAAGTCGAATCTGGTCGAGGCGGTGCGCTGGGTCATGGGCGAAGCGTCCCACAAGGCCATGCGCGCGGCCGAGATGGAGGACGTGATCTTCTCCGGCAATACGCAGCGCCCGTCGCGCAACCATGCCGAAGTGTCGGTGCATGTCGACAATACCGAGCGCAACGCCCCGGCCGCCTTCAACGACACCGAGGCGCTCGAAGTATCGCGCCGTATCGTGCGCGAGCAGGGTTCGACCTACCGGGTCAATGGCCGCGAGGTGCGAGCCCGCGACGTCGCCATGCTGTTCGCCGACGCCTCGACCGGCTCGCGGTCGCCAGCCCTGGTGCATCAGGGCCGCATCGGCGAGATCATCCAGGCCCGGCCTGACCAGCGCCGCCGCGTGCTCGAAGAAGCCGCCGGCATTTCCGGCCTGCATGCGCGCCGCCACGAGGCGGAGCTGCGGCTCAAGGCCGCCGAGCACAATCTCGCCCGGGTCGAGGACGTGATCGGCCAGCTGGCCAACCAGGTCGCCGCGCTGAAAACCCAGGCGCGCCAAGCGGTGCGCTACCGCAACATTTCCGGCCAGGTGCGGCGCACCGAAGCCTTATTGTTCCATTTGCGCTGGCGCGGTGCCGGCGTCGAAGTCACCGAGGCGGGCCGCGCCCACGACGAAGCGGTGCGCATCGTTGCGGCGCGTACCGGCGAGCATGCCCAAGCCTCGACCCGGCAAGCCGAGGTCGCGGCGAGCCTGCCGCCGTTGCGCGAGGTCGAGGCCAAAGCCGCCGCCGCGCTGCAGCGCCTCATCATGGCGCGCGACAACCTGGAACGCGAAGAAACCCGCGCCAAAGAGCGGGTCGGCGAACTCGAGCGCCGCCTGTCGCAACTCGGCGCCGATCTCGAGCGCGAGCGCACCTTGGCGGCGGATGCGCAAGCGGCGCTGACCCGGCTCGCCGAGGAAGAAACCACACTCAAAGCCGAGGCGCAGGCCAATGCGGCGCGGCTCTCCGGGGTCAATGCGCGGGTCGAAGCGGCCGACGCGGCGCTCGCCACCTCGGAAAAGACCTTTGCCGAACTCACTGGCGCACTGGCCGATCTCGCCGCGCGGCGCAATGCGTTGCAGTCGGCGTCGCGCGAACACGGCGAGCGGACGGAACGGCTCGAGGCCGAACTCGTCAACATCGAAGCCGGCTTGGCGGCGACCGGCAGCGGCGAGCCCGATCTGCCGGCGCTCGCTAGTGTGCTTGCCGCGGCGCAGTCGGCATTGGCCGATGCCGAGAGCGCGGCGCGCGCCGCCGAGACCGCGCATGCCGCGGCGCGCGAGCAGCTCGAAGCGGCCCGCGCGCCGCTCGCCACGGCAGAGCGCGGCGTGCAGCGGCTCGAAACCGAGGCCAAGACCATCGAAAAGCTGCTCGCCGTCGAGAGCAAAAATCTGTGGCCGCCGGTCATGGATGCGCTGACGGTGGCGCAGGGTTACGAGAAAGCGCTAGGTGCTGCGCTCGGCGACGATCTCGACGCGCCGGTCGGCGATTCGGGACCGATGCGCTGGGCCGGCGTCGCCGGTGATCCGGCCGATCCGGTGCTGCCGGAGGGCGCAACCGCGCTGGCGCAATTCGTCCAAGGCCCGGCCGAGCTGGCGCGCCGCCTCGTGCAGATCGGCGTGATCGAGCGCGCCGATGGGGCGCGCCTGGCGAGCTTGCTCAAGCCCGGCCAGCGGCTGGTCTCGCGCGAGGGCGACCTGTGGCGCTGGGATGGTTTTGTCGTCGCCGCCCATGCACCGACCGGCGCGGCGCGGCGGCTCGCCGAACGCGGCCGCCTGGAGACGATCCAGGCCGAACTGATCACCGCGCGTGCGGACCTCGAAGACAAACGCCGCATCGTCGCCGAAGCCGAAGCGGCGCTCGCCGCCGCCGCGGCCGCCGAGACGCAGGCGCGCACGGCGTGGCGCGAGGCGCAGCGCGCAACCGATACGGCGCGCGAAGAGCATGCAGCGGCCGAGCGCGAGATCAGCCGCAATGCGGCGCGCATTTCGGCGCTGCAGGAAGCGCGCGCCCGCATCAGCAGCGGGCTGGACGAGGCGCGCACTGCCGCCATGGAAGCCGCGCAGGCGCTTGGCGCGCTCGCCGATCCGGCGGAGCTTGAGGCCAGACTTGCCACCATCAACGAGGCGATCGCGAGCGAACGCGGCATCTGCGCCGACGTGCGGGTCGAAGCCCAGGCCATCGCGCGTGAGGCCGAGTTGTCCGATCGCCGGCTGCAAGCCATCGCCGGCGAACGCGCCGCCTGGAGCGAGCGCAAGGACGGCGCCGCCGCCCAGATCGCCACCATCGCCGAGCGCAGCACCGAAGCCGAACGCGAGCGCGATGAGCTCAAGGACGCACCGCAACGTTTCGCCGAAATGCGCCAGGGCCTGATCGGCGAGATCGAGACCGCGACGGCGGCACGGCGCGACGCCGCCGACCGGCTCGCCGAAGCGGAGACGGCGCTCGCCGAAGCCGACAAGGCCGCCCGCGCTGCGCTCGAAGCGGTCGGCGAGGCGCGCACGCAAGCGGCGCGCGCCGAAGAGCGCGCCGACGCCGCCAAGCGCCGCCTCGGCGACATCGAGCACGAGATCCGCGAGATGCTCGAGGTCGAGCCGTCGGCCGCCGCCGAGCTGGCCGAGCTGAAACCCGGCGCCGAGCTGCCGGAAGTCGCCGAGATCGAAGCGCGGCTCGACCGCATCCGCCGCGAACGCGAGCGCCTCGGCTCCGTCAATCTGCTCGCCGAGCAGGAGCTGCGTGCAGCCGAAGAGCAGCACACAAAACTCACCGGCGAGCGCGACGATCTGGTCGAGGCGATCCGCCGGCTGCGCCAGGGCATCCACAGCCTCAACAGCGAGGCGCGCGAGCGGCTGTTGACGTCGTTCGCCATCGTCAACGAAAATTTCAAAAAACTGTTCACCGAGCTGTTCGGCGGCGGTACCGCCGAGCTGCAGCTGATCGAGCACGAGGACCCGCTCGAAGCCGGCCTCGAAATCCTCGCCAAGCCGCCGGGCAAAAAGCCGGCGACGCTGTCGCTGCTCTCCGGCGGCGAGCAGGCGCTCACCGCCTTGGCGCTGATCTTCGCCGTGTTCCTCACCAACCCGGCGCCGATCTGCGTGCTCGACGAGGTCGACGCGCCGCTCGACGATTACAACGTCGAACGGTTCTGCGACCTCCTTGACGAGATGACGCGCTCGACCGACACGCGCTTCATCATCATCACCCACAATCCCATCACCATGGCGCGCATGAACCGGCTCTACGGCGTCACCATGGCCGAACGCGGTGTGTCGCAGCTCGTCTCGGTCGACCTCGAAGGCGCGGTGAAGCTGCGCGAGGCGAGCTGAGCGGGGCGCTCCTCGCGAAGATTTGCTGGCTGGCGCCAACGTCGTAGCATCAGTCATTCAGTGAAAATGGGGCGACGCAAAGGTCGCCCCATTTTTTTGTCGTTACCGTTGGTCTTTCGCCGTTACCACTGGTCGGTGCGGAGATTTTGATCGTAGCCGACGCTGCCACCCGGCAGGGCCGGGGCGCCGTATGAGCGCGGCGCCAACTGCGGCACCCTGGCGTAGGCGTAGAGGCCGCCTCGCCGCCCCACCGCATGGCGGCTATTGATGGCGGTGACTTGCGGGCCCCACGAGCCCCAGGTCTGCTTGCCGGTGGCATCGTAATAGTTTGCCATCTGGCTGCCGGTATGGTCGGCCGACTGCGCGAGTGCCGGCGATGCAGCGCCTGCAGCAATGAGCGCGGCGAACGTGACGATTTTCCACTTGCTGATCATGGCTGGTCTCCTGTGTGCGGCACAAACAAAGCGGCTGCTTCTATTGTGCGCTGGCCAGAAGATGCGATCGGCCTCGGCAAACTTAATAGCGAGCAACTGAAAGGACCGTTCGAAAAAGACGCATGATCCTCGTCACTGCCGAAAATGCGAAAGGAGGACGGGGCCAAGCCCGTCCTCCTTTTCCGTTCACCGGGACCGGTTTGTTTACCAGTCGTGACGGAGGGATTCGTTGTAACCGTTGCTTCCGCCGCCGTTGAGCGCCGGATTGTCGATCGACCCGGCTTGCCCGTACGGAACCATGGCGTAAGCGCTGCGGCCGCTGCGATCGTAGAGGACCTGGCCGCCCTGGGGCGCCGTCCAAGCATAACGGCCGTTTCCGAGGCCGCCCTCGGCGTTGTTCGTTGCGGTGCCGGTCTCCAGAAATTCGGCAAACGCCGGGGACGCCATGCCGACCGTCGCTACAATGGCGATGGCGGCGAGTTTTGTCTTGCTGATCATAGCTTTTCTCCTGATCTCGCGGCAGACAAGAGCTCGATGCTCTCGTTGCCTACGCGCAGGAGATAGGCTCCCAACCCGCCCCGCTTAATTGGACCTGGTCTGAAGAGACCATTCAGCAGAGCCGAATGATCTCAGCGATGAGTCGCATGTGCGGCACAACGCGCCGTCCATCCCCTGGGGGAGGCGATGCACTGCCATCAACGAACGCGGAATGGGCGGCTCTTGGACTATGGCGCCTGGTGGGCGGCGATCATGGCTTCGGCCATGCGCAGCAGCCGCGCGCCGAGACCAACATTGCCGATGCTCTGCGCGGTCACCCGCGCACCTTCCAACAACAAATAAAGCTCGTCGGCGAGCAGCTCCGGCTCGTGAAGACCGGCGTCGCGACACAACTGCGCAAGATGCTTGCGCTGCGCCAGCTTGTATTCTTCAACCACGCGGCGCGCCGGATGAGTCCGGTCCGGCAACTCGATGGCGGCATTGGCGAGCGCGCAACCGCGATGATTTCCATCGGTAACGATGCCGGCCATTTCCGTCAGCCAAGCATGAATTTGCGCGCGCGGATCGCCGGGATGAGCGGCCTCATAGCGCTGCCAGCGCTCGACGCCCTCGCGCGCGACTTGGCGCAGACATTCGGCCACCAGTTCGTCCTTGGACGGGAAATGGCGGTAAAGCGTCATCTTGTTGGTGCCGGCCGCCTCGGCAATCGCCTCAACCCCGACGGCCCTGATGCCTTGGCGGTAAAACAGGTCCGCCGCGACCGCCAGTAGCCTGTCGCGGGGGGGAATTCTTTCATTGTTATGGGTACTTAGCGGCAAGCTCGCGGCTCGCATGTTTTCTCCCTTGACCCGGGTGTTACCGGTCAGTATCTTCTGCATGTTATGTAGTGTTACCGGTCAGTACCACAAGGCCGAAGGCCTGTCACTGAGTTTCATGGACCGGCAGCCGCGATGTCGTGGAGACTCATTTCCAAATCGTGCAGCCGCGAACCGAGCGGCTGCCGTACTCGCAATCACACGCGCAATGGGCAGGCTGGGGAAGTGCAGGAGTGATCCATGGATCGCATGGCCAGCATAGCCACCTTTGTGAAGATCGCGGAGGCGGGCGGTTTCGCCGCGGCGGCGCGCAAGCTCGGCGTTTCGCCCAGTACGGTGACGACGCAGATACAGGATCTTGAAGACCGGCTCGGCGTGCGTCTTCTCAATCGCAGCACGCGCAAGGTCAGCCTGACCGAAATCGGCAGAGCCTACTACGAGCGCTGCATGCAAGTTCTTGCCGACATGGACGAGGCGGACGGCGCGGTTCAAGCCATGCAGTCGAAGCCGCGCGGCACGCTGCACCTCAACGTGTCGCTCTCGATGCCGGTCTTGCTGGCGCCGGTCATTGCCGAGTTCACTTCGCTTTATCCAGACGTCAAGCTGAGCATGGTGATGAGCGACCGCATGGTCGACCTCGTCGAAGACGGGATCGATCTGGCGATCACCACCCTGCCGATACCGAATTCCAATCTGATCATGCGGAGTCTCGGCGCGGTCCGGCTCCTGGTCTGCGGCAGCCCCGACTATTTCGCGCGGCACGGCGTACCACGAACGCCGAACGATCTGATCGGCCATAACTGCATGAAATATACGTTCTCATCGTGGGGCAACGAGTGGCGCTTCAAATCGCCGGAGGGCGAGCGTGCGGTTCACGTCACCGGCAACATGGAAGCAAACAGCGTCAATGCGTTGAAGCACGCCGCCGCGCTCGGCCAGGGCTTGATCCTGGCGCCGGAGTTTCTGGTGAGCGACGAGATCAAAGCGGGCAAGCTCGTCGCGGTGCTGACCGAGTTCGCCGCTCCCGAACTGCCGATCCGTGCCGTTTATCCGCACCGTCAGCACCTGTCGACCAACGTGCGCAGCTTTCTCGACCTGCTTGCCAAGCGTTGCTGCGGCATCGACCTGGCGCCTGCGAACCATGATGTGGAAGACATGCGGCCGCTCGTTCGCGTCAATGGCGCCCGGCAAGGTGCGCAACTGGCGGCCTTGGCGGTGAAAGCTCAACAGCCGCACGTGTGATTATATTTTCCAGCGTATCTCGTCGGTGGCTTAGTGGCCGAACAAGCGGTCGATAAAGAGGCTGATTGCGACGCCGGCGATGGCAGCCGCAATGCCGATCGAAACCGTTTCAACGATGGTGCGAAGCGTGTCGCGCTTCGCGATTTGCGCTCGGCCAACGCCGAGCCCGATGAGCAACGCTAACGTGACGACCCCGGAAACCACCCTCGCCTGAGGGACTGGAACGAACACGAAGGGCAGGATCGGCACTGCGGCCGCAAGAAAGTCCGCAAGCAGCATCCACAGCGCCTGCTCCAGGGGATCGAGCGGCGTTTCCGGCGCCCCCCGTAAAGCGCGGAGCAATCCGGCAACGGCGGTGGGGCTGTTTTGCACTGCCACCGCAAGAGCTTCGGACTGGTCGGATGTAAGACCGGCCTTCGCCAGGCGGCCGGCAAGCGACATGGCAGAGCCCGAGGCGGAATCTAAAGATAGATTGGCCGCATTCGCCTTGTCGCGCGTCGTCTCGATGTCGAGATAGGCGCCAGCCATCATCGAGACGGCGGCCGCCACCGCACCCGAGGCGCCGGCGATCAGAACGGTCTTGGTGTTGGCCGTGGTGGCTGCGACACCAAAGATCAAGCCGAAGATGGAAACGGTGCCGTCTTCCATGCCAAACACGATTGTGCCGACCGAGTTGGCGAAGGAGTTGCGTAACCGCTGCAAAATCAGACCGAGCTTCATTGGTCGTCCCCTCTCCCAGGACAGCGCCGGCGAGCGAACCCGACCACGGCTATGCGAAGTCGGCGAGGTTCCAACAACGATTGTATCGTCTCCCACGATGAGGGCTCCAGTGCTAACCGTTGGCGGGCGACGTATTGTGAGGATGGGCACTTTCTCGCATGAGACGCCTGGGCGTGGGCCGATAACCGGCCGACGCGTGTTTGGATAAGTCTCCGAAGGAGGAATACCGATGGGTCCGCTTGCCGGGATGAAGGTCATCGACCTCACGCATGTGATGGCCGGGCCGACCTGCACGCTGATGCTGGCGGACATGGGCGCCGACGTCATCAAGATCGAGAAAATCCCGGACGGCGACGATTCGCGTCACATGATCCCGCCGAAGATCGGCGACGAGACCGCCGCGTTCATGATGATGAACCGCAACAAGCGCGGCATTGCCATCGATCTGAAAACCGCCGACGGCAAGACAATCCTGGCCAAGCTGATCGAGGACGCCGACGTGGTGGTGGAGAATTTCGCCCCCGGCGTCATGGACCGGCTCGGCTTCGGCTACGAGGCTTTGCGCGCCAGGCATCCGGCGCTGATCTATTGCTCGCTGTCCGGCTTCGGCCGCACCGGGCCGTATCAGGATCGCCGCGGCTTCGACCTCGTCGCCCAGGCGATGAGCGGCATCATGAGCTTCACCGGCGAGCGCCCCGACGGGCCGCCGGTCAAATGCGGCGCGCCGCTGTCCGACATCACCGCCGGCATCCTGGCCGCCATGGGCATTCTGGCCGCCTATACGCACCGGCTGAAAACCGGTCAGGGCCAGTGGCTCGAGACCTCGCTGTTCGAAGCCGCGCTGGTGCAGACCTACTGGCAATCGGCCATTGCGCTGGCGACCGGCGTGGCGCCGCGCGCCATGGGCTCGGCGCACCCGCTCAATGCGCCTTACCAGGCCTTTGCGGCATCCGACGGCTGGATCGTGGTCGGCGGCGCCAACAAGAGGAACTGGATGCGCATGCTGGAAGCGTTGGGCGCACCCGAACTGGCGGCCGATCCGCGCTTCGCATCCGGCGCCGACCGCATGGCGCATCTGAAAGAGTTGGAATCCGAACTCAGCAAGCGCTTTCGCGGAAAGCCGGCGCGCTATTGGCTGGACGCCCTGGAAGGCAAAGGCGTGCCCTGCGGTCCGGTCCAGGACATGCTGCAGGCGCTGCGGGATCCGCAGACGATCGCGCGCGACATGGTGGTGGAGGTCGAGCACACGGCGCTCGGCCCGGTCAAAACCATCGGCCTGCCGGTCAAATTCTCCGCAA
Organism: Xanthobacteraceae bacterium; assembly: GCA_035651875.1. GTDB lineage: Bacteria > Pseudomonadota > Alphaproteobacteria > Rhizobiales > Xanthobacteraceae > BOG-931. The sequence continues at coordinate 14,162 of DASRET010000077.1, forward strand.
CGCCCGGCAAAGTGCGGACCGGCGCGCCGCTTTATGGCGAGCACACGCGCGAGGTCCTGCGCGAGCGCGGCTTCGATGACCGGCAGATCGATGCATTTGAAGGGAGCGGCGCCGTCGTCAGCGCTTCGTCGGACCGGGCGCGTGCGAAAAAGGCCGCGAGCTAAGACGCACTGTCAGGAAATCACACGATCGGCGTCATCTGCGCCGGATCGAGCTCGAGCCATGCGGTTTCGCCGGCCTGATAACGCTCCGGCGGCGGCGCGGTGACGCGCAGCTTCATCGAGCCGGCAACCGGCACGACGACATAATCCCAGAACTCGCCGAGATAAGCGCCCTCGGCGATCTTCACCTGCACTTGCGGCTTGCCGTCTCTCGGCGGCAATGCAGTGCGGCTCAGCCGCATGCTCTGCGGCCGCACCGAGAAGGTGACGCGGCCGGACAGCGTAGCGCCGTTGACAATTGCGGCTATCGGTACCGTGAACGCGTCGAAGGCGATATCGGCGCCGTTGCAGGTGCCCTCGATGAAATTGGTACGGCCGATGAAGCCGGCGACGAAACGCGTCTTCGGCCGGGTGTAGAGCGTGTGCGGGTCGTCGACCTGCTCGATGCGGCCCTGATTCATCACCGCGATGCGGTCGGACGTCACCATCGCCTCGGCCTGATCGTGGGTGACATAGACCGTGGTGATGCGGAATTCGTCGTGCAGCCGCCTGATCTCGAACCGCATCTCCTCGCGCAGATTGGCATCGAGGTTGGACAGCGGCTCGTCGAGCAGCAGCACCGCCGGCTTGATGACGATGGCGCGCGCGAGCGCGACGCGCTGCTGCTGGCCGCCGCTCAGCTCGGCCGGATAGCGCTCCGCCAAGTGGCGCATGTGGACGATGTCGAGCATCTGGTGGACGCGCTTGCGGACCTCGTCGGCGGCAAGCTTGCGCAATTGCAGGCCGAAGGCGACGTTCTGCTCGACCGTCATGTTCGGCCAGATGGCGTAGCTCTGAAAGATCATCGACATCTGCCGCCGTTCCGGCGGCACCGAGCCGGACCGCGACGACAGTACGCGGCCGTCCATTTCGATGCTGCCCGCGGTCGGATCGAGAAATCCGGCGATCATGCGCAGCGTCGTCGTCTTGCCGCAGCCGGACGGACCGAGCAGCGAGACGAACTCGCCATGCTGCAGTTCGAGATCGATGCCGGCGACCGCGACGAAATCGCCGAAGCGGCGCTCGACGGCGCGCAGCGCGAGCTTCGTCATCAGACGTTCCTTCGCAGCATGAAATCGCGCCCGATGATGCGAAAACCGATGGCCGCGATAACGAGGGTCACCACCAGAAGAATCGTGCCGAGCGCCGCCAGCACCTCGAAATTGCCCTCTTCCGACAGGTCGAACAGCATCACCGAGATCACCCGGGAATTGGGGCCGACCAGGAAGATCGCCGACGACAACTCGCGCGCCGCCGGGATGAACACCAGAATCCAGGCGCCGGCCAGGCTTTTCTTGAGGAGCGGCGCCAGCACCTTGCGGATCGCGAGCAGCCGGCCGCCGCCGAGAATGCGCACCGCCTCCTCCATTTCCGGATTGATGCTGCGCATGCTGGCGGCGCTCGACGTATAGGCGATCGGCAGGTAGCGGGTGGTGAAGGCGAGCACCAGGATGGTGCCGGTGCCGTAGAGCGCCAGCGGCGGCGGCGCGTAGGCCGCATAGAAGCCGATCGCCAGCACGATGCCGGGAATGACGAACGGCGCGACGCAGAGGAATGCCAGCGCATTGGACCATGGCACCAGCTTGCGATCGACCACGTAGGCGATGGCGAGTGCCAGCGCGATGGCGACAAACGCCGTGGCGCCCGCATAGACGAAGGTGTTGATGATGGTGTGCTGGGCCTGGGTCTGCTCGACCAAGAGATAGCGGAAGTTCGCGAAGGTGAGATTGTCGAGCGAAAGACCGCGTCCCCAGGCCTTGGCGAAGGCCGCCTGCAACAGCACGCTCATCGGCAGCAGCACGGACAGCGCGCACACGAAAAGCGCATGGGCCAGCAGCAGCCATTTCCAGGCGCCGAGCCGGATCATGCGGCGCTCGCCGCCCTTGCCGGTCACCGCGGCGTAACCCTTGCGGCCGAGCACGGTGCGCTGAAACCAGAACATCAGGACGGTGATGATCAGGAGCGGAATGGAGAACGCCGCCGCCACTTCGACCCGCACCGGGTATTCGAAGAACTGCCAGAGCTGCGTCGCGACGACGTTGAACCGCGCCGGCAGCGCGATCAGCGCCGGCGCGCCGAACAACGAGATCGCCTCGAGGAAGCTGATGATCAGGCCGCCGAGGATCGCGGGAAACACCAGCGGCAAGGTGATGCGGAACGCGGTGCGCAGCTTGCTGGCGCCGAGAATCTGCGCGGCGTCCTCCATCTCCGACGATACCAGATCGAGCGCCGAGTTGGTGAACACGAAGACGTAAGGGAATGACGTGACGGAGACGACCAGGATGAGACCGCTCATGGAATAGACGTTGAAGATGCCGTGCGACTCTCCGGTGACCGCCATCCAGACTTTGTTGAGCCAGCCGGAATTGGGACCGGCGAGCAAAATCCAGCCGATCGCGCCGAGATAAGGAGGCGTGATGAAGGCGCCGAGCACCAGGATGCGTATGAGGCCCTTCAACGGCATGTCGGTGCGCGAGATCGCCCAGGCGATCGGCACGCCGAACACCGCCGTCAACACCGCCACGCCCGCGCCCAGCATCAGCGAATTGCCGAGCGCCGCGAGGTGGCGCATGTTGAAATACGCCTCGCGATAATTGTCGAGCGTGAATCGCCCGGTGTCCGGCTCCTGGAAGCTCGAGACCAGAAGCCGCACCGTCGGGCTCGCCACCAGGAAGATCAGCGCCGCGATCATGACAAGCCACAGCACCATGCTGGGCTCGATGCGGCGCAGAATGCTCAGCAGCACGCTGTCATCCCGCAAGACTGCGCTATTTTCGCCGACCGACACGTGAGCCGTCCTCTCGCGGGCGCCGCCATCCAGGCCGCGGGTTCAGACCCCGAAGGTGTCGCGCCACTGTTTGATGACTTCGGGAATGCCCTTGCTGATCTCCTCGACGCTCGGCCGAATCGGTTTGACGTCCTTGGCCGATTTGACGTCCTTCAGCGGCGGCACTTCAGGACGCATCGACTCGGTGAAATGATCCACCCAGATCTTCGAGGCATCGACGCTCATCAGATATTCCATGAACAGCCGCGCCGCGGACGGATGCTTCACGCCCTTCATGATCCCGGACGGCGCCAGGATCAGCACCGTGCCGTCGGTCGGATAGATCATCGCCAGCGGGTTGCCCTTGCGCAGGCTCTCTACCGTGGAATTGTTGGCGGCGGTGCCGGCGAGCGTGCTCTCGCCGGAGTTCAACAGCGTGACGGTGTCGTTGATGGAGCGACCGACCCGCGGGTTGTTCTTGGCGAGTTTTTCGAAGAACGGCCAGCCGTAGAGCTTGCGCAGCATCACCGCCCAGGTGCCGACATAACCGCTGAAGGCCGGATGGCCGAGCGCGATCTGGCCCTTCCATTTGTCGTCGGTCAGGCCGGTCCAGTTGGTCGGTGCGGCGTCGAGCTTCACTTTCGAGGTGTTGCACGACATGCCGATCAAGCCGGCGGAGGTGACGTAGTAGTAGCCGTCTGGATCGTAGTTCTTGTAGATGTCGTAGACCTTGCTGGCATTCTCCGGCACGAATTTTTCCAGGAGCTTCTTGTCCTTCAGGTAGACGTAGTGCCCGATGTCGGTCGAGCTGAGCACGTCGACCTGCATGGCGCCGGCCTTGAGCTCCTGCGAGACGCGCTGGAAGGCGACTTGCGCGGTGGTGCGCACCACGTTGACCCGGATGCCGGCGTAGAGCTGTTCGAATTTGCGCCCCAGCGCCTGCGCGGTCACGTCGTCGGAATGCGCGGTGTACCAGGTCAGCTCGCCTTCCTTCTTTGCCGCCTCGTAGAGCTGCTTCTCGCCCGCCGTCATGTCGGCGCGGGCGCCGCCCGCCCCAAGGGCCGCGCCGCCGAGACCAAGCGCCAAGGCGCCGCCGCCGCTCTTGAGGAGATTACGACGCGAGGTAGTAAACCGACCGGTCATTGGGCTTTCTCCTCCGTGCGGAACTTGGGTTTTTTGCTGTGGCGCTGTCGCCTTGGCCCAAGGGTATGCGTTTTTTGGGAATTAATGAAGCGGCCAACCTGCCGAGGCATTGAGACGCGCGGTCGCAGCCGGCGGGGCCTGCGATTCATTGGTCGACGTGGATGTTCTTCTCGCGCACCAGCGCGGTCCATTTCTTGATCTCGCCGTCGACCCGGCGCGCCAGCGCATCGGGGCTGCCGCCGCCAGTCTCGAAGCCGAGCTTGGCAAAGCTTTGCTTCACGTCGGGCATGGCAAGGATCTGGTTCATGCGGCTATTGAGCTTCGCCACGATCGGCGCCGGCGTTCCCGCCGGAGCGAACAGACCGAACCAGACCGGATTGTCGAAGCCGGGCAGACCGGATTCGGCGATGGTCGGCGCGTCCGGCAGCACCGGCGTGCGCGTGGCGCTGGCGACGCCGAGCAGGCGCAGCGTGCCCGATTGTATATAGCCGGCCGACGTGGAGACGCCGTCGAACACATAATCGATCTGGCCGCCGATCAGGTCCTGCAGCATCGGCGCCGAGCCTCGATACGGCACGTGGCGGGTCTGGATACCGGCCATGGAGTTGAACAGCTCCGACACCAGGTGATTGATGCTGCCGACGCCGTACGAGCCGTAGGTGATCTTGCCGGGCGAACTGCGCGCCAGCGCGATGAAGTCGGTGACGTTCTTCACCGGCAGCGACGGCTTGACCTCCATCACCAGCGGCGACATCGACAGCAGCACGACAGGCGCGAAATCGCGCACTGGATCGTAGGTCAGCTTGGTGTAGACGGCGGAGTTGGTGCCCTGCGTGCTCACGGTGCCGACCAGGAGCGTGTAGCCGTCGGGCGCGGCCTGCGCCACGGCGGTGGCGCCGAGTACGCCGCCAGCGCCGCCGCGATTCTCGATGATCACCGGCTGCCCCAGCGCCTCGGACAGTTTCGGTGCAACGATGCGCGCCACCACGTCCACGGCGCCGCCGGGCGTGAACGGAACCACGATCTTGATGACCTGGCTCGGATAGTCTTGCGCGCGCGCCGCGCCCGCAGCGTCGAGCAGAACCGAGGCGGCGGCTACGAGACAAACAAGCAGGCGACGACGGGCGGCAATTCCGGTGGATCTCATTTTACTTGCATTCTGCTCTGGTCATTGCTGTGCATGTTCACTAATTCGCTGATCGAGTTGGGTTGGCTTTGGTGTCAGCGAACGCCTTTGGGGTCAGTCCTGCGAGGGCCTGATGGGGCCTGTGGTTGTTGTA
>DASRET010000078.1:0-4933 GCA_035651875.1 Xanthobacteraceae bacterium
TTCGACCAGCCAGGAGCGGAAGCCGGTAAATCCGGCATTGCCAGGCAACTGGGCCACGGCCTGCGCAAATTGCGCCGCCGCCTGCCTGGCAATGGCGCGCTCGCAAAATGTGCGGACCAGGCGGACCCAGACGCCTTTGTAAGCGACGGTGGCGCGCAGCGCGAATGTGCCGCCATGGACGGCGTCGCCCTCGACCCGAACGAGACGCGAGTCCTTTTTGAGATCGGCGGCGGCCGCGATGTAGATTTCCTCGGCGCCGAGATCGCGCGCCGTCGTTTCGACCGCGGCAATTTTGCCGTTGAGGGTATCGCCGGGCGCCGCCGCCAGCGCACGATGCGCGATTTCGGCGGCTTTGACCGCCAGCGCCACCTCCGCCGGATCGGCACAGCCGCGAAGGTTCTCGAATAACGCGCTGGCGTCGCGGAACGAAAGCTCCGGACCGCCCTGGCGCAGATCGTCGGCGATGCCCGCCGACAGCCCGTCGAAATCGACGACGCCGACGGCTGCGTTCTTCTGCCTGGCGGCGATCTGCTGCGCGGCCTTCAGACCGATCCTCGGCGTGTGCAGCACCTCGCCAAGGCGGCTGACCCGCTCGATCCAGGATTTGACCCGAAAGCTCAGCGCGGCGACCAGATACGGCAGGCCGTCGGCCGGCAGCACCAGCACCGCTTCGGACCAGTACGGCACGAATCCGGCGAGCCACGAGACGCCGGCCGGCCGCGTGTTGTTGGTATAGACAATCAATGCGTCGAGATTGGCCTCGCGCATCGCCATGCGGGTCCGCGCCAGCCGCGCATCGAAAACCGCATCGGGCAATTCTATCGGCGAACGGGCGATCAGACCGCGGCGCATTGTCGATCTCGTTTTCTCAGGCTGCGACTTCGAACAATTGGCGCGGCGTCTTGCACAGCACCTCGACGCCGCTGTCGGTGACGAGCACGGCGTCGCCGAGCACGATATAGCCGGCATCGGGATGATAGGTGTTGGGATGAACGATGAGCGTCATGCCGGGCTCAAGCACGGTTTCCACGTCTTCGAGGATATGCGGCTTGGAATCGGCGAACATGCCCATGCCGTGGCCGCGCACTCGGGTCCATTGGCTCGTCGTGTATTCGCCAAGGCCGTATTTGCGAAACACGTCGTTCTCGGCCTTGGCGACGTCGGCGGCGCGTGCGCCGGGTTTCACGGCGGCGATGCCCGCTTCCAGCGCTTCGACATAGACCGCAAACGCCCGCTTTTGCGCTTCCGTCGCCTTGCCGACCACCAGCGTCCGGCAAATCTGCGCGAAGTAGCCCTGCACTGCCGGCGTCAGCTCCGTGGTGACCAGATCGCCGGCGGCGATGCGGCGCTCGGACGGCGGCGTCATGCCGAAGACATCCTTGCCGCCGGAGCCGATGATCATGAAATTGTCGGCGCAGCCGCGCCGCCGCAAATGCGCTTCAAGATCGGCGACGACCTCGTATTGCCGCCGGCCCGGCCGCACCGCATGGATGAATTCGACGTAGGCTTCGTCGGCGATTTGCGCGGCGCGGCGCACGGCCGCGATCTCGCCGGGGCTCTTGTGCATGAGCAGCTTGTCGAGCAGCGCCGTGCCGTCCTCGAGATTGAAACTTCGTGACGGATCGGCAAGCCAGCGCGGCACGAATTTGCGCGGCGCCGCCGCAATGCGGCTGTTGGCGACACGATCGAGCCGGGCACCGACCGCCAGCGCGATATTCGGTGCAAATTGTACGCTTACGCCGGCGGTTTCGAGTTCGGCGCGCTCGGCACCGGTGGCGCTATCCAGGAACAGTTCGACTTCGCCGTTGGCGGACAGCAGCGCGATGCCGTGACCTTCGAGAATGCCGAAATCCGAACCGTAGCGCAGGTAATCGCCTTGCCAGGCGTTGCCGTAAAGCACCATGTGCGCAAAGCCGGCATTGCGCATGGCGGCCGCGAGTTTCTGTCGCCGTTCTTCAGCAAGCATGGGGATGTTCGATGGGCTGGAGGTGACATTGAAAGGACGTGGCACGATTATACCAGCCACGAATCGTCGCACGAGGGGTCCAACTGTCGCCGGAATTCATATCCACTATGTTGGCCGCCACGCTGGAAAGTCATTTTTAGCCGCCGCAAAAAGCCGTCCGCAATTTGCTCGCCTTCGATTGAGCCTGCCCAGAGCCTGCCCAGAGCCTGCCCATGTCGCGCGCCAAGTCTGTTTCCACGCTGCTCGTTCTGGCGAGCATGGCGATATGGAGCGCGCCGGCAGTCGCGCAAATGCCCAGCCAGGCTCCCGCACCAACAGCGCAACCGTCGGCTCCTTCCGTCTCGCAGACTCAGCCGTCGACCACCCAGCCGGCCGCGCCAAACGCCGCGGCGGCGACGCAGCAGCCGCAACAACCGCCGGATACCGATCCGGTCGGCAGCGTCGCCACGCTGCAGGGCAACGCCTCCGTCAACCACAACAACGCCTCCAGCGCGCTCAAGCTCAGTCAGTCGATTTACAAGGGCGACGTGGTGCAGACTGGTACCGACGGCACGATCGGCATCACCTTCGACGACGACACCACATTCACGCTGAAGCCTAACTCGCAGATGCGGGTGGACGATTTCGTCTACCAGAAAGGCGGCAACGGCAACGCGGCGACGTTCAATATTCTGCTCGGCACCGTCGCGTTCGTCGCCGCCGAGGTCGCCCACAGCGGCAACATGAAGATCGAAACGCCGACGTCGACGCTCGGCATTCGCGGCACCACGGGTGTTGTCGAGGTGCCGGCTTCCGGCGCGGCCAATGCCACCGGCGGCGTATCGATCAAGCTCTATCCGGACGCCGACGGCAGGGTCGGCCGGATCGAAGTCTTCGGGCGCGACGGCAGTCAGCTCGGCGTGCTCAACCGCGGCGCCACCGGATTTGCGGTGCGGGCCGGTGCACCGGGCGCGCCGCAGCGGTTCGCCGCCGTGCCGTTGCAGATTTCCGCGCAGGAAGCCGAGCGCGATCGCTCGTTCACGCGCCAGGCCTTCTCGACCCAGCTTGTCGGCCGCCAGATCAACATCCAGCGCCGCATCCAGCAGCGCAATCAGCAACTGCGGCCGAACCAGCAGCGCCAGCAGCAGCAACGCAACGAGCTGCGGCCCGGCCAGCAACGGCCGAACCCGCAACAACAGCGCAACGAGTTGCGGCGCGGCCAGCAACTGCCAAATCATCAGCTACCGACACCCAATCACCAATTGCCAAGCCCGCAGCACGCGGGACAGTTGCCTCACACCGGCTTGCAGCAGCGCGCGATCGGTACGCCGGGCGCGTCGCCGACGGTGGCGCGGCCAAACCCCGCCTTGCAGCGGCCGGCGACCGGCTTGCCGAAACTGCCCGCCGGCGGCCCGCGCAAGCCGCCGCCGAAGGACAAGAACAGGCGTTAGGCCAGACTTGTGCTCTGACCTCTTCGCTCAGGCTTGTTCACTCGGATTTGGCTTGCCTGGTGTCGAAATGCACGGCCACGCCGGAGGCGGCGAGGCCGATACCGAGAAGCACAAAGATGCTGCCGGTCCCGATCGCCGTGGCAATCGCGCCGGCCATGATCGGGATGAAGAACTGCGCGACGCGATTGACCATGGTGCGGAGCGAATTCGCCGTGCCGATCGCGCCGCCGGTGGCAATCGCAAGCACGCCGGCGATGCTCGCGGTCATGGCGACGCTCAACGAGAAGCCGGCCACCGCCACCGCCACGTAGAGAAACGCGCGCGGCAACGGCAGCGCGACCGCGGCATAGGACAGCGCGCTGACGATACTGCTGGCAATTGTCAGCGGCACCCGGCCGAACGCGAACTGCAGGCGCGCATAGAGCAGCCGCGACACCATTGAGGCGATGGCGCGGATGGCAAGCACAGTGCCGACGGCATCCACGCTCAACCCGCGATCGGCGCCAAGCAGCGGCAGGTAAACGACGATCAGGTCCTGCGCCACCACCGTGATGCAGCTCACCAGCATGATCGCGTTGAGGCCGGGAATGAACAGCAGTTCGCGCAACGGCACCTTGGCGCGCCCCGGCGGCACCTTCGGCGTACCGCTCGATTGCGTCAGCAACGCCAAAGCGGCGGTCAGCACGGCGCCGCCCAGACACAGCTCGAACAGCAGATCCGTCGGCGGCACGCTGGCCGAACCGCCGGCGAGACCGACGATGTAGGGCCCGACGCCCTGCCCGACCGCGTTCGCTACCATGTAATTGCCGATCGCGCGCTCCATCGCTCCGGGCCCGCTGCCGCAGCGCGTGCACTGGATCTGCTGGCTGACCACGAACAGCAGATGCGCGGTGCCCATGATCGAGGTTGCGACCATAATTCCGATCAGGTTCGGAAACAGCACGAAGCAGGCGCAGCTCACCACCAGGAGACCGCCGCCGATCCACGTCGTCACCGCGTCGTAGCCGCGGTCGATGAACCGCCCCATCGGAATGCCGATGCCGATCGGCAGCACTGCGTAAGCCGCGGTGACCACGCCGATCCAGACCACCGACAGATCGAGCTCCAGCGCGCGATAGGTCGTGGTGACGCGGGCGACGGTGATAACCGCCTGTTCGACAAAAGCCGTGGCGACGATGACGAGCAGAAGACGGGAGTACATTCCGGCCGTCTCCTAAAGCCCGGCGGCGAAATGCCCGGCCAGCTTTCGGCAAGCGGCAGCGTCGTCGACCGCGGCGCTGCCGAGCTTGAACCATTCGGACGCACGATCGCGCCCGACCAGGGGACCGAGCACGCGCTGCGCCTTCTCGCCAACACCGGCCGCATCGAGCGGCTGCTCCGGATCGCCCGGCGCTTCGACCACGCGCTGCTTGATGACCTCGCTGCCGGCGGTGACGTGCACTTCCGCCGGCCAGTGCTGCGGATAGAATTGCGCGAGATCGGCATCGGCAGCCACTTCGACCCTGGCGGCGAATTGCGTCACTGCCGGATCGATGTT
>DASRET010000079.1:0-20561 GCA_035651875.1 Xanthobacteraceae bacterium
GGAGCGTCCGACCATCATGTCGACGGTGGCCAGCGCCTTTTCCGAGAACGTATCGGTGACGCGGTCGAGCCTCGCCGTCATCATGTCTTCGAGGCCCTGGGCGATCTCGGCGAATTCTTCGCTGATGTGATCGGTCTTGAAGCTGAGACTCGATGTGAGCCGGTCGCTCGCCGTGGCGATGGCGCGCGCGGTCTCGGTGCTGGTGTTTTCGAGCCGGTCGAGCAGGTCGCTGCCGCGCACGGAGAGCTGCTGGATCATGTTGTCGCCGACCTCGCCGAGCGACAGGGTGATGTGCTCGCCCTTTTCGGCGAGCGAATGGGTGATGCGCTGCGCCGCCTCGTTGACCTGCTGGCCGACCAGATCGCTGATGGTCGACAGGTCCTGCGTCAGGTCGATGTGCACGTTGTTGATCGCCGAGCGCACCTGCTCGGCCTGGCTGACCAGCGTGTCGCGCTGGTTGGCGAGATCCTGAATGAGGCCGCGGATGCGCGCTTCGTTGTCGCCGTAGGTGCGCGCCAGCGCCGCGACTTCGTTCTGCACCAAAGTTTCGAGCTCGCTCGCGCGCGCCAGCGCGCGCTCGACGCCGTCGCCCATGGCGGCGACTTCGCGGCGGATCGCCTGGCCGACGCTGACGATGGAATCCTGCGCCACGCTTTCCGGCTCGGCGAGCCGCATGGCAACGCCCGCCATGGCTTGGGCGATCAGCCGCAATTCCTGGCCGCGCCAGGCCATGTGGGCGACGCCGAAAAAGAAGATGATCGGCAACAGCGCCGCGGCGCCAAGGCCGAGCGCAATGCCGGCGGTCGAATGGCCGGGACCGACGAAGTCCGGCAGGTACGCCCATGAAAGCGCGAGGCAGCCGACGATCCAGGCTGCGGAGAAGATCGCGGCCACGAAATACGACGTGCGTGACGGCCGGCGCTGCAGGGCTTGCAGGATCTGGCCGATCGACTGGCGGTCGTCATTGGCGGCGCCGGGTGCCTGCACGTCGAGCGGGCGGGCGGCGACGGGATCGGGCTCGAAATGCTCGTGGAAAGCCGGCGGTGCAACCGGAGCTTGGCGCTCGACGGGGTGCGATTGGATCGCTGGTGGTGCCGGCTCCTCGTCGGGAATATTGAGCGCCTCCTGGATCGCCGACAGCGCCGCCTCGGTCGGATCGATCGTTTTTTTCGGACTGTTCGCCATGTCGGTCGTCGCCTCGCGTGTTACGCCGGACCAGGGCGGTCCGGCCAAGCCGGACCGCGCCACGAGCGCGTGATCGTTGCAGTGCTCAATGTTCGCGTGCGAGGGCTCCCCCGCCCTCATCTCACACTCAAGTAGCCCATCCTATCGGATTGGGAGATCGAAGGAAACCGGTTGTTAAGGTTCCCTTAATCATGGATCCAATCATCGTTAACGGTTTGCTTACCATACCATCGACGATCGCCGGACGGGACAGCTGAACGCCATACTGATGCCCACAATGCGGCCGGCGTGCGGCCTCGCCTGCAGAAAGGTGGCGTTGGGTCCGGTTTCCGACCGCGGGCGTGTGGATAAGTGGCGCGCCGGCGGCGGCCGAATGTAGCAATTCGCTCACCAGTCGAGCGAAAGAAGGCCGCTTCGCCCGCCCGCGGGGCCGCGGCCTTTACCCGATCTTTCCGGCAGGGCGCCCAAAACTTCCCGCCAACGCAAAGGCTTGCGACGCAAAGGCGAGCCGCAACAGGGGCCCGGGCAACGCACCCGGGCGCGGGAGGACGTTCATGGCTGCAATTGCCGTGCGGGTGGCTGCCGAGGCGCCTGGCCCCGGCCCGATCGACGAGGCGCATCTGGCCCAGATGACCTTGGGCGACCGGCGGCTGGAGCGCGAAGTGCTGGAGATTTTCCGCCGCCAATCGGTGATCATGCTCAGCCGCATCGGCGGCGTGGAGCCGGGCGCGGCGGCTGCCGCCGTCCACACGCTGAAAGGCTCGGCGCGCGGCATCGGCGCCTGGCAGGTGGCGCGCGCCGCGGAGCGGGTGGAGCAGGCCTGCGGCGACGCGGATCGCGCCGCCTCGCTTGCCGAATTGCAGGCCACTACTCTCCAGGTCAGGGCCGCGATCGATGCGCGGTTGGAAAGTTATTCCAATCAAATGCCCGACGGGCGTTGATCTGTTCTGCGCGCCCGTACTGGCGCTCTCCGGCACGAGCCTATAGAAGAACCGCGCCGGCCCCGGCTGCAGTGGGCTTTGCCCTGCTGCGCCAGGCCGGCGCAACACATTCATCGTTCGGTTCATGGTCAAAATCACCTTCATCGACAACGAGGGCACGGCACGCACCGTCGAAGGCGAGGTCGGTGCCACCGTCATGGAAACGGCGATCAAGCACGGCGTGCCCGGCATCGAGGCGGAATGCGGCGGCGCCTGCGCCTGCTCGACCTGTCATGTCTATGTCGAGGAGGAGTGGCGCGAGAAGGTCGGCGAGCCGTCGCCGATGGAAGAGGACATGCTCGATTTCGCCTTCGAGGTTAAGCCCAACTCGCGCCTGTCATGCCAAATAAAGGTGCGCGAGGACTTCGAAGGCCTCACCGTGCGCACGCCGGAGCGCCAAGCCTGAGAGTTGGAGCCGGCATCGCAGTCGAACAGAACAAATCCAGCGCTCCTGGAACAAATGCCGTGCGCGGCGACGGTGCGGCACTCTTCCCCCGGGGTGGCGTGCGCGCTAGACACTCGCCACCTGATCAGGACCGGACCCATTGCTGTTAACGTACACGAGCACACGACCACATGAGTGAAGCTATCAAAACCGACGTGTTAATCATCGGCGCCGGGCCGATCGGCCTGTTCGCCGTGTTCGAGCTCGGATTGCTCGATATGAAAGCGCATCTGGTCGACATTCTCGACAAGATCGGCGGCCAATGCGCCGAGCTTTATCCGGAGAAGCCGATCTACGACATCCCCGGCATTCCGTTCACCAGCGCGCACGGGCTGGTCGATTCACTGCTCGAGCAGATCAAACCGTTCGGCGCGCAATATCATCTCAACGAGATGGTCGAGAGCGTGGAAAAGATCGGCGATCCGCTGTTTCGCGTGCGCACCGACCAGGGCAAGGAGTTCGAGGCCAAGATCGTGGTCATCGCCGCCGGCGGCGGCTCGTTCCAGCCGAAACGGCCGCCGATCCCCGGCATCGAGCCGTACGAAGGCAAGTCGGTGTTCTACTCGGTGCGAAAGATGGAGGCGTTCCGCGACAAGCGTGTTCTGATCGTCGGCGGCGGCGACAGCGCGCTCGACTGGACGCTCAATCTCGCGCCGCTGGCGAAGCATTTGACGCTGCTGCACCGGCGCAGCGAATTTCGCGCTTCGCCCGACAGCGTCAACAAGATGATGGCGCTGGTCGGCGAAGGCAAAATCGATTTCGTGCTCGGCCAGGTCACCTCGCTCAAGGGCAGCGACGGTCAGATCAGCGAAGCCATCGTCAAGACCAATGACGGCTCGACCTTCGACATCGCCTGCGACGCCATGCTGCCGTTCTTCGGCCTGACCATGAAGCTCGGCCCGGTCGCCAACTGGGGTTTTGAGCTGAAAAACAGCGAGCTCATCCCGGTCAACACCGAAAACTTCGAAACCAGCGTGCCGGGCATCTTCGCCATCGGCGACATCAACTGGTATCCGGGCAAGCTGAAACTCATTCTGTCCGGCTTCCACGAAGCCGCGCTGATGGCGCAGAAGGCGCACCGCTACGTTTATCCGGACAAGCGGCTGGTGTTCCAATACACCACGTCGTCGACCAGCCTGCAGAAGAAGCTCGGCGTGACACCGCCGCCGCCGACGCAGCCGGTGAAGTGTAACGCTGATCGATTCTGATGCGCTCGGGAATGAGCGGAGTTTGATCAAACAGATTACGGCGTTGCCCGCGATCGCGGCCCGCGCGGGATCGGGCCCGGTGCGTTCTGCGGGGTTGGCGCCACCGCGGGCCCCGGCGCCGGCGCCGGATTGAGGGGCGGCAGCGGTTGCGCGCTCACCGCCGGCGGCTCGGGCACGCCGAGGACGCCGCGCACGGCGGGCAGCGCCGCGTCCGCCATCGCGGCGTAGCCTTCTGCGGTCGGATGCACCGCGCCGCCATAGACGGCGCTGAGCACGCCCCAGAGCGCATCGTGAATGTCGGACGGCTTCAAGGTGGCGGGAATGCCTTCCGGATACGTCATAGCGGTGAAATAGCTGTCGTTCGCGGTCCTGATCCAGCGGCCGCGCGGCGCATAGGGCCGGTAATCGCCTGCTGCCAGCGAGCAGGCCATCGGTTCTTCCGCGGCGGCGACGAGGTTCGACACGAAGCTCGTGCCGTTCGGTGAAAAGCACTGGCGGTCGAACACCGGATCGTCCGGCGCGTGCACGCACATGCCGTGTTTTTCGAACTCGGCCTGATGCCCGTCGACGAATGTCATGCGGTCCTTGAGCGGATCGCGGCAGGCTTGGCCACCCTCGCAGGTCGCGAGCGCCTTGAGGCCGGGCAGAAATTTTTGGTCGACGAATTCGGCTGCCGCGCGCAGCCGCTCGGCGTCGGCGCCGAAGGCCGGGTGGATGTCGAGGCCGTCGCGGCCGCCGGGGCAGGGCTTGCCCGGCGCCTGCATGGCCGGATTGGCATAGGACACATAAACGACGCGCGACAGGTTGCCGTCGACGAACGGCTTGAGCGCGGTTCGCAACTTGGCGAATTCGCCCGGCAAGCGCCGCTCGAGCGCTTTTTGGGCGTCCTGCGCGCTGACGATGCCGCCGCCGCGGCCAAGCACCAGGCGCTCGGTGGTGGCCTCGACGATCACGTTGGCGACCAGCGAGGCGAAGCTCACGTCGTTGGCGCCGACGGTCAGCAGCACCAGATCGAGCGTGCGCTGCGGCTGCACGCGATGCGCCGCGTCCATCAGCTCCTTGAGCTCGGCAAGCTGTGCCGGCGAACTGCCGGAACAGCGGTCGATGTTGATCGGGCAATCGTCGGCCATTTGGCTGCCGAACAGGCCGGCATCGATCGCGGCGCCGGTGCAGGCGAGCGGCAGAAAGGTCACCGCCAAATGGGTCTGCTCCACCGCCAGCGCGAGCGCGGTGCGCAGCTGATAAGAGTACAGCGAGCGGTGGCACGCCGGACTCATCCAGCGCGCGCCGTGGCGCGCCCACTCCTTGGCGGCGCTGTCGCTCGACGGGCCGTTCTCGCAGGAGTGATCGCCGACAAAGCCGGCGCGGCTCGGCCGGAAATATTGCGTGCCGCTGCCGAAGCGGCGAAAGCAGAAGCCGCTTTCGAGCCGCACCGCGCGATCCGGATTGCCTTCGCCGGCCGCAATGGAATCGCCGAGACCGGCGATCAGCACATCGCGGACCGAAATCTCGGTGCTGACGCGCTGCGCGGTACCGTCGCCGAGCGGCACGTCGACCGTCGCCACGGTGGTGCGGCCGTAGCGCACCCGCACTTTGACCTCGGCATCGCACGCCGCATTCATCTGGCGCAGCTGGCCTTCGCCGTCGTCAAAACTCCAGGCGCAGGTTTCGCCCTGCGGCACCGGGCCCGAGATCGCAACGCCGATCGGATGGTCGCGCGGCGCCAGATAATTCTCGTTGGTGCCGTCGCGATCGCAGGTCTGCAGGAGCTTGCCGAAGCTGTCGACGCAGAGGTGGTCGACCACGTCGCGCGCCCAGCCCAAGCCGTTGCTATCGCGCTCGAGCCGCCGCTCCGCCGCCAGCACGCCGTCGCCGCGGCTGGCCGCCTCCTGGCGCAGGAAATCGGCTTCGTTGCGGAACAGGCGGAAGCGGTTCTTGACCTCCCAGACGATGTGGAAGTCGCCGGTGCCGGCAAGCTGGGCCAGCGCGCTGTCGAGCGGCGCAATAAGCAGGAACGCGGCGAAAACGACCGTGAGGCGCATGGGGGAGGAGGAGCAGGTTAACCCGCGCCTTCCATAGCACAGACGTTGCGGCGGAAATGTGAGCCGGGTGTTGCACAAAAGCCGCGGCCGGCGGCTTCCTGGCGGGCGGTCAGGGTAAACTTCGTGACATTCATCGGGCGTTCATGGTCGCTTTGAGACATCTGGGGCGCGGGTTCCCGCAAGCCTTTGGTCTCCACCGCAATCGCCTCTTCGGGGTCGCGTTGCCAGCATTCGTCGTCCAGTCGCCATGCTCGATGTAACGCAGTCCCCGGGTCTCGGCTTCGAGCTTGCGGCGGCACCTTCCTCGCTCGACGTCGGCGTTGCGCCGCGCGGCGCCGCGTTCGGCCGGCGCGCCATCGCCGTCCTGTTCGTCGTGCTCTTGGCGATCACAGCCGTTCCGATCCTGCTGCATCCGCTGCCGCCGCTCTCCGACTACGTCAATCACCTGGCGCGCATGCACGTCATTGCGGCGATCAACAGCGATCCCGATCTGGCGCGCTATTACGAGGTCGACTGGCAGGTCATTCCCAACCTGATGATGGATCTGGTGGTGCCGCAGTTCGAGCGGCTGATGAACGTCTATCTGGCCGGCCAGCTCTATACGCTGTTGAGCTTCGCGCTGATCGTGTCCGGCACCTTGGCGCTGCATCGCCGGCTGTTCGGGCGCTGGTCGCCGTTTCCGCTGCTCGCTTTCCCGCTGCTCTACAACAATCTGTTCCTGGTCGGGACCATGAACTACGTGGCCGGCATCGGCTTGATGCTGTGGGCGGTCACGATCTGGATGACGCTGTGCGAGCGGAGCTGGCTCATCCGGCTGCCGGTCTCGGCCGCCTTCGTGCTGGCGCTGTTCTTCTGCCATCTGTTCGCGCTCGGCGTTTACGGCCTCGCGCTGCTGGCATTCGAGCTGCATCGGCTGCGGACGTCATATGTACAGGCGCGTGGCTTGTCGCGCGCCCTGGCGCGCCGGCGCTTGCCGGCATTTGTCGCCGATTTCGTCGCCACCGGCCTGCCGTTCCTGCCGGTGCTGCCGCTTCTGATGATGAGCCCGACCTGGGGGCTGTGGCAGGGCTGGTCGTGGGAGCTTGCCGGCAAGATCGACGGCCTCATCTACGTGATCGAGGTGTACTCGCATTCGGTGGCGATGCTGTTGATCGGCATCGTCGCGTTTCTCGCCGGATGGGCGCTGCGCGACCGTATACTGTCGTTCCACCCCTTCGGCATTGCGCTCCTGGCGATCGGCACCGTGATGTACCTGGTGCTGCCGCGCATGCTGTTCGACACCTACATGGCCGATCAGCGCCTGCCGATCTCGCTCGCCTTCATCCTGCTCGCCTGCATCGATCTCGACCTGCGCCAGCGCATCGTCCGGCGCGGCCTGGTGGTCGCGCTCCTGGCGCTGGTCGCCATCCGCGTCGCCGAAGTCGAGGACACCTGGGAGCGGCTGACGCCCGGCATCCAGGCGTTCCGGCAATCGGTGCAGCTGATCGACCGCGGCGCCAAGGTCATGGTGGCTTACGCCGATCCGGACGGCGGCAGCGCGCTGGGCGATTTCGGCCTGGTTCATGCCGACTGCATCGCCTTGATCGATCGCTCGGCGCTGGTCACCACCGCGTTCACCGTGGTCGGCAAGCAGATTCTGCACGCGCGCCCCGACTATCGCGGCCGCGTCGACACCGAGGATGGCACGCCGCCCCCGGTCGAAGAGCTGGTGAACATTGCCGACCGCGCCGATATCGGCGGCGCGCAATATTGGCGGCACTGGACCGCCGACTACGACTTTCTCTACGTGCTGTTCACCGACGGCAATTTCGCCAATCCCGATCCGGCGCATCTCAACCCGATCTTCGTTGGCCGGCGCTTCGTGCTCTATCGCATTCAGCACGGGCAGTTGGCGGCGGCGAGCAAGACCGTAGCGATCAAGACGATCAAGTGAAGATTGCTTGCTTCACTCGCTACCGCTGCCGGCGCGCATGGCGGCCTGTGCGGCTTTGGCGATCTCCGGCGGCATGGCGAAGGCTTCGTCGAGGATCTGCGCCACGTGCTCGCCGCTGATTTCGCGAATTTCCAAGCCCTCTTTCTCGGCCTGGGCGATGAAGCCAGGATCGTTCATGGCGGCGTGAAACGCCGCGCGCAACGCCGCGACGCGCTCGGCCGGCACGCCGGGCGGCGCCAGGATCGGCCGGTCCATCTCGAGCGGCGAGAGCACCAGTCGCAGCACCTTTTTGGTCCGCTCATCCTTGGCGAATTCGCCGATCGCCGGTGAATCGGGAAACAGCGGATTGCGCTTCGCCGCGATCTGGATCGGCACGTTGACTTTCTTCTGCGGAAACCAGTCCGGCCGCGTCGAGCGGATCGAGGAAATCAGTCCGCCGCAGCGGCCCTGCACCTCGCCGCGCTCCATCGCCAGATAAATGTCGTTGCCGCCGGTGTAGCCGGCGATCACCTTGATCTTGGTGCCGAACAGATTGTCGAGCATGATCGGCATGGTTTCCATCTGCGAGCCGGCGCCGGTCGAGCCGACCGTGAACGGCTTCTTCAGCATGTCCGCCCAGGTGGCGATGCCGGAGCCGTGCCAGGCGACGCAGATGCCGGTCGACGCATCGATGCTGCCGATCCAGTTCATCCGCCGCGGATCGAAGTTCGCGGCCTTGATGCCGTAGAGCGGCGCGAACGGTACGCTGGAATGCACGAGCCCGAGCGTGCTGCCGTCCTTCGGCGCCACCGAATTGAGATACAGCATGGCGCGGATGCCGCCGCCGCCCGGCATGTTCTGGATGACGATGTTCGGATTGCCCGGAATGTGCGCGGCAAAATACGGCGCGAAGGCTTGTGCGTAGCTCGCGTAACCGCCGCCCGCGCCGGCGCTCAAGATCCAGTTGATCGAGCGGCCGCGATAAAAGTCGGCGACCGGATCGGCGCGCGCGCTGACGCAAGCGAAGAGCGCCAGCGCGAAAAGACTGCGCTTTCCAACCGTCATTGCGAGAGAAGCGAAGCAATCCAGAGTCGGAGCGCTCGGCCCTGGATTGCTTCGTCGCTTCGCTCCTCGCAATGACGATCTAGTGAGCCGGCATAACGTCATTACGCGTTTACGCAGCGGCGATGTCGAGCAACACGCCGTCGCAATCGGCCATCTGGTGTTGGCCGAGCGGGCAGGAGCGGCGGAACAATTCGAGCAACGCCTTGCCCTCAGGCCCGGTGCCGACCGGCGCCGGCGCAAGCAGCGGATTCTCCGAGGCGATGCGCTCGACGTCCTCCTTGAGCTTGTCGACGTTTTCGACCTTGAAGCCGATGTGATCCATGCCGGCGGTGATGATGCCGGTGGCGTCATAGTCGGTGATGTCCCACGGCATGATGACGAGCGTCATGTGGCCGTCGGTCAGGTAATGATTGCGGTCGCCGGCTTTCTTGTTGGCGGGCATCAGCTCGAACACGTCGCGATAGAATTCCGCCATGTCGTCAGGCCGCATGGTGCGCAGCGCCACGTGGTCGATGTGCCGCGGATTGATCTCCGACTGGCCTTCCTGCTCGCGATAGACCGAGGTGCGGTTCGCCATGTTCTTCTGCGAAATGTCGAACATGTTGCCGTCGGGATCGTGGGTGGAGACGCCGGCGAACGGCCGGTTCGATGGCCGCTTCAGCCATTTCACCGTCGGATATTTCTTGCGCATGCGGTCGAACGCGGTCTCGGCGTCCTCGACCTCGATGCCGAAATGATCGAGCCCGGCCTTGCGCCCGGCGCGGCGCGGATTGATGTTGAGTCCGACATAGCCGTCGCCGACCGTCTGCGCCCGGCCGGGCCGCGTCTTATCCGAGGTACGCATGCCGAACACCGCCTGATAGAACAGCGCCGACTTGGCGTAGTTCTCGCTGACGATGGCGACGTGGTTGATCTTGGAGAACATGACGGCCTCCCTGTGCGCCGGCTTGGCGGTGCAGGAACCGGCGGAGTGTTGTCGGGCGTGTGGCTCGGCGGCACATTGAACTTTCCCACACTTTGGCGCAAGCCGTCAGCGGCAGGAGTGAACGGCCATGGATCGCTCGATCCCGACGCACTGTTGCATCGCCGGCGGTGGACCGGCGGGCGTGATGCTGGGTTATCTCTTGGCACGCGCCGGCGTGGAGGTCGTGGTGCTGGAGAAGCACACCGACTTTTTCCGCGACTTTCGCGGCGACACGGTGCATCCGTCGACGCTGGAATGCATGTACGAGCTCGGCCTGCTCGATGAGTTCCTCAAGCTGCCGCATCAGAAACTCGAGACGATCACCGGGCAGGTCGGCGCCGACCACCTCCGCTTCATCGACTTCCGCCATTTGCCGACGCACTGCAAATACGTCGCCATGATGCCGCAGTGGGACTTCCTCAATTTTCTCGCCACCGAGGCCAAGCGCTACAGCGGCTTCGATCTGCATATGAACGCGGAGGTGACGGATCTGATCGAGGAAGACGATCGCATCGTCGGAGTGCGGGCGAAGACCCCGGACGGCACGCTGACGGTTCGCTCCTATCTGGTGGTCGGCGCCGACGGCCGCCACTCGACGGTGCGCGAGCGTGCCGGGCTGCAAAGCGACGATTACGGCGCACCGATGGACGTGTTGTGGTTTCGCATCTCGCGCAAGCCGGACGATTCCACCGACACGTTCGGCCACATCGAAGCCGGCAAGCTCATGGTCATGCTCGACCGCGGCGACTATTGGCAGTGCGCCTACGTCATCCCGAAGGGCAGGGCCGATCAGATCAAGGCGGAAGGGCTGCAGGCCTTCCAGCGGCGGGTCGTCGAAATGTCGCCGTTTCTCGCCGACCGCGTCGATGAATTGAAGGACTGGGACCGCGATATCAAGCTCCTGACCGTCACGGTCGACCGCCTGCGGCAATGGTGGCGGCCGGGCCTGATCTGCATTGGCGACGCGGCGCACGCGATGTCGCCGATCGGCGGCGTCGGCATCAATATGGCGGTGCAGGACGCGGTCGCCGCCGCCAACAGGCTTGCCGGGCCACTCGTCTCCCGTACGCTGAGCGACGACGATCTGCGCGCCATCGAGGCGCGGCGCACGTTGCCGGTGCGGTTCACCCAATGGCTGCAGCTGACCATTCAGAAACGCATCATCAGCCGCGTGCTGGAAAGCCAGAAGCGGCCGAAGCCGCCGCTGCTGTTCAAGGCATTCAACGTGTTTCCGCCGCTGCGCCGCATTCCGGCGCGGCTGCTCGGACTGGGCATCCGGCCCGAGCACGTGCACACGCCGGATGTTCTCAAAGCCTCACGAGCGCTGTAGATCGGCCGCGGTGCGGGCGAGAATTTCGACCAGCCGCGATTCGGCGTCTGGATCGTTGTCGAGCCGCTTGCCGATGGTTTCGCGCAGGTGCTGCAGGGTTGCTTCGACGAGTTGCGGCAGGGCGCGGCGTTCCTCGCGGTGTTCGCCGCGTGCGCTGCGGCGCCAGCGATTGACGCGCTCGCCGAGCGCGGCCAGGCGATCGAGCACGACGTCGGCCAGTTCGCGGTTGGTCGCCAAGTAGGCGCGGCCCTCTTCGGTGATGGTGTAGAGCTTCTTGGCGCCTTCGCTCGCGGCGGTGACGTAGCCGGCTTCTTCCAGGTAAGTGAGCGTCGGATAGACGGTGCCGGGGCTGGGCGAGTACCAGTCCGCGGTTTTTTCCTCGATCAGCTTGATGATCTCGTAGCCGTGGCGCGGCGCCTGCGCGATCAGCGCGAGCGCGACGAGGCGAAGGTCGCCCTGCGCCAGCATGCGCCGGGCGCGCAGCAAATCCTCGCCGCCCATTTCGCCAAAACCGCCGCCAAAGCCGCCGCCATGCCGGCCACCGAAGCCGCCGAAACGGCCGCGGCGTCGCCCGGCCGCCCAGCGCCCGTGATGGTGCGATTCGCAATGTCCGTGCATTTGATACTCCTTGGTTTTTGAATACACGATATATCGCTAGATACATCCCGTCACGTCATAACTCAAGATATATCTTACAAAAAATTTGACAGTGCTGAACGTTGGCGTATATTCGTACACGAATAGTCGCATTGACACTAAGATGGCGCCTCGACCTCACCCCTCGAACCCTCTCGCCCTGGCGGTGCTGGCGCTGCTGTTCGAGCGGCCGATGCACCCTTACGAAATGGGCGTGCTGCTCAAGCAGCGGCACAAGGAAGACAGCATCAAGCTGCGCTACGGCTCGCTCTACACGGTGATCGAGCTGTTGGTGGCGCGCGGCTTCATCGCCGCCAAAGAGACGGCACGTGAGGGCAAGCGGCCCGAGCGCACGATTTACGAGATCACGCCGGTCGGGCGCGACGAACTGCACGATTGGATGGCCGATCTGGTCGCCGAGCCGGTGAAGGAGTTTCCGCAGTTCGAGGCCGCGCTGTGCCTGTTGCCGGTTCTGCCGCCGGACGAAGCGCTGGCGCTATTGCGCCAGCGCTTGAAGCGGATCGAACAGAGCACGGCGGTCCTCGCCGGCCAGATTGCCGGCGTCAGTGCGCAGAATTTTCCCGGACTGTTTCTGGTCGAAACCGAATACCGCCTGGCGCTGCTCAAGGCCGAACAGGTTTTCGTGGCCGAGCTGATCCGGCGCATCGAGAACGGCTGGGGTCCGCTCGACCTGTGGCGCGGCTTACACCACGACCGTGAGGCCACGATTGCGAAGTTATACGAACAGTATGGAGGAGGACCGATGAAGTAACGCGCAGCTAAGGAACAGCAGCCCCAGCGATGCTGGAACATCGCCGGGGCCTCGAACCCAAAACCGAACGCGGCAGACGCGCTGGCTTCAGGCACGCACGTCCCATTTACCAGCACCGTCTCCGCGAGAACAGCCGCGCCTTTGCACGAAGGCGGGATCATTCGCTTCTTTGAAACGGAGACGACCATGACGTCACAGACGAACATGCAAGCGCTGCCCAAGGCCTACAAGGGCATCGGCATGGAAGGATTCATTGCCAGCTGGTACGCGCGGCAGACCGCCAAGGACGCCGAGGAGTTCAAGAACACGGCGCGCCGGCTGGCGGCGCAGATCAAGCCCGGCGCCTGCGTGCTCGAGATTGCGCCGGGACCCGGCTACCTCGCTATCGAAGTCGCCAAGCTCACCGGCTGCCGCATGGTCGGCGTCGATATCAGCCGCAGCTTCATCCGCATCGCCAACGAGAACGCGCGCAAGGCCGGCATCGATATCGCCTTTGACGAAGGCGACGCCGCCGACCTGCCGTTGCCGGCGAGCGGCTTCGATTTCATCTTCTGCCGGGCGGCGTTCAAGAACTTCAGCCGTCCGCTCGATGCGCTCAACGAGATCTACCGCGTGCTCAAGCCGGGCTGCAGCGCGGTGATCATCGATCTGCGCAAGGATTTTTCGCCGCAGGAGGTGAACGATTACGTCAGGGGCAAAGGCGCACTGAACGCCGCGCTGATCAAGTTCACGTTCAACACCATGCTGAAGAAGCGCGCCTATACCCGGGACGCCATCGCGCAATTGGCTTCGCAATCGCGATTCCGGCAGGGCGACGTGCGGCTCGATGCGATTGGTTTCGAACTCTGGCTGCACAAGCCCGAAAAGAACTGACGTAAGGCGGGCGGCCGCCAGTTATCGACGGCCGCCGCCCGCTCGATTACAATTCGACGATGTTCACGACCTTCTTTCATGAGCTGCGCGCGGCCGGTGTGCCGGTGACCTTGCGCGAATACCTCACGCTGATGGAGGCGATGGAGCAGGATCTGGCCGACCGCCGGGTCGAGTCGTTCTATTATCTGTCGCGCGCGGCTTTGGTGAAGGACGAGCGCAATCTCGACAAGTTCGACCGCGTGTTCGGCCACGTCTTCAAGGGCCTCGATCTGGTCGAGCAGGCGCTCGCTGCCGAAATTCCGGCGGAGTGGCTGAAGAAGCTCACGGAAAAATACCTGACCGAAGAGGAGAAGAAGCAGATCGAGGCGGCGGGCGGCCTCGACAAGCTCCTCGAAATGCTGCGCAAGCGGCTCGCCGAGCAGAAAGGCCGCCACCAGGGCGGCAGCAAATGGATCGGCACCGGCGGCACCTCGCCGTTCGGCGCCTACGGTTACAATCCCGAAGGTGTTCGGATCGGCCAGGACAAGAACCGCAACTTTCGCGCCGTGAAGGTCTGGGACAAGCGCGAGTTCAAGGATCTGGCCGGCGATGTCGAGCTCGGCACCCGCAACATCAAGGTCGCACTGCGCCGCCTGCGCAAATTCGCCCGCACCGGCGCGCCCGAAGAGCTCGACCTCGACGGCACCATCAAGGGCACCGCGCACAAGGGCTATCTCGACATCCTGATGCGGCCGGAGCGGCACAACACCATCAAGGTGTTGTTGTTCTTCGATGTCGGCGGCTCGATGGACTGGCACGTCAAGGCCACCGAGGAATTGTTCTCCGCGGCGCGCGCCGAGTTCAAGCACATGGTGCATCTGTACTTCCACAATTGCCTGTACGAGCGGGTGTGGAAACAGAATGCGCGGCGCTGGCAGGAGACGACGCCGACCTGGGAGGTGCTGCACACTTACCCGCACGACTACAAGGTGATCTTCGTCGGCGACGCGGCGATGTCGCCGTACGAGATCGCGGTGGCGGGCGGCTCGGTCGAGCATTTCAACGAGGAGCCGGGCAGCGTCTGGATGGAACGCGTCACCCGCACCTATCCGTCGGCGGTCTGGCTCAATCCGATCGCCGAGCACGAATGGGACACCACCGCCTCGACCCGCATGATGCGCCAGATCATGGGCGGGCGGATGTACCCGCTGACCTTGGAGGGGCTCGACGCGGCGATGCGGGAGTTGGGCAGGTGAGGCCATCAATCTGATCGCCGCGCAACAAAGATAATCGGAAAAATCGGAGATACGTCAGATGACGGCGGACGAAGCCGCGCCGGGCGCTCGCGCCTCGGCTGACGAACTCGCCGGCAAGGTGGCGCTGATTACCGGCGCGAGCCGGGGCATCGGCAAGGGCATTGCGCTCGAACTGGCCGCGGCGGGCTGCGATGTGGTGCTGGCGGCGCGCGACGCCGCGGCGCTGGCGCAGACTGCGCGCCAGATCGAAGAGCTCGGCCGCAAGGCGGCGATCCATGCCGCCGATCTCACAGCACGTGGCGAGCCGACCTGGCTGGTCGATGCAGCGACGCGCGCCTTCGGCCGGATCGACATTCTTGTCAACAATGCCGGCGGCGCCAAGCGCGGCGGCTTCTTCACGCTCACCGACGAGGAGTGGAGCGAAGGTTTTGACATGAAATTCTTCGCCCATGTGCGGCTATGCCGGCTCGCTTGGCAGCAGCTGAAACGTGCGCACGGCTCGATCGTGTTCATTTCCGGCATCGGCGCGCGCGCCCCGGTCGCCGATTACATGATCGGCGCGTCGGTGATCGGCGCCAGTCTTGCTTTCATGAAAGCGCTGGCCGATCTCGGCAAGCACGACGGGGTGCAGGTCAACACCGTCAATCCCGGTTCGGTCACCACCGACCGCTTCCGCCATCGGCTCGCGGCCATCATGCACAAGACCGGGCTCGACGAAGCGGCGGCCATCGAACGGCACCGCGGCGAGCTCGACATCACGCGCTTCGGCACGCCGGCGGATATTGCCGGCATGGTGCGCTTCATCGTGTCGCCGCGCGGGCGTCTTCTCCACGGTGCCGCGATCGACATGGACGGCGGGCAGAGCGTGCCGCTGCGCATGTCCGCTTACGATTAAGGCGGGGCCGGTCGGCGGCGCTATGTCGACTAGTCGTCCTCCAGCGTGTCGCTGATCGGCACTTCGTCGACCTTGTGACCGTGCTCATCCATGATGGCGACGAACCAGCCGTCCCATTTCCAGCCCGGCATCTTGTCGCCCCGCCGCAACGCGTCGGCGAGCGCCACGGCGTCCGCTCGCGCGGCGGCGTTGCCGGGAAGCTCGAGGCCCTGGTGATTGTCCAGAACGGATTTGCCGTCGGTGAGATGGAAATAGTAGCGCGGCATCGGAACTTCTCGCATTGACGATCTTCGCCGCACTCCTAGCACCGCCGCGGCCGTGGGTCACGGCGCCGGAACGGTTTCCGAATCGCCGCGCAGGCCTTATATTGGGGTTCTAACGTCAACAACCGAAAGGAGGTGATCCAGTGTCTCATTGTCTATCGCCGCGGTCGCCGGCATCCGTGAACTGGATCCTCGCCTCTGCCGAGGTCCTCGCCTAGGTGGTCTAATCCACTACCGGGCTCACGGGCGTAAGGCAGACCATCGCCTACGCAACCGGGCCACGGCTTGACAATGGAAGGGCTGCCCGCGAGGGCGGCCTTTCTTTTGTCTCTGTGGAGCAGCGCTGCGCTCTTTCAGCAATGCGGCGTATCCTGATGCGAACGCAGGAGCCCGTCATGCCCGCCGAAAAGTTCGATCGCGCTGCTTTCTCTTGTGGCGTAGGTAGCAACTGGGATGGTGGCATGCTATCTCATTGCTCATGAACGCCAAGCTTCAAAGTCTTTTCGAACGACTCGCCACCTTGCCCGACGAGTTGCTTGCCGAGGTCGA
Organism: Xanthobacteraceae bacterium; assembly: GCA_035651875.1. GTDB lineage: Bacteria > Pseudomonadota > Alphaproteobacteria > Rhizobiales > Xanthobacteraceae > BOG-931. Next base: position 16,355 of record DASRET010000079.1, read on the forward strand.
AGAGTCGGTCGAAGAGATCGAGCGCTGGCACGGTGACATCTTTCGGTTGACCGACGAAGAGCGCGCGGCGGTGCAAAAGGGCATGGCCGCCGCACAGCGCGGCGAGTTCGTCAGCGATGAAGAATTAGCCGCGTTCTATCGTCGTCACAACGGATGAAAGTCCACATCACTCGCCCTGCGCTCGACGATCTCGAGCGTATTCACGCTTATATCAGCCAAGAGAACTCGGCTGCCGCATCCCGCGTTATTGCGCGTCTCATCGACAGGGCAATGGAACTGGCCCATGCGCCCTTCAGGGTCGCAAGGTCGACGAGGCGAACGTGCGCGTGATTGTTGTTCCGCGCTTTCGCCATTTTATTTTTTACACAATTGAGAACGAGGAAGTTCACGTCAATACGTCGCGCCGGAGGCCATGGGACCTGGAATAGATCCGGCTACCGCATCGAATGCAATCATAGCTTTGCGCGAGGAGCCACTTATGCCCGCTGAAAAATTCGATTTCCGCAGCGCCGACGGTCACACGCTCGCCGCGTCGCTCGACCGGCCCGAGGGCGCGGTGCGCGCGGTGGCGCTGTTTGCCCATTGCTTCACCTGCGGCAAGGACATCAAGGCGGCGCGGCGCATTGCCGAGGGTTTGAAGGCGCACGGTATCGCGGTGCTGCGCTTCGATTTCACCGGGCTCGGCGGCAGCGAGGGCGAATTCGCCAACACCACGTTCTCGTCGAACGTCGACGACCTGGTCGCCGCGGCCGATCACCTGCGCGAACAACTCGCCGCGCCGGCGATCCTGATCGGTCACAGCCTCGGCGGCGCGGCGGTGCTTGCGGCTGCGCACCGCATCGCCGAGGCGCGCGCGGTGGCGACGATCGCCGCGCCGTGCGATCCGGCGCATGTCGCCGGATTGTTTCGCCAGCACATCGACGCCATCCAGGCCCAGGGCGAAGTCGAGGTCACGCTCGCCGGGCGGCCGTTCCGTATTCGCCGCGCGCTGCTCGACGACATCGCCGAACAAAAGCTGACGGAGCGGATCAAAAATCTGCACAAGGCGCTACTCGTTTTCCATTCGCCGACCGACGATACGGTCGGCATCGACAATGCCAGTCATATTTTCCTGGCGGCAAAACATCCGAAAAGCTTTGTCTCGCTGGCCGATGCCGATCATCTGCTCAGCCGGCCCGGCGACGCCGCCTATGTGGCGAACGTCATTGCCGCCTGGGCCGAGCGCTATCTCGACATGCCGGCCGGAAGCGCGGTTGAGACGTCAGCGAAGGCCGACGCCGCGCCGGATACCGTGCTGGTGCGCGAAACACACCGCGGCAAATTCCAGCAGGAGGTCATCGTTGGGCGGCATCGCCTGCTTGCCGATGAGCCGGTGACGGTCGGCGGCATGGACAGCGGGCCTGGACCTTACGATCTGCTGCTCGCCGGGCTCGGCTCCTGCACGTCGATGACGCTGCGTCTTTATGCCGAGCGCAAGCAGCTGCCGCTCAAACAAACCACGGTCCGGCTGCGTCACGACAAGATTCATGCCGCCGATTGTGCCGAATGCGAGACCAAGGAGGGCATGATCGACCGCATCGAGCGGGCCATCACGCTCGAAGGCGATCTTGATGCGGAGCAGCGCGCGCGACTGATGGAGATCGCCGACAAGTGTCCGGTGCACCGCACGCTGACATCGGAGATCGATATTCGGACGGTGGAGAAGCCCGCGTAACCGGCTACATCTTTGCCCTTACCGCCTGGATCACCTCCGGGATCGCGGCGTCGTTGCCGGGCGCCATGATATGGACGCCGGCGATGCCCGGAATCTGCGACAGCTCCTCGATCAGTTCGGCGCAGATGGCGATGCCTTCGCGCGCCGGATCGGCGGCGCCTTCCATGCGCTTGATCAGCGCGTCGGCGATGATGGTGCCGTAGAGGTGGTGCTTCATCCAGGCCGCGGACTTCGCCGAGCGCAGCGGGTTGACGCCGATCAGAAGCGCGAGGTCGGCGGTGAGCCCGGCTTCTGTGAGCACGCCGACGTAGCGGCGCACGATCGCCGCATCCATGCAGAACTGGGTCTGCACGAATTGCGCGCCGGACTTCGCTTTGGCGGCGAGCGCGTTCGGCTGCCAGCCGGCCGGTGGATCGATCGGCACGTCGGCGGCGCCGAGCAAGAACGCGCACCTGCCGCCGACCGCACGGCCGGTCGGCAGCGTGGCCTCGTCGCGCAGCCGCCGCGCGGTCTCCAGCAGCGTCTTGGAGTCGACGTCGAACACCGGCTTGGTGTCGGGCTGGTCGCCGGCCTTCGGATCGTCGCCGGTGAGCAGGAGCAGGTTGCGGATGCCGAGCGCCGCGGCGCCCATCAGCTCGGCCTGGAGCGCGATGCGGTTCTTGTCGCGGCAGGTGATCTGCAGGATTGGCTCGATGCCCATGTCGCGGAGCAGGGCGGCGGCGGCGAGCGCGCTCATGGCGGCGCGGGCCCCGGCGCCGTCGGTGACGTTCACCGCGTCCACCAGGCCCTTGAGCGGTGCCGCCTTGCGGCGCAGGTCGTCGGGGTCGCAGGACACCGGCGGGGCGACTTCGGCGGTCATGACGAAATGCCCGTCGCGCAGCCGTTCGGCGAAGGTCGTCGGGCCGGGGGTGCTTTGATCGTTCATCGGCGGCTCTCGGGCGGGCAGGGCGGCGGCGCGGCGGAAGGCCAGCGCTTATATGCTTTGCCGCAACGCTGCAAACGGCGCCCGGTCGGGATCGAATGGCCGGCGTTCCTGGACAGGAAAGCCCAGTCCCATTAGAGAGTTGCACCACGATGAGCGGGGTCAACGATATCCGGGCGAGCTTTCTCGCCTATTTCGCGCGCGAGGGGCACGAAGTGGTGCCCTCGTCGCCGCTCGTGCCGCGCAACGACCCGACATTGATGTTCACCAATGCCGGGATGGTGCAGTTCAAGAACGTCTTCACCGGGCTCGAAAAGCGTCCCTATGTGCGCGCCACGACGGCGCAGAAATGCGTGCGCGCCGGCGGCAAGCATAACGACCTCGACAACGTCGGCTACACCGCGCGCCACCACACCTTCTTCGAGATGCTCGGCAACTTCTCGTTCGGCGACTACTTCAAGGAGCGCGCGATCGAGCTCGCTTGGCGGCTCATCACCAAGGAATTCGGCGTGCCGGCCGAAAAGCTGCTCGCCACCGTCTACATCGACGACGACGAGGCGTTCGAGCTCTGGAAGAAAATCACCGGGTTGCCTGAGCGCAAAATTCTCCGCATCGCCGGCTCGGATAATTTCTGGGCGATGGGCGACCTCGGTCCGTGCGGGCCCTGCTCGGAGATCTTTTACGACCACGGGGCGCACATTCCGGGCGGGCCGCCCGGCAGCCCCGACGCGGAGGGCGATCGCTTCGTCGAAATCTGGAATCTCGTATTCATGCAGTACGAGCAGATGCCGGACGGCCGGCGGTTCAACCTGCCGCACCCGTCGATCGATACCGGCATGGGGCTCGAGCGCATGGCCGCGGTGCTGCAAGGCACCCACGACAATTACAAGATCGATCTGTTCGGCGCGCTGATCGAGGCGATCGCCGACCTCACCGGCGTCGATCCGGAAGGCAAGAAGAAGGCGTCGCACCGTGTCATCGCCGACCATTTGCGGGCGAGTTCGTTCCTCATCGCCGACGGCGTGCTGCCGTCGAATGAAGGCCGCGGCTATGTGCTGCGCCGGATCATGCGCCGCGGCATGCGTCACGCCGAGCTTTTGGGTGCCAAAGAGCCGCTGATGTGGAAGCTGGTGCCGGGCCTCGTTCGCGAGATGGGCCAGGCCTATGCGGAGCTGCACCGCGCCGAGGCTTTGATCACCGAGACGCTCAAGCTCGAAGAGACGCGCTTCCGCAAGACGCTCGAACGCGGCCTGTCGATCCTCGACGAGGCGAGCGGCGCGCTGAAAAGCGGTGACAAGCTCAAGGGCGAGATCGCGTTCACGCTCTACGACACCTACGGCTTTCCCCTCGACCTGACGCAGGATGCGCTGCGCGCGCGCGGGATTGCCGTCGACACCGACGCGTTCAATGCCGCCATGGAGCGCCAGCGCGAGAAGGCGCGCGAATCCTGGAAAGGGTCGGGCGATGCCGCCACGGAAGCCGTGTGGTTTGCGCTGCGCGAAAAGCACGGCGCGACCGAATTTCTGGGCTACGAGACCGAAAGCGCGGAAGGCGTCGTGTCCGCGCTGGTG
>DASRET010000080.1:0-92936 GCA_035651875.1 Xanthobacteraceae bacterium
TGCGGTTTATGCCGGCGCCCGGCTTGGCTATCTGGTCACGCCGTCGGTCATGGCCTACGTTGACGGCGGCTGGACCGAAGCGCGCTTCACGCAGGGCGGCAGCTTCCTGACGATCAACGGTGCCGCAACCGGCCTCAACTATCCGAACTACAACACCGACGGCTGGTTCATCGGCGGCGGCTACGAATACGCCCTCGACTTCCTGCCGCTGCATGGCCTGTACTGGCGCACCGAATACCGCTTCGCCCAGTACGACAAGCGCAACCTGACCGAAGTCGTCAGTGCAACGGGCGCCGCGACCGGCAACGTCGAGCACTCACAGGCCTTCGTGCAGACCATCACCTCGTCGCTGGTGTGGCGCTTCAACTTCGGCCACTAAGGCACGCGCCGCTGATCTGCGATCTTCGGCTTTCCTTCTTCCAGGCCCCGGCAACCGCTGGGGCCTTTTTTTATTGCTTCATAGGCTGGGCACAAATGCGCCCACGGGTCCGCGCAATGCGCGGGCCCATCGGCGCGTTTATCGTACGAGAGAGCTACGCGGCGCTGGCCGACGTCTTTGCCGCCTTGGCGGCCTTCTCCCGCGCTTCGTTGGCGCGGATTTCGGACAGCCTCTGCTGCACCTGGCCATCGAACACGTATTCGGCCGGACGCTGCTGCGACATGTCGATCTCCGGGGCCATCGGGCCTTCGGTCTTGACACCGCGCCAGGCGATCATCGCCGCCTGCAGCGGATGCTGCATCATGGCGTCGGCGGCGGTCGCCTCGTAGCCGCAATGCGCCATGCAGTTCGCGCATTTTTCATAGCGGCCGGTGCCGTAGGAATCCCAGTCGGTGGTCTCCATCAGCTCGGTGAACGTCTTGGCGTAGCCTTCGCCGAGCAGATAACACGGCTTCTGCCAGCCGAAGATGTTGCGGGTCGGCATGCCCCACGGCGTGCAGTGGAATTCCTGATTGCCGGCAAGGAAGTCGAGGAACATGTCTGAGTGCGTCAGATTCCATTTCTTGCCCTTGCCGAGCGCAAACACCTTGCGGAACAGTTCCTTGGTCTTGCGCCGGTTGAGGAAGTGCTCCTGGTCGGGGGCGCGCTCGTAGGCATAGCCGGGTGAGATCGACACGCCGACGCCGAGCTCGTTGCAGAGATCGAGGAAGGCGGCGATGTCCTCGGCCGGATGGCCCTCGAAGATCGTGCAATTGACGTTGACGGAAAAGCCCTTCGCCTTGGCGGCCTTGATGGCGTCGACGGCGCGCTCGAAGCCGCCGTCCATGCACACTGACTTGTCGTGGTGATGCTTGAGGCCGTCGAGGTGGACCGAGAAGAACAGATACGGCGACGGCTCGAACAGGTGCAGCTTCTTCTCGAGGAGCAGCGCGTTGGTGCACAGCGAGACGAATTTCTTGCGCGCGACGATGCCCTTGACGATCTCGCCGATCTCCTTGTGGATCAGCGGCTCGCCGCCCGGGATCGCCACCATCGGCGCGCCGCATTCGTCGACCGCCTCGAGACATTCCTGAACTGAGAGGCGCTTGTTGAGGATCGCATCCGGATAATCGATCTTGCCGCAGCCGAAGCAGGCGAGATTGCAGCGGAACAGCGGCTCCAGCATCAGCACCAGCGGATAGCGCTTGCGGCCCGCAAGACGCTGCCGCATCACGTAGGCGCCGACCTTGACTTTCTGTCGCAGAGATACAGGCACGATCTATCCTTTTGTCTTGAATTTTGCGGGCTTCAGACCCGCGCTTTGGCGCGTTCCCGGCCGGCAGCCCCGTCGGTCAATTCGGGCGGCAGACGGAATTCGATGGTCTCCTGGCGGCCGGTCAGTTCGCTGACCGCGACCGGACCGAGCCGGCGCAACGCATCGATCACATCCTCCACCAGAACCTCCGGCGCCGAGGCGCCGGCGGTGATGCCGACCGTGTCGGCGGTGCGGAACCAGGCCGGCTCCACCTCGCTGCCGTCGGCGATCAGGTAGCTCGGCGTGCCGTCTTCCTCGCCGATCTCGCGCAGCCGGTTGGAGTTGGAGCTGTTCTTGGCGCCGACGACGAGGATAACGTCGACCAGCTTGGCGAGTTCGCGCACCGCGGTCTGCCGGTTCTGCGTGGCATAGCAGATGTCGCGGGTCTCCGGCCCGACGATGTCGGTGAAGCGGCGATGCAGCGCCGCGATGATGCCGCGGGTGTCGTCGACCGAGAGCGTGGTCTGCGTGACGTAGGCGACCGGCGTATCGGAGGCGATCTCGAGCTTCTCGACATCGCGCTCGGTCTGCACCAGCGTGACCGGCTCGGAGATCTGGCCCATCGTGCCCTCGACCTCCGGATGGCCGGCATGGCCGATCAGGATGAGCCGGCGGCCTTGGCCGACATAGCGCTTGCCCTGATTGTGCACCTTGGTGACCAGCGGGCAGGTGGCGTTGAGCACCGGAAGCTCGCGCGACACCGCTTCCTCCTCGATGCTTTTCGCCACCCCATGGGCGCTGAAGATGGTCACCGCGTTGGGCGGCACCTCGGACAGTTCCTCGACGAACCGGGCGCCCTTGGCCTTGAGGCTCTCGACCACGTGCTTGTTGTGCACGATCTCGTGACGCACGTAGACCGGCGGGCCGTATTTCTGCAGCGCCCGCTCGACGATTTCGATGGCGCGCACCACGCCGGCGCAGAAACCGCGAGGCTGGGCGAGTATGACCTTCATCGGCAATAAACCTCCCGGCCGATTACGGACCCCGCTCCCCTTGGGGAGGCTGTCCGGACGACCGCTTGACGCTGCTGTAACCTGATACTTTGGCCGTGGCGCCATGACAATCAAGTCCGGGAACCGCTTTCGGGGTCCGCGGCGACGTGACCTCCGGTCGAATAAAGGCAATGCGGCCGGCGGAACGCTCCGAATGCCAGGTTTCGGCGGCAAATCGCAGGAAAAACCGCGGAGCGTGGGGTATCGCCCTGTGCCGGCCCATGTTAGCCATGCGCGCGTATAGGAATATTTCCAGCTTCGAAATTGTGACCGCGAGAGGCTATTCAGGACCCTGAGGTGCGGGCATGTCGCGGGCCCGCCCACCGAATGAGAGGATCGAGCCAGCCCGACGCGCCTCCATTTCGCCTTTCTCTTGACGCCTCACACGCTGGCTCCGTGCCCGCGCCTTCCCGGACCTCCTGTCGACGGATCATTTGCAAGCATCATGAAGACGACCACTGCTTTCGTTGTCCGGGCCATCGCATTTTGCTGGCGTTACTCCTGGCAAGTCATCATTGCGGCGCTGCTCCTGACGCTGGCGTCGTCCTGGTATGCGGCCACGCATTTCAGGATGTCGACCAACATGAACGACCTGATTTCCAGCAACCTGCCGTGGCGCGTCAACGAGGCCGCGCTCGAAAAAGCATTCCCGCATTTTCAGATGATCACCGCGGTGATCGACGCGCCCACGCCGGAACTCGTAACCGCGGCCAGCAATGCGCTGATCGCGCGGCTGTCGCAGCACAAGGACACGTTTCGGCAGGTGACGCCGTTGCCGCCGGGCGGCGATTACTTCGCGCGCAACGGTCTTCTGTTCCTCGACAGTGCGGCGCTCGGCCAGGAAATGACCGCGATGACGCAGGGCACGCGGCTCCTGCAGACGCTGGCCGGCGATCCGAGCCTGCGCGGCGTGCTGCAGGCGTTTCAGTTCACGCTGTTGGGCGTGCAGGGCGGCCGCATCACGCTCGACGCCATGGCGTCGCCGATGAACCGCGCCGCCGACACCATCGAGAAGGTCAATGCCGGCGAGACGGCGAGTTTTTCCTGGCTCGATCTGGTGCAGGGCCATGACTCGAAACCGAGCGAGCTGTTGCGCTTCATCAACATCCGCGCCGTGCTCGACTACTCCGCCCTGGAGCCCGGTCTGCATGCGACCAATGCGATCCGCGCCGCCGCCAAGGAGCTCGACTTTGCCGGCAAATATCATGCGCGGCTGCGGCTCACCGGCGCGGTGCCGCTCGAGGACGAGGAATTCGCCACCATCAAAGAGAACGCGGTGCTCAACGCCGTCGTCACCATCGCGGTGGTGCTGTTCATCCTCTGGATGGCGTTGCGCTGGTGGCGCATCATCGTGGCCGTATTCATCAACCTCGCGGTCGGGCTCGCGATCACCGCCGCGGTCGGGCTGTTGCTGGTCGGCACGCTCAATCTGATCTCGGTCTATTTCGCCGTGCTGTTCGTCGGGCTCGGGGTGGATTTCGGCATTCAGTTCAGTGTGCGCTATCGCGCCGAGCGCCACGAAGTCGACGACCTGCAAGCGGCGCTCTATCAGGCCGGCCGCCGCGCCGGCGCGCCCTTGACGCTGGCCGCGCTCGCCACCGCGGCCGGTTTCCTGTCGTTCCTGCCGACCGTCTACAAGGGCGTGTCGGAGCTCGGCCTGATCGCCGGGCTCGGCATGCTGATCGCGTTTGCCACCAGCATCACGCTGTTGCCGGCGCTGCTCAGCCGGTTCGATCCGCCGAGCGAGCCGGCACCGCTGGGCTATGCGGCGCTGGCGCCGGTCGACCGCTTTCTCGAGCGCAATCGCATGGCGATCCTGATCGCCACCGGCGCTTTGGTCGTCGCCGGACTGCCGCTATTGTTCTGGCTGCGCTTCGACTTCAATCCGATCAACTTGCGCAGCCCCAAAGTCGAGTCGGTCTCCACCTATCTCGACCTGGCGCATAATCCCAATGCCGGCACCAACGACATTCAGGTGCTCGAGCCCTCGCTGGCCGACGCGGATCGGGTCGCCGCCAAGCTGCGGGAGTTGCCCGAGGTGGCGCGCGCCACGACGTTGTCGAACCTCATTCCGGACCATCAAGACGAAAAGCTGCCGCTGATCGCCAATGCGGCCAAGACAATCGAGCCGGTGCTCAATCCGGCCAACGTGGCGGCGCCGCCGACCGACGCCCAGAACGCCGCCATGCTCAACTCCACGGTCTCGGCGCTCAATTCCGTGGCCGGCAAAGCGACCGGCAGCGGCGCCGATGCGGCGCATCGGCTCGCCGCCGCCATGACGGCGCTCGCCAAGGGCGACGCCGCGGCGCGGCAGCGCGCCGAGACCGCGTTCGTCGAGCCGCTGCAAACCGCGCTCGGCCAGCTGCGCGACCTCCTCAAGGCGCAAGAGGTCACCCGCGCCAACGTGCCGGCGGATATCACGGATCAATGGGTCACGCCCGACGGCAAGGCCCGCATCGAGGTGGCGCCCAAGGGCGATGCCAACGACAACGCGGTGCTGCAGCGCTTCGCCGATGCGGTGCGTAAGGTGGCGCCGACCGCCGCCGAAGGTCCGATTTCGATCCTAGAAGCGCGCCACACCGTGGTGGTCGCGTTCCTGCAGGCCGGCGGCTATGCGCTGGGCGCGATCGCGATCCTGCTGTGGATCACGCTGGGCCGGATCGGCGACGTGCTGCTCACGCTGGTGCCGCTGCTGCTCGCCTGCGTCGTCACCCTCGAAATCTGCGTGATCGTCGGCCTGCCGCTGAACTTCGCCAACATCATCGCCCTGCCGCTGCTGCTCGGCGTCGGCGTCGCGTTCAAGATCTATTACATCATGGCGTGGCGCGAGGGGCAGACCAACCTGTTGCAGTCGGTGCTCACGCGCGCGGTGTTCTACAGCGCGCTCACCACGGCGACCGCGTTCGGCAGCCTGTGGTTCTCCAGCCATCCCGGTACGTCGAGCATGGGCAAGCTGCTCGCCATCTCGCTCCTCACCACCATGACGGCGGCGGCGTTCTTCCAGCCGGTGCTGATGGGCAAACCGCGCGAGCAGGAACGCGAGACGTTTTGAGGCGGTTTCCAACTATTAGCTAGATCTTAGACCGTCGCAGTGCGCCGTCGATCGCAATGGTCGTCGAAACTTTTTCTGCCATTGCGATCGACGGCTTTCTCTGATCGATAACAAATCAGATCAGGTACTCTCTCGCTTCACCGCCGCGGCGGCGCATTGCCCGGCGGCGCTTTCCCCGTCGCCAGCGCGCGGATCGACGGATCGAGCTGCTTCAAATCGGCATCCGGCAGGCGCGTCCAATATTGATTGCGGCCGAGCAGCGAGATGCCCAGATAGCCGCGCACGATCAGCGTCTGGCCGTCGGGCGATAGCTTCATCTCGGCATGGTAGACGTTGCCGTCACGCGGATCGAGAATGGTGCCGCCTTCATATTTGTTGTCGCCCTTGGCTTGCATGCCGCGGATGATTTCGAGGCCGAGCCACGGTTTGTCGTGGCGGTCGTCCGTGCAGCGGCTGCACACCACGTTCGGATCCTGGCCGGACTGCAGAAACATTTTGGCGATGATGCCGTCGTAGACGCCGCTGTGGTCGGTGATCAGGAACCAGCCGTTCGGCTGCTTGGTGTCCTGATCGACGGATTGCCACAGCCCGACCGGCGTCAGGTCGGCGCCGGCCGGGCCTGCGCCGGCTGCGAGCGCCAGAAATGCCAAGACGGTCAAGCTCGTTGCGCGCATCGTCGGGACTCCCTCTCTGCATTCTTAACGTCGGCCGGCGGCCCGCGCTCCGCAGATTCATCTGGTGCGCCGCCGCGTCTTGCTCCACCATGGCGCCGCTGCGGCATGCGGTTAGTCGGAGACAGACGTGAAAATCAAGGCCATCGAGCCCATTGCGGTCAGCCTGCCGATGCACAAAGCCGTGACCATGGCGGGCGAAACCGTGGCGCGGGCCGACAATATGCTGATCCGCGTCGCCGCGGACGACGGCCATATCGGCTGGGGCGAGGCCGCGTCGGCGCCGACCATGACGGGCGAAACCGTGCCCGGCATGATGGCGGCGGCCGGCTATCTGGCGCCTCCGCTCCTCGGCCGCCCGGCTGACGATTTTGCCGGCGCGTCGGACGCCATGGATGCGGCGATGTACGGCAACACCGCCGCCAAGGCCGCCATCGAGATGGCGCTGCACGATCTCGTCGCCCGCGCCGCCGGCAAGCCGCTCCATGCGCTGTTCGGCGCCAAGCTGCGCAGCCGCATCGCTGTTCTCGCCGTGCTCGGTTCGACCGACGAAGCCGCCGATGTGCGCGAAGCGCGCGAGCGCTGGACCGCCGGGTACCGCGCTTTCAAGATCAAAGTCGGGCTCGGCGCGCCCGAGGCCGATGCCGCGCGCACGCAGGCGGTCTGCCGCATGCTCAAACAAAATGCCCAAACTGGCGGCGAAACCTGTTTGGTCTCAGCCGATGCCAACCAGGGTTTTGCCGTTGACGAAGCGCTGCGCTACGTCGGCGCGCTCGGCGATTGCGGGCTCGATTTCTTCGAGCAACCGGTCCATGCCCACGATCTCGACGGCATGGCGCGCGTTGCGGCGGCGACGCGCGTATCGATCGGTGCCGATGAAGGCATTCATTCGCTAGACGACATCGAGCGCCATCACGCGCGCAAGGCGGCGGCCGGCGTGAGCCTCAAGGCCATCAAGCTCGGCGGGCTACGCGCCGTGTACGAGGCCTGCCGGTTGTGCGACCGGCTCGGCATGAATGTGAATCTGTCGTGTAAGACCGGCGAGTCGAGCATCGTGTCGGCCGCGGCGCTGCATCTCGCGGCCACCGCGCCGGCGCTGGCGTGGGGCCTCACGCTGACCAACACTGGGCTCGCCGAAGATGTCACGGCAACGCCGCTGCGCATTGAAGCCGGCCACGTTGTCGTGCCGGACCGGCCGGGCCTCGGCATCGACGTGGATGAGACGCGTGTGCGACGACCGGAGGCGAGCGCACGGCGTGTCGCCTAGATCCTCATTCCGGGGCGAGAGCACGTGAAAACCAAAGAGCTCGGCATCGCGGTCGTCGGCTCGGGCCGCATCGGCACCTTGCGGGCCCGGCTTGCGGCCAAGCATCCGGCGGTGCGGTTTCTCGCCGTCTCCGACAAGGAGCCGGCGCACGCTAAAAAACTGGCAGAGCTCGCCGGCGCCGATTTTCATTCCGCCGATAACGACGAAGTCATTGCCCATCCGCAGGTCGATGCCGTGTTCGTCTCGACTCCCGAAGGCGAGCACGCCGCGCCGGTGTGCAAGGCGCTCGAGCTCGGCAAGCCGGTGCTGGTCGAAAAGCCGCTGGCGCTGTCGCTCAACGACGCCGAAGCGATCGTCAGCACGCTCAACCGCACCGGCGGCACCTTGCGCGTCGGCTATAGCCGGCGCTTCAAGGAATGTTTTTTGCGCGCCAAGGAGCAGATGGTGCATGGCCGGCTCGGCAAGGTGAGCGGCGGCTTGGCGCGCGTCTACAATTCGCGGGCGCAAACGTTTGCCATCCTCAAGCGCGATCCGCACGCCACGCCGGTGCTCGATGTGCTGACCTACTACGTCGACCTGATCTGCTGGTTTCTGGAAGGCAACAGGCCGGTCGAAGTGGTGGCGCGCGGCCAGTCCGGAATCTTTCGCGACGCCGGCTACAGCGCCCACGACGTGACCTGGGCGCTGGTCACGTTTGCCGACGGCGCGGTGGTCAATTTCGGCATCGGCTATGCGCTGCCGGCGCGTTATCCGACCCAGGGCCAGTCCGACCGGGTCGAGTTGTTGGGCTCCGACGGCGTCATGCTCATCGATGACGACCACATGGAGCATCTGATCTTCTCGGAGAAAGGCATCCCGCACCCTTACGTGCCGGGTCATTCGGTCGAGATGGCGTTTCTCGGCAGCAACACCGCGGGCGACTGGGCGATGGGCGATTTCTGGGGACCGCTCGGCAACGAGACCCGCTCCTGGCTCGACTTTCTCGCCACCGGCCGCGGCGGCCACATCCACACCACCGCCGAGCAGGCCATGCTCAATCTGAAGACCACCTACGCCATCGAGCGCGCGGTCTCGACCGGGCAGGCGGTGCGGCTGGATTAGTCCCGCCGTGAGGGCGTAATACACCGGCTCTCAGTCACGCCCAGCCAGCGAGCCATCATGGACGACAGCACAAGACCGGACCCGACCGGCTTCCGCTTCATCGGCAAGCCGCTGCCGCGCAAGGAGGACGCGCGGCTCGTCACCGGGCATGGTCGCTTCACCGACGATTTCAGTCTCGAGGGCCAGGCCTATGCGGCGATGGTGCGCTCGCCGCATCCGCATGCGCGCATCGTGCGCATCGATACGGCGGCGGCGCGACAAATGCCCGGGGTGCTCGGCGTGTTCACCGGCGCCGATTGCGCGGCCGATCAGCTCAAGCCGATCCCGCACGATCCGGTGCCGAAGACCAAGTTCGACATGAAGCTGCATGCGCCCGGCGGCGGCGCCGTGTTCATCGGGCCGCATATGCTGCTGCCGGCCGACAAGGCGCGCCATGTCGGCGAGGCGGTGGCCATGGTGGTCGCCGAGACCAAGGCGCAGGCGTTTGATGCCGCCGAGGCCGTCGTCGTGGAATACGACGAGCTGCCGTTCGTTCAGCACAGCGAAGACGCCATACGGCCCGGCGCGCCGGCGTTGTGGGACGAGGTGCCGAACAACACGCTGGTCGAAACATTGTTCGGCGACGCCGAGGCCGCGGACCGGGCATTCGCCAGTGCCGCGCACATCATCGCGCGCGACTTTCATATCGGCCGCGTCACCGGCGTGCCGCTCGAGCCGCGTGCGGCGCTCGGCGCTTATGACGCGGCGACCGGCCGCTACACGCTCTATGCCGGCTCCGGCGGCGCGGTGCGGCAGAAGAGCGAGCTTGTCACCATCCTCGGCATCCCGCCCGAGAACTTGCGCGTGCTGTCGCACGACGTCGGCGGTAATTTCGGCACCCGCAACCGCGTGTTCGTCGAGTTCGGCCTGGTGCTGTGGGCGGCCAAGAAAGTCGGCCGGCCGGTCAAATTCACCGCGACCCGCTCGGAAGCTTTCCTCAGCGACTATCAGGGCCGCGATCTGGTCACCAAGGTCGAGCTGGCGCTCGACGCCAAGGGCAAATTTTTGGCGATGCGCGCCACCAACATCAGCAACGTCGGCGCCCGCTGTGTATCGCTGTCGCCGCTCTCCAAGGGCTCCGGACTCATTCCCGGGCCGTACGCCATTCCGGCGGCGCACCTGCGCGCCATGGCGGTATTCACCAACACCACGCCGACCAACGCCTATCGCAGCTCCGGCCGCCCCGAGGTGACGTTCGCGATCGAGCGCCTAGTCGACGCCGCCGCCGACGAACTCGGCATCGATCGCATCGCGCTCCGCCGCAAGAACCTGATTCGCCCCAACGCCATGCCGTACCGCAACGCCGTCGGCATGCTGTACGACAGCGGCCGCTACGAAGAGAACATGGACTGGGCGATGGAGATCGCCGACTGGAAAGGGTTTGCGGCGCGCCGCCGCGACGCCAGGCGCCGCGGCAGGCTGTTGGGCCGCGGCCTTGCCAATTACGTCGAGTCCTCGATCGGGGCGCCGCGCGAGCAGACGCGCATCACAGTGCAGCCTGAAGGCCGCATCGACGTCGTCATCGGCACCCAGCCGAGCGGGCAGGGCCATGAGACCAGCTTCTCCCAGGTCGTTTCGGATCTGCTGCACGTCCCGGACGAGAGCGTGCGCATCATTCTGGGCGACACCGACGTGGTGAAGGTCGGCGGCGGTTCGCATTCCGGCCGCTCCATGCGTCACGCCGCGACGGTGTTCTCCAAAGGCGCCGCCGCGCTGATCGAGAAAGGCAAGGCGATTGCGGCGCTCGCCATGGGCACCACGCCGGAGCATGTCGCGTTCGATGACGGCCGCTTCGCCTCGCGCGACACCAACCGCACCTTCGACATGTTCGAACTGGCGCGGGAAGCGGCGCGCCTGCAATTGCCCGACGACCTCAAGGACGGACTCGCCATCGTCGCCGACAACGAGATGCACGAGCCTGTCTTTCCCAATGGCACCGCGATCTGCGAGGCCGAAGTCGATCCCGAGACCGGCGACGTGACCGTGACGCGCTACGCCTGCATCGACGACGTCGGACGCTGCATCAATCCGCTGATCGTGCACGGCCAGACCCACGGCGCTGTGGCGCAGGGCGTCGGCCAGGCGATGTGGGAACAGATTTTTCTCGATCCCGAATCCGGCCAGCCGCTGACCGGCTCGCTGATGGATTACGGCATGCCGCGCGCCGACACGCTGCCGTCGATGCGCACCGAAATCGCCGAGGTGCTTTCGCCCACCAACCCGCTCGGCATCAAGGCCGGCGGCGAAGGCGGCACCACCGCGGCGCCGGCCGTCGTGATGAGCGCCGTGCTCGATGCGCTGCGCGAATACGGCGTGCGCGATCTCAGCATGCCTTTGACGCCGAACAAAATCTGGAACGCGATACGTCAGGCGAAGGCGCAAGCGTAAGTCCCAGGGCCCTTGAAAAGAATGGGCCCGCGCCGCCGTGGGAACTGAACTGATTTGGTGGAAGCTGGAACTGGAACCGCGGCGTTAACGCGGTCAGTTTGACGCACCTAGCTGATAACACTAACGCGTGATCCGCGTTGCATCCGCGGACCAGAAGACTATTTCTGGCGCATTAGGCCGGCCGGGCGGCTCCCCCATCCCCCGACACCCCGCCGCCCGGCCTCATAAGCCTAAGTTGAGGCAACGACTCGAAGAACCCCAAGCGCGTACTCTGCTTGGGGTTCTTTTTTTGGCAGGCATAGAAGGTCTTTTTTGTGGCAGCCGCTCGCAAACTGCCAACGCTTTGAAAAGCCTCAGGTCTTGACCAGGTCGCCGAGCAGGCTGGCAGCCACCGCAAGCTTCGACACTGTCAATCCGGAGCCCGCGATCTCGTGGATCGCCGCGCGCACGCGCTCGACTTCCGTCCGGCGCGGCGCCACCCACGCCTCCACGGCGGCGGCGCCGACCGCGCCGCCGCTCACCATCGCGGCAGCGAGCCGGCGCTCGGCCTCGCCGATCGAGTCGCGGGCGCGGTCGAGCGCCAGCCGGTCGAAATAATCGTCGACCGCGATGGCGCGGGCGGCGCCGGCGATGCGGTCGAGTTGGAAAAACGCGCCGGCGGCAAAATAGGTGGCGGCGACCTCGGGGATGGGTTTGCCGGTGCGATCGCCGACCAGCACGATGTCGGGCGCCGCTGCCAGCGGACCCAAGTCGGCGATGCGGCCGGCCAGCGGCTCGGGCACGCCGGAGGCCGCAAGCTCGGCGCGGCGCGCCGTCCGCGCCCGCAAGGCGTCCTCCGACAGCGCGGCATCGAGGCACGTCGCCACGGCGGCGATACCATTCTCGTAATGGCTCACCACGGCGGCGAGACCCTTGGTCTGATCCACGTTGCGCAGGAACCAGACCATGCGATCGAGCAACAGCTCCTCGACCGCGGCATAGAGCTCGAGCTGCGCCTTGCCGGCGACCGTGTTGTCGAGGGCGTCGATGGCGCTGTTGAGCGCCGACATGGCGTAACTGTCGCGCACCGCCGCGAACGCGCAGGCGATCGCGGCCGGCGCGGCGCCGGTCTGATCGGCGATGCGCACCATCAGCGACGGTCCGCCGCGGTTGATCATGGAGTTGCCGAGCTGGGTGGCGATGATCTCGCGGCGCAGCCGATGATGATCGAGCGCATCGGGAAAGCGCGCCGCAATCGCCTTCGGGAAATAGCGCGCCATCTCGCGGGCCAGATACGGATCGTCCGGCACCGCCGATTCCAGCAAATCGTCGTAGAGCGACAGCTTGGCGTAAGCGAGCAGCACCGCGAGCTCCGGCCGCGTGAAGGCTTGCGAGCGGCGGCGGCGTTCGGCGAGCGTCACGTCGTCGGGCAGGAATTCGACGGCGCGGTCGAGCAATTGCCGCGCCTCCAGGTTCTGCATCAGCCGCTGCAGGAAACCGAAATCCTCCATGCCGCGCCGCTCGGCGAGCGAGAGCGCCAGCGTCTGCAGGTAATTGTTGCGCAGCACCAAAGCGGCCACGTCCTCGGTCATCTCGGCAAGGAGCGCGTTGCGCTCGCTCATGCCAAGCCGGCCGTCGCGCACCGGAATGCTGAGCGCCACCTTGATGTTGACCTCGACGTCGGAGGTGTTGACGCCGGCCGAGTTGTCGATGGCGTCGCTGTTGAGCCGGATGCCGCGCAGCGCCGTCTCGATGCGGCCGCGCTGGGTCATGCCCAAATTGGCGCCTTCGCCGATTACCTTGCAGCGTAGCGCGCTGCCGGCCACGCGGATCGCGTCGTTGGCGCGGTCGCCGACGGATTCGTCGATCTCGTCGGCTGCGCGCACATAGGTGCCGATGCCGCCGAAATAGAGGAGATCGACCTGCGCCTTAAGGATGGCGCGCATCAGCTCCGCCGGGGTCAGGCGTTCGCCGACGCCGAGCAGCTTTTGCGCCTGGGGCGACAGCCTGATCTCCTTGGCGCCGCGTGAGTAGATGCCGCCGCCCAGCGACAGCACGCTCTTGTCAAAATCCTGCCAGCTCGAGCGCGGCAGATCGAACAGCCGCTTGCGTTCGGCGAACGTGCGCGCGGCGTCGGGTTCGGGATCGATGAAAATGTCGCGATGGTCGAACGCAGCGACCAGTCGGATCGTTTGTTCGCGCAGCATGCCGTTGCCGAACACGTCGCCCGACATGTCGCCGACGCCCACGACGTTGAACGGCCGCGTCGCGATGTCGATATCCATCTCGCGGAAATGCCGCTTGACCGATTCCCAGGCACCGCGCGCGGTGATGCCGATCTTCTTGTGGTCGTAGCCGGCCGAGCCGCCCGAGGCGAAAGCATCGCCGAGCCAGTAATCGTGGGCGACCGCGATGTCGTTGGCGATGTCGGAGAACGCGGCAGTGCCTTTGTCGGCGGCGACCACCAGATACGGATCGTCGCCGTCACGGCGCACCACATTGGCGGGTGGGATGACGCCGGTCGAGCCGAGCCCGATATTGTCGGTGATGTCGAGCAAGGTCGAGATGAAGATCTTGTAGGTGGCGATGCCTTCGGCCTGGATCGCCTCGCGGCTGTCGGTTGACTTCAAATGCTTGGGCACAAAGCCGCCCTTGGCGCCGACCGGCACGATCACGGCGTTCTTGACGTTCTGTGCCTTCACCAGGCCGAGAATTTCGGTGCGGAAATCCTGCGGCCGGTCGGACCAGCGGATGCCGCCGCGCGCGACCTTGCCGAAGCGCAGATGCAGCGCCTCGACCCGCGGCGAATAGACGAACACCTCGTAGAGCGGCCGCGGCAGCGGCATGCCGTCGACCTTGCGGCTTGCGAACTTGATCGCGATCGGCTCCTTGGCGCGGCCGGCCTCGTCGAGCTGAAAGAAATTGGTGCGCATCGCCGCCATCACGGCGTTGACGAAGTGGCGCAGGATGCGGTCCTCGTCGAGGCTCGACACCGCCTGCAACGCCGTGTCGATGGTGGCGGCGATTTCGGTCTCGTTGGCGGCACGCGCCTGCTCGACGAGCGCGAAGCGCGGCGCAAAGCGCACGTGGAATAGCGACACGATAGCGGCGGCGATACGCGCGTGTTTGCGCAGCGTGCCCCACATGTAGTCCTGCGAATAGGGCACGCGGATCTGCCGCAGAAAACGCGAGATGGTGCGGATCACCGCGACGTCGCGCCAAGCCAGCCCGGCCGTCAGCACCAGCGCGTTGTAACCGTCGTTCTCGGCGGCGCCGCTCATCACAGCGAGGAAGCACGCTTCGAGCTGATCCTTGCGCGCGACGAGCGCGAGCGCCTCGCCGGTCGCGGTCTCGAGCGTCATGTCGTGAAACCAAACCTCCGCGTCCTGCGGCCGGATCGCATAGGTGCGTTCGTCGACGACGCGAAAGCCCATGTTTTCCAGAACCGGCACGCGCTCCGACAGCGGGATTGGGCGGCCGAGGCTGAACACCCGCAATCCGACAACCGCCGGCGCCTCGTCGGCGCTGCGGTAAAGGTCGACGCCGAGCGGATGCTGCGCCGACAGCGCCTCGATCAGGCCGATGTCGGCGAGCGCGGTCGCCGCCGGATAGACTTCGCGATAGTCGATCGGAAACGCCTCGCGATAGCGGGCGAACAGCCGATGCGCCGCGTCGCCGTCGTGACCGGCACCGATCGCCTCTTCGAGCCGCTCGACCCAGCTCTGGACGATGGCCTCGACGGCACGGTCGAGCTCGGTCTGGTCCGGGTTCGGCGTCTCGCCCTCATAGCGTCCGATGATGAAGTGGACGCGCACCAGCGGGCCTTCGGTGAAGAACGGATAAAACGCCCGCAGCCGTCCCTGGTAGGTCGCCGCCAGATACTCGCCGATCTGCGCCCGGATCGCGCTGTCGTAGCGGTCGCGCGGCACATAGACCAGAACCGAGACGAAGCGGTCGAAGCGGTCGCGCCGCGGTAGCACCCGCACCCGCGGCCGTTCGCCGAGCTGCAGGATCGTCAGCGCGAAGCGGTACAGCGTGTCTTCGTCGATCTGAAACAGCTCGTCGCGCGGATAGGTCTCCAGCACATTGACCAGCGCCTTGCCGGAGTGGCCGTGCGGCTCGAAACCGGCGCGGCGGATGATGTGATCGACCTTGCGGCGCAGGTACGGGATGGCGCGGGTCGAGCGCGTATAGGCGGTCGAAGTGAACAGGCCGCAGAACCGCCGCTCGCCGATCAGCTTGCCTTCGTCGTCGAAGCGCTTGACGCCGACATAGTCCATGTTGACGCGGCGGTGCACACGCGCGCGCACCGCGGCCTTGGCGACGATGAGGAGGCGCGGCTCTTCCAGAAACTCGCGGATTTCCGGCGTGATGGTGACGAGCTGGTTGCCGCGGCGCAGGAGCCGCATGTCACGCGAGCGCAGGAGCCCGAGCCCGGTCTCGAAGATCGGCTGCAGCGCCTGCTCGTTGTCCGTATAGGCGTAGTCGCGCGAGCCGAGCAGGGTGAAGTTGTCGCCGATCAGCCATTCGAGGAACTGCACTGCTTCGGCAATCTCCTCGACCGGCAGCGGCGGCGGATTCTTGCGCAGCTCGGCGATCGCCTCGCGGGCGCGCTTGAGCATGGTCTGCCAGTCCTGCACGCAGACGCGGACCTCGTCCAAAATGGCTTCGAGGGTGCGGATGAGGTCCGCCGTCGCGGCTTCGTCGAGCAGCCCGTCGATGTGGATGTGAATGAAGCTTTCGCGGCGGCCGTCGCCGTGCCGGTTGTCTTCGAAGCCGGTCAGCGTGCCGGCCGGGTCGCGCTCGACCAGAAACACCGGATGGACCAGCAGCAGGACGTCGAGACCGCGTTCGGTGAGTTCGCCGACCACCGAATCGACCAGGAACGGCATGTCGTCGTTGACGACGTCGAGCGCGGTGACGCCGGGCGTCATGGCGGCCGGCGCAAGCCGCACCTTGGGGGTGCCCGGGCGGCGCGCCGCAAACGTCGCCCAGGACTGCACGGCCAGGGCCGCGAGCTGTTCGGGCCGGTAGCGCTCCAGATCGTCCGGCGCGGCACGGCCGAAGAATTTGTCGAGAAAATCGGCCGGGATGCCGGGTTCGCGCCGCGCCAAGGCGGCCGCGGCCGCGCCAAGGAGCGACGGGCCGGTGCGGCCGTCGTCGCTGGGCGTGTCCTGGATGGCCATGGCGCTGCGGATTGGCTTTAAGCGATTCGCGCCATCATACCCGCGCGGCGCGCATATCCGCTACGGCCAGATTATACTTGGCGGGACCCTTGCCGCCATTGATCTCAGGCTGCGGCAGGCAGCCGATGTGAGGCGGAAACGGAGGCAGCATGGCGAAGCGCAGCAACAAAACTGCAGCCACAAAGCGGACACCGGCCCGGCCGAGCGCCGCGGCCGGCGACGACACCGAGATCACCGCGTTATCTCTCGATCCGGCGCCGCTGACGCCCGAGATGGCGGCGTATTTTGCCAAGTGCGAAGAAAAGCTCGGCTTCGTGCCCAACGTGCTCAAGGCCTATGCGTTCGACATGGCCAAGCTGTCGGCCTTTGTCGCCATGTACAACGACCTGATGCTGGCGCCGTCGGGCTTGAGCAAGCTCGAGCGCGAGATGATAGCGGTCGCGGTGTCGGCGCAGAACCGCTGCTATTACTGCCTGGTCGCCCATGGCGCCGCGGTGCGCCAGCTGTCCGGCGATCCGGTGCTCGGCGAATTGATGGCGATGAGCTACCGCGCCGCGCGGCTGTCGAAGCGCGAGCGCGCCATGCTGGACTTCGCCGTCAAGCTGACGGGGGAGCCGTGGCGCGTCGAGGACGAGGACCGCGCCGCCTTGCGCCGCGCCGGCTTCTCCGACCGCGACATCTGGGACATCGCCGCGGTAGCCGGCTTCTTCAACATGACGAACCGCGTCGCCTCGGCAACCGACATGCGACCGAACAGCGTCTATCACGCGCAGGCGCGGTGAGGCTGCGTAGACCATGTTTGGCCGCTCCCGATGAGCTGCCGCTCGTTGCGTTGCGCCGGCGCCTCGCCGCCTGTAGCCTCCTGAATTGGGGATGCGGGGCAGGGGACCAAGTTGACGAGGATCAGTTTTGGCTGCGTTGCCGTCGCAACGGTGACGGCGGCGGGCTGCTGTTCGGCGGCGGGCCAGTCCTTCAGCCAATTCGTCGGGTTTGGCGACAGCACAATCGACAGCGGCTGGTATCGCAATGCCGCGCCGAATTCGACCAATCCGGTCTACAACGCCGACTTCGCCATTGCGGTGACGCAGGGCGGCGGAAAAGCCACCACCAATCCCGGCTTGGTCAGCTCCGAGTTTCTCGCAAGTTATTTCAACCTGACCACCGCGCCCGCCAATCAGCCGGGGGGCACCAATTACGCAACCGGCGACGCGCGCAACGCCCAATCCAATATCGGCGTACCCAACAGCCTGCAGGGGGCAGTCCCGACCGTCACCCAGATCAACAACTACCTCGCGGCGCACAACGGCATCGCCAATCCCACCGGACTTTATCTGATCGGTTCCGGCGGCAACGACATCTCGTTTGCGCTGGGTAATCTGCCAGCCGCTGCCCAGAGTCCATACGTTGTCACTGCCGCGAACGATCTCGTCGGCGGCATCGTCCAGCTGCAAGTGGCGGGCGCGCGCTTCATCGTCGTGCCGGACCAGCCGCAGTCGTTCGGCGCGGCGAACGTGCAGGCCTTGCGTAGCACTTACGATGACGACCTGTGGGGAGGTCTCGCCGCCGCCCACGTCAATTTCATTCCGGCCGACGTCAACGCCGTGTTCAAGGCGGTTGCGGCAAATCCGTCGACGTTCGGATTCATTCCCGGCGGCGGTCCTGCCTGTACCCAGCCGGCCAGCATCCCCAGCGGCTGGGCTATTTTTTGCGCGCCGACCTCCACCATCTCGACGCTGGTGTCGCCGGACGCCGCGCAGACGCACTTTTTTGCCGACGACGTGCACTTGACGACCGCGGGACAGAAAATCATTGCCGACTACGAATACAGCCTCATTGTCGCGCCGAGCGAAATCTCGCTGCTTGCCGAACTGCCGGTGAAGACGCGCGCCACCATGGTCGAAGCCATGTATGCCGAGATCGCCCTGTCCCAGGAGCAACGCAAGGTCGGCAGCTTCAACGCATGGATCAGCGGCGGCGCGGCGGCGCTTCGTGTCGATTCGAGCGCTCCGGGCCTGCCCGGCGACTCCGGCACGCCGCTCGGGGTGACCGTCGGTCTCGACTATGCGGTCGCGCCTGGGTGGCTTGTCGGCGGCGCCTTCTCGGCAGGTTATGCGTCGCAAGCGTTCAGCCTCGGCGGCAACTTCTCGCAGGACGAATACACGCTGAGCGCCTACGCGGCGTTCCGCGGCCGCTCCACCTGGGCCAATTTCATCGGCAGCGCCGGTGTGCTCGACGACAAGGTCAATCGCGTCGTGCCGATCGGCATCACCATGCAATCCAACACCGGGTCCACCAGCGGCTCGAATTTTTCGTTCGCGGCTGAAGGCGGATACGACTTCAGGAGCGGCATCGTCACGCATGGACCGTTGGCCGGCGTGCTGCTGCAGCACATCGATATCGATGGCTATACGGAGACCGACTCGTTTGCCGCCATCGGCGGATTGACCGCGCTGTCGTTTGCCCGCCAGACCCGCAACTCAGCCGTCACCGAATTCGGCTACCAAGCCCGCGTCGAGCTCGACGCCTGGACGCCGTTCGCCAAGCTCGCCTGGAATCACGAGCTGGTCTCGCCCAACCGTCTTGTCACCGCCACGCTGACCACCATCAGCGCGCGAAGCTATTCCATGCCGGCATTAGAACTCGGCACCGATTGGGCCACGCTGTCGGCCGGCACCAGTATGCGTATCCGGCGCAACATCACCGGATCCGCGATGGTCTTGGGCGAGCTCGGACAAGACAAGGAAACGTCGTACGGCGGGCAAGCCGGCATCAACGTCGCGCTGGACTGGCAATGAGCGGCTGAGCGCTCAGACCCAGCGCCAGCCATTGGCACAACGCCAAGCATCCGACGTCGGCCGGGCAGGTGAGATCAATCACCTCGCGTTAGCGTCGATCAGAGGCGTGATGCGGCGGATGGCGACACGGCGATTGGCGCGTTCGGACCCGCTCGTCTGGACCTTCAAATCCTGTTTTCCGTAGCCTTGCGTGACGAGATTCTCGGGCGGCACATGGAATTCTTCGCTGAGCGCCACCGCGACCGACTCGGCGCGGCGGTCGGACAGCGAAAGATTGTCGACATCGTTGCCGACCGCGTCGGTATGACCCTCGATGAGAAAGACCTCTTGTGGGTTGCGGCTGATGGCGCGGCCGAGCGCTTCGGCGATGACCGAGAGCCGCTCCACCTGATCGGGCGTGATCTGCCATGACCCGGTGTCGAACGTGATGTCGAGATCCACGCGCGGCATGCGGGCGCGCAACGGCTCGCTGTAGCGCACCTCGTCCAGTGTGTAGCGCTGCGCGATGGCCTCGACCGGCGGCGCAACGAACACGTCGTAAATGGCAGCTTCGTTCGCCGCATTGGCTTCGAGAATATAGCGGTCGCGCGGAATGCGAATGACCGGAGGCGGCAGCTCGACAAAGACTTCGCGCGGCCGGGCGCCGGCAAAACTGTTGTCGACCAGGATGATTTCCCGGCCGTTGGGGTCGCGGCGAACGCGGCGCAGGAGATGCCCTTCGGCGTCGGTGGTGTTGATGATCTGCACGCCGTCCGGGCGGACCACGACCGCCACCGTCTCGTTGCCGCGCCGGTCGACGTGAATGTCGCGCGCGCCGACGGCGAAGCGGTCCACTTCGTTGTGGCGGATGATGGTCCGATTGCCTTCCTCGACGATAGTGCGGTCGGGCTCCCTGATGAAGACGCGGTTGCCTTCGCGCACCTCTTGGCGCTGCTGGTGCAGTTGATTGATGTTGGCCGTGGGCGCTTGGCCTTTCGGTGCGATGAACTGACCCTTGTTGATCGGCTGTGCCGGCGGCGGCACGGCTCCCGGATTGCCGTTCGGACTGGGCGAGGCGCGCCGCACCGCCGCAGCGCCCGCCCCCGGCTGCTGCGTTGCCGGCTGCGCCGTTTGGTTCGGTGCAGCCGCCGGTCCTTGCGCGGGCTGATTGCCGGGCGACGCGTTTTGCGCCGGTGCGTGCTGGCCACCGCCGGGCTGCTGCGGGGCCGGCTTGCCCGGCGCCGCTTGGCCGGGCTGGGCAACGCCGCGATGTTCCTCGCGATGTTCCTGTTGTGCTGCTGGTGCTCCGCCGGGCGCTGCCGCCGGACGCCCGCCATTGGGCGGCACATGTTGTTCCGGCCCGCGATGTTCCTCGCGACGTTCCTGTTGTGCCGCGGGTGCTCCGCCGGGCGCTCCTGCCGGATGCCCGCCATTGGGCTGCACGTGTTGTTGCCCCGGTTGCGGCGCCGCTTGCCGCGGCGGCTGCGAATTTTGCGGCTGTGGATGCGCCGGTGCTGCTGCGGCGGGTGGATGCTGCTGCGCTGGCGGCTCGACATGGCGTTGCTGAGGCTGCGGATTTGCCGGCGGATGCGCAGCGGCCGGCGGTGCCTGGTGGGGCGGGGCACCCTGTGGGGCGGGCTTTGCCGGGGCTTTTTTCTCGCCCGGCTTATTGGGCTCGGGCTGCTGCCCCTGACCCACCCCCGCCTGCGCGAGACGTTCCAAGTCAGCCGGCGCGCTCTGCGCCTGCCAGCCGGTGAGCCCGAGCGTCGACAATACCGTTCCGGCCAAGAGTGCGGATCGAGCGGCTCTCATCCTGGTTCCCCACGCGTTGTGTCCCGGCGCATGGGTCACCAGTCCAGTGCGACCGAACTATGGCGGCGCTGCGCGCCATGCTGAACCGAATGCGGCAGCACGGCGACCAACGCGAAGACGCGGGAAGCGAGGCGCCAGTGGACACGGTGACGTTCTTCTTCGACTTTCGGGGCCGCATCAACCGGGCCAGATATTGGCTGGCGCTGCTGATCTTCCTGATCGTCGACGTGGTGCTGAGTCTGATCGGCCTCGCCGTCGGCAAAGGGTTGACGTTTCAAGTCGTCAGCTATGGACTCAACCTCGCGATGTTCCTGTCCACCATCGCGCTCAGCATCAAGCGACTGCATGACCGCGACCGCTCGGCGTGGTGGCTGTTGTCGTTCTATATCGTGCCGGCTCTGATCGTCGCGGTCGGCGGCTTCCTGCTGTGGAACGCGGCCGGCTCCTTCGGCGACGTCAAGGATGTATCGCTCCTTCTCCTTCGCGTCTGCGTGCTCGGCGGCGTCGCGTTCTGCTTCTGGGGCTTGGCCGAGATCGGCTTTCGTCGCGGCACCACGGGCTACAATCGCTTCGGCCCCGATCCGCTGGCAAGACGGTCGCGGACCTGGGTCAGGCCCGCCGCGCAACTTGGCCGCTAAGCGTCTTCAAGAATGTCCGGATAAGTCTCCGATCGTCGGCGTTGCGCCGGACAGCGGATTGCTCGGGTCCCACTGATAGCGCAGCGTCTCGAAGCGCATGGAGCGGGCGTCGATCATCAACAGGCGCCCGACCAGATTGTCGCCGAAGCCGACGATCTCGCGAATGATTTCGAGCGCCATCATCGAGCCGATCACGCCGGCGAGCGCGCCCAGAACGCCGGCCTCGGCGCAAGCCGGCACGGTGCCGGGCGGCGGCGGTTCGGGAAACAGGCAGCGGTAAGTCGGATTGGGCTTGCCGTCGGCGCCGCGCTCGTGGGCGCGGATCGTTGTCAGCGTGGCGTCGAAGGTGCCGAGTGCAGCGGTCACCAGCGGCTTCTTGGCGAAGTAGCAGGCATCGGAGACGAGATACCGCGTGGCGAAATTGTCGGAGCCGTCGGCGACGATGTCGTAGCGGCCGATCAGGTCGAGGGCGTTGCCGGCGACGAGCCGCGTGCCGTGCGCCTCGACCGCGACATGCGGATTGAGCTTGCGGATCGTCGCTGCGGCGCTCTCGACTTTCGCCATGCCGACGTCGGGCGTTTCGTGGATCACCTGCCGCTGCAGATTGGAAAGCGTGACCACGTCGTCATCGATGACGCCGAGCGTGCCGACGCCGGCAGCGGCCAGATAGAGCAGCACCGGCGCGCCGAGGCCGCCGGCACCGATCACCAGCACGCGGGCGCGCTTGAGCGCGGCCTGTCCCGGGCCGCCGACCTCGAGCAGCACGATGTGCCGCGCATAGCGTTCAAGTTCTTCGGCGCTGAGCATGGCCGCAACCGAACGCCCGCCGGAGCAGCACGTCAAGCTGCCGGCCAAATTGCGCCGCGGCGTCGTTGCGCTATCCTCTATGGGTCGGCGGGATGCGGGGATGAACACGCGGGTGACGGGCATCATCGTCTGCGTGGCGCTGGCCGGCGTGCCGGCGCTGGCGCAGCAGGCCCAAAACGGCACGCAGGGGCACAAGCCCGGCGGGCGGGCCGTGCCGCACGCCGCTACCAAGGTTACGCCGAAAAAACCGGGCGCAAAGCCGGCTGCTGCACTCACCGACGTCTATGCAAAGCTGCCGGCCGCCGAGCGGTTTGCCATCCAGAGCAACCTCGCCTGGATCGGCGTTTACGAAGGCCTGCCCGGCGGCGATGTCGACGACCGGACGATCGAGGCGATCAAGCTGTTCCAGAAAGGTCACGCCGCCAAGGATACCGGCATCTTGGACGAGCAGCAGCGCGCGCAGCTTGCCGCCGCCGCATCCGGGCCGCAGCAGGCGGTCGGCTGGCGCGTGATCGACGATGCGGCGACCGGCGAGCGTTTTGGCTTGCCGGAAAAACTCGTGTCGCGAAGCGGCGCCTCGCCGGGTGGCAGCCGCTGGAGCTCGGGCCGTGGCCAGATTCAGATCGAAACCTTTCAATTCGGCGAGGCGTCGCTGCCGGCTTTGTTCGACACGGAAAGAAAGACGCCGCGCAGCCGGCGCATCGAAGCGAGCGTGCTCAAGGCCGACTCGTTCTTCATGGCGGGCACGCAGGGCCTGAAAAACGTCGTGGTGCGTGCCGACGCCCGCGGCAGCGAAATCCGCGGCATCACGGTTCTGTACGACCAGGCCAACAAGGGCGTGATGACGCCCGCGGCGATCGCCATCGCCAATTCATTCCAGGGCTTTCCCGATCCGCACGCCGGCCCGCCGCCCGGCCAAAGGCCCGCGGTCGAGTACGGCACCGCGATTGTCGCCGACGGCAGCGGCATTCTCCTCGCGCCGCGGCCGCTGACGGCCGATTGCGAGACGATCACGGTGCCGGGCTTCGGCCATGCGGTGCGTGTTGCCGAGGATAGCGCGAACGATCTGGCGCTGCTCCGCGTTTTTGCCTGGCAAACGCTGACGCCGGCGCCGCTTGGGGCTGATGGCAATGGTAATGACACTCTCGCGCTGATCGGCATCGCCGATCCGCTGGCGCAGCAAGGCGGCCGCGCCGTGACGCACGCTGCCGCACACCGCAACGGACAAATCGTCGAGCCAGGCCCGGCTCCTGGTTTTTCCGGCGCCACTGCCGTCGACGCCCAGGGCCGCTTCGTCGGCATCGTCGAACTAAAATCGCAACCCGTCGCCGGCCCGGCGGTAGCTGGCGATCAGGCGGTTCTCATTCCGGCTGCCGCAGTGCGGGCATTTCTCACGGCGCAAGGCGTTATGCCGGCGGCTGGCTCTGGCGCCACAGATCAATCGGTCGTGCGGCTGGTCTGCGTGAGAAAGTGAGGCGTTATTTGTTCTCGAACTTCGCCGCTCGCTTCTCGACGAACGCTTTCATGCCCTCTTTCTGATCGCGCGTGGCGAACAGCGAATGAAAAATGCGCCGCTCGAAGCGAATGCCTTCGGCGAGCGAGGTCTCGAACGCGCGGTTGACCGCCTCCTTGGCGGCGAGCACCGACGGCAGCGACATCGCGGCGATGGTCTCGGCGACTTTCAGTGCCTCGTCGAGCAGAGTGGCGGCCGGCACCACGCGGGCGACGAGGCCGCAGCGCTCGGCTTCGGCGGCGTCCATCGTGCGGCCGGTGAGGATGAGATCCATGGCCTTGGCCTTGCCGACCGCATGGGTGAGGCGCTGCGTGCCGCCGATGCCCGGAATGACGCCGAGCTTGATTTCCGGCTGGCCGAATTTGGCATTGTCGGCGGCGATGATGACGTCGCATTGCATGGCGAGCTCGCAGCCGCCGCCGAGCGCAAAACCGGCGACCGCGGCGACGATCGGCTTGCGCGCCTGCGCGACGCGGTGCCACGCCGCGGTGAAGTCGGCGAAGTAGACTTCGGTAAAACTCTTGTCCGCCATTTCCTTGATGTCGGCGCCGGCCGCGAACGCCTTGTCGGAGCCGGCGATCAGCATGCAGCCGATCGCATCGTCGGCCTCGAACGCGTCGACTGCAGCCGCAAGCTCGCGCATCAGCGCGCCGTTGAGCGCATTGAGCGCGGCCGGGCGGTTGAGTCGGATCAGGCCGACCCGGCCGCGCGTCTCGACGATGATGTGCTCGGTGCTCATGTTGCGGTGCTCATGGCCGATCCCTCGGCGCTGGTCATTCATGCACGGATCGGCCTAGCCGATATTTTTGCTTTGGGCCACACTGGCCGGGCTCGTGCGCAAGGGAGAACGCCGTGCCTTACGGAAATAGCGCCGCCCGGTTCGGCCTCAAAACCGCTCTTGTCATTGCAACGATATTCGGAGCTGCAGCCATGGCGCCATCCGCGCAAGCGGCCGACGACCCGCCCTACACGCTCGCCCGCGAGGGCTTCTTCTATGTCGGCGGCACGCTGGAGACCGCGAACGGCCACAGCCACGTCGTCAACCAGATGTACGTCGAATTCCGCATCCCGGCGGCGCAGACCCATCGCTATCCGATCGTCATGGTGCATGGCGGCACGCGCTCCGGCACGACCTATCTGGGCACGCCCGACGGCCGCGAGGGCTGGGCGCAATATTTCGTGCGCCGCGGCTACGCCGTCTACGTGGTCGACCAGCCGGGCCGCGGCCGCTCCGGCTACGCCACCGCGCAGTACGGCCCGAGCAAAGTCGCCGACATGGAGGGCGGCCAGCGCCGCTATCTGTCGCAGGAAAAATACCAGCTGTGGCCGCAGGCGCACCTGCACACGCAATGGCCGGGCAGCGGCGCGCCCGACGATCCAGTCAGCGTGCAGATGGTGTCGGGCTACGTGCCGGAGATCGCCGATTTCACCACGCAGCAGGTTCTCAATCGCGACGCGCTGGTGGCGCTGTTCGACAAGATCGGCCCGGCCGTCCTGATGGTGCATTCGCAAGCCGGCGCATTCGCCTGGCCGGTCGCCGACGCGCGGCCGCAGCTCGTCAAAGCCATCGTCGGCGTCGAGCCGAACGGCCCGCCGTTCTACGAAGTCAGCTTCGTCGGCGCGCCGGATTACTTCAAGCAGGGCAAGCTGGCGCTGCCGTACGGCTTGAGCGCGGTGCCGCTTTCGTACGAGCCCCCCGTCAAAGACGCGTCCGAGCTGGCGATCTTTCAGGAAGACAAAGCTGACGGCCCCGACCTGGTGCGCTGCTGGCTGCAGAAGTCGCCGGTGCGGCAATTACCCAACCTGCAGAAGATGCCGATCATGGTGCTGACCTCGGAAGCGTCCTATCACGCGCCCTACGACCATTGCACCGTGAAGTATCTCGCCCAGGCCG
Organism: Xanthobacteraceae bacterium; assembly: GCA_035651875.1. Lineage (GTDB taxonomy): Bacteria > Pseudomonadota > Alphaproteobacteria > Rhizobiales > Xanthobacteraceae > BOG-931. The sequence continues at coordinate 25,847 of DASRET010000080.1, forward strand.
GCGTCAAGGCCACCCACATCCACCTCGCCGAGCTCGGCATCCACGGCAATAGTCACGTCATGATGAACGAGAAGAACAACAAGGAGATCGCGGCGGTGATAGAGAAGTGGCTGGGCGAGGCGGTGAAGGAAAAAGATTAGTTCTCGATGTTGTCATCATCCGCGCATGCGGATGATCCAGTAATCACCGATAACATCGCGTTTACTGGATGGTCTGCTTTCGCGGACCATGACAGGCACGTGTTGATATTACTTCTGACACGTCGGACAAAAAAACGTCGACCTCCCGTTCTGCACGATGCGCTTGACGGTGCCGCTGCAGCCCGGCGTGTGGCACGGCTGGCCTTCGCGGTCGTAAACGCGGAAGTGATGCTGAAACATGCCGAGCCCGCCGTCGGTCAGCTTGTGGTCGCGCAGCGATGAGCCGCCGTCCTTGATGGCGTCGTTGAGCGTGCGCTTGATGGCGTCGACCAGCCGCTCTGCGCGGTCGTTCGGCGCGCCGCTGCGGCTGGCGATGGTCGAGGCGAGGCGCTTGGGCGACAGCAGCGCGCGGTGCAGCGCTTCGCAGACATAAATGTTGCCGAGCCCGGCGACGACACGCTGGTCGAGCAGCGCCGCCTTGAGACTCGTCTTCTTGCCCCGGCAGGCGCGCGCAAGCATGGCGGCGTCGAATTCATTGCCGAGCGGCTCGGGGCCGAGCCCGCGCAGCAGTGGCTCGGCGTCGAGATTTTGGCGCGGCACGATCTTCATCGAGCCGAAGCGGCGCGGATCGTTGAAGGTCACGATCGCGCCGGAAGTCATGTGAAACACCACGTGGTCATGGGTCACGTGCTGCGCCCGCTCGTGATAATAACGGCCGAGCGCAGCCGCGCCGCGTTGCTCGAACACATGAAACGAGCCGGACATGCCGAGGTGCATCATCAGCACGTCGCCTGACGAGAGATCGGCCAATAGATATTTGGCGCGGCGGCCAAGCCCGGTGACGGTGCGGCCCTCCAGCCGCTTGACGAAATCCTTGGCCAGCGGCCAGCGCAGGTCGCCGCGGTGTACGTCGACCTTGGCAAAACGCGCGCCTTCCATGACCGGCTCCAGGCCGCGGCGCACGGTTTCGACTTCGGGCAGTTCGGGCATCTAACCCATCGCGCTCATGCCGCAGGCTTCGCCGTCGGCTCGCCGAAGGTGATGCGATTGCCGAACGGATCGTTCACCGTCAATTCGAGCATGCCCCATTCCTGCTCCTGCAGTCCGGGGCGGTTGTAGCGGTACTTCTTGTCGGCGAGTTCGCGATGCAACTCGCGAACGCCGGTCACCGCGACAAAGACCTTGGAGCCAGGCGTGGCGTCGCCGTGGTGCTCGCTGAGATGGATGGCTAACCCGTCTCGCGACACCTGCATGTAGAGCGGCAGATCTGGCGCGAAGCGGGCTTCCCAATCGACCTTGAACCCGAGAAAATCGAGGTAGAACTCGCGGGCCTTCTCCACGGAGAACATGCGGAACACCGGGATAACCCGCTCGAACGCAATGGTCATTTTAACTGCCCTTTGCGGTTAAGTTTGCTCCGTCGGCACTCTTTGTAGCGCCGGCGGCCCCGCCGCGCTATCGTTGAGGCCTAGGATGCACCATGACTGACACCGACCGCAGAGCGGCCGATTTCGGCTACCGCCAGGTGCCGCTTGGCGACAAGCAGGCGCTGGTCGACGACGTATTCCGCAGCGTGGCGCGGCAGTACGACCTGATGAACGACTTGATGTCGTTTGGGCTGCATCGCGCCTGGAAGGACGCGCTGGTCACCGCGGTCGATCCGCCGAGGAGCCGGCCGTTCGCGCATCTCGACATCGCCGGCGGCACCGGCGACGTGGCGCTGCGCGTGCTCCAGGCCGGCGGCGACCGGACGCGGGTGACGGTCTGCGACATCAATGCCGACATGCTCGCGGTCGGCCGCGAGCGCGCTGCGGCGAAGGGCTATGGCGACGCGCTCACCTTCATCGAGGCCAATGCCGAAGCGCTGCCGTTTCCCGACCGCAGCTTCGATGCCGCCACCATCGCGTTCGGCATCCGCAACGTGACGCGGATCGACGCGGCGCTGGCCGAAGCCTTCCGCGTGCTCAAGATCGGCGGCAAATTCTTGTGCCTCGAATTCTCGGCCGTCGATGTGCCGGGCCTCGACCGGCTGTACGACCTCTATTCCTTCAACGTTATCCCGGCGCTCGGCCGCGCCGTGACTGGCGATGCGGAATCCTACCGCTACCTCGTCGAATCGATCCGGCGCTTTCCCAACCCGCAGGCCTTCGCCGGCATGATGCGGGCCGCCGACTTCGCGCGCGTGAACCATCAAATCATGAGCGGCGGCATCGTCGCGCTGCATTCCGGCTGGCGCTTGTGATCAGCGGCCCGGCGCATCTCGTTCGGCTCGCCCGCGCCGGCTTCGTGTTCGCCCGCGAGGGCGTGTTCGGCGTCATCGATCCGGCGCTGGTGCCGGGGCCGGCGCGCTTCGGGCTTCGCGTGGCGCGGCTGATCGAACGGCCGAGCCGCGACACCGCGGAGGCGCGGCTGTCCACGGCGCTGACCCGGCTGGGGCCGAGCTACGTCAAGCTCGGCCAGTTTTTGGCGACGCGCCCGGACGTGGTCGGCATCGCGTTCGCCCGCGATCTCGAGCGCCTGCAGGACCAGATGCCGCCGTTCCCGCAAGCCGAGGCGGAAGCCGCCGTCGCCGCCTCGCTCGATCGGCCGATCGGCGCGGCATTCGCGAGCTTCGGTCCGCCGGTCGCCGCCGCCTCGATCGCGCAGGTGCACCGCGCCGAGGTCGCGACCGCGGCGGGGTTGCGCCCGGTCGCGGTGAAAGTGCTGCGCCCCAATGTCGAGCAGCGCTTCCATGCCGACCTGCGCGCCTTCACCTTCGCGGCGCGTCACGCCGAAAGCTATTCCGCCGAAGCGCGCCGGCTGCGCCTGATCGAAGTCGTCGACACATTGCGGCGCTCGGTCATGGTCGAGATGGATTTCCGGCTGGAAGCAGCGGCACTCTCCGAAATGGCGGAGAACACCAAGGACGATCCGGATTTCCGCGTGCCGGCGGTCGATTGGGACCGCACCAGCAAGGAAGTGCTGACGCTCGAATGGATCGACGCCACGCCGATGTCCGATCGCGCCGCCCTGCAGGCCAAGGGCTTCGATCTGCGCCAGCTCGCCCGCTCCTTGATCCAGACCTTCCTGCGCCACGCCCTGCGCGATGGCTTTTTCCACGCCGACATGCATCCCGGCAATCTGTTCGTCGACCACGAGGGCCGGCTGATCGCGGTTGACTTCGGCATCATGGGCCGGCTCGGCGTCAAGGAGCGGCTGTTCCTCGCCGAAATTCTGCACGGCTTCATCACCCGCGATTATCACCGCGTCGCCGAGGTACACTTCGAGGCCGGCTATGTGCCGCGCCACCATTCGGTGGAGAATTTCGCTCAGGCGATCCGCGCCATCGGCGAGCCGATCCACAGCCGCACCGCCGAGGAAATCTCCATGGCGCGGCTCTTGGCGCTGCTGTTCGAGGTCACCGGCATTTTCGACATGCGCACACGGCCGGAATTGCTGCTCCTGCAGAAGACCATGGTGGTGGTCGAGGGCGTGGCGCGCTCGTTCGACCCCAAGCTCGACATGTGGAGCACGGCGGAGCCGGTGGTCGGCGAGTGGATCGCGCGCCATCTCGGTCCCGCCGGCAAGCTCGAGAACGCCGCCGACGGCGCGCTCGAGCTCGGCCGCTTCGCCGGCAACCTGCCTGGCCTGTTGACCCGGGGCGCCCGCGTGCTCGACCAGCTCGACGAAGCGACCCGCGACGGCCTGGTGCTGGCCGAGCACACCATCAACAAGCTCGACAAGGACGAGGCCCGCCGCGACGCCTGGATCATCGGCGCGCTGTACCTGATCGCGCTGTTGCTGCTGGTGCTCATCCTGACCCGATGATTGCATTGATTGCAGTGCAATCATAAGGTAAAGCTGGGCGGTAAGGGTCCCAGCATGGCACGCCTCGCCAGTCTCACCGTCCGCCGGCTCGACGCACGGCTCAAGCAGCAGCTCCGCCTGCGCGCCGCCGCCAACGGCCGCTCCATGGAAGACGAAGTGCGCGCGATTTTGCGCAGCGCGACCGGCAGCGCTGCGGATGCGGAGCTCGCGAGCGGCGAAACACTGCGGCCTGAACACATTCAACATGTGCGCCGGGACGAGGAGCACGCCCAGGACGCGGCGCTCGCCCGCTGGCGCGTCCTGCTCATCATCGGCGGCGGCATCGCGGCCTATAAATCCCTCGACCTGATCCGCCGCTTGGCGGACCGCGGCGCACGGGTGCGCTGCATCCTCACCCAGGCGGCCCAGCATTTCGTCACGCCGCTTGCCGCCGGCGCGCTCTGCGGCGAGCGCGCCTTCACCGACTTGTTCGATCCGCACAGCGAATTCGACGTCGGCCACATCCGCCTCGCCCGCGACACCGATCTGATCGTGGTCGCACCCGCGACCGCCGATCTGATGGCCAAGATGGTGGGCGGCCATGCCGACGATCTCGCCAGTGCGGTGCTGCTCGCCACCGACAAGCCGATCCTGCTCGCGCCGGCCATGAACCCGCGCATGTGGGCTGCGAAGGCGACCCAGCGCAATCTGGTGCAGCTTGTGGCCGACGGCGTGCGCATGGTCGGTCCGGGCAGCGGCGAGATGGCCGAGCGCGGCGAAGCCGGTCTCGGCCGCATGGCCGAGCCGTTCGACATCGCCGCTGCTGCTGCCGCGCTGCTGCCGCGCGACGGAGCACTTTCCGGCAGGCGCGTGCTGGTGACGTCCGGGCCGACCCACGAGCCAATCGATCCGGTGCGCTTCATCGCTAACCGCTCCTCCGGCAAGCAGGGCCACGCCATCGCGGCCGCGGCCGCGGCGGCCGGAGCCGACGTCGTGCTGGTATCGGGGCCGGTTGACGTGCCGGACCCGCCCGGCGTCGCAGTCGTGAAAATCGAAGCCGCGAACGAGATGCTGACGGCGGTCGAAAAAGCATTGCCGGCCGACATCGCGATCTTCGCCGCCGCCGTCGCCGATTGGCGCGTCGAGCGGCCAAGCCCCAGCAAGATCAAGAAACAAGACGGCCGGCCGCGCGATCTCGGGCCTCTCGTGGAAAATCCCGATATTCTTTCAACCATCGCGCATCTGAAAACGAAGCGCCCGCGGCTGGTCGTCGGCTTTGCGGCGGAGACCGACGACGTGGTCGGCAACGCCAAGGCCAAGCGCATCAAAAAGGGTTGCGACTGGATTTTGGCCAACGACGTCTCTCCGGAAACCGGCATCATGGGCGGCGACAGCAACACCATTCACCTGATCACCGCGACCGACGTCGAAGACTGGCCGCCGCTGTCCAAGGACGCGGTGGCGCGCCGGCTGATCGCGCGCATCGCCACGGCGCTGCAGGGCCAAAAACCGTGAGCGAGGCGCCCATCGACATCCGCGTGCTGCGCCTGCCGCATGCCGCCGGCCTGCCGCTACCGGCCTATCAGAGCGCGCTCGCCGCCGGGCTCGATCTCGTTGCCGCCGTGCCGGCGCAAGCGCCCGTCACCATCCCGCCGGGCGGCCGCGCCATGATCCCGACCGGCATCGCGCTCGCGCTGCCGCGCGGCCACGAGGGTCAGATCCGGCCGCGCTCCGGTCTGGCGGCGCGCCACGGCGTCACCGTGCTCAACACGCCCGGCACCATCGATGCCGATTACCGCGGCGAGGTGCAGGTCATTTTGATCAACCACGGCGCCGAGCCGTTCATCGTCGAGCGCGGCATGCGCATCGCGCAGCTCGTCGTCGCCCGTGTCGAACGCGCGACGCTGGTCGAGGTCGACAGTTTGGATGCGACAGAACGCGCATCAGGCGGCATCGGCTCGACCGGCACGTCCTAAAAGCCCCGTTCACGATCTGGACTCTTTCGGCGCGATTCCCGTTGAGAGTAAAGTGAATCGATTCGCCGGCGGCGGTGGGCCGGCAGAGGCGACGGGGTATGCCGGACACGATCCGGGCGAGCGGGGGCTCGGCTCATCCGCGGCGACGCGGATTCTTGAAGACTGCATGGCCCGTGGCCTGCTCGACGGCGCTCCTCGGCGGCGGCGCGCCCGCGCCGGCGCGCGCCAATGAGCAGCCGCTGTTCGCGCTGCATGCGCTAGCGGTCAATGCGTATCGCGGCTTCGGCAGCCACGAGCTTGCCGTTCTTATTCCGATGCTCGGGCTGATCGCGTTCGCCGCCGTCACGGCGGTGCTGCTCGTGCGCACGCGGGCCCGCGCCGCGCGGCTGGAAAGCGCGGCGCGTGACGAGATTGCCGGATTGCGCGACCGGCTCGACCGCGCCCAGGCGCTGCTGCTCGCCGAGCCGCAAGTCATCGTCGACTGGCCGGCGGCATCGGAAAATCCCGGCATCGAAGGCGAGCCCGACATTCTCGGCGTCGGCGAGCCGCATCGCGTACTGGCCTTCGGTAGCTGGCTCGACGCCGCCAAGGCGAGCGCGATGGAGCACGCGGTCGAGGCGCTGCGCAGCCGCGGCGAACCGTTCGCCCTCATGCTCACCACGCTGTCCGGCCGCTTTGTCGAGGCCTATGGCCGCGCCATCGGTGGCCGCGCCGTGTTGCGGCTCAAAGACGCCGGCGAGACCACGCGCGAGTTGGTGCAGCTCACCGAGCACCACGAACAACTGCAGACCGAGACCGCGGCGCTGCGCACCTTGATCGAAACTTTGCCGTCGCCGGCCTGGACTCGCGATGCGGTCGGCCGGCTCACCTTCGTCAACTCGGCCTACGCGCGCGCCGTCGAAGCCAAAGACGGCGCCGAGGCGGTCGTGCGCCGCGTCGAGTTGCTCGACAGCGCCGCCCGCGACACCATCGCCCAGGCGCGCATCCAGACCGGCGCCTATGCGGGCCGCCTGCCGGTAGTGGTCGCCGGCGCGCGGCGCGCTTTCGACGTTCTGGAATTCCGCACCACAAGCGGCAGCGCCGGCATCGGCACCGACGCCACCGAGGCCGAAAGCATGCGCGGCGCGCTGGCGCGCCTCGTCGACGCACACCGCCGCACGCTCGACCAATTGCCGATCGGCGTTGCCAGCTTCGATGCCAAGCAGCGGCTCACGTTCTACAACGCCGCCTATCGGGCGTTGTGGGATCTCGACGCCGCGTATCTCGATCAAGGGCCGACCGACTCGGCGCTGATCGAAGAGCTGCGCGCCGCCGGCAAGCTCCCTGAGCAGCTGGACTTCCGTAATTTCCGCGCCTGGAAGGCGCAGCTCCACGAAGCCTATCGGGCCAACGACCCGAAGGAGCACATCTGGCATCTGGCCGGCGGCCGCACCGTGCGCGTCGTCACCACGCCCAATCCGGACGGCGGCGTGACGTACCTGTTCCACGATGTCACCGAGCGGCTCGAGCTGGAGCGGCGCTTCGAGGAGATGATCCGCGTGCAGGGCGAGACGCTGGATAATCTCGCCGAAGGCGTCGCGGTGTTCGCCAGCGACGGAAGGCTGCGGCTCTCCAATCCGGCCTTCGCCGCGATGTGGCGGCTCGATAGGGCCGCGCTCGCCGAGCGGCCGCACATAGAGACCATTACGGCCTTGTGCCGGCCGCTGCACGGCGGCAATCCGCTCTGGCAGTCGGTGCGCGAGGCGGTCACCGCGATGGACGGCCGCACCGCGGTCGCCGGCCGGCTCGAACGCCGCGACGGCAGCGTGGTCGATTGCTCGACCGTGCCGCTGCCGGGCGGCGCCACGCTGGTGGCGTTCCACGACGTCACGGACTCGGTCAACGTCGAGCGCGCGCTACGCGAGCGCAACGAGGCGCTGGAGGACGCCGACCGCATCAAGATCAGCTTCGTGCACCACGTCTCCTACGAGCTGCGCTCGCCGCTCACCAACATCATCGGCTTCGTGCACCTGCTCGCCGATCCGACCACCGGCCCGCTTGCGCCCAAGCAGCGCGAATATCTCGACTACATCACCGTGTCGTCGAACACGCTGTTGGCGCTGATCAACAACATCCTCGATCTCGCCACCATCGATGCCGGCCGCATGCAGCTCAGCCTCGGGTCGGTCGATATCCGTAACGCCATGCAGGCGGCCGCCGAGGGCGTGCAGGACCGCCTCGTCAGCGCCGGGCTTGTGCTCGACATTCGCGCCACGCCGGACATCGGCAGCTTCGTCGCCGACGCCGCGCGGCTCCGCCAAATTCTATTCAACCTCCTCGCCAACGCGGTGAGCTTCTCGCCGGGCGGCGCCACCATCACGCTCACCGCCGAGCGCCGCGACGGCGAGGTGGCGTTCTCCGTCACCGACAAGGGCCCGGGCATTCCGCCCGACGTGCTGGAAAAAGTCTTCAACTGGTTCGAGACGCATTCGCTCGGCTCGCATCATCGCGGTCCCGGCATCGGCCTGTCGCTGGTGCGCTCGTTCGTCGAGCTGCACGGCGGCACCGTGACCATCGCGTCGGAGGTCGGGCAGGGCACCACGGTGACCTGCACGTTCCCGACCGGCGAAGGCGGCGCCGCTGCCGCGCGCAGCGCGGCCTGACGTGCGCGCACAATCAGCTCTTCGCCAGCGCCTGCACGGCGGCGAACAGGTCGCGCACCTGACGTTCGGCAATGTTGCGGGTGATGAAAACGATGCGGCTGTTGCGGCCGTCGTCGGGCCAGCGTTCCAGCTCGACCGGCGGATGCGCCAGATGCTGGACGTACTGGATCACCACCGGCCCGCGGCAGCCGGCGACATTAAGCAGACCCTTGACGCGCAACAGGTCGGCGCCGCGTAGCGCGCTCAGCGTTTCCATGGCGCGCGTAAATGTCGGCCATTCGAGCGGCTCGGCGGTTTCGATGACGAAGCTCGCGATGCCGTCGGAATGCTCGGCCTCGGCCACGAAGCCGGAGCGCTCGCTGTCGGCCGGCGTGATCATGCGCTCCGGATCGAGCGCGCCGGCGATCGCCACGTCGATGTCGGCGCGCGGATTGAGCTGGCGTAACCGGCGCTTCAAGCTGTCCACGGCGGCCGCATCGGCCAAATCGGTTTTCGAGATCACGATGCGATCGGCGAGGATCGCTTGCTTGCGCGCCTCGGCGGTGGCGGCGAGATTGGCTTCGCCGTTGACTGCGTCGACCACCGCCAGCACGGCGTCGACGTGAAACTCGCCGCCGAGCGCGCGGTCGGTGGAGAACGTCTGCAGGATCGGTCCCGGATCGGCGAGGCCGGAGGTTTCGATCACCACGCGACCGAACGGCGGCACGCTGCCGCGCTCGCGGTCGAAGATGAGCCGGCGCAAAGCGAGCTGCAGGTCGCTGCGCGTAATGCAACAGATGCAGCCATTGCCGAGCAGCACGGTCTCGTCGGCGCTGCCGCGCACCAGCGCGTCGTCGATGCCGACGGCGCCGAATTCGTTGACGATGACCGCGGTGCCGGCGCCCTGCGGCGACGAAAGAAAGCGGCGCAACAGCGTAGTCTTGCCGGCGCCCAGAAACCCGGTGACGACGCTCACCGGAATTTTTGCACCGCGCTCACGCTTTTGCCGCCGCCCGAACGGGCCGGCCTCACGCGAGGGGAAGAGGTCGAGCATGGTAGCTTCGCGGGTCGCGTCTCTAACCGCTCATTCCCGCGTAAGCGGGAATCCAGCCTGGGTCCCCGCTTTCGCGGGGACGAGCGGAAGCTGGGCGCGGTGCCTCAACATCATCAAAAATCCATCTCCAGGATGTACAGCCCGCCGACGTGGCGATCGACGGTGTAGACGATGGCGCGCTCGTCGACGAATACGTCGTTCATCTGGATGGTGCCGGTCGGCGCGCCGGACGGCGCCGGCGGCATGAAGATGCCGACTTCCTTGGGCTGGAACGGATTGGAGATGTCGTAGGCGCGCAAGCCGCCGTTGAAGAACGTGCCGAGCACGATCTGGTCGGATTGCCACGCCGTCGGCAACGGCACGTTCTCGTGGATGTTATGGGCGCCGAAGCGGCCGGCCTTGGCATAGATGGTGTGGTCCGGCATCGGACAGGTCGCGATCGGGACCAGATTGGTCTCCTCGCGGGCGTCGAGGATCCAGATCAGCTTCGGCCAGTCCTTGCAGTTATTCTCGGTTGCCTCGTCGGTCACCAGCATCAGGCCGCGGTCAAACAGCGGCACGATGGTGTGCATGAAGCCGGTATAGGGCGGCGAGTTGGTCCACTGCGAAATTTTCTTCGGGTTCGCCTTGTCGGAGATGTCGAGCACGAACATGCCGCCGTCGATATAGGCGAGGTAGCAGCGGTCCGGCCGCTGCGGATAGACGTTGCAGTTGTGGGCGCGATAGCCCTTGTCGAGCGGATGGCGTGGCGGCGGCATGACATTATCGCCCTGCCGGGTGCCGGGCATCCACCAGCGGCCGACCTCGACCGGCTTCGACGGATTGCGCACGTCGACGCAGCGGTAGAACTGGTCGTCCTGCGGATGGGTCGGCGTGAAGTCGCGCGAGCCCGAGGCGCAGTGCACGTATTCGCCGTCGCAGAACCACAGCTGGTGCACGCCGCGCGAATGCGGGCCGGAGCAGTCGAAGAACGAGATCGATTTCGGATTTTCCGGCTTGGAGATATCGAACAGCTCGAAGCCCGCAGGCTGCACGTCCTTCTTCTGGGTCTGATAGGCCACCGCCATCAGGTTGCCGCAGGTCTCCAGCGAATTCGACCGCATGTTGGCGTGCGGCAGATCGGTCTGGCACACTACCTTGGGCTTGCGCGGGTCGGACACGTCGACCGCTGTGAAATTCTTCGGCGCGCTCTCGTGCGCGAGCCAGATGATGCGCCGCCCATCCGGCGCGATCTGCACCGACATGCCTTCGCCCATGCCGCCGAAGCCCGCCAGCATGTCGTGCGCCAATAGCTTGAAATTCCAGGTGACGGGTTGATAGGTCGAGGTCAGCGGGCTTGTTTCAGTGGCGGCCATTTAGGGGTCTCCTCCAGTTCTAGCTTGCGTTCGGTGATTGGCGCAGAATTTTATAGGTCGCCTTCGCGCCGAAGTCTCTCCAGCGCCGATTGGATCGCAGCTCTTAACGGTTGCAGATCTTCGTTGACTATTCTCCAGATGAAGATGGGATCGACGCGATCATATTCGTGTCGCAATATATTTCCCACCGCACGATTTGTCCCCAAGGCTGGTCTGGTATGATGCTCTCGATCGGGCCTTTCAGCTTGCTCGCGGCTTCTGAAATTCGCGATATACATCGTTCCACGGCGTCCTGGCACATACGATCCTGTACAAAAGTCTCGTATGAATGATTTTTCGCATAGCCTTCGATGAGTTCGATATTTGCTAGAATGTCTTCAAGGCGCGAAATCGGATTTTCAGAAGGCAACGACGCGGTCCTTCTCAATCTCGCGTCGCAACCGATCCTTCTGGATGGGCTCGGCAACGACATCGACCGGTCGTTCGAGTATCTCCGACAATCGACGGATTAGCGAGTCGAGCCGGCCAAAATACGCAAACCCGCCGCTGCGGGCTTCCTCCGTCAACCCGACAACGACATCGACGTCCGAATCCTCGCGCTGCTCGCCGCGGGCGGCCGAGCCGAACAGCGCCAAGCTGGTGACGCCGGCGGCCCGGAGTTCGCGCTCGTGGGCCCGCAGTTTGGCTATGATATCGTCGCGGCTCATAAGCGCATAATACGCCTAGCCGCGGGCCTTTTCCATGAAATCCGGACGCAGCGCCTTGCTCCAGTCCGGCACCGACTTGATGGTGTTGTTCTTGAGCAGGATGTCGGCCTGCTGCTGCATGTAGGACTTCATGTCGGGAAAGCCGGGCTTGACCTCGACCCGCGACAGCGCGGTGGAGAAGGTCTCGGGGGACATCTTATAGCCCTTGCTGGCATAAAACTGGTAGATCGTGTCGTTGACCTTCTTGGCGTTGTTTTTGAAGTCATTGGCGGCGTCGAGCCAGGCCTTCAGGTAGGCGACGATGACGTCGGGCCGCTTCTCCACCATGTCGGGGGTGGCGGCCATGAATACCGGCATCGGGTCGAAGCTGGAAAAATCGACCAGGTCGCTGCCGATGCCGTCGTTCACGGCGATGACGTTATAAGGCTCGACGTTGACCATGGCGTCCACCGTCTTGGCGGAAAGCGCGGCCACCATGTTGGTGATGTCCATGCGGATTTCCTGGTAGTCGCCCTTGTGCAGGCCATAATGCGGCAGGACGACGTCGACCAGATCGTTGCCGACCGACGAGCCGGTCAGGTTGGCGATGCGCTTGCCGCGCAGCTGTTCGGGCTTGGTGATGTTCAAGTCCTTGCGCGTGGTGATGCGCGCGGTCTTGCCGACGGTCTCGATCACCGCGATGGCGATCAGCCCGCCCTTGACGTTACCGATGATGAACGACGGCCCCGCATAGGTGCCGAGATCGACCTGCCGCGCCACCATCTGCTGCATGGTGACATTGCCGGACGGCACGGCGAATTCCTCGACCGCAAGGCCGTGCTTCTGCAGATAGCCGGACTCGATCAGATAATAGGTCGGCATGCCCCAGATGTTGGTCTGGTAGCCCTGGCGGATCGTTTCCGCCGCGGCGGCGCGGCGCGGCGCGCCGAGCCCGGCAGCGACCAGGCCGGCGCCGGTCGCGGCGAGATAATTGCGGCGGGTGATGAGCGTTTGTTCGGTCTGTGATTGCTTGGCCATGGGCGTCCTCCGGAAATTTATCGAAACGAGCGTCGTCTTCATTGATCCTGCTGCAGGCCGAATTCTTTGACCGCCGGCACCACGTCGTCCAGGGTCTTCTGCATGACTGCGCCGAATTCACGCGGGCTGGACGAGACCGGGATCGAGCCGGCGGTCTCGATCAGCGACCGGTAGCCCGGCGAGGCGACGATCGGCGCGATGGCGGCATTGAGTTTGTCGATGATCGGCTCGGGCGTGCCGGCGCCGGCGCAGACGCCGAGCCAGCCGAAGCGGACGAAATCGAAGCCGACCTCTTTGAGCGTCGGCACTTCGGGCAGATTGTTCAGCCGCTCCGGGCTGGTGGTCGCCAGAATTTTCAAATTCCCGGCTTTGTAGTGCGGCATGATGGCGAGCGTCGGCGAGGGATAGAGATCGACGCGGCCGGCGACCAGCTCCTGCACGATCTGAATGCCGCCGCGAAACGGAATGCGGTTCATGGTGACGCCGGCAAGCTTGCCGAGCTCGCGCGCCATGATCTCCTGTGCCGAGCCGGCGCCGACGGTCGCGTAGGTGACTTCGCCGGGATGCGCCTTGGCGTAGGCGACGAACGATTTGAAACCCTGCGCCGGGATCGCGTTCGACAGGGCGAGGCCGTAATAATACTTGGCGATCAGCGTCACCGGCGCGATATCGGCGAGCTTGTAGCCGAGGTTGCGGTAGACGGCGACATTGGTGGCGTCGAAATGCGTGCAGAGCAAAAGCGCGTAGCCGTCGCGCGGCTGTGCCAGCACGTCGCGCGTGGCGACGATGCCGCCGGCCGCCGGCTTGTTCTCGACCACCACCGGCTGGCCGAGCGCGGCGCCGAGTTTGTCGGCGATGAAACGCGCCGGAATGTCGGTCGGCCCACCGGCGCCGAAGCCGACCACGAGGCGGATCGGGCGGGTCGGATAGGTGTCGGCGGCCTGCGCTGAGGATGCACAGAGCGCAAACGTCGCGAGAACGACCGCGGCGCATCGTGCAGATGAAACATGAAGCGGCATATCAGTGGCTCTGCATTGGCTGCGCCGCCGTATCCTGGCCGAGCAGGCGCAGCAGCTCTTTCTGCTGCTCCAAAAACTCGACGCTCAATGGATCGCGCGGCCGCGACAGGCGGATTTTGACCTCGGTCTTCACCGTGCCCGGATGCGGCGTCATCACCAGGACGCGATCGGCGAGATAAACGGCTTCGGCGACGTTGTGGGTCACGTAGATCACCGTCTTGCGGGTGGTGCGCCAGACCTCGGCGAGCAGCCGCTGCATGTCGTCACGCGTCAACGCATCGAGCGCCGCGAACGGCTCGTCCATCAGAAGCACCGCCGGATTGTAAGCCAGCGCGCGGGCGATCGCGACCCGCTGCTGCATGCCGCCGGACAGGTGATGCGGATAGGAGCGGGCGAAGTTTTCCAGCTTGACCAGGCGCAACTGCTCGAGCGCGATGCGCTCGCGTTCGGCCTTGGGCAACCCTTTCATCTCCAGCCCGAAGGCGACGTTGCCGAGCGCGGTGCGCCACGGAAACAGCTGGGCGAAATCCTGAAACACCACGCCGCGATCCATGCCGTAGCCGTGCACTGGCCTACCGCCAACGTGGATTTCACCGGCGCTCGGGGTGAGAAAGCCGGCGATGATGTTGAGCAGCGTTGATTTGCCGCAGCCGCTCGGCCCGACGATGCAGAGGAATTCGGACGCCTCGATCGCGAAGCTGACGCCGCGCACGCCCGGCACCGCACCGCCCGGCGTGTCGTAAACCAGCGTTATGTCGCGCGCCTCGATATGGGCCATCGCGGCTTCCTCGGTCGCTTTCCCTCAACTAACATGCGGCTTCTTGCAAAGGCGCGCATTGCTGCCGGCGGGCGGCGCCCGCTTTGTGCCAGAAGCCGCCGGGCCGGACCAGCCGGCAAAACGGGGAGCGTCATCGTGTCAAGGATCGTGCAAAGCATCGGGACCATCGGCGCCATTGTGGTTGCGGCGATCGCGTTAACGGTCGGCGCCGCGCCGGTCGCGGTGCGGGCGCAGACCTATCCGAGCCGGCCGATCCATCTGATCGTCAATTTTGCACCGGGCGGTGCCGGCGACATTTTGGGTCGCATCATCGGCAACCAGCTCAGCGCCGAGCTCAAGCAGTCGGTCGTGGTGGAGAACCATTCCGGCGCCGGCGGCACCATCGGCGCCCGCGACACGGTCAACGCCGCGCCCGACGGCTACACGCTCGCGGTAGGCCAGACGCCCGAGATCGCCATCAATCCGTATTTCATGAAAAACGTCGGCTACGACACGCTCAAGGATTTGCAGCCGATCGCGCTCGCCGGCGTCATGCCGCTGGCGCTGGTGGTGCCGCCGCAATCGCCGTATGCGACCGCTGCGCAATGGGTGGCGGCCTTGCGCGCCAACGCGCCGATGAATTTTGCCTCCGCCGGCATCGGCACGCCGGGCCATCTCGCCGGCGAGTTGCTCAAGCTCAAGCTCGACCCAAAGCTCGTGCACGTGCCCTACAAGGGCGCCGGCCCGGCGCTCAACGACGTCGCCGGCGGCCAGGTCGACTTCTATTTCCCGGCGGCGGCGAGCGGCATGCCGCTGGTGCAGGGCGGCCGCGTCAAGCTGCTCGCGGTGTCGAGCGCCAAGCGGGCCAGCGTCGTTCCTGATATCCCGACCGTGGCCGAGGCGACCGGCATTTCCAATTTCGATTTCACGCTGTGGGTCGGCTTCTTCGCGCCGCGCGCGGTGCCGAAGGACATCGTCACGCGGCTTCACGACGCAATCAACAAGATCATCCTCGAACCCGACATCAAGAAGAAGCTCGAAAGCACCGGCTCCAACGTCGAGGCGATGTCGATCGAGCAATTCGACGCGTTCGTGCGCGCCGACATCGGGCGTTACCGCGCGATCATCGAGCAGGCCAATCTGAAGCCCGAGTAAAGCGCGACAGATAAAATCGGTACTTCCGCGCGGTGTGGGGGTTACCCCTTCGCCATCCGCGCCATGCCCCAGCGGTAGATCGTGGCGCGTTCGAGCGCGCCGAATACCAGGCGCTCGGTGGCGAAGCCGATCAGCCCGATCACCACGATCGAGGCGAGCATGATATCGGCGTTGAGAAATTGCTTGGCGTCGAAGATCACCCAGCCCAGCCCCCAGTCGGACGCCGCCAGCATCTCGGCGCCGATCACCGCGATCCAGGCGCGCAGGAACGATTGGCGCAGGCCGGCGATGATGAAGGGCGAGGCGCCGGGCACGATCACCTTCCAGAACAGTTTTCGCTCGGTGGCGCCCATGGCGCCGGCGGCGCGCAGCCAGATCGGATTGACCGCGCGCACGCCCGACCAGGTATTGAGCAGCATCGGAAACAGCGCGGCGTAGAACACGATCAGCACCGTCACCGTATTGCCGAGCCCGAACCACAGGATAAACACCGGAATCCAGGCGAGCGACGGGATCGGCATCAGCGCGCTGGCAAGCGGCAGCACGAATTGCTCGACCGGGCGGAAGCGGCCCATCAGCACACCGACGATCAGGCCGATGAGAACCGCGAACGAGAACCCGAACAGCACGCGATAAAGCGTCGCCGCCGCGTGGCCCAGCATGGTGCCGTCGGCGAGCATGCCGACGAACGTTTGCGCCACATCGACGAGCGACGGCATCAGCGCCGGCGCAAAGGCGCCGCTGCGCGCCACCGCCTCGTAGATCGCCGCCACCACCACGATGCTGGTGGCGCCGCGCCGCCATGACCGGATGCGCTCGGCATTCATGTTGTCACCATGCCCCAGCGCACGACGGTGTAGGTTTCGAGTTTCGCAAACACCAGCTTCTCCAGCGCGAGCCCGATCGCGGCGATCACCGCGATGCCGGCGAGCATGACGTCGGTGTTGAGAAATTCCTGGGCGCCGAAGATGAGCCAGCCGAGCCCCCACGGCACGGCAGCCAGCATCTCGACCGCAACGAGGATGCGCCAAGCCTGGGCGAGTCCAAGGCGCAGCCCGGTCATGATGTAAGGGAGCGCGCCCGGCAGGATCACGTGGCGGAACAGCCGGCGGTCGTCGGCGCCCATGGCCTGCGCCGAGCGCAGCCAGATCTCCTTGACGGCTTTCACCCCGGTCCACGAATTGTAGATGATCGGGAACGCCGAAACGAAGGCGACCAAGAGCACCGACGGCACGTTGCCGGGGCCGAACCACAACAGAAACAGCGGCGCATAGGCGAGGCCGGGGATCGGCGCGCCGATGGCGATCAGCGGCAACAGATAATCCTCGGCGGCGCGCGAGCGGCCCATCAGCACGCCGGCGGCGACGCCGAAAGCGGCGGCAAGCGCAAAGCCGGCAAGGAGCCGCAGCACGGTATCGAGCGCATGATGCGGCAGCACGCCGCTCGCCGTCAGCCGCACGAACGTGGTGCCGATCGTCTCCAAGGTCGGAAAAAATTGCGCTGGAAACAGCCCAAGATGCGCGACCGTTTCCCAGATCGCGCCGACCACGACAAACGGCAGCGCGTTGCGCCACACGAGCTGCAGCGCGCCGCGCTCGGCGGCGGGCTGCGGCGCGATCTCGTAGGTCTGCGCGACGTTGGCCATGCGGCTTCAGTTTACGGCGGGCGCTGCGCCTTCGACAACATTGCAGCGGTCGCACGCTGTGCTAGGTAAAGTCTCGAAAACAGGGAGTTTCCGGATGGCGACGCAGAAAAACGCGCAGAAAATCGGCTGGATCGGCATGGGCCGCATGGGCGCGCCGATGGCGGAGCGGCTGGTCAAGGCCGGCCACGACGTGGCGGTGTGGAATCGCACCAAGGCCAAGGCCGAGCCGCTGCAAAAACTCGGCGCCAAGGTGGTCGACCGCCTCGCCGATCTCGCCAGCGTCGACGTCCTGTTCTCCATCGTCGCCACCGGCAAGGACGTCGAGGAAGTGCTGCTCGGCAAGGACGGTGTCGCCTCGGGCGGCAAAGTGCCGCCGGTCGTGGTCGATTGCTCGACCATCGCGGTCGAAGAATCGAAGGCGATCCGCGAGCAGCTCAAACAACGCGGCGCTGATTTCGTTGCCGCGCCGGTGAGCGGCAACGCCAAGGTGATCAAGGCCGGCAAGCTGTCGGCGGTGGTGTCCGGCGTCGAGAGCGCGTGCCAGGCGGCGATGCCGCTGATCGAGGTGTTCGCACCGCAGGGCGTGTCCTACGTCGGCGAGGGCGAGCTGGCGCGGGTCTGCAAGATCGCCCACAACGTCATGCTCGGCGTGGTCATCGAGAACCTGATCGAGATCACGCTTTTGACCAACAAGATGGGCGTACCGCGCCATGCGTTTCTCGCCTTCCTCAACAACGGCGTGATGGGCTCGATGTTCACGCGCTACAAATCGCCGGCTCTGGTCAATCTCGACTGGACCACGACGTTCACGCCGGAGCTGCTGCGCAAGGACCTCGACCTCGGCCTCGAAATGGGCCGCGAGATCGACGTGCCGATGCCGGTGACGGCGGCGGCGCGCGAGATGCTGCAGAGCCATTTCGGCGCCGCCACGCTGCAAAAAAATCCAGCGGAGTATCTGCAAAAGGATTTCGCCGCGCTCGCCGAAACCATGGCCCTCGCCGCCGGCATGAAGCTGCAAAGCGAGAACAAGAACGTGCCGACCGGATTGGAGAGCTGAACGCGGCGTGAGACGATAAACTCTCCCTCCCCCTGAAAGGGGGAGGGAGAAAATATGAGTTGGGGAAACAGCATGCGCATGAAGCCGCTTTATCTGCTTGTCTCGGTGTTCACATTGATCGTGGCGGCCGTGACCTCGGCCGCTGCGGCCGACTGGCCGACGCGGCCGGTGAAATTTCTCCTCACGCTCGGCGCCGGCAGCGGCTCCGATATCGGCGCGCGGCTGTTCGCCGACCGTTTGAGCAAGCGCTGGGGCCAGCCGGTGATCGTCGAGAACCGGCCGGGCGGTGACGGGCTTGTCGCCATCAACGCGTTCGTGCAGGCGCACGACGATCACGTCCTGCTGTTCGCGCCGTCGTCGTCGTTCACCGCGCATCCGTATCTGCATGACAATCTGCCCTACCGGCCGAGCGATCTCGTGCCGATCGCGCGGGTGTCGAACACCTTCATCTCGATCTCGGTGCCGACCAGCGCCAATGTCGATACGCTGCCCGATCTCGTCGCGCGCATCCGCAAGGAGCCCGGCAAGCTCAACTGGGCCGGCGTCACCGGCGCGCTCGATTTCATGTTTGCCGGCTGGCTGAAGAGCGAAAATCTCGACCTGATCAAGGTGCCGTACCGCAACCCGGTCGACGCCGCCAAGGATCTCGGCGAAGGCCGCGTCCAGGTCTACGAGGCGGCGCTGGCGATCGTGCGGCCGCAGCTCGATTCCGGCAAGATCAAAATCCTGGCCATGACCAACACGTCGCGCTCGCCGGCGCAGCCCAACATTCCGACCGTGCAGGAAGTCGGCTTTCCGGCGCTCACGCTCGACGGCCTGGTCGGGCTGTTCGGTCCGACCGGCATGCCGCTCGACTTGCGCAAACGTATCGCCTCGGATTTCGCGGCCGCGGCCGACGACACGATCAAGAGCCGGCTCGACACCACCGGCCAACTCATGAATATCGGCGGCCCGGAAGAGTTCGGCCAATCGATCGACGATCAGCGCGCCAAGATCGACGCCTTCGCCAAGTTGCTCGGTATCAAGCCGCTGCAGTGAGGCGCCGCGATTATGCGCGTTTCCCGGATGCGGTGCAGCATAAGCGCGTTTACGCGCGTCTTCGACGCGCTATGGCGATGCACCGCTGATCCGGGATCGTTACAAACTCGGAGTTCGTAACGATCCCGGGTCTGCAGCGCACCACTTCGTGCTGCGCTGCGCCCGGGAACAGAATGAGAGCTAATGCCCGTGATGGTGCCGCGTGTGATGCGTGCGGTGCCGATAGGTGCGGTGCCCACGCGTCGCCACGCGGCGTCCGCCGAGCGCGGCGGCACGACACTCCGGGCTCCATTGCCGGCGATGCACCTTCATGCAGGCTTCGACCTTGGCGCGGTCGGGGATGAATTGCCCGCACAGCCGCATGGCGTCCGGCGTACAGGCCTGCTGAACGTCCGGGGCCTGGGCGCTAGCCACACCGGCCGCGCCGGCCGCGCCGACAACGATAAGGACCGGCAACGCCAGCCAGAACACAAAACGCATGCTGCGCATGAAGCTTTTCCTTCTGAGGCTTCAATGTCCCCGCGCCAAGCTAGCGGCAGTCGCTGGCGCCGTCGATGGGCTTGACAAGGTCGATTGGGGCCGCCGCTCACCGCTCACCCCGCGGCCAGTAACGGCGCTGCAGCGGGAGAAGTTCCCTAGGCGGGTTAGGCGCTGCTGCTGAAGCTCAGCGCTGGCCCCAGTGGAATTTGCCGGGCTCCGGCCCGTCGGCAACGCCGATCGCGCCCGGACAGCGCTCGACAGCGACGCTGGTGACCTCGGCGGTGGCATTGTCGAATGCCATGCGCCGGCAGAACACGCCGTCCGGCATGGCATAGACGATGGAGCCGGTGCGGTCCGTGTCCGACGCATTCGCGCCGTTGTGCAGCAGCAGCGGTGCGATCGTGATACGGCCGCCGAACATCACGGCGCCGGCGACCAGCACGAACAACAGCGCGGCGGTGACGGCAAATGCCAGCGAATTGATGCGCTCGTCCGTGCGCCGTCGCTGCCGCGACAATGCGGTGCGCCGCGCCGCGAAATGGTCCGGTTCGACGTACCAGTCCATGGTCTCGCCGTGCTCGGTCCTGCCCGCGCTCATGCCGGCAGTAAAGCCGACAAAGTTTGCCCGGCCGATAAAGAAAATGCTGCGAATTGATTCGAAATTCAGGGGTGTGGCACCGCATCAGGGATCGTCCGAAACGCGGCGTTTATGACGGTCCCGGGTCTGCAGCACACCACTTCGTGCTGCGCTGCGCCCGGGAAACGCCGGTTCTTGATCACGACCCGGATTTCGTCCGCGCCAAATCCGGGCTACGCTTTGCCGGCCATCGCCAAGGAGAAAGCGCCGTGCTCACCGCTGCCCGCAACGACATGCTCACCCGCGTCGGCAAGGGCACGCCCATGGGCGAATTGCTGCGGCGCTATTGGCAGCCGGTCGGCGGCGCCGGCGAACTCGACGACAAGAACCCGATCAAGCCGGTGCGCATCCTCGGCGAAGATCTCGTGCTCTATCGCGATCTCTCCGGTCGCTACGGCCTGATCGACCGCCATTGCCCGCACCGCCGCGCCGACCTCGCCTACGGTTGGGTCGAGGAGAACGGCCTCCGCTGCTCGTATCACGGCTGGCTGATGGATGAGACCGGCCATTGTCTCGAGCAGCCCTACGAGGACACCACCAATCCAAAACCGTCGAAGGCCGGCTGCGAGATCGCCGGGTATCCGGTCAAGGAATGCGCCGGTCTGCTGTTCGCCTATATGGGCCCGCTGCCGGCGCCCGAACTGCCGGTCTGGGAGCCGTTCACCTGGAAGAACGGCTTTCGCGAGGTCGTGCTCGCCGACATCCCGTGCAACTGGTTTCAGTGCCAGGAGAACTCGATCGATCCGGTGCACTTCGAATGGATGCACGACAATTGGGGCGCGCGCATGCGCGGCGCCGACAACAACGTCGCGCCAAAGCATCTTAAACTGAAATTCGAGGAATTCGAGCACGGCTTTGTCTACAAGCGCGTGCGCGAGGGCCAGAGCGAGGAGGACCGCTACTGGACCGTCGGCCGCGTCGCGCTATGGCCGAACGGCTTTTATCTCGGCAGCCATTTCGAATGGCGCGTGCCGGTCGACGACGAGAACACGCTGTCGGTCGCCTGGTTCTTCATGCGCGTGCCGCGCGGCCGCGAGCCTTACGTGCAGGAACGCGTGCCGGTGTGGAAAAGCCCGATCCAGGACGACACCGGCCGCTGGATCACCAGCCACGTCATCAACCAGGACATCGTCGCCTGGGTCGGCCAGGGCCGTATCGCCGACCGCACCAAGGAGCACCTGCGCTCGAGCGACGTCGGCATCACGCTGATGCGCCAGCGCTTCTACGCCGAGCTCGAAGCGATGGCCGAAGGCAAGGAGCCCGGCGGCATCATCCGCAGCGCCAACGCGGCCGCCTGCATCGCGCTGCCCAACATGGCGCGCGAGCAAAACACCGAGGGCATCCCGCTCGCCGATTACGAAAACGATCCGATCCTGCGCCAGCGCCTGCGCGAATTCCGCCACCACTACGGCCAGCCCGCCGCGGTGCGCCGCGAGTTCGTCGAGGCGATGGGGATCGCCGGGCCATGAAACTCCACCGCCGCAACGTCCTTGCGCTCGCCGCCGCCGCGGCGCTACCGGCGCTGCCGCGCACCGCCGCCGCGCAAACCTATCCGACGCGTCCCATCACCATGATCGTGCCGTTCGCGGCCGGCGGACCGACCGACGTCATCGGCCGGCTGATGGCCGAGCACATGGGCCGCACGCTCGGCCAGAACGTCGTGGTCGAGGACGTGACCGGCGCCGCCGGCACCATCGGCGTCGGCCGCGCGGCGCGCGCGCCGGCCGACGGCTACACGCTGAGCCTCGGCCACTGGAGCACGCACGTGGTCAACGGCGCCTTCTACGCGCTGCCGTACGACCTTGAGCGCGACTTCGTGCCGATCGCGCTCCTGCCGTCGAACCCGATGATGATCGTCAGCAACAACAAGGTGCCGGTCAAAAATCTCTACGACTTCGTGCTCTGGATCAAGTTCAGCTCGCGCCACATCACCTGCGGCACCGCCGGCGTCGGCTCCAGCTCGCACATCGCCGCCGCGTATTTCGAAAAGCAAGCGGAGCTGGCGCTGCAAATGGTGCCGTATCGCGGCACCGATCCGGCCCTGCTCGATCTGTTGGCCGGCCGCATCGACATGATGTTCGACCAGGTCTCCGAAGCCATGACGCGGCTGCGCGACGGCTCGATCCGCGCCTACGCGGTCACCGCCGCCGCGCGCTCGCCGGTGGCGCCCGACGTGCCGACCGTCGACGAGGCCGGCCTGCCCGGCCTCTACATCAACATCTGGTACGGCCTGTGGGCGCCCAAAGCCACACCGCCCGACGTAATCGCGAAGCTCAACAACGCCGCCAAAGCCGCGATGGCCGATCCCACGGTGCAAAAGCGCTTCGCCGATCTCGGCCTGCAAGTGCCGCCGCCCGAGCAGCAGACCCCAGAGGCCCTCGGCGCGCTGCAAGCAGCCGAGATCAAAAAATGGTGGCCGATCATCAAGGCCGCCGGCATCAAGGCGGAGTAGTTGTGTTCGTAGTTCGTAGGGTGGGCTGAGCGAAGCGAAGCCCACGCTGTCTTGAGACGAAATTGCTTAGGTGGGCACGGCGCTTCGCGCCTTTGCCCACCCTGCGAGCCAGCTCGCTACTCCACCTGCAGCCCGCTTGCTCTGACCACCTTGCCGAAGCGCTCGCTGTCGGTACGGATGAGCGCGGCCATCTCGTCGGCGCTCGTAGCAAACGGCTCGCCGGAGCCGGCGGCCTTGAGCTTTTCGGCAAATTCAGGTTGCCGCACCGCCGCGTTTGCCGCTGCCCGCAACCGCGCGATGATTGCAGGCGGCGTTGCTGCGGGTACGAACAGTCCCTGCCATATGGTCACGTCGTAGGCCGGATAGATTTCCGAAATCGACGGCAGGTCGGGAAATAGCGGCGACCGCTTGCGGCCGCTGATGGCGAGCGCGCGCAGCTTGCCGGCCTGCACCAGCGGCGTTGCCGACCCGCCGCCGAACATGACCGCCACCTCGCCGCCCATGACGCCGAGCGCCGCCGGGCCGCCGCCCCGATAGGGCACGTGCGTCATTTGAATTCCGGCCTGCTCTTTCAGCAGCTCCATCGCCAGATGGTGTTCGCTGCCGTTGCCGATCGACCCGTACAGCAGCGGCGGCTTGGCGCGGCGCGCGTAATCGATGAAGTCGCGAAAGTTTTTCGGCTCGAGCGCGGGATTTTCCGTCAGCAGCAGCTCGTCCGATGTGACGGTCGCGACCGGCGCGAGACCCTTGAAGGGATCGAACGGCATTTTGGCATAGAGGTGCGGATTGACGGTGAACAGCGACCCCGCCGACTGCAAGACCGTGTAGCCGTCGGCGGCCGCGTGCGCGACCACTTCGCCGGCAACATTGCCGTTGGAGCCCGGCCTGTTCTCCACCACGACGGCCTGCCCGAGCTGCGCCGACAGCAATTGCGCCAGCAGACGCGCGACGAAATTGGCGCCGCCGCCCGGCGGAAACGCCACGAGCAGGTGAACGGGGCGGTCCGGATACGATTGGGCCAGCGCTGCATTTGCAAACAATGCCGCGAATGCCAACGCAGCGAATGCCGAACCAGCGAAGCGAGCGAACCATTTCATTGTCAGAGCCCCACGTTTAAAGCAGACCTCGGCCAAGGGGGCCGAAACAGGGCGGCCGAGAAAAATCTCCGCCGTCTACTGCGGCTTGATATTCGCGGACTTGATCACTCTCGCCCACTTCTCGGTTTCGTCGGCAATGAACTTGCCGAACTCTGCCGGCGTCCCGCCCATCACGTCGCCGCCCAGCTCGGCAAGCCGCGCTTTGATTTTGGGATCGGCGAGGACGGCATTGATCTCGCCGTTGAGCTTGTCGATGATCTCGGCGGACGTCTTCCTGGGCGCGCCGACGCCTTGCCAGCTGCTCGCTTCGTAGCCGGACACGGTTTCGCCTATGGCCGGAACGTCCGGCAGTGCAGGCGAGCGCGCCGCGGTGGTCACCGCCAAGGCGCGCAGCGTGCCGGCCCTGATATATCCGATCGTCGAAGGCAGCGGACTGAACACCACCTGCACCTGTCCGGCGATCAAATCCGAAAAGTAGCTGCCGCGATACGGCACGTGCAGCATATTGACGCCGGCCATCATCTTGAACAATTCGCCGAAAACATGCGGCGCGGTCCCGTTGCCCGCCGAGGCCATGTCGATCTTGCCTGGATTGGCCTTGGCATAGGCGATGAATTCGGGAAGCGTCTGCGCCGGGACTGCCGAATTGACCACCATGACGTAGGGATAGCGGAAAATGCCCACCACCGGCGCGATGTCGCGGATGAAATTGAAACTGAGGTTGCTGAAGAGCGTCGCATTGATCGCATTCGGCGAAGCGGCCTGAAGCAGCGTGTAGCCATCGGGGTCGGCCCGCACGACCGCCTCGGCGGCGATATTGCTGCCCGCCCCCGGCCGGTTCTCGACGATGAATTGCTGGCCGAACCGCTCCGACAGCGATTGGGCCATCAGGCGTCCGACAATGTCGGTCGCGGACCCGGCCGGAAAGCCGACGACGAAGCGAACCGGCCGCGTCGGATAATCGAGCGCCATTCCGGCCCGCGGCAAAATCGTGAGCCCGACAGACGTGGCGGCCAGATGCAGAAATTTTCGGCGGGGAAGTCTCACGGAAGCACCCTCAAGAGCTGGCATTCCAAGAGCTGGCATTCCCAGTGCAAACCTCGCTCACAGGTTAGCGCAATCCCGCCGTCGCGAGTAGGGTCCCATGTTGACGCACTGCCTCCGATATCAATGTCCGTTGCCACCGCAGCTCACAGGGCAAAGCCGACATCGAGCTGATCGTATGCCAGTGCCTGCAGTGATGCGGTAGCCTCGACATCGAGATGGCGCCGCAATCGGGGCATAGCCTCACGATGTTTGGACGGTCAGATGGATTGAAAACTTGGCCCGTGTCGTTCTTGCAATATTCTTAGCGACAGCCCTTGGGCTTTTTTCCCAATTCGCCTGGGCGCAGGACCAAAGCACTTTCCTTTATCAGGACCCAAGGATGCCGGTGACCATTTACGCTGACTGCCTTTCGGTAAGCAACTGAAACAAGGCCGCGATCTTCTCCGGCAATGTCGCCGTGACGCAGGGAGCCGTTCGCATCCGGTGCGCGAGGGTCGTGGTGCACTACCGTTCCGAAGGGCCGGGCCGGCATGACATGGTCGATCGCTTCGAGTGCAAGCAAGATTACCTGCACCTGGTGGATTGACGCCGATTGTTTGCAAAGAAGCCAATCTACAATCCCCTGACCGAACATTCAGGAGTTTGGGCGGATGTTCGCTTTCGATCTGGAAGAGCCATCCATTGTGGTGCGTCCTCGCCACGCTGCCATCGGACACGTTGATCGCGGTCTCACCGTGCCACTTCGGTGATCTTGAACGCGCCCGATTGATTGCCGTTCGCTGCGGTCTCGAGGATCATCCCGGTAAGGCCGAACATGCCGGCGGCCATGTGCTCGCCGCGCCTCGACACCTCAAACGCGTAGCTCCTGCCGGCAACCGCGTTGAACTTCAGGTCGTACTGGCCGATGTCCATGTTCGCGGTCACGGTCATGGCGACCGGGCCCGGCGGCAAACCGCCGCTGTAGCTTTGACCCGGCGCGAGCTCGGCCACGTGAGCGCCGTTTATCGCGATCTGGGCCGCGGCGCCCCACGATGGCCCCTCATCGGTCCGCCTGATCGTAATTCGCGCTTGTCCGGGCGCGACGGCAGATACCAGCGGCGCGGCCGGTTGCGAAGCACACCCGGCACAGCAAGCGACCATGAGGAGCAGCGCTCCCCAAATCCCCAAACGCATCGTTTCCCCCGATCCCCGACGACTTATGTTTCAAAACAGTTTGTCCGCTTGCAAGCGGACTTATCTAATAGCTTGATAGAATTTTTGTGGGAAGAGGACGTAACTCATCGTGGCCTAATTCTTTGCTGCAGCCTGACCCGCAATTATCAGGACGATTTATGGGATATAAATTTTGGCATGGTTGGGATCGATCTTGCGCCGGGCGCAGATTGCTAATTACAATGGAGTTGGGTGTCCGGTGCGTTCCAGAACAAGCCTCATCCAGGAAGCCGCTTCGGTTAATCTAAAAATCAAACATTCCGTTGACTGACGCGGCTTCGCATGTTCGCGCCGGACCCGACATCGACAGGGGGGCGGAAAATATGACCTTACGCACAAGGTCGGGGTTCGCGGCGATGGCCGTCTTGGCCGTGATCGTATCGGGCGTTAAAACCGCACACGCGGTCGTCCAGATTTGCGACGTCATGCCGGAGCGGTGTTACTACAAACCCGATGGCGGGTGGTATTACACGCCTCCTCCTCATCCCGTGCCGGATTTCACGCGGACGCCCCGGAACAGGGCAGTCCAACCTTCCAGCAGAGGCGTCTGGGGTTGCGGTGCGACGGACGGAAAAGCGCGGGGCCGGTCGTGGAGCTATCCGAACCGAGCCGCTGCCATGTACAGCGCGCTGTCGGCATGCAGCAGGTACAGTCCGCAGGCGAAGTGCCGCATTGTCAGTTGCCGTCCCTCGGTCCACTCATCGTACGAGGCCGAGGCGATCTGGGGGAGGGCGCATCCATAACGGACTTGATCGGGCGAGCAATTCGGCGCGCGTGCAATGAAAGTCAGCGGCGTTCAACTCGCTTGCGTCCTGGCCGTTTCAGGAACCATCTCGTCACACAGTATGGAATGGTAAAACCGAGCAGGACGACGAGAGTCCCCACGCTTTTCCATTCCTCAGGATCAAACCACCGAGCCTGGAATGCATAACGGGTGAGCGGCCAGGTAACTGCCAAACCGACTAGACCCGCAATTCGGGCTCCGCGCGGCTCCAGCACATCGTACCACTGTGGGGCTTTCATGCTCGGCATATAGGCATGGCAGACGGCAATTTTTGGTCCGGACTTGGAACGGTGACGCGTCGCCGCTTCGTGTCCATCGGCGCGGCGACCGGAATGGCGACGTGTGCGTGGGAATCTGCGTGTGCCGTTGTATTCCGCCACCCGGTTGAGAGATCGGCGGTCCGCATTGCGCTGCCGGGTTTTCTCGCCGCCACACCCGCCGACGCCGAGCCGGCGCGCCTCATGCGGGAAGTGATAGCCGCCAACCTCGCGCGCAACGGACGGTTCGTGCTGATCGATCCGGCGGCCTTCCCCGAGAAGGTGCCGAGCGTTGACGAGTGGCCGCGCTTTTCGGATTGGCGCGCCATCAAGGCCGCGGCGCTTCTGGTGGGACGCGTTGCCCGTCAGTCCGATGGCCGCATCAAGGTGGAGTTTCGGCTTTGGGATGTGTCCGGTGACGTGTCCGGCGCAACGCAGCTCGTCGCGCAGCAATTTCTCGGCGCGCCGGGCAAATACGCTGACATCGCCAACATCATCGCCGACGACGTTTATGACGCCGTGCTCGGTGAACCGGGCCATTTTTATGCGGGCGCTTCGGCGCGGTAGATCGAAACGAATCGCCTCGCGTCGTCTCTGTGGTACAACATTGCCCGCAGCTTGCGGGTTGGAACGGCGCGATACCTGGTGCCGCCCCCTACGTTCGATGGAATTCAAAGTGGCTATTGGCAAGCGTCATCTTATTCCAGTGCAACCCGGCCTCGATTTTTCACGCGTCTTCGGTTATCCGCAGTCGTGTGCCGTGGAGGCGGGAGGCCTCATATTTTTTTCCGGAATGGTGGCCGTTAATCCTGATACGGGAGAGCGTGAGCACGGCACCGTCACGAGCGAAACCCGCCGCATCTTCGAAAATCTCAAAATACTGCTCGAGGCCAACGGCTCGGATCTCGCGCGAATCGTCCAGGTTCACGCGCTGCTTTACAGTCGGATCGAGTATGACGTTCTCAACAGAATTTATCGGCAGTATCTGCCGGAACGCCCGCCGGCCCGAATGGTCTGGCAGGTTGTTATCGAAAGCGGCTTCAAGGTGCAGCTCGACGTCGTGGCGGCTGCCGGGAACGGGAACACGAAGATGACGCTGACGCGGCAGGTTATCGAGCCAAGGAATGAGAAGCTCAACACCTCGAAGAACCGCGGGCTGCCGCATTCGCCCGGCATCCGCGTCGGCGATTTCTTGTTCCTGTCCGGGATGGTATCCACCGATCCGCAAACGGGAGAATTAAAGCAGGGCACGCTCACTGCCGAAGCTCAGCAAATTCTGGAGAATATCGGCCATCTTTTGGACTCCTCCGGTTCTTCCCTGAGGAACATCGTCAAGATGACTGTCTTCGTTTATGACATGCTCGAACTTCAGAATGTCCATGGCGTTTTGCGAAAATTTTTCCCGGAGGCGCCGCCCGCCCTGACGGTATGCGGCGCGCAATTGAGCTTCGGACTGAAAATTGAAATTGAGTGCATTGCCGTCGTTGAATGAGAGCGGGCGCTACGCCACGCGCCGGGTGCCATGACACGCGCGGGATAATGGCCGTGGACAGCCCGCGCTCGGCGTTCCGTCCATTCGGCCGACCTGTCCAGCCACGAACGCGAGCCCGACATGACTGACGCGCCGCAAGACACGCCGTCGGCCGATGACCCGAAGCGACCGGCCGTTCGTTCGCCGCTGTTCCGGGCGCGCGGATGATTCCCACAGCCTCGATTCGCGGCAAGCGATTCTTCCCCCGCTTGGATTGCCGCCGGAGGTATTCTTTAGTAAGCACCTCGCTAAATCCGCGTTCCGTCGACGGACCGAAGTCGCATGCTTTTCTTGTCTTATGTGTATTTCGTTCTGGCTTTCGCTGAAACCCTGGTGCTCTTTGCGTCGATCATTGGTCTGCTGGCGCTCGCCGTGAGGCTGGCCGTAAGGGGAATCAACGGCTTGGCAGACGCGATCGATTCGCACTGGCCCGGTACCGAACCTCGCGTCAGGAGACCGAGTCGCCTTGGCCTGGCAGTCGAAAGAGGCTCGCACGAAATTGCAGGCGGACACAACGAACGTTTGTGACGCCCAACCCGGCATGTAGCGTGCTTACCGCGAGACTGGCGGCGTTTGGAGAGGAGCATGTTTGGCTGGTTTCAAGCGCTGATGCCCAAAGAGGAGCGTTTCTTTCCGCTCTTTGAGAAGCACGCGGCGATCGTCGTGGCCGGAGCGGAAGCCCTGCGCGGCCTCTTGCAGGGCGGCGACACGATCGAGTCGTATTGCCAGCAGATCTTCCGCCACGAAAACGCGGCCGACGATGTG
Organism: Xanthobacteraceae bacterium; assembly: GCA_035651875.1. Lineage (GTDB taxonomy): Bacteria > Pseudomonadota > Alphaproteobacteria > Rhizobiales > Xanthobacteraceae > BOG-931. The sequence continues at coordinate 55,436 of DASRET010000080.1, forward strand.
ACGCGCGAGGTGCTTGTGGCGGTTCGGCGCACCTTCGTCACGCCATTCGACCGCACCGACATCCAGGACCTCATCAGCTCGATGGACGATGCCATCGATCAGATGAACAAGACCGCAAAGACCATCGTGATGTTCGAGGTGAAAACCTTCGAGCCGCAGATGCAGGAGATGGCGGAGATCATCGTCGAGGCTGCCAAGCTGGTGCTCGAAGCCGTGCCGCTGTTGAGCTCGATCAGCAGCAATGCCGGCAAGCTCAATGCTCTGACCGCGCGCATCATCGCCATCGAGGAGCAGGCCGACGAGGTGCACGACCGCGGGCTGAAGGCGCTGTTCGTGGCCAACCGCCAGCCGGACGGACCCGGCAATGCCCTTCGTTTCATCGTCGGCTCGGAAATTTACGATCATCTGGAAAAAGTCGTGGACCGCTTCGAGGACGTCTCCAACGAGATCAGCTCGATCGTCGTCGATCAGCTTTGAATGGCGCGCGGTGATGAACGCCATCCTCAGCCTGCCCGTGTTGATCGGCCTGATCGCCGTCGCGCTCGTCTTCGATTTTCTCAACGGCCTGCACGACACCGCGAACTCGATCGCGACGCTGGTCTCGACCCGCATGCTGCGCCCGCGCTACGCCGTGATGTGGGCGGCGTTCTTCAACTTCATCGCGTTTTTGATCTTCGGGGTGCACGTGGCGCGCACCGTCGGCGTCGGCATCGTGTCGGCCGACACGATCGACGCGCATGTCATCTTCGGCGCGCTGATGGGCGCCATCGTCTGGAATGTGGTGACGTGGTGGGCCGGGATTCCGTCGTCGAGCTCGCACGCCCTGATCGGTGGCCTGGTCGGCGCCGGCATCACCAAGGCCGGCATCGCCGCGATCGTCTGGCCCGGCCTGATCATGACCGGTGCCTTCATCGTGCTGTCGCCGCTGTTCGGCTTTTTGCTGGCGCTTTTTCTGGTGCTGGCCGTCTCCTGGGCGTTCCTGCGCGCCAACCCGCGTGCGGTCGAGGGCACGTTTCAGTGGCTGCAATTCGCCGCCGCCTCGCTCATCTCGCTGGGCCACGGCGGCAACGATGCGCAGAAGACCATGGGCATCATCGCCGTGCTGTTGTTCTCGCAAGGCCATCTCGGCGCGAACTTCTATGTGCCGTTCTGGGTGGTGCTGGTGTGCCAGGCGGCGATGGCCCTCGGCACGCTGGTCGGCGGCTGGCGCATCGTCAACACCGTCGGCTCCAAGATCACGCGTTTGACGCCGGTGCAGGGCTGCTGCGCCTCGACCGCCGGCGCCACCTTGTTGTTCGTCGCAACCTTCCTCGGCATCCCGGTCTCGACCACCCACACCGTGACCGGCTCCGTGATCGGAGTCGGCGCCGCGCGCAAGGCATCGGCCGTGCGCTGGAATGTTGCGAGCAACATCGTGATGGCGTGGATTATCACCTTGCCGGCTTCCGCATTGGTGGCGGCGTTATGTTATCTGGCCACGAGCGCGTTTCGCTGAAGGTCCGCTTTTTGACGCTGGCTGCGACGCACCCGGGTGGGGGAAGCCGCCGCAGAACGTGACAACGCCGACAGCCGCGATTGGACAGCCCGCGCTCGCCGCTCTATCCATGCGGCCGACCTGTCCCGCCACCAACGCGAGCCCGACATGACTGACACCCCGCACTACACGCCGCCGGACGTCTGGGTCTGGGAGAAGAACGACACGCCCAACTGGCGCTATAGCAATACCAATCGCCCCATCGCGGGCGCGACGCATGACAAGGAATTGCCGCGCGGCAAGCATCCGCTGCAGCTCTATTCGCTGGCGACGCCCAACGGCGTCAAGGTGACCATCATGCTGGAAGAATTGCTGGCCGCCGGTCACAGCGGCGCCGAATATGACGCCTGGCTCATCAAGATCGGCGAGGGCAACCAGTTCGGCAGCGGCTTTGTCGGGGTGAACCCGAATTCCAAAATCCCGGCGCTGATGGATTACAGCGGACAGAAGCCGCAACGCGTGTTCGAATCCGGCGCGATTCTGCTCTATCTGGCGGAAAAATTTGGGGCCTTTCTGCCGAAGGATCGCGGCGAGCGCGCCGAGGCGCTGAACTGGCTGTTCTGGCAGATGGGCTCGACGCCCTATGTGGGCGGCGGCTTCGGGCATTTCTTCGCCTATGCGCCGGTGAAGATCAAATACGCCATCGACCGTTTCACCATGGAGGTTAAGCGCCAGCTCGACGTGCTCGACCGGCAGCTTGCCGACCATCGCTTCATCGCCGGCGACGAATATACCATCGCCGACATGGCGATCTGGCCGTGGTACGGCAACGGCATGTTGAACGGCGCCTCATACAACGACCCGCGCAAGTTCCTGCAGACGCACGACTATAAAAACCTGACGCGCTGGACCAAAGAGATCGGCGAACGCCCGGCGGTCAAGCGCGGCCGAATGGTCAACCGCGCCAGTGGGCCGCCCGAACAACAATTGCACGAACGCCACGACGCCGCCGATTTCGCGACCAGAACGCAGGACAAGATCGGCGCGGGGTGACCCCGTCATCAGATATACCAAGTCGAAGTGGCATTTCGGCAACACTGGTCATCTGTTTAATGCCTAGAGGAATGAATCGGTGACGGACTGGACCCGTCCGGCTGTCCGCCGCCGGCCCTACCTGATAACTTGCGACGTTCTGGAATCACGCGCGGCGGGCGGGGAACGTTGGCATGCCCAGAATGGCACGCGGGGGTCGGCGAAGAGTGTGGCGGGCATCGCCTGTCGGCGTGGCACTGCTCACCACCGGCGCTCTATGTAGCGCTGCCCATGCGCAGAGCGCGACCTGGAACGGAAGCACCCCGGATTGGAATACGCCGACCAACTGGACCCCCAACACGGTGCCGACCGGCACCGCCACTTTCGCAGCGACCGGGAGTGCGTCCGTCAATAACGCCAGCGATCCGGTCACGATCGGCGCCATCAATTTCAATGCGGCCGCGCAGGCCTACACCATTACTGTCGAGAAGTTGCTCACGGTCAACGGCACCGGCATCGCCAACAACTCGGCCAACGCCCAGACATTCGCCCTCAACGTCTTCATCGTGGGCGGCAACCCCTCGTTGATGTTTCAGAACGCCAGCTCAGCGAACAGCGGGACCGGGACGGTTAACTACGTCAACGCTGGAAACATCGCTTTCAACGACACAAGCACTGCCGGTAGCGCGCACTTTCTGAATTCAGGAAGCCTCATCGCCATAAGCTTCGGCACTCTCGGCGGCACCGAGACGGCAAATGCCGGCACGGCCGTCATCCAGAACGGCCTGCATTCTGAATTGGGTAACATCTTCGCTAGAGGGGAAAACTTGGAGTTTTTCGCCCACACGTCGGCGGCAAACGCCACCATCACCAACGATGGCAAGGGCTTCGTCATCTTCCGGGATCAAAGCACTGCGGGCCATGCCAGCATCGTCAACGTCAGCAGCCAAATCGTGTTTGGCGCCCTCGGGGGCACCGACACCGCCACCGCCGGCAACGCCTCCATCGAGAACCATGCCGATACGTTCTTCTTCGCGCACACCACCGCCGGCGAGGCGTTCATCACGACCAACCAATTTGGCCGGGTGTCGTTTTTCGACAGCAGCACCGGCGGCAACGCTCGGTTCGCCGTCGGCGCAGGCGGCGTCTTCGACATCTCGACGCTGACCGATGGCGGCATGACGGCGGGCTCGATCGAGGGCGCCGGCACCTTTTTCCTTGGCAGCAAAGCACTTACCGTCGGCAGCAACAACCTGTCCACCACGGTGAGCGGCTTGATCAGCGATTGCGTCGGCGCTCCCTCCGTTCATTGTAACGTCCCGGGCGCCACCGGTGGCTCGCTGGTCAAGGTCGGCAGCGGCACGCTGACCTTATCGGGCACCAACACGTATACGGGCAACACCACCGTCAACGACGGCATGCTCGAGGTCGACGGCTCGATCGCGACCTCGCACCTGACCACAATCAATAACAACGCCACGCTCCTTGGCACCGGCACCGTAGGCAATCTGCAGATCAACAGCGGCGGCACGTTCGCGCCGGGCGCGTTTGCCACGCCAGGCACGTTCATGACGGTCCAGGGCAATCTCACGTTCCAGCCCAACGCGCTGTATCTGGTGCAGGTCGATCCGACCGCCTCCACCTCGGCCACGGTGACCGGCCAAGCCGCGCTTGCCGGCGACGTCGGCGCCACGTTCGCCAGCGGCCACTACATCACCAAACAATACGACATCCTGCACGCCGGCTCGATCAACGGCACGTTCGACACGCTGGAGACGCTCAATCTGCCGGCCGGCGTGCTGGCGAGCCTGGTCTACACGCCGACCGACGTGTTTCTCGATCTGAGCGCATCGCTGCCGACGCAGGGCCTGAACCTCAATCAGCTCGCGGTCGCCAATGCCATCGATAACTTCTTCAACAATGGCGGTTCGCTGCCGCCGGGCTTCCTCAGTATTTTCGGTCTCACCGGCGCCGATCTCGGCAATGCGCTCACCGCACTCGATGGCGAGAACGCGACCGGAGCCGAGCATGCCGCTTTCCAGCTGATGAACGAGTTCTTGAACCTGATGCTGGATGCCAATGTGGACGGCCGCAGCGGCGGCGGCGGCCTGCTGCCCTTTGCGCCGGATCAGGAAGCGAACTTCCCGTCCGACATCGCGCTCGCCTATGCGGGCGTGCTGAAGGCGCCGCCGAAGCAAACCTTCGCGCAGCGCTGGACCGCCTGGGCCTCAGGCTTCGGCGGCAGCGCCCGAACCAACGGCGATCCGGTCATCGGCTCGAACAACGTCACCACCAACACCTTCGGTTACGCGGCCGGCATGGATTATCACTACTCGCCCGACACCGTGCTCGGCTTTGCGCTGGCCGGCGGCGGCACCGGCTGGAACCTGGTGCAGGGGCTCGGCACCGGACGCAGCGACGCCTTCCTGGCCGGCGTCTATGGCGTGACCCATCAGGGTCCGGCCTACATCGGCGGGTCGCTCGCCTTCGCCAACAACTGGTTCACCACCAACCGCACCGCCTTGGGCGACCAGCTCAGCGCCGGCTTCCAGGGCCAGAGCTACGCCGGGCGGCTGGAGGGCGGCTACCGCTTCGCAGCCCCCGTCGCGCACAACGCCATCGGCGTCACGCCCTACGCGGCGATCCAGGTACAGAACTTCCACACCCCGGCCTACAGCGAGACCGATCTGACCGCCGGCGGTTTTGGGCTGACCTATGCGGCGATGAACGGCACCGATACGCGCGGCGAGCTTGGCGCGCGGTTCGACGACCACACCGCGCTCAACGCCATGCCGCTCATCCTGCGCGCCAGGGCGGCGTGGGCGCACGACTGGGTCAGCAATCCTGCGCTCAATGCCAGCTTCCAGGCGCTGCCCGGCGCCGGCTTCACGGTGTTCGGCGCGCCGATCCCGCACGACTCGGCGCTCACCTCGGCCGGCGCACAGCTGTTCTTCACGCCGAACTGGTCCCTGCTCGGCAAGTTCGACGGCGAGTTCGCCAAGGGCTCACAGACCTACGCCGGCACCGGCACGCTGCGCTACACGTGGTGAGAAGCACTTCGGGCCGCTGATTGCGCCGCTATTTCTTCCCGTCTGCGGCGTTGCGTTTTGTCTTTGCTAAATCTTCGGTCAGTCTGGCCACAGCCGATTTGAGCGCCGCAATCTCGGCGCGGGCGGCGGCAAGGTCGCGCTCGGCGGCGGCCATCTTGTGCTCGGTCTCACGGGTCAGCTTGTTGAGCGCCTGCTGCAGGAATTCGACGTTCGCCTGCAGGCAGCTCGTGCGACGCTCCATCTGCTTCTCGGCCGTGCAGACTTCCATGCCGCGAATGTCCTGCGCCGCCGCGGGAGAGGGCAGTGTAGCCTGGATCGCCGCCGCAAGGAGCAGGAGCCGTATCACGTTTGGCCATCGCCTTTAAAATGGGAAACAAGTTCAGAGGGCCTTGCTGAAGTTCAAAACGCTACAACGAGTTGGCCACGCGCACAATCGTCGTATTTCCCGCCGCCATGAGCATCGCGGCTTTTCCAATGGACATTTGCCGGCATCGGGCGAATGTCCGCTTGCATGCCGTTCGCGGTGGCGCACTCCAAAGCTACGCTTACTACTCCTGGCTTCCCGAAATCGGATTAAACCTGGCGCCATGAAGATCGATCCCATTGGGAACGGTTGCACTCGCATCGATGACCTGGGCCGTGCACACTATGTTTGTGCTCGTCGCAGAAATTCCGAGTACGCCCTGGTTTATTGCGTGGGTAACCATCACGCTTGCAGGGTAGATATTGGTTGAGTGAGTTGTTACCGTTAAAGTCTGGAATTGGTTGATGTCTGTCGTCGAAGTTGCCTCAAGTGCCCCCTGAGAATTGCGCACGACGTATTGGATACTTTCCTCACTAGGGCTGAAGCTGAAGCAGTGAACGGCGGTGGCTACTCCGTCCGGCGTCGGGCCGCCACTATCGGTGACTCCGGGGAAGATGTAGAGAACCTGGAACGGACCACTGTCAGCGAGCGCGGAAGCAGTAAGAGGCGCTGCGAGAGCGATCGGCGCTAACAGGACACCGGCTGTGATGAGCGAACGAACACACGTTATACAGCGCGACGGCATAGTATCCTCCATACGGCGACCCGGATTTACGTTGCGCCCGTTTGTCGTCTCGGCCGCTGTGGAAATAGCGACCGCTGATCATGGAGGATGGCGCGCGCCCGGCATTCGCGCTTTCAGAATGTCTTAGCGCGGGCTTACGGCCGGCATCATTTTTTCTCTAGGCCGCCTGGGTCAGTGTGCTGGCTGGCGCACTTCGGCCGTCACACCCTTGCTGCCGAACGCGAAACGCACAGCGCGCTACGCCCTTCCCGGATCGCGCCTGACGCGATGCCGCCTGCCTGATCGCCGCAGCCTTCAAGGCGCCCCGCGGATGACGGCCATGCCGTGAGCGGGCTGTTATCGCCGCCGCGTCCGTGGCACTTTGCCGGTCTTCGCCAATCGCGGGTATTTGCCAATACGGGTGTGTGCCATGAGCCAGTCTCGTCCCTCGACCGCCGACAAGCGCAAGACATTTCGCAAGCTGCACGAGAGCGGCTGCTTCGTCATTCCCAATCCGTGGAACGTCGGCAGCGCGCGTTATCTGCAGGGCCTCGGTTTCAAGGCCCTGGCGACGACCAGCTCGGGCTTTGCCCATGCGGAGGGCTATGCGGACGGCGCGCAAAACCGCGAGCAGGTGCTGGCACATTTCGCCGAGATCGCCGCCGCCACCGACGTGCCGGTCAACGCCGATTTCGAGGACTGCTACGCCGACACGCTCGATGGCGTCGCCGACAGCGTCGCCAAATGCATCGCCACCGGCGTCGCCGGCCTGTCGATCGAAGATTCGCCGAACGACGGCAAGATGCCGCTCTACGACCTCGACACCGCCGTCGCCCGCGTCAAGGCGGCGCGCGCCGCCATCGATCGCGCCGGCGGCGACGTGGTGTTCACCGCGCGGGCGGAGAATTTCGTGCGCGGCGTCAACGATCTCGACGATGCGATCCGCCGCCTGAAGGCTTACGCCGCGGCCGGCGCCGATTGCCTGTACGCGCCGGGCATCAAGACCCGCGACGAGATCGTGGCGGTGGTCAAGGCGGTGGCGCCGAAGCCTGTCAATTTTCTCAACAGCGGCGCGTTCGGCTTCACGGTGGACGATCTCGCCCGCATGGGCGTGCGCCGCATCAGCGTCGGCGGCTCGCTCGCCCGCGTCGCCATGCACGCCTTCATCCGCACCGCCACCGAGATCGCGCGCGAGGGCGTGTTCGATGGTTTTGGCGGCGTCATCACCAATGCCGAGCTGAACAAGTTCTTCGGCGAGGATCGAAAGAAGCTCTCGCCATGACCGCCGCCTCCGAGCCGCATCCGCGAACCGGCCAGCCGGTCGGCTTGCCGGTCGATCCGACGCCGGCGCCGTGGCCGGGTCCGGTTACGCGCAAGGGACGCTACGGCCATATCGAGAAGCTCACGGCCGGCCATGCGGCCGATTTGTGGCGTGTGTTCGAGGGCCACGACGAGGTCTGGACCTATATCGGGACCGCCGGCCCGTTCGCGAACTTCACCGAGTTTGCGGCGTTTACCGAGATGCGCGCCGCGGCGAACGACCCTTATGCGTATGCGATCGTCGATACCGCCGGACGCGCCGTCGGCTATTTCACGCTGCTGCGCATCGAACCGCAGATGCGGGTCATCGAGGTCGGTCACGTGATGTATTCGCCGTCGCTGCAACGCACGCCGCTCGGCACCGAAGCGCAATATCTGTTGGCCTGCTACGTGTTCGAAACGCTCAACTATCGGCGCTACGAATGGAAGTGCGATTCGCTCAACGCGAAATCGCGGCGCGCGGCGCTGCGTTACGGCTTCATCTACGAGGGCACGTTCCGCCAGCACATCATCGCCAAGGGCCGCAACCGCGACAACGCCTGGTTCTCCATGCTCGACAGCGAGTGGCCGGTACGCAAGGCGAACTTCGAGCGCTGGCTGGCGCCTGACAATTTCGACGGCGACGGCCGGCAAAAACTCAGCCTCGCGGCCTTGAACAAACAATAACGCATGAGGATCGGATGACGAATCGCCTGCAGGGCAAAGTCGCGTTGATCACCGCCGCCGGCCAGGGCATCGGCCGCGCCATTGCCGAAGCCTTCATTGCCGAAGGCGCCGGCGTCGTCGCCACCGATCTGGCCGAGGACAAGCTCGCCGGCCTGAAAGCGAAAAAGTGCAGCAAGCTCGACGTGCGCGCGACGAACGATATCGAGGCGCTGGCCCGCGACGTCGCCGGCGCGCTCGGCCCGCTCGACATTCTGGTCAATTGCGCCGGCTATGTGCATCACGGCAGCATCCTCGACTGCGGCGACCGCGACTGGGATTTTTCCTTCGACCTGAACGTCAAGTCCATGCATCGCATGATCAAGGCGTTCCTGCCCGCCATGCTGGAGAAGAAGCGCGGCTCGATCGTCAACATTTCGTCGGCGGTGTCGTCGATCCGCGGCGTGCCGAACCGCTACGCCTACGGCGCCACCAAGGCCGCGGTCATCGGGCTCACCAAGGCGGTCGCCGCCGACTTCATCAAGCAGGGCATCCGCAGCAACGCCATCTGCCCCGGCACGATCGAATCGCCGTCGCTCGACGAGCGCGTCGCGATGCTGGCGAAAGAGACCAGCCGAACGCTCGACGCGGTGCGCGCCGACTTCGTCGCCCGCCAGCCCATGGGCCGGCTCGGCACGCCGACCGAAGTGGCCGCGCTCGCCGTCTTCCTGGCCAGCGACGAGGCGAGCTACATCACCGGCCAGGCCCACCTCGTCGACGGCGGCATGGCGCTGTAGCGCCATACGCGTCGATGGGTGGGAAAGCAGGGTCGGGACATAAGACCCGGATTCGGCATGTCGGGACGGCAGAATTCGACAAAATTCTGCTTTGCCACGGGACAACGGCATCAAGACACCGCGCCCTCGCCGCAGCATCATCGCATCCTCGTTCCGCAGTTTGGGAGAACAGGACAAATGGACAGGGTGCTGGGCGCATCGCGACAATTCACGGCTAGACCCGCGGTTCGGTCGAGAACGCCGGACAGAGATGGCGCAGTGCGGCCGGCGCGGCTCGCATGTTTGGTTGCCGTACTGGCAGGTCTTGGAGCGTTCGACGCCGTGCTGCCGGGCGCCGCGCTCGCGCAAGCCGACTATCCCGCTCGGGCGGTCAGGCTGGTTGTTCCGACGCCTCCCGGCAGTACCTTGGATACCATCCCCCGGATCGTCGCCGACAAGTTGTCGCAACGCTGGAACGAGCCTGTTGTCATCGAGAACAAGCCCGGCGTCGCGCAGAACCTGGGCGCCGAATATGTCGCCAAGGCCGAGCCCGATGGCTACACGCTGCTCGCCACGCCGCAGGGGCCGCTGACCATCAGCCAATATTTCTTCCCCAAGCTCGGCTTCGATCCGACCGCCTTTGTGCCGATCTCGGTATTCGCCCAACAGCCGCTTTTGTTGGTCGCCAATCCGCGCTTTGCCGCGGCGACCTTGCCGGCGCTCATTGCCTACGCCAAGGCCAATCCCGGCAAGATCAACTTTGCATCGCCCGGCATCGGCAGCTCGCCCCATCTCACCGGCGAGATGCTCCAGCGCGACGCCGGCATCCGCTTCACGCATGTGCCCTACAAGGGCATGACACCGCTGGTCACCGATCTCCTCGCCGGCCGCGTCGACATCGCCTTCAACAATCTCAGCAACACGGTGGAGCTGATCCGCGATGGCAAGCTCAAGCCGCTCGCGGTCGCAAGCGAAAAGCGAATTCCCGAGTTTCCGGACGTGCCGGCCGTCGCCGAACTGTATCCCGGCTTCTATGCAACGAGCTGGTTCGCGCTCGTCGCCCCGCCGCGCACATCGGCCGCCATTGCTGCAAAGATCGGGCGGGATCTCGCCGAGGTGCTGCGGCAGCCGGACGTCGCCGCGCGGTTCAAACAGCTCGGCGTGACACCGGTCGACATGTCGCGGTCGCAAACCGCCGCGTTCTTGAAGGAGGAGAGCGAGCGCTGGCGCCAGGTCATCACAGCGGCCGGCATCAAGGCGCTGTGAACGCCATGCGTGCCGGCTGGACTAATGTCACTGCCGCCGCGTGGACCGCGGTTCTGGAGGCCGTGCCGGGCGCGGTGAACCTTTAGCCGCGCACTTCGCCGCAATTCGCTGCTCTCGCCCGTGCTGATGCTCCGCGCTATGATCGCGCGGTGATGGCGCATGCGACCGAACAGATTCGCTTCTGCACCAGCCGCGACGGCGGCCGCATCGCCTACGCGGTATGCGGCAGCGGGCCGCCGCTGGTGTGGCTTGGGCAGTTCGTTCGCCATATCGAGCTCGATTGGGACAGTCCGGTCTGGCGTCCGTGGCTATCGTTTCTGAGCCGCCGGCATACGCTCGTTCGCTATGACTTCCGCGGCTGTGGCCTGTCCGATCGCGACGGAGTCGAATTCTCCCATCAGCGGCACGTCGAAGATTTAGAGGCCGTGATGGATGCCGCCGGGCTGAAGCGATGCATCCTCTTCGGCATGGCCGGCGGCGGCGCCAAGGCCGCAAGCTATACGGTGCGCCATCCGGATCGGGTGAGCCATCTGGTCCTTTATGGCTCCCCCACATGCGCGCGCCTGGCGGACCACCCGACGCCCAAACAGCTGGAGGAAGCCGAAACCCGGCTGCGGGCGATTGAATTGGGATGGCCGAACGCGCTTCCGGCTTACGGTCACTTCTATTCTTCACTGCTCATTCCAGATGCCGGCCCGGAGGTGTTCCATTCATTCAACGAGTTGCTGCGCCGGACGCTGTCAGCCGCGCAGATGGTGGCGCTGTTGCGCGGCTACTGGCAGGTCGACGTCAGGGAGATTTTGCCGAAGATCGGCCGCCCGACCTTGGTGATGCATGCGCGTGAGGATTCGACCATTCCCTTCGAACAGGGACGCAGGGCCGCGGCTTTGATTCCCGATGCGCGGTTCGTGCCGCTCGAAACCCGCAACCACATTCTGGTCGAGAGCGAACCGGCCTGGCGGCAGTTCGTCGACGCCTGCAATGATTTTTTGCCGACGGAATCGACAAAGCCGAATAACAGCGCCCCGCCGCTCGCGGACGATCTTACCGTCCGCGAGCGCCAGGTGTTGGAGCTCGTTGCCGAAGGCCTCGACAACGACACCATCGCTGGCCGGCTTGGAATCAGTCCGAAGACTGTGCGCAATCAGGTCTCGACCATTTTTTCCAAGCTGGGGGTCAACAGCCGCGTTCAGGCGGTGGTGCGCGCCCGCGATGCAGGCTTTGGCCGCAAGGCCGCAGCCGGAGACTCCTGATCGAGCCGATCTTCTGCCGAAGCAATGACGAACTGAAGGGCCGCTCTGCCATGCACATTCTCATCACCGGCGCGGCCGGCATGATCGGACGCAAGCTGACGGCGCGGCTGGTCGAGGCCGGCGCGCTCAACGGCCGGCCGATCGACACGCTGACCCTGGTGGACGTCGAGGCGCCGGACAAGCCGCAAAGCTTCGCCGGCAACCTCGTCACCGCCGCGGCCGATATCGGCGATGCCGCGGCCGCACCGGCGCTGGTCAGCGCACGGCCGGACGTCATCTTTCATCTCGCCGCCATCGTGTCGGGCGAGGCCGAGCTCGACTTCGAGAAGGGCACGCGGGTCAATCTCGACGGCTCGCGGGCACTGCTCGAAGCGATCCGGGCCACGGGCGACGGCTATCGTCCGCGGCTCGTTTTCACGTCGTCCATCGCGGTGTTCGGCGCGCCGTTTCCCGAGGCGATCGGTGACGACTTTTTCCAGACGCCGTTGACCTCGTACGGCACCCAGAAGGCGATCGTCGAGCTCCTGCTCGCCGATTACACCCGCCGCGGCTTCGTCGACGGCGTCGGCATCCGGCTGCCGACCATCAATGTGCGGCCCGGCCGGCCCAACAAGGCGGCGTCGGGGTTCTTCTCCTCGATCATCCGCGAGCCGCTCGCCGGGCAGGAGGCGGTGCTGCCGGTCGAGGACAGCGTCATGCACTGGCATGCCAGCCCGCGCGCCGCCGTCGGCTTTCTCATCCACGCCGCCGGGCTGAAGGCCGAGCAGCTCGGGCCGCGCGTCAACCTGACCCTGCCGGGCGTTTGCGCCACCGTGGCCGAGCAGATCGCGGCGCTGCGCCGGATCGCCGGCGACAAGGTGGCGGCGCGCATCCGCCGGGCGCCCGATCCCCTGGTCGAACGCATCGTCGCCGGCTGGCCGCGCCGGTTCGATCCGCGCCGAGCGCTGGCGCTCGGCTTCCGCGCCGAGGGTTCGTTCGACGACATCATCCGCGTGCATATCGACGACGAATTGGGCGGCAAAATCGCTTTGTGACGGAAGTAAAAAAGCCTTTCCAGCGCCGCGCCCAAGCGTCTATGAGTGCGGCCATGCGGTTCGGCACTCCGCTCATTCCCGCCATGCTGGCGCGCCGTTACAAACGCTTTCTCGCCGACGTGATGTTCGAGTCGGGCGAGATGGCGACGGTGCACGTCGCCAATCCGGGCGCCATGACGGGGCTCAACCGGCCCTATTCGCGGGTCTGGGTGTCGGATTCGCAGAACCCGATGCGAACGCTGCGCTACAGCTGGGAGCTGGTGGAGACCGATCTCGGCAGCGGTCCGGAGCTGGTCGGCGTCAACACCGTGCTGCCCAACCTTTTGGTCGCCGAGGCGCTCGAGGCCGGGCTCATTCCCGAGCTGCGCGACTATTCGTCGATCCGCCGCGAGGTGAAATACGGCACCAACTCGCGCGCCGACTTCGTGCTCGAGCACGACAAGCGCCCGACCTGCTACGTCGAGATCAAGAACGTGCATCTGATGCGCAAGCCGCATCTGGCCGAATTTCCCGACTGCGTCACGGTGCGCGGCGCCAAGCATCTCGACGATCTGGCGCTGATGGTCGGAGCCGGCGCCCGCTCCGTGCTGCTCTTCGTCATCCAGATTCCGTCGGCCGAGCGCTTCACCGTGGCGCGCGACATCGACGCGGTCTACGGCGCGGCGTTCGACCGCGCGCGGCAAAAAGGCGTCGAAATCCTGGCATGGCGCTGCAAGATTGCCACCGAAGGCATCGAGATCGCCGCTCCGGTTCCGGTGGTGGAGGGGTGAGGCGTCGCCGACTGTAACTTTGCTTGCGTTGCGCGGCGGTATGCTTACATTGCAACTCAACTGACGGTGTGCACCCGCTCGCCTCGCGGCTGACATTCTTTGGCGCCATGATACTTCAGGACCATAACTCTTTAGCATCATGACTTACGTAGAAGCGGCCTCGGCGCCGCTGCGCAAAACCGGACAGATCAAGATCCACGGTGCGGCCGCATTCGAAGGCATGCGCAAGGCCGGCCGGCTGGCGGCCGAATGCCTCGACATGCTGGTCGGCGAAATTGCGCCCGGTATCTCGACCGAGCGGATCGACCGGCTGGTCTACGAGTTCGGCCGCGACCACGGCGCGCTGCCGGCGACCTTGATGTATCGCGGCTACCGCAAATCGACCTGCACGTCGGTCAATCACGTGGTCTGCCACGGCATCCCGTCCGACAAGCCGCTGCGCGATGGAGACATTCTCAACGTCGACGTGACGCTCATCCTCGATCATTGGCACGGCGATTCGAGCCGCATGTACGCGGTCGGCGAAATTCCGCGACGCGCCGAGCGGCTGATCGAGGTGACTTACGAGGCGATGATGCGCGGCATCGCCGCCATCCGGCCCGGCGGCACCACCGGCGACATCGGCCACGCCATCCAGACCTACGTCGAGGCGCAGCACATGAGCGTGGTGCGCGATTTCTGCGGCCACGGCGTCGGCCGGCTGTTTCACGACGAGCCCAACATCGTCCATGTCGGCCGCCCGGGCGAAGGCATCGTGCTCAAGCCCGGCATGTTCTTCACCGTCGAGCCGATGATCAATCTCGGCCGTCCGCACGTGAAGGTGCTGTCCGACGGCTGGACCGCAGTGACTCGCGACCGCTCCATGTCGGCGCAATTCGAGCACTCGGTCGGTGTCACGCAGACCGGCGTCGAGATTTTCACGCTGTCGCCCAAAAACCTCGACAAGCCGCCGTATCCGCGGTGAGGCGGCGCTCGCCGGCGTAGAATGCGCGGCAGCGTCCGCGGCTGCTTGCCAAATTGTCGGCGCATCGATCGCGCGCTATAGTGCGCGCAACCATAACCGTTGCGGTGTCGCCGGGCGAAGCGGGCACGCAGGGGGGAGCGCCGTGGTGGTCTTCTGGTCCGTTCTTCTCCTCGTCCACATGCTGTTCGCGGTGGCGCTGATCGGCGCCATCACCCATCAGGCGGTCAGCGTGTGCTGGCCGAACACCGGCCGCTCGAAGTCGTTCGTCGGCGCGTTCCGCGGCGTCAACGGCATGACCTATGTCAACGCCATCATCGTGCTGTTTCTGTGCACCGCGGTGCTCGGCGCCATCGTCTATCCGAACTACCGGCTCAACGTGCGCACGGTGCTGCACATTCGCCATTTCTACAAGCCGGAGGGCTCGTTCGAGTTCAAGGAGCACGCGGTGGCGCTCGGCGCCGCGCTGTTGCCGGCCTATTGGTACTTCTGGCGTTATCCGGTCGAGGGCAACCGCGGCACCCGCAATGCCGTCACCGTCATGCTGGCGCTGATAGTGTGGTGGGCATTTATGGTCGGCCACGTCCTCAACAACATCCGCGGATTCGGCTTATGAAGATCGCCCGCCTGTTTCCGGTGTTCAGCGCCGCCTTCGCGGCGATCTACGCGCCGGCGCTGTATTACAATTGGCCGGTGTTCACCTATCAGCCGGCGACGATGGAATGGAATCTCGGCGCGGTGACCAAGCAGGGCCCGCCGATGTTCTGGTACGGCATCCTGGTCACGTGTTTTGTCGGCGCCTGCGGGGTGGCGGCGCTGGCGGCGTTGGTGCCCCAACGCGTGGCGCAGCGGGTATGGCCGGGCCTGACCTGGCTGGTGCCGGTAGCCGCGCTCGTCTTCATCGCCTACATTCTGCGGCCGTATTACCTGAACTGAGTGACACGCATGCCGCTTGACCGCGCCGGTCCGCTCGCTGTCCTTGTCGCCGCGCTGTTATTGGCCGCGCCATCGGCCGGGCGTGCCGGCGGCACCGGCTTCACCGACGAGGACATCAATGCCTCGGACGGGCCGGCATTCTTCGGCTTCGTGCGCGAAGTCGGCGGGGCCGGCATTGGCGACGCCAAGGTCACCGCCGAGCTGAAAGACCGCGGCGCGCTGGTGACCCGCACCGACATCATGGGCGTGTACAAAATTCCGGGCTTCGGCCAGGACATCAATCCCGACGACGTGACCATCTCGTGCGCCAAGGACGGCTACAAGCAGGCCAACGTGGAGCGCCAACCGCATGCAGCCGGCGATACCAAGGACCCGATCGAGATCGAGTGCTATCTGCAAAAGCAGTGAGGCGGCGCGGGGAGAGGGGCTCATGACCAAATATTCCGCGCCGGCCGCGGCGTTCGCGGCGGCTGTCCTGATCGCCGCCGTATTGGCGGCTCGCGCCCAACCGGCGCCGCCCGGGCCGCAAGCCGCTCCGGCGCCCGCCGGACCGACCGCCGCGCCCTACGCGATGACCATGGGCGACCTGATGAACACGCTGGTGCAGCCGCGCCACGCCAAGCTCGGGCTTGCCGGCCAGGCGCACAACTGGCCGCTTGCCGGCTACGCGCTGGTCGAAATCCGCCAGGCCTTCGCTGGCATCGCCAAAGCCATCCCGAAATTCCGCGGCTATCCGGTCGCCGAACTCGCCGATGCGGCGCTGAGCCAATCGGAGAGCGCCTTGCAGGGCGCCATCAAGCTGCAGGACCCGCAAAAATTTGCCGCCGCCTACGACCAGCTCACCCAAGGCTGCAACGCCTGCCACGCCACGCTCTTCCACTCGTTCGTGGTCATCAAGGCGCCCGACGCCTCGGCGTTTCCGAATCAGAAGTTCAATACCGGGCCTTGAACCCGCGCCCGGCGCGACCGACACAAAGCGGCGCCGCGGGCAGGCCGATTGCAAATTCCGTTTATCAGGTCATGCTCAGGACGGGCGCGCCACGATGATGGGCGTGGCGCGTGCGGGGCATCGATGGCGGACAACAAACCCGCGGACAAAGACGCAGCCGAGCCGGCGCCGCATTATCACGGCCATCGCGAGCGGCTGCGCGACCGCTTCCGCGGCGCCGGCGCCGATGCGCTCTCGGACTACGAGCTGCTCGAGCTCCTGCTGTTCCGTGCCTTGCCGCGGCGCGACGTCAAGCCGCTCGCCAAAGCGCTGCTCGAGACGTTCGGCTCGTTTGCCGAAGTCATCACCGCGCCGCCGTCCCGGCTTGCCGACGTCAGGGGCATGGGCGATGCCGCGATCACCGAGTTGAAGATTGTGCAGGCTGCGGCCAGCCGGCTCTTGCGCGGCGAAGTCAAGAAGCGGCCGGTGCTGTCGTCATGGTCGGCGGTGCTCGACTATTGCCGCACCGCGCAGGCCTTCGCCGACCGCGAGCAGTTCCGCATCCTGTTCCTTGACAAGCGCAACCAGCTGATCGCCGACGAGGTGCAGCAGACCGGCACCGTCGACCACACCCCGGTCTATCCCCGCGAAGTGGTCAAGCGCGCGCTGGAATTATCCGCCACCGCGATCGTGCTCGTGCACAACCATCCTACTCAGTCATTTTCAGTCACGCTCAGTCACGCGTAATCACTGCAAATCATCCTGATTTTATTGCACATCCGCACGCTCGGGTGTACGCCTCGTTCCTGAGCAGCGGCGCAAAAACCGCCCCCAATTAGCGTCCCCTGTTCGCGACGGATGGTGCGTGGGATGACGAGCCTCACCGACAGCGTGATTAAACACGCCATTAAGCGCGTCGAGCGATCGCGCCGGCAAACCGTGCTTGCTGATGGCGATGGACGCGGCACGGGCCGCTTGGTCCTCATCGTTAAGGCGATGCCTAAGCGCGTCACCGCCGAATGGATGGCGCAGCAGTGGCGCGACAGTCGGCGGATAAAGTCCAAGATTGGAGACTACCCTACCCTTTCGCTTGCCGACGCACGCGAAATTTTCAAACGTGACTTCGCTCAGGTCATACAGCGAGGCGCGAGCATCAAGACCGCAAGTGACGCCCGGCCAGGTACAGTCGGCGACCTGTTCGACGGCTACATTGCCCATTTGAAGGATACGCAGAAATCATCGTGGAGAGAGGCCGAGAAAGGCCTCAACAAAATTGCCAAGACACTCGGGCGCAATCGGCTTGCGCGCGATATCACACCAGACGATGTGCTCGACGTTATTCGGCCGATATGGGAGCGCGGTAAGCGCGCCATGGCGGACCATGTGCGCAGCTACATCCGCTCAGCGTATTCATGGGCGATCAAATCGGAACACGACTACCGCAAGACATCGCCGCGCCGCTTCAAGATGGTCGCCAATCCGGCCGCCGGCATTCCAACCGAACCTAAGGTGCCAGGCACCCGCTGGCTCGACGAAGCAGAGTTTGTGCAGCTCTACCGCTGGCTCGAATGCCCTGACGCTCCCGTGCATCCGCCCTACACGCGCGCGGTTCGCATTCTGATGCTGACGGGGCAGCGCGTGGAGGAGATCGCACGGCTACACGTTGATCAATGGGACGCCAAAGAACGGATTATCGACTGGTCTCGGACCAAGAACGGGCAACCGCACGCAATCCCGGTCCCGGTGCTTGCCGCCGAGCTCATTGAGGGAATAATCCCAAACCAGTACGGCTGGTTTTTCCCTTCAGCCACGGACCCCTCACGGCCAGTGAGCCACAAGACGCTGTACGCGTTCATGTGGCGCCAGCGGCAGCGCGATGTGATCCCGTTCGTTACCAACCGCGACCTCCGCCGCACGTGGAAGACCCTCGCCGGGAAGGCTGGTGTGCCCAAGGAAATCCGGGATCGTATTCAAAACCACGCCCTCCAGGACGTGAGCTCGAGGAGCTACGACCGCTGGACCTATATGCCCGAAAAGCGCGCCGCCATGGAGCGATGGAACACCTTCGTCCTATCCCTGCTCCACAAGCCGCGTCTGACGATTGCCGCTTAGGCTGACGCAGCCGCGGCTCCCGTCGATTTCTCTACCAACGGCAACAGGGGTGTAGTGCTCATCGAAAAGCCCGAGGACATTTGGATTGTAAAATTTTTGTTTTGCAGTCCTCGGATTTTTCGCGTCAAGACGGCGAGTATGACAGTAGCGCGTGTCACGCTCAGCTGCCTTTCTTATCCTGTGGAACTTTTCACTCTCTTTGAAATCCGAATAGCGCCGGCGCAGCGCACGTCGTAAATCTGCGTATGTCCACGGAAAGGCCTTACGCGCATCCTCTTCTGTAATCGTTATCGGAACCGCCTGCGGATCGCCGGGCGCTACGCGCACGGTAATTGCGCCATCAGTCGCCTTGCGAGAAAATCGTAATTCGATCTCGACCCCCACGTTGAACGGGCGCATGGGGTCAAAAGGGTTTGCCTGCGTGGCGTCGGTCAGCAGCTTCCGCAATCTTGCAGTGGGTCCTTTCACATCATCCGCAAAAACGGTTTGGAGAATGCCAGCCGGGGACTCAAAGGCGAACGGCATCAAGGCAAAATCGTACTCACTCAGATTGCGGCCAAACCATTCGCGCGCCGCAAAGGAGAAGTTGCGGAGTGCCGCTGATCCTATCTCTTGAACTCGTTTTTGCAGACCGCGCCCGGCGTTGTGAAAATGAATTGCGTTATCACGAATTTCCATCAACAGAGCAAGATTCTCCATGCCGCGCTGATCGATGGGGTTTTTTGGATACTGACGGACAACCTCGGCCGCGGCGAGTATACCGATGGTCATCGGATTTCCCGCTCTATTTCGCTTGGGCGTCAGCTTCTTCGACGGCTCGCCTGCCTTTGTCGTCTTCCGCTCCCAGACCTCAATACTCGCAATTCGGTTGTGATTCTCTTTGAGTATTCTCGCCTTCAGCAGCAGCTCCCAGGCATTCAACATAAGAACCGCGAAACTTTCTTCACGGTACCGGAAGGCGGGCTTGTTGTAGATTTCGATGGCGCCGACTGCCGCATCGATCGCCTTGTCCAAAAGAGAAATGTACCGAGGGGGGCGCATTTTTACGTCGAAGCTGTCGATCTATATCCGCATCTTACATGATGAATGCTCGTTATACTAGAACAGCGATTTATCATGGTGTGCGGCCCTCAAGGTGTGCGAACAAAACACGTAGCATTCACCCAGCGATGGGCCGCATTAAGTCCCATAAGATCCCACTTCGACTGGTGCGATACCGGGCGCGAGGTGGAGGCGCGCCGTTTCGGAACCCCTCGCCGGGGGCAGTCGGTCCCGCGTCCCGCCTTTAGCGGCGCTATGCTGACGCTCCTGCGGCTGCCCTGTTAACCGGTCGCGGGGCTAGCGAATGGTCTCGCTTTCTGCCCGATGGCACTCGCCCATACGCCCATCGTTCCGCTCAGCTATTCAGCCGAGCGCCAGTGATCAGGGATTCTCTTGTTGTTGAGATGCCGTACACGGGCTACGAGCGGGTGATGACCGTTCTTTTAGCCCATCCGATCGCCTCATGCTGAGTACTGGATGTGTGCAACACATGGTCCGCGTGATCTTCGACCACATAATCGTCGATATGAGTTCCTTCAGGACGGCCTTTCGGCCGCGCCTCGCTATACACATTCGCCATAGCGTTCTCCTCCGTTCTCTCTACATGGCTCAGCCAGGGCACGCCTGTCGGGTTGAACTCTACTAACTTCACTCATGCCGCCGCCTGAACGGCTTTCGGTTCGATGCCGATTTTGGACGAAAGCACTTCGGCCATAGCTCGCCTTGTTTGGTGAGAGTTACGAACCGTCAGTTTCGTCTCGCCTTTCTTGTTCACAGCAGGCACAATGATGCCAGCCTTCTGGAACACAGGATTGGTCCACGCGAAGAAATTGTACGTTTTGCCCTTTTCATCCTTTTCCTTAGCCGCCAGCTTCCTGAGGACCTCAAGGTTTAGTTTCGCGTCATAGAGCCGACGAGCAAGTCGGATATACCCCTGGATTGCTATCGCCCATCCGGCGAGAGATTCCCTGCGCGATCGTTGCCGCTCCGGCAGAGGAAGCCGCTTAAGTTCAGGAAGCACCTCAACCAGCTTTTCCCAGAATGACAAGAACCAGGTGACCACCTCTTCTACATCGCCGCTGGGAGTGTCTGCCCATGCCTCTTCGAAACCGGCAGCAAAGGTATTGAAGGCGGCCAGCCGTGGATTCTTGATCGAAAGATTGTTAGTAACAGTTTCCACATTAGCCTCGCCTAGATGGGGCGAGCGTCGGACGATTTCGCGCGCAATTTTTTGACCTTCGTTCTTCTGCGCGAGCCATTTCGAACGCGTAGCATCGGCTTTATCATGTTCCATATTCATCGCGTAAAAGATTGAGTTTTCGAATTCCTCCGGGACACGCCAGATTCTCAACGAAAAACGCCGTCCCGGATCGAAGCTCGAACCGGCCGCAACGGATTCGACTGCACGTCTAATTGCGTGATGACGGTGAACCGAGTCGGGAAGATAAGCTGTCCCACTCCTGACCACGAGGGTGCCGTGCGCCGGGTTCTCCTGATCTGGGACGAATTCGATGTCCGAGTGTTGCGGACGAAAATTCCATGTGAGCTGACCGAAGATGGCTGTGTCGTCCTGCAGCTCCCGTGTCCAGCGCTCCACCTTGTCGGTTTTCAGCACGTACTTGCCGGTAACAGAGTTCTTGCCGCGCTGACGTTCGGGGTCGACCTCTAGCAGGCCGTATTTGAAAGCCTTTGCGATATCCCGCGCCGTGATCGTGGTGTCCCAGCAGTCCTGTCCGCCATCGCGGGTAATCACAACGTTTGTAATCCGTGTTTCCATGTCGAATTCCTCCAAAATAAGAAGGGCTTAGGCCCGAGGCGCTGGTACGCGTTATTTTTACTGCATTAGGGTCCAGTACGTATACTTGAACCTCCATATATAGCATGAGCTCATCTGTGTAAATAGCAAAGTACGCAAACTTTTTTGCGTACCGCTGTTGAGTAATCATGCAGCGGGTGATATTTGATGGTTAATTCGCGCGGTGCGGGTGGAGCTCCGGGGAGTCCTCGTGCCATTAAGTCGACGGTCCCCGGGCCTGGGGAGTTACAATGCCAAAATGGGAGTTTGAACGGCTTCCACCTGCCCTTGTTGAGCAAGGCCTTACGCAACGAGACCAATTTAATAATGACGACGTTGAGCTTGCCGAGGCGCTTGTCCGGGAGGTCATCCAAAATTCCAACGATGCGGCAGCGGGAGGAGGAGGCGTTAAGGTTCGCTTTGGCATCCGGAGTTTAGGAACCGGCGAGGCTCTACGCCTACGCCAATATTTCACCGATCTACTGCCGCACCTCGCAGCGTGCAGCATTGACCCAGCTCCCCTTACGCGTCCGGACGTGCGCGTTCTGGTAATTGAAGATTTCGGCACCAAGGGCCTGACCGGCAGTCCCGCTGCACGCGATAACGACAACTTCGATCGTTTTTGGCGCCAACACGGAATTTCTGGAAAGGGCGGCCGTGCCGGCGGCAGATGGGGTCTCGGAAAGCTTGTGTTTTCCTCAGCTTCGGAAATCAGGGCTTTCTTCGGGTTGACCATCAGAATCGGGCAGACGCAGCCGCTTTTGATGGGCCAAGCCGTTCTTTCAAATCATCAGCTCGCAGGCGTTCGCTATCCAGCACACGGATTCTGGTTCGCAGATCGAGCGGCAGACAATCTTCAGCTGCCCATCACAGACGCCACCGTTATCTCCGCCCTTGCTAACCTTGCCGGTGTCAGCAGGACGAACCAACCGGGGCTGTCCCTCATTATTCCCTACCTTAGCGCAAGTATTACCAATCAAACATTGGTCAGGGGTGTCCTGCGCAACTACTATTTCCCTATTTTGGCCGGTCACCTTTCGGTCGAAGTAGGATCCACTCTGATCGACAAAGATACGTTCCACAGAGTTGCGGCCGAGCACAACAGCGAGGCTAACATTCCGCTCTTCTTCGTCGAGCGAGTAAGCGAAGCAATTGGCTCAGTGCCCGAGTTCCGGGCCGAAACGCCAATCAACGGCGCAAGTCTTGCCAGCAACAGCTTTCAGCCGGACACCATGGCGCTAATGCGAGCGCTGTATGGTAACTACGGGCTGCTTTACGTGCGGGTGCCTGTTCGACTGAAGCGAAAGGACGGTACAAATCCGCTGAGTTCGATCGACCTGTTTCTCACCAGACTTCCAGAGGAGGCAAAGCCGTTTGCACTTTTTGCGCGCGGCTCGATCACCGTTCCTGCTGAGACGAAATTCTTCAGCGGCGCCCATGCGTACGGCGCGATGGTCGCGTCCGAGGACAGTGTAGTAGCATTCCTGGGCGACGCCGAAAACCCGGCCCATACGGGCTGGAACGCAAACGCAGAGAAACTCGCAGCGAATTGGCGCTCGCCATCACAGACTCTTCGCCACGTCCGGCATGCGCTTCGCGATCTCTATGGTCTCGTTGCCGATAGCATCGAGCATGAGGACCGTGACGCACTCATAGATTTCTTCTCTCTTGTTGATCCCGCCACATCGAACCATGGCCCTAAAAAGCGCAGCCCAAAGCCAAAGATCAAGCTTCCGAAACGAGAGAAGGCACTGGTCATCAGGCCCAAGCCGGGTGGCTTTGCCATTCTACCTGGGCCTGGCGCTGCAAACTGGAAGTTTCCAAAGACCGTCGACGTTCGTGTCGCCTACGACATAGTCAGCGGCGATCCATTCAAGAGGCACAGCAAATTCGACTTCGATTTCTCCGAGCAAGAGATACAGATTGATCTACAAAACATACAGGTGAATCCCGTTCGAGCGAACAAACTGCGTCTGACAGTAGGTAACCAGGATTTCAAACTTGAGGCATCTGGATTCGATACTAATCGCGACATAGTCGTCGACGCGAGGACTGTCTGATGAGCTCTGCAAAACGACGAATCAACTCGACCAATCGCAGGCGCATTATGCGGGAATGCGTCGATATTCGCCTTGAGCCGGCTGGCTCGACCGGGGTAGCGACCGCGGCTGTCTCGTTACGACTTGCTGACCTGGGATTCCCGGAAGACGCCAAAATCGTCTTGGAAGCCTATCACCGCTCCTCGGGCATGCGATTTGAATGCGGCACCGTTGGTCAACCGACGCCGTCTCCGTTGCTCCAGCTCAACGAAATAGACGGAACCGCGAGTATTCTCTTCAGGCTCAAGGTGGTCGACCCCGCTTCGGGCAGCGGCCGCATACTTGGCTCAGCCGACCGCATCCGGCCGGCATCGAACGACGATAATGAAGCGCGCCGGAGTATTTTTCCGATCAGCGAGCGTCCTCTTGGACATGAAGTATGGCGGGTTGATGTTGATGAAGCTGGACCGTCATTGGTCCTCAACAGCCGCGTTCCCGGGTTTAAACACCGGATTTTGGAAAGTCCTTTGATGCAAGGAGTCATTCTGCCAGCCGCATTTCGGATCGTACTGGAGCACCTCGTCGCGGATCCTACACCGGACGACAACGATGAGGACGACTGGCGTACGCTGTGGCTCCGCTACCTCAAAGAGGAGTTTGCAATCGATGAGGATTTGCGTAGTCTTAGCTCGGAGGAGGCGCGCGAGTGGGTTGACTCTACCGTGCGTCAGTTCTGCCAGACGCATGAGTTTGTTGAGAGCATCCGCACGATGAATGAGTCCGTCCAATGAGCACCGCCGGGCATTTTCGAAAGCTCAACGAAGCGGGCTTGGAACAGTTTTCCAATTGGCTCCTTGAGGGCGCGCCAGATCCGGTCCCCTCCTCATTACTGGCCGACCCTCAAACCTCAGTGCCGCTCCACCTTCCGATTCAGCCGGAAGCTCGCGTTTTTGGGGACCGTTATGAGTTTGGACAATATCTCAACGAACTGCTGGATAGATTTGAAGTTGGTGCTCTATCGCGCGATCGCGGGTTATGGTCTGCACTCGCGCTATTTTGGTTCGACCAATTGTGTCCTCTGAGCTCAGGCCGGCGTAATGTGGAAAAGGAATATCGCTATGTCCTCAGCAGCGATTTTCGCCATTATTACCGCCATTTGGTGCGTTCGCCGTGGCAACTCGTACGTGATCATGGCGAAAATTCTAAATTTCTTCTCCTCCCGCCGGTGGACGCGCCACATCCTCTGCGACGTCACGGGGAAATTCTTGAACAGCTCGGTGGCAGACAAGCGGTCTTGAGAAGTCGCCCGGTTATCGCGGAGGCCTCTCGCCTCTATTCTGATGCCCGTACGGGCCGCCCGCTTCGCGGGGTTTCCGGAAGTGGCAAGGGCAGCGTTCGGCGCCTTGCCTTGGTTCTCCAGCAACTCGATTTGACCTACGACTGCGAGGGCATCCAAACCGGTGGCTTATTGAAACTCCTTCCCAGCGAGTTCGATCGGTGGAGAGCTCATGCGCGCGAACAGACGCGCACTGCGGACACGCTGGGCCCCACCCCAGAGGAGACCGGAGTATTAATTTTGGGGGGATGAATCCGAGAGGTGGGCAGACAGCTCACCTTACCGGAGTGCCGTGGCTCTCCCCTCCTGCCCTCTATCGGTCTTCTTTGACTTGACAGTGGTAGTACCCTGACTCATTGTCCGCACCCACGCGCTCCGGTTTTCGCCGGGGCGCGTTCGACTCGTGCACTACGTTGGGGATAACCGCACAAAGAGCATCCCGACTCCCCGCAACACGGCTAGACTTTTAAAGAGGGCGCCGCTCGTGGGCGAACAAGCTTCAATCGACCCAAAGCGCAGTGCGATGATGGCACGCATAGGGCAGCGGGATACCCAGCCCGAGCTTGCGGTTCGCCGTTTACTCCATGGTCTCGGCTACCGTTTTCGACTTCATCGCCGCGACCTGCCAGGCAGACCAGACATCATTCTGCCCCGCTATCGCATAGCCATTCTTGTCCATGGCTGCTTTTGGCACCGGCACAGGCGCTGTCAGTTCGCGTACGTGCCAAAATCGCGCATCGAGTTCTGGACCAGAAAATTCCAGCAGAATATTGACCGGGACAAACGCGTTAGTCGCGAGCTTAGAGCCCGCGGCTGGAAGGTCCTCACCGTCTGGGAGTGCCAGACCTTCGATACTGGGGCGCTGGATAGACGCCTTCGCCGGCTTCTCGCAATTCGGAGATCGCATTGAAACAGCCGCGAGCCGTTGCGAAAAAGCTCGAGCGCCTCAGGGAAGGTGCAGATGTACGATTGCGGGTCCTGGACCTATTTGCCGGATGTGGCGGATTGAGCCTCGGGTTCAAGGCCGCCGGCTATGAAATCAGTGCGGCTGTCGAGATTGACCCGTTGGCTGCGCGCTCGCATTCATTAAATTTCTTCAAGCACTGCTCCGAAACAGAGATTGAGCACCATGCTAAGCCACGCGACATCGTAAGGATTGACCCAGAGGAGCTTGTGGCCGATTTCAAACTTGGTGGCGCCGCGAATGCATTCGATGTCATTGTTGGTGGACCACCTTGCCAAGCATATGCGCGCGTCGGTCGGGCGAAGCTGCGTGAAATCGCAGAACACCCAGAGGCGTTCAAAGTCGACCCTCGCGCCAATCTCTATCTTCGTTATCTCAAGTATATTGAATGCCTGCAGCCCCTCGCGCTGCTCATGGAAAACGTCCCAGACATCCTCAATTTCGGCGGCCACAATATCGTTCAGGAAATCGTCGAAACGCTGGATGATATGGGATATGAGGCCCAGTATTCGCTGATTAACAGCGCGCACCATGGCGTACCGCAGATGCGCGACCGCGTATTCATGGTGGCATTTCACAAATCACTCGGGGCCGAAGTCCATTTCCCGCGGGCCACGCATCGATGCACTCTCCCCTCGGGATATGCGGGAACGCGTTCAGTCGCCTTAAAGCTGATCGACCTGTTTAGCGGCGGTGGTTACAAGGAGCCTGATATTGGGGGTCCCGACCTGCCACTCGCGATTACCGCGCAAGAAGCCATCGGCGACTTACCACCAATCACACTCCACCGTGAGGGTAGACTGAAGCGCGGCGCGCGGCGCTTTACCTTACTCACGCCGTATCCCGAACGTTCACTACGTAAGCTGTCCGCATACGCGCGTCACATGCGTACCTGGCCCGACTTTGAGAATGCGGAGGGCGTATACGAC
The DNA here is from genome assembly GCA_035651875.1 of Xanthobacteraceae bacterium. Lineage (GTDB taxonomy): Bacteria > Pseudomonadota > Alphaproteobacteria > Rhizobiales > Xanthobacteraceae > BOG-931. The sequence goes on from DASRET010000080.1 coordinate 82,122, forward strand.
CACGTGCTCCGCTATCTTCCCCGCGACACTGAAATATTCGAAGCCATGAGGGAAGGCGACGAATACCCAGCGGCACATCGAGTGGCCAATGCCCTGTTTGAAGAAAAGGCGAAAAAGCTGCGCATCAAACGCGGCAATTCCGAATGGAAACGCCTCCACCGCAGCATGGTGCCACCATACGATCCAACAAAGTTTCCAAACAGATGGTGGAAACTTCGCAAAGATGGACCAGCACGCACGCTCATGGCCCACATCGGCAAAGACACCTACTCGCATATTCACTACGACAGCAGACAGGGACGGGTAATCACCGTGCGAGAGGCAGCTCGACTTCAGTCATTCCCCGACGGTTTCGTGTTTGCCGGAACGATGAACCCGGCATTCCGCCAGATCGGCAATGCGGTGCCTCCACTGATGGCGCAGGCCATTGCCGAGGCAATGCTTAGGTCCATAACAGCCGCGATCGCCCAACCAGAAATGGTCGCTGCGGAGTGACCTACTCGCCCGTTTCCTCCTCTTCGGGACGACTAATTGAAATTTCCTCGCCCCAGCTGAGGCTTGTCGGCTCGATCGATACGCAATCTACTGTGATACCCGAAGGCATCGCTATTCCAGCGAGGATCGCCTTCGCGAGCGACGAGATATCTTTAGCAATCTTCAGGCGCGCGCCGTCCGCGTTGAGGCGATATACGCGCCAGATATCGTAGTGTTCAGATTCTTCCGCGACGCTTAACTCCGCTAAGGACATGTGAATAGGCCTTTCAAATTCGCCATTGGTACTCTTCGCATCAATTTTTCTCTGGCTCCCTTCGATAGTTGCCGAGAAATCAAACGACGACACAGCGTTTTTATTTGAGACCCATTGAATGTCGGTGGCCTGCCCTGCCATGTGCAGTCTCTGAAGGTGAAGCCACGCAAGAGCTTCGCCATCCCTTCCGTTCTTTTCTGCAGCGGCTTTCGCAGCCGCTAGTGCCGCTGCGCTAAGCGGTCGAGCCGGCTTTGCCGCCAGCTTCGTCGCTCCTTTCGTGCCACCTAGCGCAGCATCTTCCAGCGCCGCGTCAAACTCGGGGTCCGTGGCCAGAACCCACACTGTGTGTGTTGGCGCAGTACCCGCCGCCGCAGCAGCCAGTTGCGCTCGAGAAAGCTCGGCCATCGTCCTGCGACCGCCCGGGATCAATGGATTCAATGCGGCATACAGATTCGCGTCAGCGGCTGAGCGGGCTGAGATCAAAAGTAGTGTCGCCTTCTGCGGCCCTGGATCGCCGATAAATTCGAAGAGCGCCAAGTCGCCTACGGCTAGCTGGTCAAAACGTCCCGGCTGATCCTCAGGGTTATGCACAAACTCGCCATTGAGGCGCCAATTTTTGTATGCCTCACGCTTCGTGATTGCCCGCGCGACGACGTATGGGCCAGCTCCGCCTGGCCCGAGCATTGTCAGGGTGAGCGGAATCACGTCTCCCAGTGTGGCGACAAGATCCGGAAGGGCTGGGTAAAATTTCTCAATAAAAACATCCGCATTGAGATTGATCGACTTCTGGTTTCCAACATCCAAGGTGCGGAACTGCTTTTCGAAGAATGTCAGGTCCGAAGCGGTGAGGCGCTTTACAGCCAAGCGATCAGGCATTGTCATTTCCCAGCGCTGATACACGTGCGAATATCCGATTCGCTCGATTTCCGCCGACTACTATGCAAGAGACATTGGGGATAACTGGCGCGAGGTGGAGGCGCGGCGGTTATCATCCTCTATATATGACACCCGAACAGCCGCGAACGGACGCGAACAGTCGCGAACGTTCGGCCGATCATGAGTATTCCCTTTCGATCGAAGAAGCTGCTGACCTGTACGCCACCGCAGGCCTCCCCCGCACCGCGCGCGCCATTCAGAAATATTGCGCACTCGGCAAGCTCGATTGCCGCAAGATCGAAACTGAGACCGGCGAAAAATATCTGGTCGCGCCGTACTCCGTCGAGCGCCACATCGGCTACATTAATGAGGTCCGAACAGATGCGACTAGTCGCGACCAGTCGCGAACGGACGCGAACATTCGCCCCCCGGAAACTAAGGTCGAAACGCCGCCGACTCAGGCCACGAACAGCACGGAACAACCGCGAACGGACGCGAACGTTCGTGGCCTTGACGACCGCTACGTACAGCGCCTCGAAAACGAAAACCAATTTTTGCGTACCCAGGTGGAAAAGAAGGACGAGCAGATCTCGGCGCTGCTCGAGCGGGACAAGGAAACCAACACGCTCATACACCGGCTCCAGGCGATGCTCGCGCCGCTCCTGGTCGCACCACAAGCGCGCGAAGGAAAGTCGCAGCGCGACTCATCCGACGCCGAGCAGCACTAGCGTCATGTGCATAGTTCCACCGCTCGCAAGAGCGCGAGGAGTATAATGAACTGACGTATGGCGACCGGAGGGGCAGCGGGCAAGTCGCAGTCTGTTTTGACGACAGACAAGCTTTACATGGAAAACACGTTGCTACGCGTTGCCGGCGCACTGTTCTGCCATGACGGCAAGCGCGCAGCGACCCACACGGATCGCATTGCACTCAACAGCGGTGTCGCGGAAAAAAGTATCGTCATTCGCCCGGATCCGTCGCTCGGTCAACCCGGCCCGCTCGCGCACAAGATTTTTATTGCGCTCATTAAAAAGCACTCCGGCTACGGCCCTACCACGCGCCCTGAGGTGTCATTCACGAAGCGCGAGCTGATGCGCCTCGTTGGGCGCAGCGATTGGGGCGGGCGCGATAGCGAGCAGCTCGATCGCGCGCTAAAGGAAATTCACTACGCGTTCGTGCGCACCGGCTTCAAAGCGAAGGATTGGTTCGTCGAACACTCCTTCAACATTTTTTCCGAAGTGTACCTCGAGCGCCGCGAACAGCCGACCGATCCCATTGAAGCGTGCACGGTGACCCTCGCGCGTCCGATTATCGCTTCGCTGCAGGATGGTCACTTCACCTGTCTCAATCACACGCTCATGCAGGAGCTCGGTACGATGGGGCAGGCATTATACATGCGTCTATTTTTTCATTTCTCAAACCTCTACGACGGTCATCACCAGAAGCGCCTATCGTTCAGCAAACGGTACGACGACATTTGCGGCGAGTGGCTCGGCGGACTGAAGCTGCACCACTACCAGTCCACGATCGAGCGCGACCAGCTGGGCCCACATTTGCGCCAGCTCGTTGACTCAGGGTTCCTTGCGTCCTACGGCATCACGCGAGCGAAGAACGCGGAGGGTTTCGTGATCGCGTTTCGCCCCGGCAGCGCATTTTTCACCGATTACGATCGTTTCTATCGCCGCCGGCAGCACTCGGCCACCACCATTACGTTCGATAGGGAAGAGCAGGGCATCGCCGAGTCGCTGAAGCTGGCGTACCTGTTCATTGAGAAGCGTCGTGGCCAGACACAGGGTGCTATTCCGTACGTACCCTCCAAGGACGTGCAGGTCGCCAAGGAATTGCTCAGGCATGTCACCTTCACGCAGGCTCCGGATTTTGTGACCTATGCGCTCGCCCAGGCCAAGAAGACGCACTTTGACGTGCAGACCCTCGGGGGCCTCAAGCAGTACCTGCCGGGCTATCTAGCGCAGCTAGAGCAGCGCGCTGAGCGCACAGCGACCGCCGCAGCGCGCATCGCCCAGGAGCACGCCATTGAGGAGCGCCTAGCGTACGACCAATTTCGCCGCCGCAAGATCCGGGAACTCTTCGCCTCACTGAGCGCGGCAGAGCAGGGAAGAATCGAGGCACAAACCCGCGCTCAGGTGCCGCAGCACCGCCGCCGGACGGGGCCGCTTGCCGGCATCATGTTCGAACTTGAGCGCGACCGGATAACCGCGGAGCGATACACAAACCGCATTTCGTCGTTTGACCAGTGGAAAAGGAACCAAGCCGGCCACTAGCACCGCAACTAGCGGCGCTGTGCCGTGCAACGCGGTGGGGGCTTTGACACAAGCCCTCGGGGGCTTTGAGACGAGAGAGTGGGGGCTTTGACACAAGAGGCATTGCTGCGCCGCATTGCACGGCAATGCCAAACGAGCCATTGGCGGTCGTCTAATATATTCAAAATATTTTCTACACTGGAGGTGTGGATCCCTATGGAATAGGAAAGCCGCCGACTTTTGCGGTACGAACGGGGGTACAAACCCGTTTGTACCGTCGCCGGCTTACTCCGCACCCGCAAGTTCTTGCAGGTGCTCACTTTTTCCCCCGCATTTTGTCGAGCGTGCCGCCCGACCCCGTGCCCCCACTTCGCTGCACCTGCGCTTTGCTGCAGGTGCAAAAGCATGGCGAAGCTGGGGGCCCTTCGCAAAGTTTTGCGCAAGCGCAAAACTGCGAGGCGTCCGCGCCCTTGGCGCGTCCGCTGCGCTCCTCGACTGAAGGTCTCCGGTGCTCGGCTGGGCGCACGGGGTCGGCCGGCGAGCCGACGCCGTCGCATAGTCGCGGCGCAGCCGCTCCTTGCTTTGGGCTGCCGACAAAATGCGGGGGGGAAGTCCTCACGCTCAGAGCACCAGAGACACGACCCAGCCGGGTCGGGTCGCTACGCTCCTCGGTACTCGGCACTTGGCCACGTGCTTATCTGCGCCCCGCCAGTTCGCGCGGGCGCGGTATACTAAGCTTCTGCCTCCGGGGCTGACTCGTAGTTCCCGGGCAGCCACAAGTACCGCGCCGGCACGCTCCATCAGGCACGCCCGGTGGGTCACTCCACAACGCGAGCACTGTGCTCGCAGACCGCTCCGGGATTGCACGTTGGTGCACGAAAGCCCGGAACACGCACTTGTGGCTGCCCCGGCATATGGAGCTTCCACACGCATATATCGCACGCACGACCTGGGGCGACGTAGCACTCACGCGAGACGAGCGTGAGCGGCTGGTCTACATCGTCGGCAAGTCCGGGTCAGGGAAGAGCACAACGCTGTTTAACCTCGCCATGCACGACATTATGGCCGGCGAAGGCGTCGCGATCATTGACCCGCATGGTGACCTTGCCGAGGCGGTTGCGGATTGCATCCCGCCCGAACGTACGCACCAGGTATGCTATCTCGATCCGGCTGATCCGGAGCGTCCGGTCGGCTTCAATCCGCTGGCGCACCTTGCGCCCGAGCGCCACGCGCTCGCCGCCTTGGGCATGGTCTCAGCTTTTAAGCACCTGTGGCGCGACAGCTGGGGCCCGCGGCTGGAGCATTTCCTATTTCACGGCATAGCCGCACTGCTGTGTGCACCGCGCACGACTCTCATCGATCTGCCTCGGCTCTATACTGATCCAGAGTTTCGGACGCGCGTCGTGGCGCGCGTCCGCGACCCGATCGTTCTGCACTTCTGGACGCAGGAGTATCCGAGCTACGACGAGCGGTACCGCGTCGAAGCGGCCGGTCCAATCCTCAATAAGGCAGGTCAATTCGCCGCTTCGCCCGAGCTGCGCGCCATACTCGGCCAGCACACCCCAAAATTCGATATCGTCCACACGATGGATCACGGCGGCATCCTGATTGCTAACTTGGGGAAGGGAAGGATTGGCGAACAAGCAGCCAACTTGCTCGGCTCACTCCTCATCTCGCATTTGCAGCTCGCCGCCATGGGACGTAGCGCCCTGGCACCCGAGAAGCGGGTGCCGTTCTTCGCCCACGTCGACGAACTCCAGTCGTTCGGCACCGACGCGTTTGCGTCGTTGCTATCTGAAGCCCGCAAGTTCGCGGCTCACTTTTGTCTCGCTAATCAGTACGTCGATCAACTTCCACCTTCCGTCCGCGCTGCGGTGCTTGGCAACGCGGGGGCGCTGCTCGTGTTTCGCGTCTCCGGTTACGATGCACTCCTACTCTCCGCGGAATTCACGCCGCTGCCGTCAAACGAGTTGGTAGACCAAGCGCCCTACACCGCTTGGCTTCGCCGCGGCGTGGGACATGACCATGTAGAGCTTCTGCCGCGGCTCTACGAGCCGCGTGGGCGCCTTGAAATTATTCGCCGACAAAGCCAGCGCAATTTTGGCAGGCCTCGAGAGCTTATTGAGTGTTCGTTCGGCTAAGGTAGCGGGGAAGCGCTGTAGATATCTTCCCAATGAGAAATATCGAGAGTAGACTTGAGCGCCTATCGGAACAGCGAGAGGCTTCTCTGAATGTTTCGCGCAATCGTCAGTGGGAAAGGTCACGCCATTGATACAGATATGCGGGCAGCCGATACGTGGCGCTCCCTATTTCGCCGCAGTGAAGACTTGCTTTCTGCCGTCGTACTGACTCGGCTTTCGTATTTGGATGACCTTCTTTTATGGCGTTTATTGCAGAAGACATTTCGACCCGATCTATTGCCGGATAGCAACAGTGTTCGACTCGAAGGATTTACTTTCTGGCCGCGCTGGAGCGAAGCTAGCGAGCGGCTAGGCCAAAACGTAGAGCCTGACGCGGTTTTTGAGTTCAGTCTCGATAATCCGTCCGACAGGATCGTTCTCGTTTTAGAGGCAAAACTTGGCGGCTCCCAGACAGCGCGTCAGTGGGCGCTAGAATGGATGGCATACCAAGATGAGGCGGATCACGCTACTGAACGGGTGTTCATCGCCGGGTTGGTCGGCTTTTCTGCTGGTCGGCTAAGCGTCCAACTTCGTGATCTTACTGCCGACGCAAATGAAATCATCTCGAGGATAGGCGATCCGCCGGAGTTGCGGGCACTTGGCGCTGATTGGTCGGATTTGGCTTCGTCGATCGCGGAGGCAAGCATAACTTCCACACCAGCAGATCAGCGTATTCTTAAGGATCTGGGTGAAGCGCTCGCTCTCCATGGATACCGCCACGTTGAGAGCCTTGCTACGCTACGCAAAGATGCCAAACACCTACTCAATCTTTCATCACCGTCTAATCAAACATTCAAGTCGTGGGCAGATGTCAGTGTTCCTGTCAGTATGCCAATTGCCTTTGGCGATGAGGACTCGTGGCTTGCGCGAACAAAGGCATTTCGGCCGATTCGAGTTAATCACTCAACCATCACGCAACGGTGGATGCATGAGTAATGACCAAGACGAGTTAGACCATACGCTAGTCGACGTTAGAAAAGCTTTTCGCCTACTTTGGCTGTACCAGCGGCGCATATTGGACATTGTTCACCTAATCACCGATCAATTTGACCATGAGTTTTATTGTTGGGACGCCATGGGCGGCAAGCCTCCTGGACGGACAACGACCGACCCAACTGAAAATTGGGTCTGGTCAATGTTGCCGTTTTACCAACTTTGTTTGCTCTATCTGCCTTCCGGTGCGGTCGCGGATCAGCCGAAGAGGGGTGAATGGTTACTCGAGATTAGTATCCAAAGCGACGATGGCTACCCCACTGCTGAAGAGAATACTGAACCAGACCCAATGCAGTTCCCAAGCCCAGAGACAAGTGGCAGTTATTTGTACCTGAGAGCGTGGTATTGCAAAAAGCCGCTTAAGCTGAATTGGTACAATCAAATTTGGCGAGACAATGATTGGCCCAACGAAGAGTTCGCGGATCTTAAAAACCTGCCGGTCGCCATCGTGCGCAAGTGTGTTAGCTTAACACAAATGGGAGACAAGGCGGCAGTATATAACGCTGTGGCTGAGTTCAAGGGACTGCTGAAGAAACACCTGGGCTTATCATTTAGCAAGTGAACTTGCGTGTATTAGCGACTATTGCCGTGCATTGATCCTAACAGTGCCGCATCGCGTTATCAGCATGCAGCGCCACGCCTGCTGATTACACCACGCCAAACGGGAGAAGGGGAGACCTTTCTATTCTATCGTTTGGTTGAGCCACCAAATAAACGTCGCACAAGAGAGAGGTTTCTGCGATGCCGTGTGCGGACACGACGCGGGCGGCAGCGCCTCAGCTGGCGTCGCAGAAACTCTGTTGCACTGAACCGCGGTCAGCGGCTCGCGCTATGGGGATTTGTCTGTTGCGAGCCGGTCCGGCCGGCCTGGCTCATGCTGCTTGCGCTCGTGCCTCGACACAGCGCGGCGATGTTCTGCTGCGACCAAACCCAGAACCGTCGGCGATCCGACTGGGTCGGGTTTGGAACGTCCCTGTTTGTTCCGTGAACGCATGCATGGTGTGTCGTTGCGCAACCCGGCAGGCGCGCTCTGCAGCATCAGGATTTGGCGGGCCGCGGCTTGTGTCATGAGGTGTCAAATCTCCAGGCCGGATAACGGGGGGGCGCCACTCCGTCGAAGCTCTCGATCACCTTCATGCGGCCACCGCAGCATGGGCAAGGTGGTGGCTCGCTCGGCGCGTCCGCGTTCATCTCGATTGGAGGGGGCTGTGCATCGAGCAGCGTCCGGCAAAGCGCGATCTTCTCGGCGCGATGCCCGTTGGCGAAGAGGCCGTAATGACGGATGCGATGGAACCTGTCCGGCAGGACGTGCAGCAGAAAGCGGCGGATGAACTCGCCTGCGGCCAGGCGCATGACCTTGTGCTTGCTCCGGCCGTTCTGCCGATAATCCTTCCAACGGAAGCCGACGTGCCGGTCGTCGAGATCGACGAGACGGCTGTTGCCGATGGCGACGCGGTGGGTGTAACGGGCGAGATACGCAAGCACTTGCGATGGCCCGGCGAACGGCCGTTTGGCGTAGACGACCCACTCGGTTTTGCGCAAGGGAGCAAGGTAGGCCCCGAAGGCGGTTGCCTCGTTGAGAATGCCGAGATCGGTGAAGAATTGAAGTTGTCCCGCGCGGTGCAAGGCTTCGAGACCTTCGAGGAATAGCCGCCGGAATAGGCGCGAGAGCACCCGCACCGGCAGGAAGAAGCCGGTCCGGCAGGCAATCCATCGCTTGCCGTCCGGTGAGATGCCGCCACCGGGCACGAGGCAGTGCACGTGGGGATGATGATCGAGATTCTGTCCCCATGTATGCAGGACGGCGGTGACGCCGATCTGTGCGCCGAGATGCTTGGGATCGGCCGCGATCGTGCTGAGCGCCTCGGCTGCGGCGGCGAACAGCAGCCCATAGACCTTGGCCTTGTTCTGATAGGCGATAGCGCCGATCGCGGCCGGCAGGGTGAACACCACGTGGTAGTAGGCGACCGGCAGCAGTTCGGCCTGCCGCGCTGCCAGCCAGCGCTCCGCCGCTGACCACTGGCACTTCGGGCAGTGCCGATTGCGGCAGGAGTTGTACGCAATGCGCGTGTGCCCGCAATCATCGCAACGCTCGACGTGGCCGCCGAGGGCTGCGGTGCGGCAAATCTCGATTGCCGTCATGACACGGCGTTGAGCAAGGCTGACGTGGCCGGCATTGGCCGCGCGCCAGGCTTCGCCGTGGCGGCGGAAGATGTCCGCCACCTCCAGCTTCGGCTGGGGCATGGAGGTGCCGTCAGGCCGAAAGTGGTGTGTCGATGTTCAGCCGTTCGAGCGGGCTCTGTATCTGTCGGATGGTGTTGATCGCGACGCGAGCGTACCGCGTCGTGGATGTGATGTGCCGATGACCGAGCAGGTCCTGGATCACCCGGATATCGACGCCCTGTTCCAGGAGATGGGTGGCAAAGCTATGCCGCAGGGTATGGACTGTCGCGGCCTTATCCAGTCCGGCCGCGCAGACGGCCTGCCGGCAGGCCCTTTGAACCGAACGGGTCGTCACATGCTTTGAGGGCTCGAGTCCGGGAAACAGCCAATGGGCGGGCCGCTCGCGCTTCCAATAGTCCCGCAGGATGCGCAGCAGCTGCTCGGAGAGCATCACGTATCGGTCCTTGCGTCCCTTGCCCTGACGAATGCAAATCACCATCCGGGCGGAGTCGATGTCCTTGACCGTGAGCGCGACCGCCTCCGACACGCGCAGCCCGGCCGCGTAGATCGTCATGAACAGCGTGCGGTACCGGAGCTCTGGGACCGCCTTCAACAGGAGCATGACTTCCTGCTGGGAAAGCACGGCCGGCGGAGTGTCGGCTTTGCGCGCAAGGGGGATGTGCTCCGCCACGTTAGGTCTGCCGAGCGTGACCCCGTAAAAGAACCGGATCGCGCACATGATGGGAACGATCGTCGCCGCCTGCAGGCCGCGCGATACCAGATGCAGTTGATAACTTCGCACGTCCTCGAATGTGAGCTGATCAGGCGAACGGGCAAAGAAGACGCTGAGGTTCTTGACCGCACGGATGTAAGCGCCTTGCGTTGCCGGCGACATGTTGCGAAGCTTCATGTCGTCGAGCATGCGTTGCCGCAGTGAAGAGACTGGCTTGCTCATACTGAACTCCGTCTGTTGAGAGCACTAACGTGCAATCTTGCCAGACGGACCCGCGGCGGCTCCCCGCCGATCAGCGTCGCGAAGGTTCGGAAAATGTAGATTGTGCGACGTATCGAGAATGGCTTCGTTGAGCCACTTCCCCGCTCTTGACAGCGTGGCGGCCGTGGTCTGATTCAATCTGAGTGGTTCGGCCAGCCGGCAATTTGACAGTGGCGAAGACTCGAAAAGAGGAGCTCTCGGAGCGATTTACCGAACAGTGGCGGCAATGCCGCGACTGGCTGCTGCCGTTCATGCAGGACAACCAGCCGAAGTTCTTGACGAAGGACGAATTGAGAAGCGCTGCGATGCGTGAACTGAAGGTGTCCAAGCACGCGTTCGACTTCGGATGGATGGCCGCTATCGAGGATAGCGGCCGGCGTGACTGGTACGAGCCATTGAGGCGTCGGCCGCGCACCAAAAACTAGCCGAGTCCGCTGTTCGCAGGTCGGTCGGCTAGCCGCTGTAAGCGCCGGTGCAAAAGTGACCCGGGTCGCCGGATGAGAAGTGACCCACCCGATAGTTTCGGTGTCTCCAGCTGGGAGGCACCCGATGCTGACAAGGGAAGAGGTCATGGAGATCCGAGTTCTGCACCGGCAAGGG
>DASRET010000081.1:0-14709 GCA_035651875.1 Xanthobacteraceae bacterium
AGCGAGAGCGGTGCCTGCGGGCAGGGGCTCGTCACCTCCGCTCCCGGGCGGCTTCGGGAAAACGCCCGGCCGGCATTACGACCGGCCTGCGATTGGATCGCTGGACTGGGACAGGTGACGGCGGAGTAACGGCCGCCGAAGCCGCGTCCCAGGAAGCGCGGACTGGAGCTGAGTGGCGGCGTTGGTTCGCTGCCACAAGAGCCGCGGTGGAACGCCGGTAGGCGCAGCGCGCCCCGCAGGGCGCGCGCCGCACCGCGAACGGTGCGGATTGGTGGGGTGGCGTCTGCCGGCGTTCCGCCTGCCTTGTTTTTATTTCATTCGTTCTTGCTCCCGGATTACGCTTCGCTCCATCCGGGAGACTTGCGCCAAGCCTGATCGAGCCGAAGCCGGTCCTACCGCCCGGTTATAAAAACTTCGGCGTGACGCGATCCCGCCCGGCGTCTTACCCCGTGCCGTGCCCAAAACCTCGGATGCCCCGCATCGCGAGAACGCGATCGCTTGTGCATTTGCATCCGCCCCCGCGATAGCGGGGGAGGGGGACCATCTCGCGAAGCGAGATGGTGGAGGGGGGCCGGATGCGCCGCTGCACTTTCGTTGAAAGGATATCGGTATGGGTAAGAGCATCGAAATCGACGTTTCATTGTCCACGCAAGAGCCCCGTCGAGTCCCGCGCCCCCACCACCATCGTCGCTCGCTGCGCTCGCTCGATGGTCCCCCTCCCCCGCTATCGCGGGGGAGGATAAGCGGCACCTTGCGCTAACTTTGCCGGCATCGCACAACAGCGCCGCCACGAGGGGTACAGAGAATGCCGCGCACCATCGACACCCACACCCACGTCCTCGACGACGACACCATCAAGCTGCTGCAGAAGGAAATTCCGAGCCTTGGGCTGAAGCTCGCGGCACTCGATGCCGACAATTCGGTGATCGAGGTGGCGGGGGTGCCGTACCGGCCGTTTCCGCGCGGCGGCCATGACGTCGAGCGCCGGCTGGCCGACATGGACGCAACCGAAGTCGACGTGCACGTGCTGTCAGGGGCGCCGCAGACCTGGCTGTACGGCGCGGATGCGGCCGTCGGCGTGGCGGCGGCGGCGATCCAGAACGAAGGCATCGCGCGGCTGGTCAAGCAAAAGCCCGACCGCTTTGTCGGCATCGCCACATTGCCCATGCAGGCGCCCGAAAAGGCCGCCGCGGAGTTGCGCCGCGCCATGACCAGCCTCGGGCTGCGCGGTGCCATGATCGGCTCCAACGTGGGCGGCAAGAATCTCGACGATCCGAGTTTCGAGCCGCTGTGGGCGACGGCCGCCGAGCTCGACGCCTTCTTCATGATTCATCCCGGCAACGTCGCCGGCATGGACCGGCTGCGCTCCTATTATCTCAACAACCTGATCGGCAATCCGGTCGAGACCACGATCGCGGCGGCGTGCCTGATCTTCGGCGGCGTGCTGGAGCGCCATCCGAACTTCAAGCCCGTGATGGTGCATGGCGGCGGCTTCACGCCGTATCAGGGCGGCCGCTGGGTGCACGGCTGGCACGTTCGGCCGGAGCCGAAAGTGCACTTGAAGCATTCGCCGGAAAAATATCTCGATCGCTTCCGCTACGACACGATCTGTCACTCCAAGGCGTCGCTCGAGTTTCTGATCGCCACGGCCGGCGCCGACCGCGTGTTTCTGGGCAGCGATTACCCCTACGACATGGGCATGATGGATTGCGTGCGGCACGTGCGCACGCTCGATATCGCGGCGGCCGATCGCGACACCATCCTGGGCGGGCATGCGGCGGCGCTGTTGGGGCTGTGAACGAATAGGGCCCGCGGGCGTTTCCTTATGTCATGCCGGGGGTGACGGGCCATCCTTTGGCGATTTCACGGAGCGGATCATGAGCGATAGCAAGCAATTTGGCAGTGGCATTTCGCGGCGCGTGGTGATCACCGGAACCGCGGTGGCAGTCGGCGCAGTCGCAGCCGGCGCGGCGGCAACGCGGGCCTCGGCGCAGCAGAAGATCAAGCAAGCGGACGCAAAATACCAGGATCATCCGAACAACAATCAGCAATGCGACGGATGCGTCCAGTTCCAGGCGCCCAACGCCTGCAAGATCGTCGACGGCACGATCAACCCGAAAGGCTGGTGCCAGTTCTTCGGCGCCAAGACCTGATCCTTTCAACAAGCGCCGAGCGGAGAGTTCGGATAAGAACGTTTGCTCGCTCGGAAAATCGTCATTGCGAGGAGCGAAGCGACGAAGCAATCCAGGAGTCGGTGCACAGGCCTGGATTGCTTCGCGGAGCTTGTCATCGGGCCGGCCACTTTGGGCCGGACCCGTTGGCTCGCAATGACGATTGGGTGCGTTGACCTGATCATCCCGGTGTAGCATCTCAGGCTATACGATGCTTCGCCCCGGCACCTTCGCGCTCACCTTATTGCTGTCGCTGCTGACCGGCCTCGGTCCGCTGTCGATGGACATGTATCTGCCGTCGCTGCCGGCGATCGGCCAAGCGCTGCATGCCTCGACTGCGCAAGTGCAGCTGACCATTTCGAGCTATCTGCTCGGCTTCGCCGTCGGACAGATCATCTACGGCCCGATCTCCGATCGCTTCGGCCGCCGCCCCGTGATCCTTATCGCGCTGATCGTGTACGGCATCGGCAGCGTGTTCTGCGCCGTCACGCAATCGATCGAGACATTGACCGCGGTGCGTTTCGTGCAGGCGCTCGGCGGCGCCGGCGCCATCGTGCTGGCGCGCGCCGTGGTGCGCGACATCTACAGCGGCGTGCGCGCCGGCCGCGAACTGTCGCTGATGGGCTCGATTACGTCGCTTGCGCCGATCGTGGCGCCGGCGATCGGCGGCGTGCTGCAGATCGCGTTCGGCTGGCGCGCCAGCTTTATTCTTCTGGTGATCTTCGCGCTGTTCGCCGGCGCGGCCGCCGCCCGGCTGCTGCCGGAAACCTTGAAGGCGCGCACGCCCGGGCCGTTTTCGTTGCGCGCCATGGCGGCGCTTTACCGTTCCGTGCTGGCGCACCGCGGCTTTCTCGCCAATCTCGGCATTCTGACCGCGAGCTTCGTCGGCCTGTTCGCCTGGGTCTCGGGCGCGTCCGTGGTGATGCAAGGCGTTTACGGACTGTCGCCGGCCGCGTTCGGCGCGACATATGCGGTCGGCGCGCTGGGTTACATGTTCGGCACCGCCATCGCGGCGCGCGTGGTGATGCGCTTTGGGCTCGACCGCACCATGGGCATCGGCGCCGTGATCCAGGCCTTTGGCGGTTTGGCGATGGCGGCCGTGGTGGCGCTCGGGCTTACCAGCGTCGCCTGGCTCGTTCTCACCATGACCATCTATCTCGCCGGCATGGGCTTCCTGCTGCCGCAGACCCAGGCGAGTGCACTGACACCATTTCCGGACCGCGCCGGCACGGCGTCGTCGCTGATGGGCTTCACCCAGCAGTCATGCGCCGCGATCGCGGCCGCGGCGATCGGCGCCTACCTGGGCCGCTCCGCCTGGCCGGTCGCCGGTACACTGGCGGGCGCCGGCGTGGTCGCGCTCGTCATCTGGGCGGCGACGCGCGATGTGCGCAAGATCGTCGAGTAAACGATCGTCGAGGAAATCGTCAGGTTGGATTGGCGCGGCGATCAACCACATCGATCGTCGTCACGAAACTCCTGGCGCCGCCTCGCCGGCCTTGCGCAGGCGCGTGGTCCAATATTCCCAGGCCCTGGCGATCGGCCGCGGCTCGAGATTGAAGGCGCCGGCTTTTTCGATCTCGCCCGGCGTCAGCGGGCTGACGCCGCCGAGCATTTGCGCGTCGCGCTGCATCTCGGCGTTGCGGCAGGAGAACACCGCGCGAAAGATCATTTCCTGCAGCGTTGTCCCGGCGACCGTAGCGCCGTGGCGGCGCATCAGCACGATCCAGTGCGGACCGAGCGCGCGGGCGAGCGAACGGCCTTCCTCCGGCTTGGCGACGATCAAATTGGTGTCGCCGAATTCGTCGCGCTGATCCCAGAACGGGATTTCAGCGCCCATCGTGGCGCCGAGATGATCGACCGGCCGTAGCGGCACGCCGGAAATGCAGAACGGCATCATGGCGCGCGAGTGATGATGACAGATCGCGGTGACATCCGGCCGCGCCTGATAGATGCAGCCATGGATCACGCGCTCGCCATAGAGCAGCGTGGTCGGCGGCACGACCGGTTCGGAATCGAGCGTGAACTCCAGGATGTCGGCCGGCTCGATCAATTCCGGGCTGCGCGAGCGCGCCAGCAGATAACGGCCGGAGTCGGACGGGTGACGCACGCTGACGTGCCCGAAGGCGTCCAGCACGCCCTCATGGGCGAGAATGCGGTTGGCGAGCGCGACTTGCGCGCGAGCATCGTCGAGCGGGGTCATGGATTCTCCGGTTCTGGTTCGGTGAAATGTCGTGAAGCGCGTGCAGCGCGCATAGCGCAGCGAGGGCGGACTGCGCAATCGCGCAATCCGCCGGCAAGACGATCGGCGCAGGCTGTTCAGTCGATGTGTGCGCCGGAGGCCTTGATGATCGGCGCCCATTTGGCGAGCTCGGCCTTGACGAACTCGCCGGTGCTTTGCGGCGTCGAGCCTGGCGTCGGATCGATGCCGGCTTTTTCCAGGGCGCTGGACACGGCTGGATCGGCCAGCGCCTTGTTGACCGCGGCGTTCAGCTTATTGATGACCGGCTGCGGCGTGCCGGCCGGCGCCAGGAACACATTCCAGGTGTAGCACTCGTAGCCGGGCAGGCCTTGCTCCTGCAGGGTCGGCAGATCGGGCATCGCGGCGAGGCGCTGCGCCATGCCGGCGCCGAGCGCGCGCAGCTTGCCGGATTTTGCCAGCGGCATCGCGGTCGGCGTGGCGTCGAATGCCCACGCGATCTGACCGCCCATCAGGTCGGTGTCCATCGGCGCCGAGCCTTTGTAGGGCACGTGCACCGCATCGAGCCCGCCGGCCTTCGCTTTGAACTCCTCGCCGCACAGATGAAGGATCGAGCCGAGGCCGGACGAGCCGAAAGTGTATTTGCCCGGATTGGCTTTGAGCAGCGCGATCAGGCCTTTCACGTCCTTTACGGGCAGGGACGGATGGACCAGCAGCAAGGTCGGCGTGACGCCGACGCGGCCGACCGGCGCAAAGCCGTTGACCGGGTCATAGGACATGTGGGTGTAGAGGCCCGGATTGATGGCGTTGGTCGACACCGTAGCCATCAGGATCGTGTAGCCGTCCGGCGGCGCCTTGGCGACGGCCTCGGCGCCAATATTGCCGCCGGCACCGGTGCGATCCTCGACCACGAATTGCTGGCGCATAACCTCGCCCATCTTGGCGCCCATGATGCGGCCGACGATGTCGGTCGGCCCGCCCGCGGCGAACGGAATGATCATGCGGATCGGACGCGATGGATAATTATCCTGCGCTTGCGTCGGCAAACTCGCGATCAACAGCGACGTTAAAACCGTCGCGGCGGCGGCAGCCGCGCGTCGATGACCGGCCATAGATTTCCCTCCCTGGTTTTGTCGCGAGCATAACACAGCGCAACATCGTGGCTAGGCGCCAGCTAACACCGCGACATCGTGGCCGGCCGCCGGCTGATTTCCCCACCGGCCGCTTCCGCGCTATGGTTTCCAGCACGGCCAGCGCCGCACGCGACGCAGAGCGCGAGGTGCGCCGGCCCGCCGCCATTCGGGGAGGGGAAACCGATGAGCACCATCGCTGCGCCGGCTGCGGCCGCCGTTGTGAGCGAGCGCGGCGATATGCGCCACATCGTGGCGCGGCTCGAGCGGCTGCCATACTGCTCCTGGCATCTGAAAATGCGGCTCATCATCTGCACCGCATGGTTCTTCGACGCCTTCGACTCGATCGCCATCGCCTATGTGCTGCCGCCGCTGATCGGCATGTGGCATCTGTCGCCGCCGCAGATCGGCTCGCTGATCGGCATCGGCTTTCTCGGCCAGCTCGTCGGCGCCATCTCGTTCGGCTGGATCGCCGAGCATTGGGGCCGGCGGCGCGCGATGCTGACCACGCTCTTGATCTTTTCGTTCGGCGCGTTGGCCTGCGCGGGCGCGCAGAGCTATACGATGCTGTTCTGGCTGCGCTTCATCCAGGGCATCGGATTGGGCGGTGAAATTCCCCTGATGGCCGCCTACGTCAACGAATTCGCGCACGCCAAGGACCGCGGCCGCTTCTCGGTTTCCATTCAGGTGCTGTTCTCGTTTGGACTGGTGGTGGTGGCGCTGGTCGGCGTCTATGTGGTGCCGCATTGGGGCTGGCAATGGATGTTCGTGATCGGCGCCGTTCCGGCGCTGCTCGCCATCCCGATGCGGGCCGTGCTGCCGGAATCGCCGCGCTGGCTCGCCAGCCGCGGCCGCTACGACGAAGCCGACGAGGCATTGTCGCGGATCGAGGATATCGCCAAGCGCGACGGCAAACCGGTGCCCGCGTTGCCGGCCGATCTGCCGAATGTGGTCGAGGCCAAGCCGCGCATCAGAGAACTGTTTCGCGGCATTTATCTGGGCCGCACCATCACGGTCTGGTTGATGTGGATCGGCGCCTATTTCGTATCGTATGGCATCACGGCCTGGATGCCGTCGCTGTTCCGCACCGTCTATCATCTCCCCGTCCAGCAATCGCTGACCTACGGCTTCATCAACAGCGGCGTCGGCTTCGCCGGGGCGCTCGCCGCGCTTTATCTGATCGAGGCGATCGGGCGCCGGCGAATGTTCATGATCAGCCTCGGCGGCTGCGCGGCGGCGCTCCTGTCGTTCGCGTTCCTGCCGCAGCTTTCCGCCGCCGGAACCCTGACCGTGGCGACCATCGGCTTTTTCTTTCTCAGTTCGACGCTGCTGTCGCTCGCCACCTACACGGCTGAAATTTATCCGACGCATCTGCGCGCGCTCGGCGGCGGCGTCGCCAGCGCCTGGCAGCGCGGTGCATCCGTCGTCGGCACCACCGTGGTCGGCTGGGTGCTGCCGCACTACGGCATCAACGCGGTGTTCGTGATGTTCGGCCTGTTCGCGCTGATGGGCGCGCTCACCACGGCATTCTTTGCCGTCGAAACCCGCGCGCAAGTTCTCGAGCGCGTGTCACCTGTTTTGTAGACACCACGCGCAAACCAACAGAAACACGATGCCGGCCGCCGCAGAAAGCCGTAACGGCACCTACGCCGATCTTCCGGGCGTCAAGTTGTGGTTCGTCGATAGCGGCGGCGCCGGCGTGCCGATCGTTCTTTTGCATCCGAATACCGGCACGGTCGATATCTGGGAGCCACAGATCGCCGGCCTTGCGCACGCCGGCTCCCGGGTCATCGCCTTCGACCGGCGCGGCTGGGGCAAGAGCACGCCCGATCCTGCATCGGGACCGCAACCGGGCTCGATCGCCGAGGACCTGCATGCGCTGGTCGAGCATCTGAAACTCGAGAAATTTCATCTGCTCGGCGTCGCCGGTGGCGGATTTTCGGTGCTCGATTACGCGGCCTGGCACCCGGAGCGGTTGCGCAGCCTGATCGTCGGGGGCAGCACCGGCGCCATCGAGGACAAGGAGATCGCCGACTTCATCGCCCGCATCGCCATTCCGGAGATCAGGAAGCAGTCGGCGCATTATCGCGAAATCGGTCCGTCCTATCGGGGCGCCAATCCGGAAGGCACGCAGCGCTGGATCGAGATCGACGAGCATTCGCGCCAGCCCGGCGTGCCGTTCCAGCCGCCGCTGCGCACGCCCAATACGCTCGCCAAGATCGCCACGATCGCGACGCCGACGCTGGTGATCGCAGCCGATGCCGACCTGCTGGCGCCGCCCGCCCTGATGCGCCTCTGGGCCGTGCATCTGCGTCACCACGAATGGGCCGTGATCCACGACGCCGGCCACGCCATGGCGTGGGAGCAGCCCGGCACGTTCAACGACAAGGTCTTGGAGTTCGTCCGGCGCTATTAGGACAAAGCCACATCGCGAATGGCGACGCGTCTTTGTCGTCAGCGGTGTGTCTGAAACCGTACATCGAACTCCCTTGGAACAAATCGCCGCCCCGCGCATTGCTTCGTCGCCATGCGCCGCAGCATTCACGAAATGTCGGAAGCCGAGAAACGCCAAGTCGCCGATGATTTGATGTTGCCGACCGGCGTGTTCGCGTCGGTCGCGTTGGCTGCGGTGATCATCGTGGCGCTGCTCTCCATTCCGGCCGGCACGCTCGGCCACATTAGCCGGATCATTCCGATCAGCATTGCGATGAACGGGCAGTGATCCGGCGCGTGTTGGGCATCGTACCGACCGTCCTCATAAATCCCGAATAACTGGGGCCGCGCTTGTGCCGGTCCATGGGAGTGATACCCTCGCTTTTCGCCAGTATTTTGGGCCGTGGGGCGGTCGATATTCGAGGGGACATCATGCCACGCAGCAATCGCTCACGGTCGGTGACGCGCCGCAGGCTTCTCGCGGGCGCCACGGCGCTGGCGCTGGCGCCGTCGCGGCGCGTCTGGGCGCAGGCTGATGAGCCGCTCCGCATCGGCTTTCTCACCGTCAAGACCGGTCCCCTGGCGGCCGGCGGCAAGCAGCAGGAGGAAGGCGCCGCGCTGTTTCTGAAAGAACGCAACGGCTTGATCGCCGGCCGCAAGGTCGAACTGATCACCCAGGACACCGCCGGCAACACCTCGCTGGCCAAGACCAAGACCCAGGAGCTGGTCGAGCGCTACAAGGTGCCGGTGATGATCGGGCCGCTCGCCACCAACGAAGCGCTGGCGATGGATAGCTACATCCGCGACACCAAGGTCCCGCTGATCACCACGACGTCGGCAGCGACCGTCGATCTGAAATCCCACGCGGTCAATCCGTGGGTGCTGCATGCCTTCGGCACCGCCCCGCAGGTCACCTATCCGCTCGGCCACTACGCCGCCAAAACGCTCGGCTTCAAGCGCATGGCGATCGTCGCCGAGGACTTTACCTACGGCTACGAGGGCGCCGGCGGCTTTCAGCTCGCGTTCGAGGCGGCCGGCGGCAAGATCGTGCAGAAGCTCTGGCCGCCGCTCAACGCGCCGGATTACGCGCCGTTCCTGGCGCAAATCCGTTCCGATATCGACGGCATCTATATGGGTTTTGCCGGCATCAATCCGCTGCGCTTTCTCAAGCAGTTCAACGAATACGGGCTCAAGGGCAAGCTCGCCGTGCTCGGCAACACCACGAGCACCGACGAAGGCATTCTCAAGCTGATGAGCGAGGAAGCGGTCGGCGTCTACACCGGCGGCTGGTACGCGGCCGGACTCGATACGCCCGACAACAAGGCGTTCGTTGCGGCCATCAATGCCGAATACAAGCACGATCCCGGCTTTTACACCGCGGGTCCCTATACGGCTCTCCTCATCATCGAGCAGGCGCTCGAGCAACTCCACGGCGAGACCAAAGATGCCGCAGCTTTTCTGGAAGCGATGCATCAGGTGCGCCTGACCAAGGGGCCGATCGGGCCGGTGCGGCTCGACGAATACGGCACGCCGGTCCTCGATATCTACATTCGCGAAGTGGCGCGGGTGAACGGCCGGCTGGTCAATACCATCCTCAAGACCTATCCGCAGGTCAGCCAGTTCTGGACCTATGATCCCGCCGAATTCGTCAAACAGCCGCCGTTCTCACGCGACTTTCCGCCGAGCAAATATTTGGAGTGAGCGGTTTTTGCCGTCGGTCGTAACGTCTAACCCGTCATGCCCGGCCTCGTGCCGGGCATCCACGTCTTAAAGCTTAGCACGGAAAGACATTGATGGCCGGGTCAAGCCCGGCCATGACGATGGTGGCTAGGCGTATATCAGACGCTGCGATCGAGCAGCTCGATCGACACGCCCTCCGGTGCGCGGATGAAGCAGATGCGTACGCCCGGCCGCACCGTGGTGGGCTCTTTGGTGAACTCGACACCCTTGGCTTTGAGCTCCGCGGCGATCGCGTCGATGCCGCTGACGGCGAGTCCGAAATGATCGAGTCCGCGATAGGGAATTGTCGGTGCCCCGTTGGTGCCGTCGCCCTCCGCCACCGGCGCAATGAAGATGCTGGCGCCGCCGAGCTTGAGGTCGATGCGCGGCTTGCCCTGCTGCATGGTGCGGATCACTTCGGCGCCGAGCATTTTTTCGAACCATTGCGCCATGCGCTCCGGATCGGTGGTGCGCAGGTGAACGTGGTCCCAGGTGATTTTGGCCATGAAATTTTCTCCTCCCTTGATGCGTTCCTGCTCTCGTCATGCGCGGGCTTGACCCGCGCATCCATGCTGACGTGCCGTCATATCAGCGTCGATGCAGCATGGATTGCCGGGTCGAGCCCGGCAATGACAGATCCTCAGACCTTGACCTTCTCGTCGGCGACGACGCGCCCGACGGCGGCGCGCTTGAGCATGCGGTCCTTGTGGGCGGTGTAGTTTTTCAGCTCCGCCATGGGCAGTTCGCGGCGCACGCCCCAGGTATAGAACACGAAGCCGTACGGATCGAGCACGCTGTAGCGGTCGGAGAACCACTCGCGATCGGCCAACATGCCGTCGATCTGCTTGAGGTAGCCGTGGAATGTCTTCAAGCCCATGTCCTTGATGCCCGGATAGGCACTCTGGTCGGCGGTGTAACGCTCCGGCCGGCCGACATGGGCGTGCGCCGGGTGCACGCTGGTAGCGAAGAAGCCGATCAGCGACATCGCTTTGGCGTCGCCCGTCGGGTCTTTCGGCCACATGTCGAAGCGCTTGCCGAGATACGGCAGGATCGCGGTGTTCTCGGTCAGCGGCTGGCCGTCGTCGAGGCGCAGCGCCGGCACGCGGCCGAGCGGATGAATTTTCATGTACGCTTCGGTGCGCTGCTCGCCGGCGGCGAGATCCATCTTTTTGGGCTCGTACTTTTCGCCGCTCTCTTCGAGCACGATATGCGCCGCCATCGAGCACGCGCCGGGGCCGTAATACAGCGTCAGCATCGACAAATCCTCCCACCCATACAGACTACGCCGGGCATCCGGCGGCCAAAGCCGCTCGCCGCCTGCGCAGACAACCTACTATAGAGGCGCCATCGGGGGATGGAAGCGCCGCGCGCCGCCGGCAAAGCGCCGTCCGGCTATGCGGCCCGGCTCACATCGTATTGACTCCGCCCCGCAATCGCTTCCGAATGGGGTTGGAGACCAGCGCATGATCAAGAAATTCCACGTCCTCTATGTCGGCCAGATCGAGCTCGACAATGTCGGGCTCAACGGCACGCCCTCCGACCAGCGCCGCTATTCGGACGACCGGCTGCGCGAGGCGTTCTTCACCGCCCGCGACGTCGCCCAGCTCATGGACGAGCTCGGCTTCGACGTGCTGTGGACCGCCGAGCATCATTTCCAGCGCGAGGGCTATGAGGTCTTTCCCAATCTGATCCAGCTCGGCCTGTGGCTAGCCACCCAGACCAAGCGCCTGAAGTTCGGCTGCGCCTTCAACGTGCTGCCGATGTGGCACCCGATCCGGCTCGCCGAAGACTACGCCATGGCCGACATCGTCACCGATGGCCGCGTCATCATGGGCGTCGGCCGCGGTTACCACACCCGGGAGGTCGAGACGTTCGGGGCGCCGCTCCTCGACGCCAACAAGAACCGCGAGCTGTTCGAGGAACAGCTGCAGCTGATGCTGGACTGCTTCAACAAGCAGTCGTTCCATCACAAGGGCCAATTCTACGAATGCCCGCCGGCGGTGGACTATCGCGGCTACAAGCTCAACGACATCACCATGGTGCCGCGGCCGAAACATCTGCCGGTCGAGATCTGGATGCCGGTCGCCAGCGGCAAGACCATCGAGATGATGGCGCAGTACGGGTTCAACGCCATGGTGACGCTCAACGGCGAGAAAATCCTCGACGACGTGATCCGCGCCTATCAGGCCGCCTGCCTCAAGCACGGCCGCAAGAAGCAGCTCGGCGAGGACGTGATCTGGGGCGCCGGCCTCTACCTCGCCGACAGCCGCGAGACCGCGATCCGCGAGCTCGAGCCGGCGCACGACGAGCGCTTCAAATGGTTCGCGCCGTTCGGTTTCGTGCGCTATGCGGACGAGCACGGCCGCACCTGGGGTTCGCCCGGCGCGCCCACCACCGTGCCCAAGCTCGCCGAAGGCGTGAAGCAGAAGGCATGGTTCTGCGGCCCGCCCAACGAGGTGATCGACGGCATCAAGTCGATCGAGGCCAAATATCCCGGGCTCGAGCACTTCATGATCCATTGGGCCGAAGGCCTCAGCCCAAAAGTGTTCAAGGAGCAGCTGCGCTGGTTCGCCAAGGACGTGATGCCGGCCTTCAAGGGCGCGTGACGCCGTGCCCGCTGCTCCCACGCTCGCGGCGCACGGCGCGCATATTCCGGCGATCGGCTACGGCACCTCCGGCCTCGGCCAGGTGCGCGCCGAGCACGTCGCTGCGGCGCTTCGAGCCGGCTACCGCCACATCGACACGGCGCGCAAATACGGCACCGAGCGCCAGGTCGGCGAAGGCATGCGGGCGTCCGGCGTGCCGCGCCGGGATATTTTCCTGTGCACCAAGGTCTCGCACGAAAATCTGCACGCCACCAACTTCGCCCGCTCGGTCGACGAGAGCCTCGCCGCGCTCGGCATCGATTACGTCGATCTGTTGCTGGTGCACTGGCCGGAAAAGAACACGCCGCTCGCCGAAACCATGGCCGCGCTCGCCAAGGCCAAGCGCCAAGGCCTGACGCGGCACATCGGCGTCGCCAATTTCAACATCGCCATGCTGGACGAGGCGATCCGGCTCTGTCCCGAGCCGCTCGTCACCTTGCAGGCGGAATGTCATCCCTATCTCGATCAGCGCAAAGTCATTGCCGCTTGCCGCGAGCGCGGCTTGGTGCTGACCGCCTATTGTCCCCTGGGACGCGGCCGGCTGCAGGGCGATCCGGTGCTGGCCGATATCGCGCGCCGCACCGGCAAGACCTTTGCCCAGGTGGCGCTGCGCTGGCTGGTGCAGCACGGAATGATCGCACCGATTCCACGCTCGTCCAACTCCGAGCGTATCGCGCAGAACATCGACGTGTTCGACTTCGAACTGAGCGAGGAGGACATGGGCCGCATCGCCGCTTTGGCGCGGCCCGACGGGCGGATTGCCGATCCGGCCGGACGAGCGCCGGCCTGGGACGCATAATCGTCATTTTGCCGTTCAAGTCTGCTCGCTCAGATAGGCCGTACGAAAACCATCGGGAGAAACACATGTCGAGCGCGCCCAAATACTTCATGTACTTCCCCGGCAATTACCGCTGGTCGGCGGCGTTTGTGAACATGCTCGGCACGGCGCCGTTCGGCGGCGCCGACATGAGCGAGCTGCACGCCATCGGCCGGCTGCTCGACGGCAAGAGTGGCGACGACGATGAGGCCTGGTTCGACGCCTGCGTGAAAATCGCGGATCGGGTGCGTGACCATGCGGAAAAATTCCGCGACGGCGGACATGCGAGCTCGGCGTCGTCGTTCTATCTGCGCGCCTGCAATTATTATCAGATGGGCGAACGCTTCCGCACACCGAAGGACGCGCGCGCGCTCGACGCCTACCGCGCCGCGGTCGATTGTTTCCATCGCTTCATCGCGCTCTCCGGCAGCAAGATCGAGATCGTCGACGTGCCGTTCGAAGGCGGCGCGCTGCCCGGCTATTTCGTGCCGGCGCAGAACGCACGGCCCGGCCGCGCGCCCTGCGTGGTGTTTTTCGACGGGCTCGACGTCACCAAGGAGATCCAGTTCCTGCGCGGCGTGCCCGATCTCGTTCGCCGCGGCATCTCGGTCCTGGTGATGGATGGACCCGGCACCGGCGAGGCGATCCGCTTCCGCGGCATGGTGCTGCGCCACGACTACGAAAAAGCCGGCAGCGCCTGCATCGATTACCTGGAGAAGCGCGCCGACGTCGATGCCAGGCGCATCGGCATCATCGCCATCAGCCTCGGCGGCTATTACGCGCCGCGTTGCGCGTCGCTCGAGCCGCGCTTTGCCGCCTGCATCGCCTGGGGCGCGATCTGGGATTATTATGCGACCTGGAAGAAGCGCATCGACGCCGGCTTCAAGGCATCGATGTCGGTACCCGGCCATCACATCATGTGGATTCTCGGCGCCGCTTCGCTCGACGAGGCGCTGAAGAAGCTCGAGCCGTTCCGGCTCGATGGCGTGGTGCAGAAGATGCGCTGCCCGTTCCTGGTGGTGCACGGCGCCGACGACGAGCAGATTCCGCTGCAACACGCGCAGGCCCTGTATGACGCGTGCGGCTCGGCCGACAAGACGCTACGCGTCTTCACCGCCGAAGAAGGCGGCGCGCAGCATTGCCAGCGCGATTATCTGTCGCTCGGCACCGCGGTGATGTGGAACTGGCTGGAGGAGAAGCTCAAGGCGTAAGCATCGGCGCCGGGAAAGAACGCCACAGTGGCTGATTTCGACCTTGCGGTGATCGGCGGCGGCATCAATGGCGCCGGCATCGCGCGGGATGCCGCCGGCCGCGGTCTCTCGGTTCTGCTCTGCGAGCAGGACGACCTGGCCGCCCACACCTCCTCCGCCAGCACGAAGCTGATCCATGGTGGGCTGCGCTACCTCGAGCACCTGCAGCTCTCGCTGGTGCGCAAGGCGCTCATCGAGCGCGAGATCCTGCTCGCCTCCGCCCCGCACCTGATGCGGCCGCTGCGCTTCATCCTGCCTCACGATGCGCGTCTGCGGCCGACCTGGATGATCGGCGCCGGACTCTTCCTCTATGACCATCTCGCCCGCCGCCGCCGACTGCCGGGCTC
>DASRET010000082.1:0-53647 GCA_035651875.1 Xanthobacteraceae bacterium
ATCGGCGATGACCGCTTGCGACGGCCTCACGTTAGGGCGGCGGGCTTGAGGAACTCTTAAGTCCCAAGGTCCTTATTGCACCGCAACATCAGGTGCGGCAAAGTGCGTCCCGACGGGGCTGCGGGGCGCCATCGCCGCCACGCAGCGCACAGACGGAGCCGATCATGATCGTCGCGCGGAAAAGGCCGGCCGCGTCGCTGAAAGACCTCTACGCCATCGGCGAAGTGCCGCCGCTCGGCCATGTACCGGAAAAGATGCACGCCTGGGCGATCCGCAAGGAGCGCCACGGCCCGCCCCAGCAGGCCATGCAGTGCGAAGTGGTGCCGACTTGGCCGATCGCCGACGACGAAGCGCTGGTCTATGTCATGGCGGGCGGCGTCAACTACAACGGCATCTGGGCCGGCCTCGGTCAGCCGATCTCGCCGCTCGACGTGCACAAGAACCCGTTCCATGTCGCCGGCTCCGACGCGTCGGGTATCGTCTGGGCGGTCGGCCCAAAGGTGCGGCGCTGGAAGATCGGCGACGAGGTCATCGTCCATTGCAATCAGGACGACGGCGATGACGAGGAGTGCAACGGCGGCGACCCGCTGCTGTCGCCGTCGCAGCGCATCTGGGGCTACGAGACGCCCGACGGCTCGTTCGCGCAATTCTGCCGCGTGCAGTCGCGCCAGCTGATGCGCAAGCCGCCGCACCTGACCTGGGAAGAATCGGCCTGCTACACGCTCACCCTCGCCACCGCCTACCGCATGCTGTTCGGCCATCCGCCGCATACGCTCAAGCCCGGCGACAACGTTCTGGTCTGGGGCGCCTCGGGCGGGCTCGGCGTGTTCGGCGTGCAGCTCGTCGCCGCTTCGGGCGCCAACGCCATCGGCATCGTGTCGGACGACGCCAAATCGCAATACGTGCTCGATCTCGGCGCCAAGGGCGTCGTCAACCGCTCCACGTTCAAGTGCTGGGGCGCCATGCCCAAGGTCGGCACCGCCGAATACGACACCTGGGTCAAGGAAGCGCGCCGCTTCGGCAAGGCGATCTGGGACATCACCGGCAAGCGCGACGTCGACATCGTGTTCGAGCATCCGGGCGAGGCGACGTTCCCGGTGTCGTGCCTCGTGGTCAAGCGCGGCGGCATGGTGGTGTTCTGCGCCGGCACCTCGGGCTACAACATCACGTTCGACGCGCGTTACGTCTGGATGCGGCAGAAGCGCGTGCAGGGCTCGCATTTCGCCCATCTCAAGCAAGCCAGCGCCGCCAACCAGTTCGTGCTGGACCAGCGCATCGATCCGTGCATGAGCGACGTGTTTACCTGGGAGCAGATACCCCACGCCCACGAGCTGATGCGCACCAACCGCCACAAGCCCGGCAACATGGCGGTGCTGGTCAACACGCCGCGCCCCGGCCTGCGCAATCTCGACGACGTGCTGGAAGCGGCGGGGTAGTCGGTAGAAGAATCGCCGCGATAGCGCTAAAAGACTCCCGTCCGACACAACGAAACTTGGGGAGGGGCAAATGGCGGGCGTTCGTCGACGCGATTGCGTGATCTTGGGGGCGCTCATCGCGGCCTGGGTATTCCAGCCGGTTGTCGCCGGCGCCGATCAAGCGTTCGCGCGCTTTCTGCCGCTGTTGATCGATCTCGACGGCTGGCAGGGCAACAAGGCGGACGGCGTGTCGATGGAAATGCCCGGCAACAGCATGACGTCGGCGAAGCGCGACTACAAGCGCGGCGCGGCGCAGCTGCAAGTGACCGTGCTCATGGGGCAGGCTGCGACCGGAGCATTGGCGCCGACCAAGACCCCGATGAATATTGAAACCGGCGAAGGTCACATGATCACGACTACGCTCAACGGTTTCCCGGTGACGAAGACCTACAATAATTCGCAAAAGTCCGGCGCGCTCCTGGTCGCGCTCGGCCCGAGCGCGCTGCTGACGGTTTCGTACAACGGCATCAGCGAAGACGATGGGCTGGCGCTGGCCAGGAAGTTCGACTGGAAGGCGATCCAGGCCGCGACGCAAAAGTAGCGGGACCACGCTCGCTTAAGGGGTTTTGTCCCTCCGGGCTCATTGTTCTTCCTCGGCCTTCTCGACTTCCTGTCGCACCCGCTTGATCGCGGCGTTCAGTTCGCCGCCGTAAATGAAAATCGAGGCGCTGAAATAGAGGAACACCAACGCCGTCATGGCGGAGGCGAGACCGGCGTAGTAGTTCACGTAAGCGTTCGAGAAGCTGTTGAGATAGCGGCCGAAGGCAAAGCCGGCGACGAGCCACAGCGCCAGCGTTGCCAGGATGCCGGGCCATACTTCGCGCAAGCGCCGCCGCCCGGCCGGCAGCCACAGGTGCAGAATGAACAGAGCCAGCGCGATCACCACGGCGGCGATCACAAGCCGCGCGATGTTGTAATGGGCTTCGAAATCCGCGACCTTCGGCGCATAAGCCAGCGTGGCGCGAAACACCAGCGGTCCGAGCACCACCAGAAACGCCAGCGCCAGCATGCAGAGCGCGCTGACCAGCACGTAGGCGATCGATTCCAGCCGCAACAGCCACCACGGCCGCCGTTCGGCAAGTCCGTAGGCACGGTTGAGGCCGATGCGCAGGCTCTCGACGCCGCTCGAGGAGAAATAGATCGCGAACACGGCGCCCAGCGTCAGCACGGTGCCATTCGCCGTGGTCAGCACGGTGTGAATCTGGTCGGCGATCGGCGCGGCGACCTCGCGCGGCCAGGCGGCGACCACCAGGCGCGCCACCTCGTCGGCCAGATTCTTGGAATCGAGAAAACCGGCAAGCGCGGTCACCAGGATCAGGAACGGAAACATCGCCATCAGGGTCGACAGCGCGATATGGCTGGCCATCGCCCAGCCGTCGTCGGCACTGAAGCGATAGAAGGCGTCGATCGGGACGCGCCAGCAAAGACGAAGCAGGGTCAATGACGGCCTCCGCGGCAAGCGCAGGCCTATACGTCATTCCGTGGCACTATTCCACGCGCCCTCCGCGCGCTTGAGGGGGAGGGTAACGATGGCGGTTCGGCGTTAATGCGCGGGAGCGCCATTGTTGGCCGGTGTGCGGTGATCCGCCGGCCCATTAGCCGTGCCGGCGTTGCCGGTCGTACCGGTTTTATCCAGCGTCTTGTCGGGAGTGCCGTTGTTGGTGGGGTTATTGGATGCGCTATGGATCATGGTGCTGCCGCGCCACCAGTCGCCGCCCCAACCCCAGCCGATGATGATCAGCGCGATGATGACGACCAGGATGCCGATGCCCCAGCCGCCGCCGGTGCGCGTCTGCCGCGGTGTGCCGTTTGGCATTGTCGTTCTCCGTCGTTGAACGCGAGCGCTCACGGGGCCAACGCCAGGGCCGTTGCCGCGTTCCGCGTTCGCCCGCGCCGTGGAACCGCCGCGTCAGGATTTGTCGTGATTGAGAAACACCGCACCGGTCAGCGTTGCGCCGATGCCGAATATGAAGGCGAAGGACAGCAGGAAGCGCAGCGTCTTGAGCGAGCTCGCCGGCGCCGGAATGAGGTCGCTGGCGTTGGCGCTCGGCACATGCAGCAGCAAGCCCGCGCAGATGACGCCCAACGTGATTCCCATCAGGCCGTGCCAGAGCAATTGCTGAAACGAAGGGCGCGGCGCGCGGTGCTGCGGATCGGACATTGGACAGAAAAGGCTTCTTGGTGCGGTTCTGTCCGAACAACACGTCGGCGACCGCCGCCGTTCCCGCCGCGCTGCACCGGCGCGCAATAAATCTTCGCGGCAAATGGCCGCTACGAATGCGGTGCGCCGCGAGCAACGCGTGCGACGGGATTTTTTCAGCGGTGTGGCGCGTTGCGCGCCGCGGTGGCGGCGGCCGCTTCATGGCGGCCGTGCGGTGTGCGGGCGCGTCTGGCGGGAGCGCCGATCCCGGGTTTCGCTTCGCTTAACCCAGGCTACGTCGCGCTACGCCGCCTGCACGTCGACGAGGAAGCGGCGGACTTCGTTCTGCAGGTTTTCGGCTTCGACCGACAGCGCGTCGGCGAGCGCCTTGACGTCGACCGCGGTCGAGCGGGCGCCGGTCGAGGCGCCGGCGACGCGGCTCATGGCGTCGGCGCCGGTGCGCGCTTCGACCGAGGCGCGGTTGACGCCTTCGGCGATCGAGGCGACGGCGTTGTTCTGCTCCTCCACCGTGGCGGCGACCGTCGCCGCGATGGTCGACATGTCGTCGATGATCGAGGAGACCTGCTCGATGGCCTGCGCGGCGTCGGCGGTGGCCGACTGGATGGCGCCGATCTGGGCGGCGATGTCCTCGGTGGCGCGCGCGGTCTGTGCGGCGAGCGATTTCACCTCGGAAGCGACCACCGCAAACCCGCGGCCGGCCTCGCCGGCGCGCGCCGCTTCGATCGTGGCGTTGAGCGCCAGGAGATTGGTTTGTCCGGCGATGGCCTGAATGAGGCCGATCACCTCGCCGATGCGGTTGGCGGCGCCGCCCAGCTCCGACATGGTGTTGACGGTGCGCTTGGATTCGGCGACGGCGCGGCGGGCGACGTCGGTCGATTTGGTGGCTTGCGAAGCGATCTCGCCGATCGATGCAGCCAGCTCCTCGATCGAGCTCGCCACCGTGGTGACGTTGACGGACGCGGCGCCGACCCGGGTCTCGGCCTGCTGCGCTTCGGCGGTCACCGAGTCGGCCGCCGCGTTGAGTCCGCTCGAGGCGCGCTCGAGCCGCTCGGCCTGCTCGCGCAAGCGCGCCAGCGCCTGCTCCACCGAGGTGCGGAACTGCGCGATCATGGCGCCGATGCTTTCGCCGCGCTGCTCGCGCGCCGCATTGGTCTCGGCCGCCATGCCGGACAGCCGGTCGCGCTCGATCATGTTGTCGCGGAACACGATGACGCTGCGCGCCATGGCGCCGATCTCGTGGCGCCGATCGGTGGCCGGGATTTGCGCCGAGGTGTCGCCGCCGGCGAGCCGCTTCATTATTTCGGCGAGGCTCTCCAGCGGCCGCGTGATGGAGCGCCCGATCAGCCAGCTGCAGACGAGCCCGATCAGCACCAGGCCGATGCCGACGGTGACGATGATCCATTGCGTGCGCTCGCGCGAGGCGGCGAGCGCGCGCGCCGCGGCGGCGGCGTTGTCCTGCGCCGCGGCAATGATCTTGTCGGCCTCCGGCAGCACGGTCGCGGTGTCGTGATCGATCAGCGCCAACAGCGGCTGGATGTTGTCGGCGCTCGCCACCCATTGGGCGAAGGCATAGCTGTAGTGCTGCACCTGGCGATTGAGTTTTTGTTTCATCGCCGGCAGGCCGTCGACCGAATCGAACAGGCCGTTGAAGTTTTTCACCTCGGTGAGGAAATGCTGCTCGGCGTCGGGCGAACGGGTCAGGCGATATTCGAACTCGTGCTGCCGCATGGTGAGGATCGACGCCATGAGCTTGCCGACCTGCTCGTCGGCGACCCAGGTGAGATCGTCGTGGATGGTCTTTTGGACCTCGTTGCTGGCCCAGATCAGGTCCGCAGTGGTGCCGTCGCTCTCGGTAAAGCCGAGCGCGCGCTGCTCGTTGACCAGGCTGTCGAAGCTCGCCTTGAGGTCGCGCACGGTGATGCGCAGCGGCGTGATAACGTCCTGCTGCTGTTCGCCGAGCGTCGCCTGGATGCGGTCGAGCGACTGCATGGCGAGCTGCTGGCCTTGCGTGAAATTCTTGATCTGCCCCTCCGACGGATGCGCGACGAAGTCCACGGTGGCGGCGCGCATGGTCAGCAGGCCGGATTTCAGGTCGTGGCTGGCGTCGGCCACCGCGGTGTCGTGCGCGACGATCGAGAACGAGCGGCCGACTTGGCCGTCGCCGAACTCGAAGGCGATGCCGACGGCGAGAAAGCCGATGACCGGAATAAGCCCGAGCGCCACGACGCGGGCGCGGACCGACAGTTTGGGCAGAATCTGGGCGATCGACATCGTGAGATGGGCGCAGGCTTTGGGGTCGGTGCGGCCGCGGCCCCCGCGCCGCGGCAGTCGGATCGAGCAAAGCGGAAAATGGTTAAGATTTGCCAAGAAAGTTGCCAAGAATCGCCGCTGCTCCGCCGGCCTGCGTTGGCTTTTGTGCACTGCACGCCTATGGTCCGCGTCCGCCCCGGTTCAGCCCAGTGTCACGCTCGATGGAGCACGTCATGCCGCTTGCCGCGCCCCCCGTGTCCGCGGGCCACGAGCTGATTGCGGCCATTGGCCAAGGCGTTACGGCCGCCGAAGCGCTGCTCGACGACGCGCGCCGTGCCGTGACGGAGCGGGTGACGGTCGGCGACCGGCCGATCGCGGCTGCCTTCGATCGCGAGCAGCGCGCCACCCATGGGCTCGCCTGGCTCGCCACTTATGTGGAGGCCATCCGCCAGCTTGGCGCTTATGCGCAGCGCCTCGCCGAAGCGGGCCATCTCGGCGAGACCGAGGAACTCCTGGTCCGCATCGGTGTCGGCGAATATCTGGCGCAAATCCTCGGCGGCATTCCCATGAGCCAGGGCGAGATGGTGCGCCTGTCCGATCTCGGACTGTCGCCGGCCGCCATAGCGGCCCGCCTGCCGGCCGCGGCGGAGCACCTCATCGCCAACGGCAACACCGCGGTGCGCCGCGCCCGGCTCGCCGAGCTGATGCGGGGAAACCACGACATCGTCGTCGGCTCCTGCGGTCTCGGCGAGACGCTCGACACCATCCGCGACGAGATGCGCCGGTTCGCCGACGACCGGATCGCGCCGCACGCCCAGCAATGGCATTTGCGCAACGAATACATCCCGCTCGACGTCATCGCGCAGATGGCGGAGCTCGGCGTGTTCAGCCTCACCATCCCCGAGGATTTCGGCGGCATGGGGCTCGGCAAGGAGTCGATGTGCGTCGTCTCCGAGGAATTGTCGCGCGGCTACATCGGCGTCGGCAGTCTCGGTACGCGCTCCGAAATCGCCGCCGAGCTCATACTCGGCAGCGGCACCCTGGAGCAGAAGCGCAAGTGGCTGCCGAAGATCGCGTCCGGCGAGGTGCTGCCCACGGCGGTGTTCACCGAACCCGATACCGGCTCCGATCTCGCCGCGCTGAAGACGCGCGCCGTGCGCCACGGCGACAGTTACCGCATTCACGGCAACAAGACCTGGATCACCCATCCGGTGCGCGCGGATCTGATGACGCTGTTGGTGCGCACTAATTCCGCCGAAACCGGCTATCGCGGCCTCTCCATGTTCCTCGCCGAAAAGCCGCGCGGCAGCGACGCGGACCCGTTTCCGGTAGCCGGCATGTCAGGCACCGAGATCGAAGTGCTCGGCTACCGCGGCATGAAGGAATACGAGATCGCCTTCGACGGCTTCACCGTGAAGGCCGAGAATCTGCTCGGCGGCGTCGAAGGGCTCGGCTTCAAGCAATTGATGGCGACGTTCGAATCGGCGCGCATCCAGACTGCGGCGCGCGCCGTTGGCGTGGCGCAGGCCGCGCTCGACCAGGGTCTCGCCTATGCGACGACGCGCCGCCAGTTCGGCAAGCCGATCGCCGATTTCCCGCGCGTCGCCGACAAGCTCGCCATGATGGCGGTCGAGATCATGATCGCGCGCCAGCTCACCTATCACGCCGCGCGGCAGAAGGATTCCGGACGGCGCTGCGATCTGGAAGCCGGCATGGCCAAGCTCCTTGCCGCACGCGTCGCCTGGGCCGCCGCCGACAATGGCGTGCAAATTCACGGCGGCAACGGCTTCGCGCTCGAATTCCCCGCCTCGCGCCTGCTCTGCGACGCCCGCATCCTCAACATCTTCGAAGGCGCAGCCGAGATTCAGGCCCAGGTGATCGCGCGGCGGCTGCTGGATGGGACGAATTAAGACACATCGTCATTGCGGGGAGCCCCGAAGGGGCGACGAAGCAATCCAGATTCAGTGCACCCGCTCTGGATTGCTTCGCTTCGCTCGCAATGACGCAGCGAGTGCGCGCTTGCGATCAGAGCAGGCCGTCGATCGCAACGGCTGCCACGCGTTTCGAAGGGTGGTTTGTCAAGCCGTTGCGCCGATGGATGTTCGTCAAGAGCTGAACGCTCCCCACGCTCTCCTGTCAGATTACATATCCTGAGGTTGGACCATGGCTCAAAAAACCGGCGTAGAGGCTCGCACGAAGATCGCGCCCTGGGCGCATGTACTCGCAGTAAATGATATCGACCGGAGCGCGCGCTACTTTTGCCAGCGACTTGGCTTCACGCTGGCATGGTCCGAGGCTTCAGACTGGCGTTTGGTGCAGCGAGACGGAGTTCGCATCATGCTTGGCAAATGCCCGGATGTAACACCGGCAGTCCAGATCGGGCCACACAGTTGGTTTGCTTATCTTGACGCGGAGGATGTCGATAAGCTCCATTCCGAGTTCTTGGCCAGCGAAGCAATCATCCTTCAACCGCCGAAGGATACGTCCTACCGCATGCGCGAAATCGTGGTCGGCACGCCTGACGGACATCGGATCGTGTTCGGTCAAGATGTCAAGTCGCGCTAGCGACTACCTGCGCCGCATGCCGCCTCGCTCGCCGTGCACATCTTACCGCGGAGCGGTTTGGTGCAACGTTGTTTTCGCGTCACAGCATCCGCTCTTCGACCTTCCTCCGCTCCGCCGCCGACGGTTCCTTGAGCAGGAGCCCGACATTGCCGGACAGGATGCGCTCGCCGTCGGCGCCGAGGCTGCGGATCTCGCGGACGAAGTCGCGCACGATCTCGCGCTTGCGGATTTCCTGCGGATAGTCGGTGGCGAATACGATGCGCGACGCCGGGATTTCGCATAGCCCCGCTTTCACCGCGCCGATGCCGCCGGCAAAGCCCGCGGTGTCGAACACCAGATTGTTGCGGATGTAATGATCGAAATCGTGCTTGGCCTTGACGCCGTGGCGGGCATTGCCGGCGGTGCCCCAAAACTCCTTGTCCTGGAACGAGCGGATGCGGGCCAGCATGCCGGCGATGCCGCCGGACAGATGCGCCATGTGCACGGTCAGCCCCGGATGGCGGTCGAACAGGCCGCAATTGACCAGGCGGATGGTGGCCATGATCAGCGAGAACTCGCGGCCGACCCCGCGCGCGGTGTCGTAGGCGTCAAACGCTTGCGCCTGGTTGAGCTTGAGCGCCGGATGCACGAACACGAACAGGCCGAGTTTCTCGACCTCGTTCCAGAATGGCTCCAAGGCCGGATCGTCGATCCACTTGCCGTCGAATTCCGAGGTGATGGTGACGCCCTGGAAGCCGAGCTCGTGGCGGCAGCGATTGAGCTCCTTGAAGGCGGCGGCGCCGCCCAGCGGATGGGCGTGCGCGGCCCCGATGAAGCGGCCCGGATAGTCGCGCTCGGCCTTCTTGGCGGCGTCGTTGACGAAGCGTGAGGTGTCGAGATCGGCGCACATGCCGGCGGCGCTGGTGAGCCAGGCGGCGTCGATGCCGGCCACGTCCATCATGCGGACGTGCTCGTCGAGATCGTAAAGCAGCTTGTGCACCGTGTAGCTCGGCGCGCCGAGCGCGTCGTAATGCAGGATCAGGCGGTCGCCCGGGTCCTCCTTGATCAGCTCGCGCGGGGTGAAATGGTGCTGAAAATCGACGATCATTGCTCGGCCTTCTTTCCGGTGCGGCTCCGTTGTAGCCGGGATTGCGCGGAGCGCAATCCGGCACGGCGCGCCGTTTGGCCGCCCCGGATTTCGCTTTGCGCGAAATCCGGGCTACAGTGCGCGCCATGGTCAATTTCTTCTCGCACTATGCGGTCCCGGTCGCCATCGGCGCGGTCGCCTGCGTGCTCCTGCTCGGCCTCGTCAACATGATGCGGGGCGGGTCGGGCAACACCTCGCAGAAGCTGATGCGGCTGCGCGTGCTTTTGCAGTTCATCGCCATCGTCATCATCATGTTCACCGTGTGGATCATGTCGAAGTAGCGCGGTGCTGCGGTGGTCGTCCTCAACAAGATCTACACCCGCACCGGCGACGACGGCACCACGGCGCTCGGCACCGGCGAGCGGCGCAAGAAATACGACCTGAGGGTCGCCGCCTACGGCACGCTCGACGAGCTCAACGCCGCGCTCGGCATCGCCCGCCTGCACACCGCGGGCGACGCCGCGCTCGATGCCGCGCTGTCGCGCATCCAGAACGACCTGTTCGACGCCGGCGCCGACCTGACCATGCCCGGCAAGGGCAAGGGGCCGGACGGCGCCCGCCTGACCGTGACCGAAAACCAGGTGACGTGGCTCGAGAGCGAGATCGACCGGCTCAATGGGGAACTTGCGCCGCTGCGTTCGTTCGTGCTGCCGGGGGGCAGTGCGGCGTCGGCCTATCTGCACCTCGCCCGCACCATCTGCCGGCGCGGCGAACGGCTCATTGCCGAGCTTGGCGACCGCCCGGGCGAGAGCGTGACGCCGGAACTTTTGAAATACGTCAACCGGCTCTCCGACTTTCTTTTTGTCGCCGCGCGCCATGCCAATGGTCAAGGCGCCGGCGATGTGCTTTGGAGTCCAGGTCGCAATCGCTGAACGCGACCGCAATCGTCGAACGTTCGTTGGGGGCAAACGATGGTTTTCACGCCGCTCTGGGACCACAACCCGCTCAAATGGCCGTCGCCACCCTACGTCATGTGGGCCCTGGTTGCGATTAACCTGGCGGTGTTCCTCGTTCAGGTTGCCACCGGATCGATCGACCAGGCCGACCGCTTCGCCGGGCTCATTCCGGCGGCGCTCACCGGCGGCGGCTTGCCGGGCGCGTTATGGCCGCCGCTCACGCTCATCACCTCTATGTTCCTGCACGCCAATTTCATGCACGTGTTCGGCAATATGCTGTTCCTGTTCGTGTTCGGCGACGACGTCGAGGAGGTGCTGGGGCACTGGCGCTTTCTCGGCTTCTATCTGGCGTGCGGCCTCTGCGGGAACTTGGCGTTCGTGCTCAACGATCCGGCCTCGACCACCGAGCTGATCGGCGCCTCGGGCGCGGTCGCCGGCGTCATTGCCGCCTATCTGTTGTTCCGGCCGTGCGCCAAGGTGACGTGCCTGCTCGGCCTCATACCGCTGCGCATCCGCGCCTACTGGGTGATCGGGACCTGGGCGATCTGGCAGGTGGTCGAAGTGTCGAGCCGGGCGGCGGACGGCGTCGCCTATTGGGCGCATGTCGGCGGTCTCATCGCCGGCGCCGGGCTGTTCATTTGGCTGCGTCCGGCCGGCGTCAAACTGTTCGATTGCGAGCACTCGGAGCCCGCGATCGTCGCCGGCCACTTCGACCCGCTGTGAGGCCCGCGTTGACTCGTTGCCGTTGCGGCCAGTAGGTTCCCGCACCGCAGCATAGGCGCTGCCAAGCGCCGGCCGATCGTAACGAAACCACGCCAGGCCAACGGCAATGAAAATCCTGGTGCCCGTGAAACGGGCCATCGACAAGGACGTGAAGATCCGCGTCAAGGCGGACGGCTCGGGCGTCGAGCTCGGCAATGTCAAAATGTCGATGAACCCGTTCGACGAGATCGCCGTCGAGGAGGCGCTCCGCCTCAAGGAGGCCGGCAAGGCGACCGAGATCATCGCCGTCTCGATCGGTCCGCAGCAGGCCGCCGAAACCATCCGCACCGCGCTCGCCATGGGGGCCGACCGCGGCATCCTGGTCAAGGCCGACGGTCCGGTGGAACCGCTCGCGGTGGCGAAAATCCTCAAGGCCATTGCGGAGGCCGAACAGCCCGGCCTCGTCATCATGGGCAAGCAGGCGATCGACGACGACTGCAACCAGACCGGCCAGATGCTGGCGGCGCTGCTCGGCTGGCCGCAAGGCACCTTCGCCTCCAAGGTCGCGCTCGACGGCGATGCGCTCACGGTGACCCGCGAAGTCGACGGCGGACTGCAGACCGTGAAGCTGAAAATGCCGGCGATCGTCACCACCGACCTGCGGCTGAACGAGCCGCGCTACGCCTCGCTGCCGAATATCATGAAGGCCAAGAAAAAGCCGATCGACGACAAGACCGCCGCCGATTACGGCGTCGACATCGCACCGCGGCTGGAAGCGGTGAAGACCGCCGAACCGCCGGCACGCAAGGCCGGCGTCAAGGTCGGAAGCGTCGCCGAGCTCGTCGGCAAGCTGAAGAACGAGGCCGGGGCGATCTGATGAAATTGGGACGCTCACCAGAGCCGCTCATTCCCGCGAAAGCGGGAATCCAGGCTGGGTCCCCGCCTTCGCGGGGACGAGCGGATGGCGGAAGCGAATAGAACATATGCCCACCCTCCTGATCGCCGAGCACGACAACACATCGCTCAAGGATGCGACCAACAAGGCTTTGACGGCCGCCAAGGCGATCGGCGCCGACGTGCACATCCTGGTCGCCGGGCAAGGCTGCAAGGCGGTCGCCGATGCCGCCGCCAAGCTCGACGGCGTCGCGAAGGTGCTGCTCGCCGACGCATCCGCCTACGCGCACATGCTGGCCGAGCCGATTGCGGCGCTGATCGTGGCGCTCGCCGGCCCCTACGAGAGCCTCGTCGCGCCGGCCACCACCTCGGGCAAGAACTTCATGCCGCGCGTCGCGGCGCTGCTCGACGTCATGCAGATTTCCGACATCATCAAGGTCGACGCGCCCGACACCTTCGAGCGGCCGATCTATGCCGGCAACGCCATCCAGACCGTGCGCTCGCGCGATCCAAAAAAAGTGATCACCGTGCGCACCGCGGCCTTCCAGCCGACCGGCGAGGGCGGCGCTGCGGCGCCGGTCGAAAACGCGGCAACAGCGGCCGATCCGGGCGTTTCCGAGTTCGCCGGCGAGGAGCTGTCGAAGTCCGAGCGGCCGGAGCTGACCTCGGCCAAGATCATCATTTCGGGCGGCCGGGCGATGCAAAGCCGCGACAACTTCACCAAATATATAGAGCCGGTGGCCGATAAGCTCGGCGCAGCGGTCGGCGCCTCGCGCGCCGCGGTCGACGCCGGCTACGCGCCGAACGACTGGCAGGTCGGCCAGACCGGCAAGGTGGTGGCGCCCGATCTGTACATCGCGGTCGGCATTTCAGGCGCCATTCAGCATCTGGCCGGTATGAAGGATTCCAAGGTGATCGTCGCCATCAACAAGGACGAAGAGGCGCCGATCTTCCAGGTCGCCGATTACGGCCTGGTCGCCGATCTCTACCAGGCGCTGCCGGAGCTCGCCGCCGAACTCGACAAAGCGCGCGGCTGATCGTGCATCGAACCGGGCAGCGAATTGTCGTATAAGAGGCTAGGACCATGAACGAGGTGAAGGAGCGGCCGGTGGCACGTTCCGCGCGAGCCAGCGAGACACCGCACGTCATTCGCAAGGTGGGCGTGGTCGGCGCCGGGCAGATGGGCGGCGGCATAGCCCATGTCTGCGCGCTTGCCGGTCTCAACGTTCTGCTCAACGACATCGCCGCCGAACGCATCTCCGAGGGCCTCGCCACCATCAGCGGCAACCTGGCGCGCCAGGTCAGCCGTCAGCGCATCAGCGAAGAGCAGCGCCAGGCGGCGATGAAGCGCATCACGCCGGCCAATACGCTCGACGAGCTCGGCGACTGCGACCTGGTGATCGAGGCGGCGACCGAGAAGGAAGACGTCAAGCGCCGGATCTTCGGCGCGCTGTGCCCGGCGCTCCGCCCCGAGACCATCGTCGGCACCAACACCTCGTCGATCTCGATCACGCGGCTTGCCGCCGCCACCGACCGCCCGGAGCGCTTCATCGGCATTCACTTCATGAATCCGGTGCCGCTGATGGAGCTGGTCGAGGTGATCCGCGGCATCGCCACCGACGACGGCACGTTCGAGGCGACCAAACAATTCATCGGCAAGCTCGGCAAGCAGATCGCGGTGTCGGAGGATTTTCCCGCCTTCATCGTCAACCGCATTCTTTTGCCGATGATCAACGAGGCGATCTACACGCTCTACGAAGGCGTCGGCAACGTCGAGGCGATCGACACCGCGATGCGGCTCGGCGCCCACCATCCGATGGGCCCGCTCGAGCTCGCCGACTTCATCGGCCTCGACACCTGCCTGTCGGTCATGCAGGTGCTGCACGAGGGCTTAGCCGACTCGAAGTACCGGCCGTGCCCGCTGTTGGTGAAATACGTCGAAGCCGGCTGGCTCGGCCGCAAGACCCAGCGCGGCTTCTACGACTATCGCGGCGAGAAGCCGGTGCCGACGCGGTGATCCTGTAGTTGATCTTGTAGGATGGGTTGAGCGAAGCGAAACCCATCATGCGGCATCGAAGTTGATGATGGGTTTCGCATGAGCTCAACCCATCTTACGCGTGCTCAATCCAGCGTCCAGGTGAACGGCTCGTCGCTCTCGATCTTCTTGCCGTTGAACGCCACCAGCTTCTCGTCGCCGGAGCATTTATAGCCTTCCGGATCGAAGCGCTTGAACTTGACGCTGCGCACGCAGGTGTTCGATTTGTCCTTGCCGCTGCCGGCCCAGTCGCGGCCGTTCGATTTGGCGTAATAGTAGAACCAGCCCTGCGGGAAGCTGCCGATGGTCGAGCACTTCCCGGCTTTGATCTCCCACCAGCCCTGGGCCTGCCAGCGATTGTCGCTCGGCGACAAATGCGCTGCGACCGCGACCGACGCGGTGCGGCCGCTGTGATTGCACACCTCGAACTTGAACGTCTGCGCCTGCGCGCCCGCGGCGCCGCCCCACAGGGCGGCCGCGGCCAGGCAGACGACAGCCAGAGTCGATTTTGCAGATGTCATGATCGCACCCCCATGCTTGACCCGGCGCGATCATCGTATGGCTTTGCCGCGATGACAAGTCTGCGTGTGGGATAATGCGTCAGCGTACGAACCTGTAGTGAAATCGTTCGCCGTCGGCCTCGATCAGGCCGGTGGTCGGGTGTGGAAAATGGATCGGCAGCACGTAGCGGCCGGTGCCGGCAACTTCGCCGAGCAATTTGCGCCGCGACCGCGCTGCCTCGGCCTGGTCCCAGTCGAACACCGTCGACCAGTCCGGCTCGCGCACCTGCAGGGCGTGATGCATGAGGTCGCCGACCACAATCGCGTGCTGGCCGCGCGAGCGGATGTTGACGCAGCAATGGCAGGGCGAGTGGCCGGGCGTCGGCGTCAGCCAGAACGTGTCGTCGAGCGCGTAATCGTCGTCGACCAAAAGCGCCTGGCCGGCCATAACCACCGGCTCGCAATTATAGGGCCACACGTTGCCGCCGCCGCCCGGCCGGTTGCCGCCGCGCTTCGCCTCCTCCTCCCAGGCGGCATATTCGCGCTTATGGAAGATGTACTTCGCCTTGGGGAAGGTCGGCACCCAGCGGCCGTCGCGCAGCATCGTGTTCCAGCCGGTG
This sequence comes from Xanthobacteraceae bacterium, assembly GCA_035651875.1. GTDB lineage: Bacteria > Pseudomonadota > Alphaproteobacteria > Rhizobiales > Xanthobacteraceae > BOG-931. The sequence goes on from DASRET010000082.1 coordinate 15,225, forward strand.
TGATCGATGTGCAGGTGGGTGCAGAACACGTAATCGATGTCTTCAAAGCGCAGGCCGGCGGCGGCAAAGCCGTCGAGCCACGGCTTCTTGGGAAAATCCATCGGCGCCGGATAGCCCTTGTCCTCGCCCGTGCAGGTGTCGATCAGCACGGTGTGCTTGGGCGTGCGCACCACGAAGGTCTGATAGGTGATGACCATCTTGCCCGATGCCGGATCGAACACTTCCGCATCGAGCGCGGCGAGATGGCGCTTGCCGATCGCCGGATCGTAGGCCGGAAACATGTCCTCCGGCTTCCGCCACGGTCCGTCGCGCTCGATGATGCTGATGATGGTGACGTCGCCGATTCTGAGCTGTTTCATGGTTGCCCTGCCGTGCTGCCCGAAACCTTACCACGGTTTGACGCCCGGCCAAGGCGAAGGCCCGGCAAGCCGCCATGTGCAAATTGACAATATACTGTCAAGATGACATCATGACACCATGAATGTCGCAACGGCCAAACCGCAATCGCTTGTCCCCATCGTCGTGGCGGACATTTACGAGCTCGCCGGGCGCATGCGCGAATACGGTGAGGCGATCGCCCGGACCGTGGGCCAGACCCAGGCGCGCTGGCAGGTGATGAGCGCGGCCTCGGCGCAGCCCCATACCGTGGCACGGATCGCACGCGTGCTCGGCGTGACCCGGCAGAACGTCCAGCGCATCGCCGATCTATTGGTTGCCGAGGCCTTGGCGGAATACCAGGACAATCCCGACCACCGCACCTCGCCGCACCTGGTGCTGACCGGGCGCGGGCGCGCCGCGCTCGACCGGCTCAGCAGGGCGGCAAGCGGCTATCACGCCCGGCTCGCCCGCAAGCTGCCGCCTTCTGAAATCGTTGCGCTGCAACGTGGGCTGCGCCGGCTGCTCGAGGCGCTCGCCGAAATCGATCCGGTTCCCTCGCAAACCTAGTAGTGCCGCCCATGAACACCGACACCATTGTCGAATGCATGAAGCTGAGCTTCGCCGACACGCCGTTTCCGCAGGTCCTGCAACGCCTCGTCGGCGCTGGCGTCACGGCCTACAACGCCGATCTGATAAAGCTGCGCAACACCTATTACGGCTCGGGCGGCGACGCTTATGACGAGGCGCTGCCGCTGCGCGATGGTCCGGCGATTGCGCCGGCATTCGATGGCGCGGCCATCGCCGCGTCCGTCAAAGCGATTCAGCGCGGCGAGATCGGCTACGACGCATTCCTGCGCCGCATCATGGGCGCAGGCTGCTCGCACTATGAGGTTTTCATCGGCGGACGGAAAGCGATGTATTTCGGCCGCGATGGCGAATTTTACACCGAGCCGTTCCCGGCGAAGGCGCCATAAAGGCCTACTCCTCAAGCTGCGGGGGCGGCCACCTTCTCGTTGGTCCCCGTCTCCGGCATCAGCGCCGCGGCTTTCAGCCCTTCCTGCACCTTCGGCACCGTGGCCTTGACGTCGGTGATCGGCAGGCCGTGGGTTGGCGCAATGGTCTTGACGCCGAGCCGTGCAATGAGCTGGTCGAGGCGATCGCAATAGACGTTCATGTCGGCGAACTTGGTCCAGAACAGCGCCAGGTCGGCGAAGGTCGACGACACGTCGGGCAGGTCGAGCGAGACGGCTTCCTCGGCAATGAGCCCGCAATGGCCGTCCTCGTGATAGTGGCTGTAAGCAAAGCCGTCGCCCGGAAACAGCACGCGCTCGCCCGTATCGAATCCCCACCAGGTGGTGCGCAGGTCGCGGATCACCGGCTCGACCGCCATCAAGCTGCGGCCGCCAAGGTCGATCTCGTCGCCCTCGTTCATCCAGCGCATGCGGTGCTCGTATTGCGGAAAGGCGAGGTGATAGTCGCTGACGTCGCCGCACAGCAGCGAATCCGGAAATGTTTTCAGGATGCGGCCAAGCCCGCCGCAATGCGGCGTTTCCTGATGGGTGACGAACAGATATTTGAGCGGCGCCACGCCGCGGGCGAACAGCTCGTTCAGATGCCGCTCGATGACCGGAAAGTCCTTCGGGTGCCCGGTCTCGACCAGGCACGACGCTTCATTGCCGGACACCAGGAACGCCGCGTTGTAGCCGTGATAGACCTTGCCCTTATGGCGCTGCGCCAGGCAGTCGCCGATCCAGAACACGCCGGGCGCGATCTCGCGGGGCATTTTGTTGGTCATCACCGCTCCTCGTCGCGCGACACGTAACGCGACACCGCCACGCTCTTGTCGCAGGCCCTCAAGAACTCGTCGAGCATGCGGTAGTGCCGCTCGACCACGGCGCGACCGCGCAGGATGCAGCCATAGCCGGGCGCGATGGTCTCGACGTCGTAGGTGTCGAACACCTTGGCGATGCCGCGGCGGATGGTGTCGGTCGGCGCGCCTTCGAGCCACCAATAGCGCGTGTTGAGCATGAACGAACGCACGTCGGAAAGCGACGTCGGGTCGTTGTCGGCCTCGGTGACGATCCAGGGCCCCGTCGCGGTCTCGCGCCACACGTGGGTGAACATGTCGGAGGAGAACAGGGTGCGGGTGGCGCGGTCGTAGAGCCAGCGCGTGGCGATGAGCCGGAGTGGCGCCTGCATCACCTCGATGGCGCGGCGCGCGCCGCCGAGCGCGATGGTATCGGCGCGCGTCACCGCGGTGACGTTCATGGATTTCAGCACATCGCGGCCGTCGGTCTTGGCGCCGAAATCGAACCACAACGCCGCGTCGATGTTGCTGGTGTAGCAGGTCTGGACGTTGAAATGCGACGCAAAGCTCTCGACGTTGTTGATCGACATGAACTCGTTCAGCCGCAGCGGAAACAGCGACAGCGGCACGCCGGGCGCCACCAGCGCTTCGATCTGGCCGCGGATCACCGCCTCGTCCTTGCCGAAGCCGGTGTCGATCAGCATGGCGGCGTCCGGCTCGGTGAGCAGGTAGCTGTTCGCCACCGCAAAGCCGCGCGCGCTGCCCGGATACGAGCTCACGCGGCCGTCGAGCGGAAACGGATTCTGCAGCGCGTAAAGCCGGCCGTCGGCGAGCGGCGCGATACCGCCCGAAAACGCACGCGGCTCCCCCGCGCGCCCGCTCAGCGCGTGTTGTGTTGCGACCACCATGGCGGCCCGGACCTTAGCGGGCCGCCGCGATGAAGGGAACAGGGATGCGCGATGGGCCGGCTACGCCGCCGCGCGCATTTCCGGCGCGGCTTTGCGCCATGCCGGCAGCGACGACACGCGCTCGAACCACGCCGCAACATGCGGGTAGCGGGCGAGCGGCATCTCCGCCTGAGCCGCGTAGCAGAGGTTGGCGGCCACCGCGAAATCGGCGAGCGTCAAGTCGTTGCCGACCAGATATTTTTGTTTGCCCAGGTGGCCTTCGAGCACGCCGGCGTCGCGATTGAAGGCTTCAAGCGCCGCGGCGACCACGGCGGCATCGGGCGGCCCGAGATTCAAGATCTTCTTGACCAGATGCTGGAAGGTCAGCGGCGCGCAGGCATCGCTGCCGAAATGGGCGAGCTGCCAGCACATCCATCGGGTGATGTCGGCGCGCTTGCGCACATCGTCGGGCCATAGCGTGTTGGCGGTCTTGCCGCCGATGTACTGCAGGATGGCGTTGGATTCCCACAGCGTGAAGTCGCCGTCGACCAGGGTCGGCGTCCGGCCGGTCGGATTGATCGCCAGATAGGCCGGCGCGCGCTGCGCACCCTTGGTGAGGTCGACGAACTCGAGATCGAGCGGCACGCCGATGTGGCCCGCGGCAGCGCGGACTTTCCAGGTATTCGGCGACGGCGGAAAACCATAGAGCTTCATGATAGCCTCCAGCGTTTGGTGTGAAAGAAATCGCCTCGATTTAATCGCAGCACGAAGCCGAGGTCTTCGGCTCGCGATATTGCGCCTTCGGATCGACCGCGGCGTTGTCGTAGCGGTCGTGGTGCCGCACCCAGGCCATCGACCAGGCGAGGCCGCCTTCATCGCGCCCCTTTGGGGCGAGATCGAGGAAATTGTAGGTGCCGATCAGGATATCGAGGCCGCGGCCGTAGGTCGAATAGGTGTGAAACACCTCGCCGGCGTCGCTCTTGCAGAACACGCTGGCGCCGGGGCGCTCCTCGCTCGGAAAGTTTTCGATGATCTCATAATTATACAGCACCTTGCCGCCGGCCTTTTCTTCCGGCGTAAAGGAGACCTGATAATCGGCATTGAAATCGCTACCGAACGACGACACCCATTTGAAGCGCCAGCCCATCCGCTTCTTGAACGTTTCGATTTCGGCCAGCGGCGCACGCGACACCACGACGAATGACACGTCGCGCTGGGCGAGATGCACGACGGCGCCATCGAAATGGTCGGCCAGATACGAGCAACTCGGGCAACCGGCCTCCCAGCCGGGCCCAAGCATAAAGTGATAGACGATAAGCTGGCTCTTGCCGCCGAACAGATCGGCCAGAGTTTCCTTGCCGTTCGGCCCGTCGAACACGTAACGCTTGTCGACGCGCTCCCATGGCAGCGCGCGCCGCTTGCGGGCGAGCGTATCGCGGGCATGGGTGAAGGCTTTCTCCTCCGCGAGATATGTCTTGCGCGCGGCGATCCATTCGTCGTGCGACACGATCGGGTGCGGCTGCATGAGCTGTTCCTTTTCCGTAGCCCGGATTGAGCGAAGCGAAATCCGGGAGCGGCGATAAAAGTCACGATGTCCTTCCCGGATTTCGCTTCGCTCAATCCGGGCCACATCGGAGATGCAACTCAGCCGACGAAGCTCGCCAGCTTGTCCATGGCGCCTTCCCAGCCCTGGCGGTGGCGGTCGCGCGCCTCGTCGTCGAAGAACTGCTCGTGAGTGAGCGTGAGCATGGTGCCGTCGCCGTCGGGCTTGAGATCGACCGTGACCAGCGACTCGCGCTCCGGCATGGTCTTCCAGGCCCAGGTGAAAACCAGTTTCCGGTCCGGCACGAACTCGCGATAGGTTCCGCTGACGTCATGCTGTTCGCCGCTCGGCGCCTGCATCAGCCAGCGATAGCGGCCGCCGGCGCGCGGCTCGCATTCGACCGCCAGCACCTTGACCTCGCCAGGGCCCATCCAGCGTTTCACTTTTTCCGGGTCGGTCCAGGCCGCGAAGACCTTGGCAGGCGGCGCTTTGAGGTGGCGCTTGATGGTGAGGCTGGGTTTGGTTGCGGTTTGGGTGGCCATGATTCCTCTTCCTCCTCCAAAAAAGCCGCGAGGCTGTTGAGCCGCTCGGACCAGAACTTTTCGTAGCGATTGAGCCACTCGAACGCGTCGCGCATCGGCTCGGCCTTGAGCCGGCAGGCGACGACGCGGCCGGTTTTTGCGCGCGCCACCAGGCCGGCCTGCGCCAGCACGTCGAGATGCTTCATGATCGCCGGCAGCGACACCGCAAACGGCGCGGCCAATTCGCTGACCGACAGATCCGGCCGTTCGGCGAGCCGCATCACCAGCGCGCGGCGCGTCGGATCGGACAGCGCGGCGAACGTGCGGTCGAGTGCGGCCTCCGAATACTTAACCATATGGTTAAGTATAATATGCGGGGCGGCGTTGTCAATGGCGCTTCATGGATTATTTAGCTTCCCGATCCTTAGTGTCGGCTTATGGACACGAGCCTGATCAGCGCCTTCCTCGGCGCCCAGACCGGCATGATGCAGTTGGCATTCGCGGCGCGCTTTGAGCGCATGAACGCCGACCAGGCATCGTCCGTGGCCAAGTTGATCGATGCCGCGCAGCAGAATTTCAATTCGCTCGCCAACGTGGCGGCCGGCATCGGAACGAACTTGAACGTCAGCGCCTAAGAGAGCGCGCTACTCTTCCTTCAATCCCGTCGCGGCGGCGAGCTGCTTGTAGGTCTCGATGTCGTGCCGGAAGAACGCGGCGAAATCGGCTGCCGAGCCGCCGCGTACGTCGTAGTCGAGCTTGTCGATGCGGGCGCGGACGTCGTCGTTCTTCAGCGCCTCGTTGGCGGCCGCGTTCCAGCTTTCGACGATCGGCGCCGGCGTGCCGGCTGGTGCGGCGAGGCCGCACCAGGCGATGATCTGATAGCCCGGATAGCCGAGCTCGGCGAAGGTCGGCACGTTCGGCAGGTGCGTGGAGCGCGTCGGCGACGTGATGGCGAGCGCGCGCAAGTCGCCGCTGTCCAGATAGCCGCGCACCGAGCCGGTCGAGACGATCATGAAGTCGACTTCGCCGGCAAGGAGCGCGCGCACGGCTTCGACCAGGCCGTGATACGGCACATGGATGCAGGCGTCCTGCGAAAACCCGGCGCGCTGCAGGATCATCGCCGACGCGAGATGCTGCTGCGTCACATAGCCGGCGCTGGAGAATTTCAGCGCGCCCGGCCGCGCCCGGATGAGCGCCAGCAGGTCGGGAAGCGAATTGACCTGCATGCGCTTGCCGACCAGCAACACCAGCGCGCCCTGGGCGAACAGCACGATCGGCACGAGATCGGTGTACGGATTATAAGGTAGCCGCTGATTGAACGCCGGCTCGGAGCCGTGCGTGGCCGAGTTGGTCACCGCAAGCGTGTAGCCGTCCGGCGGCGCCTGCTTGGCGGCGACGATGCCGACGATGCCGCTCGCGCCGGGCCGATCCTCCACCGCGACGGTCCAGCCATGGGTGCGGCCGACATAATCGGCGACGAAGCGCGGAATGAGATCGTACGGCCCGCCCGGCGTCGCCGGCACGATGATGCGCACCGGCCGCGCCGGATATATTTGCGCGCGCGCGCCGCGCAGGCCGAGCGTGGCTGCGGCGCCGAGCCCAAGCAAGGCTATTCGTCGATCAATCCGCACGGCGGCCCTCCCACTGATGTCTTGCGGTCGGATCGCGCGCGATCCGGGGTCAGTGAGCAAGCTTACCCTTTGTGCCGGGGCTACTGAACGTTCTTAATCGCCGCGCTCACCAGCTTCACGCCGTCGTCGCTCGCCCATTCGGCGGGGCCGGCCATGTTGCCGATCTCGCAGCCGTTGGGCCCGACGATCAGCGTGGTCGGCATCCCGAACGCTTTGCCGGCCTCTTTGAGCGTCTCGAACACCTGGGCGCTGTCGTCGGTGAAATAGGCGAGGTGGCTGACGCCGACCTTTTTCAAAAAAGCGCGCGGCTTCTGCGGGTCGCGGGTGTCGATGTTGACGGCGACGACCTGGAATTTGTCGCTGCCGAGCTTGGCCTGCAACGCATCGAGCGCCGGCATCTCCTTGCGGCAGGGCACGCACCAGGTGGCCCAGAGGTTGAGCAGCACGGTCCGGCCACGCCAGTCCGCGAGCGTGCGTACCTGGCCGGCATCGTCCTTGAAGGCTAGCTCGGGCACCCGGAACGCGCTCCGCGCCACCGCCAGTGCGGCGACCTGGCCGGTGGCAAGCGGCGCGATCCGGCCCGCGGTGGCGACCGCCTCACGGCAGGCCGCAGCATCCGGATTGCTTCGCAGATGCCCGATCCCGTATACCCCAGCGAGAATGGCCAAAACCGCGATTGCGGCCGCGGCGCCGAGCCAGCGGCGGCGGTTTACGAAGCGGCGCGGCTGTTCGGATTGTTGTTTTTGTTCACTCATCGGCGACTAATAGGCTGGTGGCTGACAGGTTTGGCGGAACTTCGGGCGGACGCAACACCATGGCCAACACAATGTGGGGCGGACGCTTCGGCCAAAAGCCCGATCCGCTGATGGAGGAGATCAACGCCTCGATCGACATCGATCGCAAGCTTTACCGCCAGGACATCGCCGCCAGCAAGGCGCATGCGGCGATGCTGGCCAAAAGCGGCATCATCACGGCGCAAGATGCAAAGAAGATCGCTCACGGTCTAGACACGATCCTGTCAGAGATCGAGGCCGGCAAGTTCGCGTTCCAGCGGGCGCTCGAGGACATCCACATGAATGTGGAGAGCCGGCTCGCCGAGCTGATCGGGCCGGCGGCCGGGCGCCTGCATACCGCGCGCTCGCGCAACGACCAGGTCGCCACCGATTTCCGGCTGTGGGTGCGCGATGCAGTCGACGCCATCGAGGGCGCGCTCGCCGCCTATCAGCGGGCGCTGGCGGAACGCGCGCTGCAGCACGCCGCGACCGTGATGCCGGGCTTCACCCATATGCAGACCGCGCAGCCGGTGACGTTCGGTCATCATCTGTTGGCCTACGTGGAGATGGCGGCGCGCGACCGCGGCCGGTTCGCCGATGCGCGGGCACGGCTCAACGAAAGCCCGCTCGGCGCTGCGGCGCTGGCCGGCACCTCGTTTCCGCTCGACCGCGACATGACCGCCAAGGCACTCGGCTTCGCCCGGCCGATGGCGAATTCGCTCGATGCCGTCGCCGACCGCGATTTCGTGCTCGAGGCGCTCGCCGCCGCAGCGATTACAGCGACGCATCTGTCGCGCTTTGCCGAGGAGATCGTGATCTGGTCGTCGCCGCTGGTCGGTCTCATCCGGCTGTCGGACCGCTTCACCACCGGCTCCTCGATCATGCCGCAGAAGCGCAATCCGGACGCCGCCGAGCTGGTGCGCGCCAAAACCGGCCGCATCGTCGGCGCGCTGCTTGGACTCCTCACGGTGATGAAGGGCCTGCCGCTCGCCTATCAGAAGGACATGCAGGAGGACAAAGAAGGCGCCATGGCCGCGTTCGAAGCGCTGGCGCTTTCGCTCGCCGCCATGACCGGCATGGTGCGCGACGTCGAGCCCGACGTGGCCCGCATGCGCGCCGCCGCCGGCGAAGGTTTTGCGACCGCCACCGATCTCGCCGACTGGCTGGTGCGCGAGCTGAAGCTGCCGTTTCGCGAGGCCCATCATGTGGTCGGCCGAATCGTCGCCAAGGCCGCCGAGGCCGGCGTCGGCCTGGACCGGCTGCCGCTTGCGGCCATGCAGGCCATCGAGCCGCGCCTCACCCAGGCCGCTTTGGCCGTGCTTTCGGTGGAAAAATCGGTGGCGAGTCGGGTGAGTTTTGGCGGCACGGCGCCCAAAAACGTGCGCCTGCAGGCCCAGCGCTGGCTCAAGCGGCTGGAATCCGAGGGAAAATCAGGCAAAGGTTCGCCCGGGCGGCATAAACCGGGCGGCAAGGGCTGAGGGCCAAAATCTCGCCGCGTCGCTGTGCCCTACTGGGCTTGCGGGCACGGGCCGCGGGGATCGGGGAGCAGGGATTTGTCGCATCGTCGTCTAGGCATTCCGTGCGCTGTCGCGGTCGCGTTGGTCGTGCCGCTGGCGCTCGCCGCGTGCGGCCGTAAGGGCCCGCTCGATCCGCCGCCGAGCAGCGAACTGCCTCCGGCGCCGCCAATCGCCAGCGCGGTCCCGGCACAGCGAACCTATCTCGATCCGTTGACGCCGATCGGCACCGCGCAGGAAGCGCGTCCGGCCGTGGCCGCCCAGGCCCTGCCGGCGCCGACCCAGCCGGCGGCCAGGAGCTTTGTCCTCGACCCGTTGATCCGCTAGGCCGGGCCGCGGCCGCGCCCGCACTGTGGCGCCGCCTGCGCGCGCAGGCTAAACAGCGCCATGCATCATTTCGATTATCGCTCCGGCGTGCTGCACGCCGAAGAGGTCGATCTTGCGGCGCTGGCCGAAACCGTCGGCACGCCGTTCTATTGCTATTCGACCGCCACCATCGAACGCCATTACCGCGTGTTCGCCGGTGCCTTCGCCGATGTCGACGCGCTCATCTGCTATTCGGTCAAAGCCAATTCCAACCAGGCGGTGATCGCCACCTTGGGCCGGCTCGGCTCCGGCGTCGACGTGGTCTCGGGCGGCGAACTTTTGCGCGCACGGCGTGCTGGCATCGCGCCGGACAAGATCATGTTCTCGGGCATCGGCAAGACGGCGGAAGAACTCGCGCTCGCCGTCGATGCCGGCATTCTGTGCGTCAACGTCGAGTCCGAGCCGGAGCTTGAACTTCTCTCCTCGATCGCCGCCGCCAAGGATCGCACCGTCTGCATCGCGGTGCGCGTCAATCCCGACATCGACGCACGCACCCACGCCAAGATCGCCACCGGCAAGGCCGAGAACAAATTCGGCATTCCGATCAGCCGCGCCCGCGAGGTTTATGCGCGCGCCGCAAAACTGCCCGGGCTGCGGGTCGCCGGCGTCGACATGCATATCGGCAGCCAGATCGTCGAGCTCGATCCGTTCGGCGACGCGTTCGCGCTGCTGGCGGACTTCGTGCGCGCGCTGCGCGCCGACGGTCACGGCATCGAGCATGTCGATCTCGGCGGCGGTCTCGGCATTCCGTATCGCGACGACAACGAGCCGCCGCCCGATCCGGACGCCTACGCGGCGTTGGTCAAGCGCGCCACCGTCGGGCTCAAATGCAAACTCATCTTCGAGCCCGGCCGCTTGATCGTCGGCAACGCCGGCATCCTGATCACGCGCGTGCTTTATTTGAAGAAAGGCGAGGCCAAGACCTTCGTCATCGTCGATGCGGGCATGAATGATCTGATCCGGCCGACGCTCTATGACGCGCACCACGAGATCCGCCCGGTGCGGGAATCGAAGCCCGGCTCAGCGCGAATAACTGCCGACGTGGTCGGCCCGGTCTGCGAATCCGGCGACTTCCTCGCGCTCGACCGCACGCTCGTTGCGCCGCGGCCCGGCGACCTGCTCGCCGTCATGAGCGCCGGTGCCTATGGGGCGGTGCAAGCCGGCACCTACAACACGCGCCCGCTCATCGCCGAGGTGCTCGTGCGCAAAGCCGAATGGGCGCTGGTGCGGCCGCGCGTTACGGCCGAGCAACTGATCGCGTTCGACCGAATGCCGGATTGGCTTTAGTCGATCTAACGGCAGTCGATCTAACAGCAGTCGATCTAACAGCAGTCGATTCTAGCGGCGCATTCCGCAACAGGTGCCGCCGCCGAATAATTTAAGCTGGACGTATGCAGGCGCGACCCGCAGCGTCACAACGCTCGATCGCGCATTGTATTCTCGTATTACGGGCAATCGAGCAGAACTCGAGGTGCTTTGTGCGATTGGGCAAGCCGATTCGGTCGGTGGACGATGAAAATTCGGAAGTGATCGCGAAGCCTCCGGCTTTTGCTTTGACCGTCGGGAAACTGAAAGCTGAATCGAAGAGCGATGCTATGGCGTCTGCCGATTCTGCGCGCGAGACGATGCGTATGGTCGCTCGGGCGGCTTTTGATTCGCTGCAAACAATGCGCGGGACTACGGCGGACCGGTCGGTTTTGGGCCTGTGGCGGACAATCAACATTGCCCATGGCCGCCATCAACGGCCGCGCACGAAGCCGTGATCGTGGCCCGCAGGTTCTTTGGAAGTGCTTGTCCGAATTGGCGAATACGCACTTGGCGCAGACCCGCGCCGGACCGCTTGCCGCGCTCGCTATGAATTCGCATGTCTCCGCTGGCGCGGCGGCGGACGTGCCTTGAACCTGCCCTCATGGTAACGTGTTGTCTTGCCGGGCTTGCGCTAGCGCGCCGGCTTTTTCGGAGCCCCTTTGTGACCGAAGCGACTTTGCCCGATCAGGCGTCCGGGCCGGCCGGTAGCGAGCCGAGCCGGTCGCTGTTGACGCGCGCGCTGCAGCGAGCGCGTTGGGCGCTGTTTTGGGAACGGCTGTGGCCGGCGCTGGCGACGCTCGCCACGGCGCTCGGACTGTTTCTCGCAGTGTCGTGGCTCGGACTCTGGCTGTGGCTGCCGCCGCTCGCCCGCGCCGCCGGGCTTGTACTGTTTGCCGCGCTCGCCATCGCGGCCGCCCTCCCGTTCTTTTTTCTGCGTCTGCCCGGCGCGCCCGACGGCCTGCGCCGGCTCGACCGGACCAGCGGCCTTGTGCATCGCCCCGCCACGGCGATGGCCGACCAGCTTGCGATTCCGTCGCAAGACCCACATGCGCTGGCGCTGTGGAACGCCCACGTCGAGCGCGCCCGCCGTGCCGCGGCCTCGCTCAAGGCCGGGCGGCCGGCGCCGCGCGTCGCTTGGCGCGATCCTTATGCGCTGCGCGGGCTCGTGCTGATCGCCTGCATCGCCACGTTCTTTGCCGCCGGCGGCGAACGGTTCAAGCGCGTCGCCGCGGCGTTCGACTGGCACGGCGTCATGGTGCCGGCGAATTTCCGCGTCGACGCCTGGGTCATTCCGCCGCTCTATACGGCCAAGCCGCCGATCGTGCTGCCCGGCATCCGGCCGGGCGAAAGGTTTGCGCAATCGGGCGCGCCGCTTGCCGTGCCGGTGAATTCGACGCTCGTGGTGCGCTCAACCGGCAAGGTCGATGTCGACGTCGTCGGCTCTGGCGGCGTCACCGCCGCCAAGGACGAGACCCACGCGCCCGCCGGCACGCAGGAGCATAAGTTCACCATCGCGGCGACCGGCACCGCGACGTTGCGCGGCCTGAGCGACGACGTCGCCTGGTCGTTCAACGCCATCCCCGACAAGCCGCCGGTCATCGCGCTGACCAAAGATCCCGAGGAGCAGGCGCGCGGCTCGCTGTTGCTGTCGTATCGGCTCGAGGACGATTACGGCGTCAGCTCGGCGCAGGCGACGTTCGCCCGCAAGGACGCGCCGGCTGCGGCCGGCACCGCACAAGACGAGGCGCCGCGCCCGCTCTACGGCCCGCCGGATTTTGCGCTGATCCTGCCGCAGGCGCACACCAAAAAAGGTGTCGGCCAGACCATCAAGGATCTGACCGATCATCCGTGGGCCGGCGCCGAGGTCAACATGACGCTTGTGGCGCACGACGACGGCGGCAATGTCGGCAAGAGCGACCCGTTCACCCTAAAACTGCCCGAGCGCATTTTCACCAAGCCGCTGGCGCGGGCGCTGGTCGAGCAGCGCCGCGTTCTGGCCATGGATGCCAACGCGCGGCCGCGCGTGCTCACGGCGCTTCAAGCGCTCACCTTGGCGCCGGAAAAATTCTCGCCCGACATCGGCGTCTATCTCGGCCTGACGTCGATCTCCGCGCTTTTGGTGCACGCCAAGACCGACGACGATTTGCGCAACGTCGTGACGCGGCTGTGGTCGATGGCGGTCGATCTCGAGTCGGGCGAGGTTGCCGACGCCCAGACTGCGCTGCGCAACGCCGAGGAGGCGCTGCGCCAGGCGCTGCAGCGCGGCGCCAGCGATCGCGAGATCAAGGAGCTGATGGACCGGCTGCGCCAGGCCATGAACCGCTACATGCAGGCGCTGGCGCAGCAGCTGCGCAACAACGGTCAGAACCCGCGGCAGCTCGACCGCAATTCGCGCATGCTGAGCCAGCGCGATCTGCAGAACATGCTCGACCGCCTGGAGAACCTGGCGCGCAGCGGCTCGCGCGACGCCGCCCAGCAGTTGCTCTCCGAGCTCGAGCAGATGATGGAAAATCTGCAGATGGCGTCGCCCGGCCAAGGCGACGACGACGATATGATGGCGCAGCTCGACGAGCTCGGCGACATGATCCGCAAGCAGCAGGAGTTGCGCGACCGCACCTTCAGGCAGGGCCAGGAGCAGCGCCGCCGCAACGCACAGCCCGGCGAGCAGGGCCAGAATCAACAAGGCCAAGGGCTCGGCGATCTGCGGCAGAATCAGCAAGCGCTGCGCGACCGGCTCAACAAGCTGCTCGAGGATCTGAAGAACCACGGTTTTGGTCAGAACCGGCAGGGTCAGCAAGGCCAGCAAGGCCAGCAAGGTCAAAATCAGCAAGGCCAGAACGGCCAAGGCCGGCAGCGCGGCCAGCAGCAAGGCCAGGGTGAGGGCGGCGAATTGGATCAGCTCGGCCGCGCCGGCGACGAGATGGGCCAGGCCGAAGGCGATCTCGGCAACGGCGACACCGATGGGGCCGTCGGCGCCCAGGGCCGCGCGCTCGACGCGCTGCGCAAAGGCGCGCAGTCGCTGGCGCAACAGATGCAGCAGCAGATGGGGCAGGGGCGGGGCCCGGGCCAACCGTTCGGCTTGGGCCGGCCGCGCGCCGATCAGAACACCGATCCGCTCGGTCGCCCGCGGCCCGGCCGCGAATACGGCGACGACAGCACGGTGAAAGTGCCCGGCGAAATCGACGCCCAGCGCGCCCGCCGCATCATCGAGGAATTGCGCAAGCGCTTCGGCGAGATCGGCCGCCCGCAGGATGAGCTCGATTACATCGAGCGGCTGTTGAAGAATTATTGAAGCCCGGGGGGCGATAGGCCATCGCTTACCGCCGTCTGGTCTTGGCGGTGTCCACCTCCGGCGGCCACGGCAGCGGCACTTCCTCGGGCGTGATCGGCGTTGCCCCCTTCACCTGGACGACCGGCTCGCGCACGTCCCACTCGCAGATCTTGTAATTGTTGCGCCGTTCCTCGAGGTCGAGGTGAATGTGCTCGGCATGTTCGGCATCGGAGCCGGGGCCGAGCACGGTGGAAAAACGCGCGCAGGCGCTGTCCCGCAAGGCATCGCGAAATTCCTTCGGCGCCTTGGGATCGGCGAGCACGACGATCTTGTTATTGGCGAGGCGAAAATCGTGCACGTCGAGCGCGTCGGCGCGGCCGTGCTCGCTCAAGGTGGCGCCGCGCACGCGGTCGCGGCCGCGGCATTCGTAGGAGCCGAGATTGCCGAGCCGCCGCACCGGCGCGCCGAGCTTCTGCGCCGCCGGCGCGACGTCCTCGCGCAGCCATTGCGCTACCGCTTGCGCCATCTCGCAGCGCAGCGTCGCCGGCGGCGCGATCGCTACTTTGCTGCGGTCGGGAAGGGTAACGGTTTCCAACAGCACCGCGTCGGTGGCGCCGCATTCGCCCGGCGCGATCAGCCGCGCCAGCGGCCGAAAACCGGCGACCTGGGCGAGCCGCACATCGCATGGCGACGGCGCCGCTGCGGCGGCCGCCGGTTCCTTTTCGGGAAATGAGGCGAAGGTTTCCTGAGGCGGCGCGGTCTGTTGCGGAATCGCGATCGGCCGCGGCGGACGGACATAGCCGTGCGCCGCCGGCGGTCGTTTGAACGGTCGCGCCGACGCATGCTGCGCCGCAACGACGGCACTCGCGCCAAGCATCGCAAGGAGGATGAAAAGAGTTTTGCCCGACGCGGTCACGCTGGCCAATCTGCAAGTCCATTGCGGCGACAATCGGCGTGTCCGCCTGGCGCCAACCACCATGAGTGGCGAGCACTAGACCACGGCTCCCGCTTCAACAAGGCGTTTGCGTTGGCAGTGCGCGTGAGTAACCTTGCGGCGGCTGCCCCGCCGGCGGCCGGCAAAAAAGACGCCTTCGGGAGGACCGTACCATGCTCGGGCTGATGCAGGATTGGCCGCTCTTGTGCCATCGCGTGCTCGATCATGCCGCGCTCAACCATGGCGAACGGCGGGTGATCTCACGCTCCATCGAGGGCCCGCTGCACGCCACCACCTATGCGGCGGTTCGCGGCCGCGCCCTGCGGCTGGCGCAGCGGCTCGAGCGCGACGGCATCAAGCTCGGCGACCGCGTGGCGACCTTGGCCTGGAACACCTGGCGGCATCTCGAAGCCTGGTACGGCATCATGGGCGCCGGCGCGGTCTATCACACCGTCAATCCGCGGCTGTTCGCCGAGCAGATCGTATGGATCGTCAATCACGCGGAAGACCGCGTGATGCTGCTCGATCTGACCTTCGTGCCGCTGATCGAGAAGCTCGCGGAGAAACTCAAGCCGGTCGAGCGCTACGTGGTGCTGACCGACGCCGCGCACATGCCGCAGACCAGCCTGCGCAACGCCGTACCGTACGAAGAGTGGATCGCCGAAGCGGACGGCGATTTTGCCTGGAAGTCGTTCGACGAAAACACCGCGGCCGGCATGTGCTACACGTCCGGGACCACCGGCAATCCCAAGGGCGTGCTCTACTCGCACCGCTCCAATGTCTTCCACTCGCTGATGGCGGCGCAGCCCGACGCCATGGGGGTGTCGTCGCGCGACGTCATCCTGCCGGTCGTGCCGATGTTTCACGCCAATTGCTGGGGCCTGGCGCTGACCTCGCCCATGGTGGGCGCCGCCATGGTGATGCCCGGCGCCAAGCTCGACGGCGCATCGATCTACGAACTGCTCGATCGCGAGCGCATCACCTTCACGGCGGCGGTGCCGACCGTGTGGCTGATGCTGCTGCAATATCTCGAAGAGCATAATCTCAAGCTGCCGCACTTGCGCAAAGTCGTGATCGGCGGCTCGGCCTGCCCGCGCGCCATGATCCAGAAATTCCAGGACGTGTACGGCGTCGAGGTCTGCCACGCCTGGGGCATGACCGAGATGAGTCCGCTCGGCACGCTCGGCTCGATCAAGCCGGACTATGCGGCGCTCGCCGGCGAAGCCAAGCTCGACATCCAGGTCAAGCAAGGGCACGCGCCGTTCGGCGTCGATATGAAGATCGTCGACGATGCCGATCGCGACCTGCCGCGCGACGGCAAGACCTTCGGCCGGCTGAAGGTGCGCGGCCCGTCGGTGGCGCGGGCCTATTTCAAGGAGCCGGCGAGCATCGTCGACGACGAGGGCTTTTTCGACACCGGCGACGTCGCCACGCTCGATCCGCACGGCTACATGCAGGTCACCGACCGCTCCAAGGACGTGATCAAGTCGGGCGGCGAATGGATTTCGTCGATCGATCTGGAAAACCTCGCGGTCGGCCATCCCAAAGTCGCCGAGGCCGCGGTGATCGGCGTCCGCCACCCGAAATGGGACGAGCGGCCGCTCTTGATCGTGGTCCTCAAGGAAGGGCAATCGGCCAGCAAGGCCGAGCTGCTGGCTTACCTCGAGGGCAAAGTCGCCAAATGGTGGATGCCAGACGACGTCGCCTTCGTGGAGGGCATTCCGCACACCGCGACCGGCAAGATTCAAAAGACCGCGCTGCGCGAGCGCTTCAAGGACTACGAGCTGCCGAGTGCCGCCGCTTAAGGGTTAATTTTCAAAGGGTTGGCTCGCATTCGTTCCAACTCCTGGCGCATATCTGATGCCCCTTCCTGCATAGGGGAACCGGACGCGCCCGCAGGAAATCGAGATTTCGGTTAAGTTTCAGTAAGTTCGGCGTCTGCCTATGATGTAGGCGCACTCGCTATGTTGCCTAAATAATGATCGCTTAATATTGCGTCGCACTATCAACACATTCCGCCTGTGTTAGCGCCATCGGCTCATGTGAACGAGCCGTATTCACACCACCCCATCAACAACTGAGTAGGTCAGTCATGGCAGGTTTTAACCTGACAAAGCTTCTGTGTGCCTCAACTGTTCTTGCATCGATTATCGCGATCCCAATTTCTGCTTCAGCACAGACCGGAATAGCCTCGATCTATTCTGGCGGCCGCACCGCTGATGGCGAGCGCGCCAGCGCCGGCGGGCTCACCGCCGCGCATCGCTCGCTGCCGTTCGGCACCATGGTGCGGGTCACCAACTCGCGCACCGGCCGCTCCGTGGTCGTGCGCATCAACGATCGCGGTCCCTTCGTGCGCGGCCGCATCATCGACCTCACTCCGGCGGCAGCGCGCGCGATCGGGTTTTCGGGCCTGGCACACGTCGACGTGACCGTGGTCGGACACGGCGGGCGCGGACACCACTCGATCTGAGCGCAACGCAGATCTCACATTGCGCAAGCGGGAGGCCTCAATGCCTCCCGCTATTTTATTGCCGGCTTCTTGCCGGCCTGGCTGCAGCCCGCGACGCGACATGCGTCGATCTAAAACTCCCCGACGGCGGCCAGCAGCCGCTCGATGTCTTCGGGCCGCGACAGGCGGTGATCGCCGTCCTTGACCAGAGTCAGCACCACATCGTCACAGGCGAGCCGCGAGGTGAGCTCCACCGCGTGCTGCCACGGCACGTCCGGATCTTCCACGCCTTGCAGAATGCGGACCGGGCAGCCGGTCTCGATCATGCTGCCGAGCAGCAGGTGATCGCGGCCCTCTTCGATCAGGCGCCGGGTCACGAGATACGGCTCCGGCGAATAGGCCGACGGCCGCTGCCACACGCCTTTGTCGGCAAGCTCCTGCTTGATGTCCGGCGTGAACCGCTTCCACATCAGTTCTTCGGTGAAATCGATTGCCGGCGCGATCAGGACCAGGCCGGCGATGGAGGCCGGCGCGGCGCTTGCCTCCGCGGACGACTTCGCCGCGCCGCGCTGCCGCAGCGCCCGCACCAGCAGGAGCGCGAGCCAGCCGCCCATGGAGGAGCCGATCAGGATCTGCGGCCCGCGGCAGCAGGCATCGAGCACCGCCAAGCTGTCTTCGAGCCAGCGCCCAATCGTGCCGTCGATGAACGCGCCGCCTGATTCGCCGTGACCAGAGTAGTCGAAGCGGGTGCAGGCGCGCCCATGTGTTTGCGCCCACTGCGCCAGCGCCGCGGCTTTGGTGCCCTTCATGTCGGACTTGTAGCCCGACAGCCAGAACAGGCCCGGCGCGGCGCCGTCGTGCTGCCGCACGGCGATGGCGCGGCGCCCGGCCGCTTCACCAATTTGCAGGAATTTCAGGCTGTTATCGGTCATCAGGTGATTTCCAGAACGGCAACGCGGTGCGCGGGGGCGCAAGCTCCGACCGGCACGAAACGGTTGCCGGGCGGTGTGCCCGAAAAGAAACACGCACCATAGATCAGGGGTTGGCGCGGTGCACGATAGCTGCAATCGGCGTTGACTTATGCGCCGAAACTACCGATCTTTTCCGATTGCCGGTCGAACCGCCCGCGGACGCACTGAGCGTGGTCCGCGCCATTACGGAACCGAACGGCATCTTTCGCAACCACCATAGGAGATACGACCCATTCGTCGCCCGATCAGAAGTCTGCAGCCCGCTCCCAAGGAGGGGCCGCGCATCAACGAGGAGATCCGCGTCCGCGAGGTCCAGCTCATCGACAAAGACGGCGCCAACAAAGGCGTCACCGATACCGACGCCGCATTGGCCATGGCGCGGGAGGCCGGCCTCGACCTGGTCGAGATCGCCCCCAATTCATCGCCGCCGGTCTGCAAAATTCTCGACTACGGCAAGTACAAGTATCAGGCGCAGAAGAAGGCCGCCGAGGCGCGCAAGAAGCAGAAGATCGTCGAGATCAAAGAGATCAAGCTGCGGCCGATGATCGACGACCACGATTACGACGTGAAGATGCGCTCGATGCAGCGTTGCTTCGAGGAAGGCGACAAGGTCAAGGTGACGTTGCGCTTCCGCGGCCGTGAAATGGCGCACCAGGAACTCGGCTACAAGCTGCTCGACCGGGTCAAGGGCGACACCCTGCAGATCGCCAAGGTCGAGCAGGAACCGCGCTTCGAAGGCCGCCAGGTGGTCATGGTGCTGGCGCCGCGCTGAGCCGGCCTTCGGTTGCCTTCAACGGCGGCCTCTGCCATAACGCGCCCTCCCGTCGCCCGGCTGAATAGGGCTGCCGTGGCGGCGGCGACGTGCTCACGCACAATCCGCTCATGACGAGCATCGCGGCGCCCTCTGCCCGTCCCACTTGTCGGGATGGCGCGGCAGCGGCCTTACCGCCAAGGAGAGCCAAATGCCCAAGTTGAAGACCAAATCCGGCGCCAAGAAGCGCTTCAAGGTGACGGGGACCGGCAAGGTCCTCTATGCGCAGTCGCACAAGCGCCACGGCATGATCAAACGCACCAAGAAGCAGATCCGCCAATTGCGCGGCACCAACGTGCTGTTCAAGGCCGACGGCGACAACATCAAAAAGTACTTTTTGCCGAACGGCTGACCGGCAGCTGCGTCGATCGCGGCATCCGCCTAATTCGCGTTATTCAACAGGAGATCTGCCATGGCACGCGTCAAGCGCGGCGTCACCGCCCATGCCAAGCACAAGAAGGTGCTCAAGGCCGCCAAGGGCTATTACGGCCGCCGCAAGAACACGATCCGGGTCGCCAAGCAGGCGGTCGAGAAGGCCAACCAATACGCCTATCGCGACCGCAAGCGCCGCAAGCGCACGTTCCGCGCGCTGTGGATTCAGCGGCTCAATGCGGCGGTACGGCCGTTCGGGCTGAACTACAGCAAATTTATCGCGGGCCTGGACAAGGCCGGCATTGCGGTCGACCGCAAGGTGCTTTCGGACCTCGCCATCACCCAGCCGGCGGCGTTCGAAGCGATCGTCGGCCAGGCCAAGACCGCGCTCGCATAGGCATTGTTGTTCGACCGGCGCGGTGCCTGGCGTCCCGAAGGAGGTCGTCATGATCGATCGTGCCTACGTGCAGCGCATGGCACGCTACAATCGCTGGCAGAACGAGAACCTGTACGGCACCGCCGACACGCTCTCCGACGCCGAGCGGCGGCGCGAGCGCGGCGCATTCTTCGGTTCGGTCCACCAGACGCTGAGCCACCTGCTGTGGGCCGACCGCATCTGGATGAGCCGCTTCACCGACGTGCCGGCGCCGCCTGGCGGCATTCCGGGGTCGGTGTCGCTGTACGCCGACTGGGATGAGCTGAAGAGCGAGCGCAAGAATTTCGACCAGACCATGATCGCGTGGGCCGACACGATCGATCCGGCGTGGCTCGCCGCCGATCAGACTTTCCTTTCAGTTGCGATCAAGCGTGAATGGACGCACCCGCGTTGGGTCCTGGTCAGCCACATGTTCAATCACCAGACCCATCATCGCGGCCAGGTGCATTACATGCTCACGCAAGCCGGCGGCAAGCCGTCCGACACCGACCTGACGTTCATGCCGGATTGAGCGCCACGTCCGATACCATGCCCGACACCATGTCCGATATTGCGCAACTGGAACAACAAATCCTGACGGACCTCGGCGCGGCGAATGACGAGGCGGCGCTCGAAGCCGTGCGCGTCGCCGCGCTCGGCCGCAACGGCTCGATCACCGCGCTGCTGAAGACGCTGGGCGCGCTGCCGCCGGACGAACGCAAGACCAGAGGCCCGGAGATCAACGGGCTCAAGGATCGCGTCAATGCCGCGCTCGCGGCGCGCCGCGAAAGCTTCAAGAGCGCCGCCTTGGCGGCGCGGCTCAACAGCGAGAGCGTCGACGTCACGCTGCCGGTGCGTGAGGCGCCGTTCGAGAGCGGCCGCATCCATCCGATCACCCAGGTCACCGACGAGCTCACGGCGATCTTCGCCGACATGGGCTTCGCCATCGCCGAAGGCCCGGACATCGAGACCGACGATTACAATTTCACCAAGCTGAATTTCCCGCCGGACCATCCGGCGCGTGACATGCACGACACGTTCTTTTTCAATCCGAAGCCGGACGGGAGCCGGCTATTGCTGCGTACCCACACCTCGCCCGTGCAGGTGCGCACCATGCTGGCCCAAAAACCGCCGATCCGCGTCATCATTCCGGGCCGCACCTATCGCTGCGACTCCGACCAGACCCACACGCCGATGTTTCATCAGGTCGAAGGTTTGGTGATCGACAAGGGTTCGCATCTCGGCCACCTCAAATGGATCCTGGAAGAGTTCTTCAAGGCGTTCTTCGAGGTCGACAAGGTCGGCATGCGGTTTCGGCCGTCGTTCTTCCCGTTCACCGAGCCGTCGCTCGAGGTCGACATCCAGTGCCGCCGCGACA
This sequence comes from Xanthobacteraceae bacterium, assembly GCA_035651875.1. Lineage (GTDB taxonomy): Bacteria > Pseudomonadota > Alphaproteobacteria > Rhizobiales > Xanthobacteraceae > BOG-931. The sequence continues at coordinate 36,554 of DASRET010000082.1, forward strand.
AGGGCGAAGTCCGCTTCGGCGAAGGCACCGATTGGATGGAAATTCTCGGCTGCGGCATGGTGCACCCGAACGTGCTGAAGAATTGCGGGCTCGATCCCGACGAGTACCAGGGCTTTGCCTGGGGCTTGGGCATCGACCGCATCGCCATGCTCAAATACGGCATGCCCGACCTGCGCGCCTTCTTCGAAGCCGACGTGCGCTGGCTCTCGCACTACGGCTTTCGGCCGCTCGACTTCCCGACACTGGCCGGCGGATTGAGCAGCTAACGCCATGATGAAATTCACCCTCGCCTGGCTCAAGGAGCACATCGAGACCGACAGTTCGCTTGGCGACATCGCCGACAAGCTGACCATGATCGGGCTCGAGGTCGAGCGCATCGACGACAAGGGCAAGCAGCTGGCGCCGTTCGTCATCGCGCGTGTGGTCGAGGCCAAGCCGCATCCGAATGCCGACCGGCTGCGCGTCTGCATGGTCGACACCGGCGACGGCAAGCCGATCCAGGTGGTGTGCGGCGCGCCGAACGCGCGCACCGGCATGACGGGCGTGTTCGTGCCGCCGGGCGCGTTCATCCCGGGCAAGAACATGACGCTTGCGGTCGGCACCATCCGCGGCGTCGAGAGCCGCGGCATGCTGGTGTCGGAGTTCGAGCTGCAGATTTCCGACGATCACGAAGGCATCATCGACCTGCCCGAGGACGCGCCGGTCGGCGCCAGCTACGCGCACTGGGCCGGTCTCGACGATCCGATGATCGAGATCAACCTGACGCCGAACCGTGCCGATTGCACCGCCGTGCACGGCATCGCCCGCGATCTCGCCGCCGCCGATATGGGCCGCTTCAACGATCCGGCGATCAAGCTGGTGAAGAGCGAGTTCGCCTGTCCGGTGCAGGTGACGCTCGACTTCGGCGACACGCCGCCGCTGTGTCCGGCCTTCGCGCTGCGCCTCGTCCGCGGTGTCAAGAACGGCCCGTCGCCGGCGTGGCTGCAGCGCCGCCTCGCGGCGATCGGACTGCGGCCGATCAATGCGCTGGTCGATATCACGAACTTCATCACCTACGACCGCGGCCGGCCGCTGCACGTGTTCGACGCCGCCAAGGTGCAGGGAAACCTCACGGTACGCCGCGCGCGCCAGGGCGAAACGCTGCTGGCGCTCGACGGCAAGACCTACGCGCTCGACGACAGCATGTGCGTGATCGCCGACGCAGCCGGTGTCGAATCGCTCGCCGGCATCATGGGCGGCGAAAAGACCGGCTGCTCGGAATCGACGACTGACGTGCTGATCGAATCGGCGCTGTGGGAACCGTCCAACATCGCGCAGACCAGCCGCAAGCTCGGCATCCATTCCGACGCCAGCTACCGGTTCGAGCGCGGCGTCGATCCGGCCTTCATGGTGGGCGGCCTCGAGCTCGCCACCCGCATGGTGCTCGACCTGTGCGGCGGCACGCCGTCGGATATTTGCGTCGCCGGCAGCATCGAGCCGCCCGAGCGCATCATCGACTTTCCGCTGTCCGAGCTGAAACGGCTGTCCGGCCTGTCGGTGCCGCTTACGGAAATGCGCCGCGTGCTGGAACGGCTCGGCTTCTTCGTCGCCGGCCAGGGCGAGCGCATCAAGATCGCGGTGCCGTCGTGGCGGCCCGACGTGCAGGGCAGAGCCGATATCGTCGAGGAAGTGGTGCGCATCGTCGGCGTCGATCGCGTGCCGTCAACCCCGTTCGACCGCGGCGCGGCGCCGCGCAAGGCGGTGCTCACCCCGATCCAGTTGCGCACCCGTAAGGCGCGGCGCGCGCTCGCTTCGCGCAATCTGGTCGAGGCGGTGACCTGGTCGTTCATCGAGAAACAGCAGGCCGAGTTGTTCGGCGGCGGCAAGCCGGAGCTGGCACTGGCGAATCCGATCGCAGCCGATCTCTCCGACATGCGGCCGAGCCTCATTCCCGGTCTGGTCGCGGCGGCGCAGAAGAACGCCGACCGCGGTTTTGCCGATGTCGGGCTGTTCGAGGTCGGCCAAATTTTTCGCGGCGACCAGCCGGCGGACCAGCTCACCGCGGCGGCGGGCGTGCGCCGCGCGTTGGCAAAACCGTCGGGCATCGGCCGGCAGTGGAGCAAGCACGACGGCGAGGTCGATGCGTTCGACGCCAAGGCCGACGCGCTCGCGGTGCTCGTCGCGGCCGGCGCGCCGTCCCAGGCGCTGCAGATCGCGCCCGGCGGGCCGGCCTGGTTTCATCCCGGCCGCAGCGGCACGATCCAGATTGGGCCGCAAAATATTCTGGGCCATTTCGGCGAGCTGCATCCGAGCGCGCTCGAGGCGCTCAAGGCCGATGGGCCCGTGGTGGCCTTCGAGGTCATCCTCGAACGCATCCCCGAACCGAAGGCCAAGGCGACACGCGCCAAGCCGGCGCTCGATCTGTCGCCGTTCCAGCCGGTGCAGCGCGATTTTGCCTTCGTGGTCGAGCGCACCGTCAAGGCCGCCGATCTGGTGCGCGCCGCCGCGGGCGCCGACCGCAAGCTGATCGCCGCGGTCAACGTGTTCGACGTTTATGAAGGCGCCGGCATCGAAGGGGGCAAGAAGTCGATCGCGATCGCTGTTACGCTGCAACCGCGCGAGCGCACCATGACGGACGCGGAGATCGACGCGCTCGCTGCAAAAATCGTCGCCGAAGTCGGCAAACGCACCGGCGGCGTCTTGCGCGCGTAATCTTGCGGAGCGACCGTTCGGTTCCGCTCGTCCCCGCGAAAGCGGGGACCCAGTTCTTCAAACTCTGGATTCCCGCTTTCGCGGGAATGAGCGGTATCAAGCGGCCGGTCTGGCGCGAGATTCAGTGTCCGCGGCGGTGCGAACGTTCGCGCTTGCGCGGCGGGCGCTTCTCCTCGGGCACAGGTTCGCGCACGCCGGAGAGCCGGCGCAGCGCCGCGGCGGCGGCGCGCTCGCCGGATTCCCAGGCGCCGCCGACGGTGCCCCATAGCCTCTCGTGCGCGGCTTCGCCGGCGTACCAGACCGCGTCGTGGATCGGCTCCATGAGAATCCGGCGCGCCGCCTGTGCGCCGGGCGCGGCCGCCGACATGGCGCCGAGAAACCGCGGATCGGCATTCCATTGGGTGGCGCCGGCGCGGCTCACCGCCTTCTTGACTTCCGTACCGTAGAGTTTCGCCAGCCAATCGGCGGCGAAGTCGACCATCGCGGCCTCGCCCTTGGCGGCAAGCTCGCGGCCGAACGAGCCGGCCACCTCGACGAGGCACAACGACGTGCCGGACACGTTGGCCAGAATGGCGCCGGTTTGTTTGTTCGCCGATTTCTCGAACACCAGGTCGTCGCTCTCGAGGCCGAGCGGATTGCCGGAAAGTTCGAGTCCGATGTGATCGTAGCTGCCGAGCGATAGATTCTGACACGCATCGGCGAACCGGCGGAGCTCGGGCGCGAAGCGAACACGGCCGGAGCCGATCACGCTGGTCGATACCGTCACGATGGCGGTGCGCGCCGCGATGGTTCCTTTCGGCGTTTGCACCGCGATGCCGCGGCCAAGATCGATGGCGCTCGCCGCTGTGCCAAGCTGCACCGCCAATCCGGCGCCGAGCGACGCCAGCAGCGCGCCAAAGCCCTGGCGGCAGAACGCGTCGGCGCGCCGCTCCGGCGCGTGCGCAAAGTCGGCGGTCGAGACCTGCGCCAGATCCTTGCCGCAGAAGAATGGGCCGAGCACGAACTCGACGGTCGGCCGCCAGTCGCCGATATCGTTCGGCAGCGCCTGGGCACACGGCGTGTCGCCCTTGCGTGCCGCATCGGCGATGGCGCGGGTCGCGCGCACTTGCGCCGAGAGAAAATCTTCCAGCTCGCCCTCGCGCGCGTTGCGCAGCCCGATGCGCACCTTCTGGCTTTGCGGCGCCGGATAGATTTCGAGGCCGCCGCGCGGCACCAGCTTGGTGATCGGATTGGTGGACGGGAAATGAATCCAATGCGCGCCGCGGTCGAACGGCACGCCGAAGCTGCGCGTATCGGTGACGCAGCGGCCGCCGATGCGGTTGCCGGCTTCGATCATCACGTAGCGGCGGCCGGCGGCAGCGATGCGCCGCGCCGCGGCGATGCCTGCGGCGCCGGCGCCGACGATGACGACGTCGTACTCGGCCGCGCTCGCCGCCGGCGCCGCAAGGGCAGGGCGCGCCAGTAGCGCGGCGGAGGCGGCAACGAACGAACGGCGGCTTAATCGCGGCATGGTTTCCGATTGCTTGTCGGTTTGGCGCAGATTGCCCGAACCGCATGCCGCAGGCAAACATCAGGCTTAAGTTTCAGTAAGCGGCGGACATCGCGTGAACCAAATTGCAACAGAGACCGGATAAATTCGTCACAAAATAGCGACGCGGCATACCGCGCGGAAAAGTGGGGAGTGCCCGTGAGCAGATTGCTCGACGCCATAGGGCGCGTGATCGCCCGCTATCTCGACCAGCCGGTGGCCGGCTACGCGCCGTTCACGCCGAGCGATCCCGACGCCTTGCGCCAGTCGCTGCAGCCCGGCGACGTGCTCCTCATCGAGGGCAATGCCCGCATCTCCGGCGTCATCAAATATCTGACGCAGTCGACGTGGTCGCATTCGGCGCTCTATGTGGGACCGCTCGCCGGCCGTTCGGGCGACGACGGCGAGCCGCATGTGCTGATCGAGGCCAATGCCGGCGAAGGCGTCGTCTCGGCGCCGCTGTCGAAATACACGCGCTTTCACACCCGCATCTGCCGGCCGGTCGGCCTGACCGAGAGCGACTGCGCCATCGTCTGCGCCTATGCGCTCGACCGGCTCGGCTTCGCCTACGATCTGAAAAACATCACCGACCTGATGCGCTATCTGTTTCCGCTGCCGGTGCCGCTGCGCTGGCGGCGGCGCCTGATCGCGCTCGGCTCCGGCGATCCGACGCGGCTCATCTGCTCGGCGCTGATCGCCGACGCGTTTTCCGCGGTGCGCTATCCGATCCTGCCCAAGATCACGTTGACCGAGAGCCGGCAGGCGCGCCAGGAGATCCTCGAGATCCGTCATTCCTCGCTGTACTGCCCGCGCGACTTCGACATCTCGCCGTACTTCAACGTGGTCAAGCCGACCATCGCCAAAGGCTTTGATTACAAATCGCTGCACTGGGCCGATCTGCCGCGGCGGGTGAGCGACGCCGCCGTGCCGCTCGCGCCAGAGGCATCGGTCGAGGACGATGCCGGGGTGATGGCCGCCTGACGGCTTCGCTACGCTTACGTCTCCTCACGCGTCCGGCCGGCACGGCGCGGCTTCTTGCCGGCGATGTGGCGGGCGCCAAGCGCCACCGAAAACGTCACGACCAGAAAACGCGCGAGGTGATGGGCGCCCACATAGACCGGGTCGAGATGCAGCGCCAGCGCCAGCACCATCATGGTGTCCTGCGCGCCCGGCGCAAAGGCGATGACCACGTTGGCGATCGGAAACGACAAGAAGTGCACGACGATGAAGACGAAGAACGTCGCCACCGCCATGGACACCGCGAACGAGCCGAACGCGGCGCCGAGAAAGCCGACCAGCATGCGGAACGTGGTGTTGGCGAAGCGCGAGCCGACCACGCCGCCCAGCACGATCACGCAGCTCGAACCGATCCACCACGGCAGCACGGCGTGAATGAACCCGGTGCCGTGCAAAATCGCCGACCCGGTCATGGCGCCGAACAACAGGCCGCCGGGAAAGCGCAGCCGCTGAAACAGGACCGCGCACGCGGTCGCCACCGCGACCAGCAGCGCCATTTCGCCGAGCACGGACATTCCGGCCGGTCCACGCGCCGTGGCGATGGCCGGAGCCTCAAGCCCGAACAATGCCAAGCCGTTCGGTAGGCCGACCACGATCAGCAACACCCGCACGGTCTGCACGATGGCGATGGCGCGCAGATCGCCGCCGAGCTCGGTCGCGAGCGAAATCACCTGCGCCAGCGAGCCGGGGCTGGCGCCGAACAGCGCGGAGAGCGAATCCCAGCGATGCACGATGCGCAGATATTGCGACGTCGCCAGCATCATGGCGATCGAGCCGAGCATCAGCAGCGCAATGCTGGTCGGCCACGTTGCCACGCCGCGCAGGGTCTCGGGCGTCACCACGGCGCCGAGCAGGATGCCGACACTGACGTAGCAGATACGCGCTAATCCCAGCGGCACCTTGACCGGTCGCCCGAACAGCGCCGCCGCCGCCACGGCCAGCACGGAACCGGACACGAGCCCGGCCGGCAGGCCGAGCCACGCGAACGTGACGCCGCCGCAAAGCGCAATCGCAAGCGTCTCGGCAACCTCGAGCACGAGGCGCCGGGGCGGAAGGGGGAATGCCATTTGCGCCATGAATGCCTGCGGCCTCTGGCGCGGTCAAATGACGGCGGCTCGTTGCACCGGGCCGATAGACACGCCGGACAAACTGTGGTGATTCTGCGCAAAGCACGCGCGCGCCGGTGCAGAAAAATGCGGCGTGACGCAGGGGAACGCCGTGTTGCAAGGTTGGGTCGTCGCCCTTATTGCGCTCGCCTATATCGGATTTTTGTTCCTGATCGCGAGCTACGGCGACCGCATGCGGGCCGCGGCGGCGCGTTCGCGGCTGTGGATCTATCCGCTGTCGCTGGCGATCTACTGCACGTCCTGGACCTTTTTTGGTTCGGTCGGGCTCGCCTCGCGCACCGGCTACGACTTTCTCACCATCTATATCGGTCCGATCCTCATGGTCGGGCTCGGCTATCCGCTGATCCTGCGCATCGTGCGGCTCGCCAAGGGCCAGAACATCACCTCGATCGCCGACCTGATTGCGGCGCGTTACGGCAAGAGCCAGGCGGTTGCCGCCACCGTGGCGCTGATCGCCATCGTCGGCATGATCCCCTACATCGCGCTCCAGCTCAAAGCAGTCTCGTCGTCGGTCGGCACCATCATGGGCGGCGGCCTCGGCGGCGCGCCGATGCCGATGTTCGGCGACAGTGCGCTGTTCATCGCGCTGTTCATGGCGACCTTCGCGGTGTTGTTCGGCACCCGCCACATCGACGCCACCGAGCACCAGGACGGCCTGATGCTGGCGATCGCCACCGAGTCGATCGTCAAGCTCGTGGCGTTCCTCGCCGTCGGCGTGTTCGTGACATTCGTGATGTTCTCGGGACCGCTCGATTTGTTCACGCGCGCGTTGGCGCGGCCGCAGATCGCCGCCGTGCTCACGCAACCGCCGCAGTTCGCCAGCTTCCTCGCCATGACGACGCTGGCGCTGTTCGCGGTCGTGCTGCTGCCGCGGCAGTTTCACGTCACCGTCGTGGAAAACCGCAGCGAAGCCGAAATCCGCCGCGCCGCCTGGCTGTTCCCGCTGTATCTGGTCCTGATCAATATCTTCGTGGTGCCGATCGCGGTTGCCGGCCTGTTGAATTTCCCGCAAAGCCGCTTCGGCGGCGACATGTTCGTGCTGGCGTTGCCGCTCGCCGCGCACGCGCCGCTGATGACGCTCACGGCGTTTGTCGGCGGCCTGTCGGCGGCCACCGCCATGGTGATCGTCGAATCGGTGGCGCTCGCCATCATGGTGTCCAACGCCATCGTCGTGCCGCTGGTGCTCAACCGCCGCGCCACATTGAACGGCGGGGCAAGCGACGCCGGCGCGCGGCTGCTGATGACCCGGCGGCTCGCCATCTTCGCCATCCTGTTCCTGGCCTACGCGTATTATCGCTTTGCCGGCGAGGCGCAGCTGGCCTCGATCGGGCTTCTGTCATTCGCCGCCATTGCGCAGTTCGCACCGGCGCTGTTCGGCGGACTGGCGTGGCGGCGCGGCACCGCACGCGGCGCCATCGCCGGCATGAGCGCCGGCATCCTGGTGTGGTTCTACACGCTGCTGCTGCCGAGCTTTTCCGACGTCGGCCTGATCGGCACCCGCATGCTGGCGGACGGTCCATGGGGCCTGGCGGCGCTGCGGCCGCAGGCGCTGTTCGGCCTCGACCTGCCGCCGCTGGTGCACGGCGTCCTGCTCAGCCTTGCCGCCAACCTCGCCTGCTACATCCTCGGCTCGCTGAGCCGCCGGCCGATGGCGATCGAGAGCGTGCAGGCCGACGTCTTTGTTCCATCGGCGCTGGCGCCCATCCGGGTGACGATGCCGTCGACGTTCCGGCTGCGCCGCGCCTCGGTCTCGGTCGAAGAGCTGATCGCCGCGGTCGCCCGCTATCTCGGCGAAGGGCGCACCCGCGAGTCTTTCAGGAATTTCGCCGCATCGCGCCGCATCGATCTCGATCCGCATTCCGAAGCCGACATTGCGCTGCTGCAGCACGGCGAATATCTGTTGGCGTCCGCCATCGGCGCCGCCTCGTCGCGGCTCGTGCTGTCGCTCTTGCTGCGCAAGCGGGCATTGTCGACCAGGGCGGCGTTAAAACTGCTCGACGATGCCAGTGCGGCCATTCACTACAACCGCGAGATTCTGCAGACCGCGCTCGACCATGTCCGCCAGGGCATCGCGGTGTTCGACAAGGATCTCGCGCTGGTCTGCTGGAACCGGCAGTTCGGCGAGCTGTTCGATCTGGCCCACGAGCTGACCCGGGTCGGCGTGCCGCTGTCCGACATTCTCGGCCGCCTTGCCCGGCATAGCGCCGATGGCGCGATCGACCTTGATGCGTTCGTGGCCGAGCGCCTCGCCAAATACACGGCCGAGGACGCGCCGTTTTTGGAGCGCTTTGCCGAACGCGGCCTGGTGATCGAAGTGCGTGCCAACCGCATGCCGGACGGCGGCCTGGTCACGACCTTCACCGACATCACGCCGAGCGTCGAGGCGGCCGAAGCGCTCGAACGCGCCAACGCCACCCTGGAGCGCCGCGTCCGCGAGCGCACCAAGGAGCTGACGCGGCTCAACGCCAAGCTGCACCGCGCCAAGGCCGAGGCCGACGACGCCAACGTCTCGAAAACCCGCTTCATCGCCGCGGCCAGCCACGACATTCTGCAGCCGCTCAATGCCGCGCGGCTCTACGTGACCAGCCTGATCGAGCGCCAGCGCGCCGGCGAAGACGGCGAGCTCGTGCAAAACATCGACGCGTCGCTGGAAGCGGTCGAAGAGATTTTCGCGGCGCTCCTCGACATCTCGCGGCTCGACAGCGGCGCCATGCGGCCGGAATTTTCCGAATTTGCCGTCGACGAATTGCTGCAGCGGCTCGCCGTCGAGTTCGCCCCGCTCGCGCGCGAGAAGGGCCTCGAGCTTTTCGTCATGCCCTGCGCGCTGACCATTCGCTCCGACCGCCGGCTGCTCGGGCGCCTCCTCCAGAACCTCGTGTCGAACGCCATCAAATACACGCCGTCGGGCCGCGTGCTGGTCGGCTGCCGCCGCCGCGGTGCGCGGCTGCGCATCGACGTCTGCGACACCGGCATCGGCATTCCGCAATCGCGGCGGCGCGCGGTGTTCAAGGAGTTTCATCGGCTCGACCAGGGCGCCCGCGTGGCGCGCGGCGTCGGGCTCGGCCTGTCGATCGTCGAGCGCATCGCCCGCGTGCTCGATTGCGAGGTCGTGTTGCAATCGGCGCTTGGCCGCGGCTCGCGGTTCTCCATCGAGGTACCGCGCGCGTCGGGCGCCATCGTTCAAGCGGGCGCCGGCCGCGTGGTGCGGCCGGAGGCCGGCAGTCTCGCCGGCACGGTCGTGCTGTGCATCGACAACGAGCGCGCCATTCTGGACGGCATGCAGCGGCTGCTCGGCGGCTGGGGTTGCCAGGTCCTCACTGCTGCGGACTTGCCCGAGGCGCTGGTCGCCATCGCGGCGAGCCAGGCAGAGCCGGACGGCCTTCTGGTCGATTACCACCTCGACGGCGGCAACGGCATCGCGGCCATTGCCGAGCTGCGCCGCCGCGCCGGCCGCCACATCCCGGCTATCCTGATCACCGCCGACCGCTCCGCCAATATCCGCGACGAAGCCCGAACCGAGGGCGCACATATTCTCAACAAGCCGGTCAAGCCAGCCTCGCTGCGCGCACTGATCGCGCAATGGCAGGTGCAGCGCGTCGCCGCCGAATAGGGTTCAGCCGACAACGGCGGCCGGCAGTCCGAGAAGGGCGTGCTTCGCAAAGCCAGCGTGAAACGATGACCGTGGGCACGGCCGTTGCAAAAAAATCGGCGTTATCGGCAGTTCCAAATGGCTTTTTCAGCCGCGTGTACCCCATTTGTTGTCGTCATGTCCGCGGCGGCCGCGTTATTGGTCAGCCACGCCAAAATCTTCTTAGAGGCATCAGTTATGTCGACGTCCTGCGGCACCGCGCAGACCTTTGTTATGTCGTCTTTGCCCCACAGGCCTCCCGCCATTGCAGCGACGTCAATCTCTATAATCTTACTCCTGCACTCCCTGAAGTGAGACGTGCAATACGCCACGAAATCACCCGCTCGCTCTGGCACCGCACTTGCGGCGTCTGCGGGAGTGGAAAGCTGGACCATACCCAATGCGAAGGCGAGCGGAAGTAGTTTCAGTAACATCAAAGCCCCAGATGGCAAAACCAATTGCGGTTTGCAGAGGATACGCTGGCATAGGACATTTTCATATGCCCAAAACAAGCGAGCGCGGCTCCTAATGTTGCGACGCAAAAACTCAGGAAAGAGTCGCTCTGAACCGGCCACATTGGGAAGTTCGCCTGGCGCAGGAATGAACAGGGGCTCCGGTGCACAAAGGCGCCGAAACGATTTCAATGAGGTTACGGTTTACAGCCCTGACGCAAGACCGTAGCGTGGCGTCGGTCTATTGAGTAGATGCCGCCCCGGATACAACTGATCATGAAAAAGGCTGTTGAGCGGAATGCAGTCCGACAATGCTCACAGTTCCCAACGCGATAGCGATGCGACGCATCCTTCAATCCCTCGCCGCCGAAGACCGTGAACCCTACACGGCCGCAGTCGGACTGGATACCCCAAGACGTTTCCCTATAACGTGGTCGAATAAGTATCCGATTTTGCTGCGCCGCTCTAGTCGCTAAATGGCACGTTTCGACCGACCACCATGTCCGTTCCGACGGCAGCCATTGAGGCAAAGCGGACATCGGGCCGAAGCGTCCTAAACGACGCAACTGACCCGGAGCAGACCTCTGCGGTTTCACGACTAGCTTCTTTCGGAGAGCTAATCTGACCCTATACCTTAACACCCACTAAATTCGGGAGAGGGGTATGATGCGGCGCGACCTCCTTACTAATGGGCGGATCAGCGGCGTGGCCTACGGCGGGGAATGGTCGGCCTTAGGCTTCTGGTCCCTTCGCGCACGCGTTCGATGAACGTTTGCGCCGCGGGGCTGAGCGACCGGTTTTTCAGGGCGATAATGCAGACGGGTTCGGGAGCAAGGCGCAGCTTGACCGGCAGCGCCATGACTCCTGCACGAGGCCGCGGCAGGACGATCGAGAAACCGGGAACGATGGTAAGAAGACGGTTGGTGGCGAGCAGTTCGAGTCGCAGTTGATATTCTGTAATCGTAACTGCGGGTGATGGCGGCTCAAGCCCTGATGCGCGAAAGACAGCCGCTTGCAAGGCACGAAAATTGCTGCCAGGCGGAGAGAGAATCCAACGATCGTTTATTAGATCAGTCAATGCAATGCTGCGGCGTCGCGCCATGGGATTTTTCGACCCGGTCACCACTTTTAATTCGTCGTGGAAGAGAACTTCGGCGTCGTGGTGATCCGGTACACGCCCCGAAATTCGCGAAATGACAAAATCGACATTGCGTGCTTCGAGCTCGGCGAATAGCAGCGCGGAATCTGCCACCACGATGTTGAAGCGCATGCGCGGATATTGGCGACAAAGCTGATCGATCGCAGGCGTGACGATAGCTGCCGTGAGCGGCGCAGTCGCTCCGACCGACACTTCGCCGATGGCGGGATCGGAAAGAAATTCGAGCTCTCTCAGCCCTTGCTTCATTTCGTCAAAGATCACAATGCCGCGCTTGATCAGTGCGCGACCGTACGCGGTGGGCACGACTCCACGCTGACTGCGGTCGAGGAGCCGCACACCCACTGCATGCTCCATATCGGAAATCGTTTTTGAGACGACCGGCTGGGAGACGGCGAGTTGTTCGGCCGCTTTAGCCATAGTGCCGCACTCGACCACGGTCATGAGGATGCGGAGATCGCGCAGTTTGAGGCGCTGGCTGCTTCGCTCCACGGCGTGGTTTGGCGGCACCATAGGCATTTGGCTAAGTGATGATCGAAAGATAGAACTTTCCCAACTATGCCAAGCGGGCGCAGTTTTGCAAGACGACGGCGCCGGATCACGCAAAACGAACGCCAAACGGAGGAGACCATGATCAGCAAGCGTACGTTCCTTGCCAGCATCGCGATGGTCGGAACCGCCGCGGGCTTGGCCTTTGCTGGACCCTCGCCGACGATTGCGCAGGCGTACCCCTCGCGGGCCATTCATTTCATAGTGCCGGGTCCATCCGGCCCGACCGACCTCGTCATGAGGCTCTACGCAACGAAAATCTCGCAGGATTGGAATGAGCCCGCACTCGTCGAGAATCGTCCCGGTGCTACCGGGTCTATCGGGACGCAGACGGTCGTGCAGGCGGCGGCGGATGGCTACACGCTTTTGTTTACGGTGGACCTGCCAATCACCATGGCACCCAATGTGCTCAAGGTGCCCTATGATCCGCAACGCGATTTGATTCCCATTGCCGGCGTCGTCGAAAGCAACAACGTTCTAGTTGTCAACGCCTCGACCGGGATTCGCACCTTGGCCGAACTGGTGGCTGCGGCCAAAGCCAAGCCGGGTGTGCTGACGTTTTCTTCGGCAGGCCTCGGTTCGCCGGCGCATTTCTGTGGCGAGATGATCAAGCATGCGGCCGGCATTGATATGATTCACGTGCCCTATAAGGGCGCCGGCCCGGCGATGAACGCGGTGCTGGCCGGAGACGCGACTATGTTCTGTGGTCCGATCGCGCAGGCGCTGCCGTTTATCGAGGCGGGAAAGGTCAACGCGCTTGGCGTTGCCGGATCAAAACCGTCACAGCGCTTGCCGGAAGTGGTACCGCTTTCCGCGAGCTACCCGGGTCTCGTGATGACGCAATGGTTCGGGCTGCTCGCGCCGGCCCACACGCCTCCTGCTGTGTGCGACAAGCTCGCGGCCGAATTCAAGAAGATTTATGCCGATCCAGAACTGCAGCACAAGTTGTTGTCACTCGGACTCGAAGCGACTTGGATTCCCGGTCCAGAACTGTCGCAAAGGATCGGCGTCGACCTTAAAAAATGGCGAAAGCTGATGGCAGCGGCGAACATCCACCCAGAGTGACGCAGATTTCACCGGACTCCATGTGTCTGTTGGATGCGACCGAACCTTTCCGATGCCTGCGCTTTGACATTTTCATCGACGGATGGTCGGAAGATGCAGGCGCCTCGGCAGTCTCGATGGCATGTGGTCTTTGCTTTGATGCTGCAACCGCTCACGGCAGCTTGTGGCACGTTTCGACCGACCACCATCTCCGTTCCGACGGCGGCTATTGAGGCAAAAGCCGACATGGCAGATTTATGAGCATACGCCTTAGCGCAGCGCCTGCGGCCACTGGCCGGCTTCGATGCGGCCGGCGGCGATCACCGCCTGGGTGCGGCTGTCGACGCCGAGCTTTTGCAGGATGGCGGAGACGTGTGCCTTGACGGTCGCCTCCGAGACGCCGAGCTCGTAGGCGATCTGTTTGTTGAGCAGCCCGCCCGACAGCATCATCAGCACGCGGACCTGCTGCGGCGTCAGCGACGACAGCCGCGCGATCATGGCCGCGCTCTCGGCATCTGAATCGCGCGTCAGATCGACGTCGGGCGGCGTCCACATTTCGCCGCGCAGCACCGCCGCGATCGCCGCCCGCAGCGCCTCGGCGCCGAGCGTTTTCGGAATGAAGCCCGAGGCGCCGAACTCCATGCAGCGGCGGATCACCGCCGGGTCGTCGTTGGCGGAGACGACGACGGTCGGCACGGCAGGATATTGCGCGCGCAGGTACATCAGGCCGGAAAAACCGCGCGCCCCCGGCATGCGCAGGTCGAGCAGAATGAGATCGACATCGCCGCCGCGCTCGAGCAGCGCAGTCATCTCCTCGAACGTGCCGGCCTCGCCGATTTCCGCGCGCGCGAACAGCCCCGACACCGCCTCGCGTAGCGCGCCGCGAAACAGCGGATGATCGTCGGCAATCACCAGGCGATGGGATTGGGCTTCGCTCAAGGGGCGTTCCACATGCCGGCAGGCAACGACACATTGTACCGCCGCCGGTCCGATCAGGTCCACCGCACGCGCCCGGCATCGATTTGCTCAATCGCGGCCGCACGAGCCGACGAACTGCAGCACCACCTCGCGCCGGTGCGGGGCGCGGCGATGTTCGGCCACATAGACGCCCTGCCAGGTGCCGAGCCGGAGCGCACCGTCGGCGACCGGCACATGCAGCGATACGCCATCCAGCATGGCTTTGACGTGCGCCGGCATGTCGTCGGGGCCTTCGGCATCGTGCACCCAGCCGGCGTCGGCCGGAGCCAGGCGGTCGAGCGCGGTGACGAGGTCGACGCGCACGTCCGGATCGGCGTTCTCCTGAATGACCAGCGACGCCGACGTGTGCCGCACAAACAACAACAGCATGCCGTCGCGCGCTTTTGTCCCTTTCAGAAAGCCGGCGAGTTCGCGGGTGATCTCGAAAAAGCCCTCGCCGCTGGTCGGCACGGTGAGCGTGGCGCTCGCGATCGTATCGGCGCGCGCGGTGCGGATGGCGGACAATGAGGTCATGACGCAGCGTCCTCGCCAGCTGCCGCCGCAGCCCGGATCGCGGCGGCAAGCATAGGTATACCAATGGGTAGCGCGGCGACCTCGCCGATCATGTCCAGCGTCCGAGCGAACCGTGTCTTGCCGCTGCGCGTTGAGCCAAAATATCAGGCACGAAACGGCGCGGCGCCGCGGCAGTTCCACGTTCGCGCATCCATAGCAGATGGGCGTTCGGCGAGAGGACCGACAGGTCATGTGGCCCGGCACGCAGGCTTGGCGGGTTCGGCAGTTCGCTGCAGAGAAGCGCTGGCGACTCGCTGCAGCGGAAGCCCCGCGCAACGGCGCGAAAAGGGCTGTCCGCGGGCCTTGGCGGCGCCCGGAACGGAGCCCATATCTGTCGCGATTTCAAGATGTTGAGAGCGAGCTGGCCTTTCTTGACTCACCATATGCCCGTCAGTATGGTCCGCGCGGCTTCAAGGGGGCGGGCGTGCCGCAACGCCGCCGAGCCGCGAGTGTCGAGCGCATGAGCGACAACGCGCGCGAGGATGGCGACGGCGGCAACGCGCATACCGATGAGGCCGCGCTCTCCGCGAGACTTCAGCGGCTCAGCGAACGGCTTGCCCGCGATCAGCCGGGCCGGCCGGCCGATGGTGCCGGTGAGGATCGGGCGACGACTGCATCCGGCTACGCCAGAGGCTTCCGGCTCTCGAGCGAACTCGTTGCAGGCGTGTTGGTCGGTGGCGGCATTGGCTGGCTCATCGACCGCTGGCTCGGCATTGCGCCCTGGGGGCTCATCGCCTTTGTTCTGCTCGGCTTTGCCGCAGGCGTGCTCAATGTGATGCGCTCCGCGGGGGTCGTGCCGGGCGGTCCGCTTGACGGCGGCGCCGCCAAAAAACGGGATAGCTAAACGCGGCGCAGCGCCGCCGGATGCGACGAGACCCATGCAGATCAATCCCGTCGAGCAGTTCGAGATTCACAACCTGTCCCCCGTGTGGAACGTGGGCGGTCATCAGATCGCCTTCACCAACTCGGCGCTCTACATGTTCATCATCGTGATTCTGGTGTCGGCGCTGTTCATCGGCGCCACCTCGCGCCGCGCGGTGATCCCCGGCCGGCTGCAGTCGATCGCCGAGATGAGCTACGAGTTCGTCGCCAACACGGTGCGCAGCTCGGCCGGCACCGAGGGCATGAAGTTCTTTCCCTTCGTCTTCACGCTGTTCATGTTCGTGCTGTTCGCCAACGTGATCGGCTTGATCCCGTATTCGTTCACGGTGACGAGCCAGATCATCATCACCGTGGCGCTGGCCTTCACCGTGTTCTTCATCGTCGTCGGCTACGGCTTCTGGCGGCACGGCTTTCATTTCCTCAACCTGTTCGTGCCCAAGGGCGTGCCGGTCTACATCCTGCCGGCGATCGTCGCCATCGAGGTCCTGTCATTCGTGTCGCGGCCGATCTCGCACAGCGTCCGCTTGTTCGCCAACATGCTGGCCGGTCACATCACGCTTCAGGTGTTCGCCGGCTTCGTCATCATGTTGGCCGGCTGGGGCGTGATCGGCTGGTTCGGCGCCGCCCTGCCGCTGATCATGGTCGTGCTGCTCTGCGCCCTGGAATTGCTGGTCGCGGTGCTGCAGGCCTACGTGTTTGCCATCCTCACCTGCATCTATCTCAACGATGCGATTCACCCGGGCCATTGAGGCCCCGTCTATCGACAAAGGAGCTTTCTCATGGATCCGACCGCCGCAAAATACATTGGAGCCGGCATTGCCTGCATCGGCATGGGCGGCGCCGGCGTCGGCGTGGGCATCATCTTCGGCAATTATCTGGCCGCCGCGCTGCGCAATCCTTCGGCGGCGCAAGGCCAGTTCGGCAACCTGATCTTCGGGTTCGCCATCACCGAGGCGCTCGGCATCTTCTCGCTGCTGATCGCGCTCCTGCTGCTGTTCGGAATCTAGCCGCGCCATCATGGCCGAAACGTCCGCCAATACCGAAGGCCACGCCGGGCACCCCGGATTTCCGCCGTTCGAGACGCAGCACTTTCCTTCCCAGCTCGTCTGGCTGGGGCTGACGTTCATCTTGCTCTACGTGCTGATGGCGAAGATCGCGCTGCCGCGGATCGGCTCGATTCTGGCCGACCGCTCGAAGCGCATCGGCGACGATATCGCGGCGGCGCAGCGGCTCAAGGAACGCTCGGACGCCGCGCATGCGGCTTACGAGAAATCGCTCGCCGATGCGCGTGGCCGCGCCCAGGGCATCGCCAACGAGACGCGCGAGCGCGAAGCGGCGGCGGCCGAAGAGACCAACAAGCGTCTCGAGGCGGAGCTGCACGAGCGCTTGGCGGCGGCCGACAAATCGATTGCGACAAAACGCGAGAGCGCGATGGCGAACGTCGGCACCATCGCGACCGACACCGCTTCCGCGATCGTCGAACGGCTGAT
>DASRET010000083.1:0-33629 GCA_035651875.1 Xanthobacteraceae bacterium
GATGGCTGCCCGGCACGGTGCGGAACGCGATGTTGAGCCGGTTGGCGCCGTTGATGGCAACGATGGCGAGCGTCAGGTTGGCAAGCTCTTCCTCGCTGAACTGCGCGCGCGCCTGCTCGTAGACCTCGTCGGGCACATGGCCTTCGGTGATCAGCGTCAGCGCTTCGGTCCAGGCCAGCGCCGCGCGCTCGCGCTCGGAGTAGAACGGCGATTCCTCCCAGGCGTTGAGCAGATAAAGCCGCTGCTCGCTTTCGCCGCCGGCGCGCAGCTCCTTGGTGTGCATGTCGATGCAATGGGCGCAGCCGTTGATCTGCGAGGCGCGCAGCTTGATGAGCTCGAGCAGCATGTGGTCGAGACCGCAGCGCTTGATGAAGCCATGCAGCTCGGCGATCGCCTTGGCGCCCTGCGGCGAGGCTTTTCGGAAATCCATGCGCGCTGTCATGGTCATGGGTGGTTTCCTTCTCTCTTTGCAAATAGCTGCTGCGCGTCGACGCGCTTCATCTCGGCATGCAGGATGTCGAACTCACCCTTGCTGCGCAGCTCGGTGGCGATGCGCTGGATGAGCGACATGACGGTGAGTGCCGGCCCGGATGCGGTGCTGATCCGCGCCACGCCGGCCGCTTCGAGCTGCCGCAGCGGCGGCGCGCCGGCCCGGCCGACGATGTTGATCGGCGCCTTGATGGCTGCCGTCAGCTTGCGGATCACGTCGAGATCGGCCAGCGCGAACGGAAAGATGCAATCGGCGCCGGCGGCCAGATAAGCCTCGGCACGCCGCACGGTCTCGGCAAAACGGCTAGCCTCGTCGCCGACCTGTTTGAGATAAAGATCGATGCGGGCATTGATCACGATCGGCACGCCCTCGGCTTCGGCGGCGGCGCGCGCGGCGCGGATGCGCGCTGCGGCATCCGCGATGGGCCGTACCGGCTGATCGGGCCGCGGCGTGCCGTCTTCGAGATTGATGCCGACGGCGCCGGCGCCAATGATCTCCGCGACATTGCGGCCGACCGCGTCCGGCGTGTCGCCAAAGCCCTCCTCGATGTCGGCGCTGACCGGCACGCGCACCGCATCGACGATGCGGCGCGTGGCGGCGACCACTTCGGGCCATGGCGCCTTCTCGCCGTCCTGATAGCCGAGCGCCCAGGCGAGCCCGCCGCTGGTCGTCGCGCCCGCCGGAAACCCGGCCTCCTCGAAAATCCGCGCGCTCATCGGATCCCAGCAGTTCGGCAACAGCAGGATCGGCGGTGCCCGGTGCAGCTTGCGAAATTCTTCCGCCAGTCGCTGCTGTTCGGATTTATTCACGGCGCCTCCTTGCGCACAGCTGCCCCGCGTCACGCGGCTTTATCGTTCGCCGGCACTTGCTATGATTATAGCGCGCGCCCGACGTGACAATGCAAGCCGGCACATGCGCGCGGGGAGGGGCGGTCCCATGGCGTTCATTCATTCGATACTGTCGCGCGCGGCCATGCTCGCGCTTGTGCTGTGCGCCGGTGCGATATCCGCGCACGCGGCGGGGCCGACCTTCGAGGTCGATCCGTTCTGGCCAAAGCCGCTGCCCAACAACTGGATCATCGGCCAGGTCGGCGGCATGTTCATCGACAAGGACGATAACATCTGGGTGTTCCAGCGGCCGCGCTCGGTCACGCCCGACGAGAAGGGCGCCACGCTCAATCCGCCGCGCTCGAAATGCTGCGTGCCTGCGCCGTCGGTGCTGGTGTTCAATCGCGCCGGCGACGTGGTGAAGTCCTGGGGCGGACCGGGCGACAATCTGGGCTACGACTGGCCGGAGCAGGAGCACGGCATCCTGGTCGACAACAAAGGTTTTGTCTGGCTCTCAGGCAACGGCAAGACCGACGGCATGATCCTGAAGTTCACCACCGACGGCAAATTCGTCAAAGAGCTCGGCCGCCGCGGCGCGCCGACCAGCAGCACGGACTTGACCCAGTTCGGCCTCGTCGCCTCGTTTGCGCTCGATGCCGAGGCGAACGAGATCTTTGTCGCCGATGGCTACGGCAATCACCGCGTCGCTGTGCTCGATGCCGATACTGGCGCGATCAAGCGCATCTGGGGCGCCTACGGCAAGCCGCCGACCGATCAGGACCTGCCGAAATACAATCCGGATTCGCCGCAATTCGCCAATCCGGTGCATTGCGTCGTGCTCACCAAGGACGGCCTCGTTTATGTCTGCGACCGCAGCAACAACCGGGTCCAGGTGTTCCACAAGGACGGCACGTATGTGCAGCAGTTCGTGTTCGATCCAAAAACCCAGGGCTCAGGCTCGACCTGGGGCCTGGCCATTTCGCCGCTCGACAAGCAGCAGGATTATCTGGTGCTGATCGACGGCACCAACAACGTGCTGGAAACGGTGCGGCGCAAGGATGGCGCGGTTCTCGGCACCTACGGCCGGCCGGGCCGCAACGCAGGCGAATTTCACTGGGTCCACGTCGGCGCGTTCGACTCGCGCGGCAATCTTTATACCGGCGAGGTCGACACCGGTAAGCGCCTGCAGAAATGGGTGCCTAGGAAGTAGTGCAGGGCTTCAGCTTGCCGGCAGCACCACGGCGCGGCATTCGCCGAAGCCGATACGGGCGAAGCCTTCGCGGGCGCTGAAGCCGCGGAAGATGATCTCGTCGCCGTCGTCGATGAAGCGGCGCTGCTCGCTGCTCGGCAAGGTCAACGGCTCGCGGCCGCGCTCGGTCAATTCAAGGAGGCTGCCCCAGCTCGATCTGTCGGGGCCGGAAATCGTGCCGGAGCCCAACAGGTCGCCGGTCTCGAGATTGCAGCCGTTGCAGGCATGATGGGTGACCATCTGCGCCACGGTCCAATAGAGATTCGCGCTTGATGTCTGGGCGAGACGCAGCGGTGTGGTGCCGGCGCGGCGCATCGCCTCGCTGGCGATGCAGGCTTCGAGCGTGATCTCGAGCCCACCCTCGGCGCGGTCTTCGGCGTCGTCCAGATAGGGCAGCGGCGCCGGATCGCCGGCCGGCCGCGCGAAAGCTGTGGTGCGGAACGGCGCCAAGGCTTCGGCCGTGACCACCCAGGGCGAAACCGAGGTGGCGAAATTCTTGCCGAGGAACGGGCCGAGCGGCTGGTATTCCCAGCCCTGAACGTCGCGCGCCGACCAGTCGTTGAGCAGACAAAAGCCGAAGATGTGGTCGGCGGCCTTGCCGATCGGCACGGTGCTGCCGAGCGTGGTCGGTGTGCCGATATAGATGCCGAGCTCGAGCTCGAAGTCGAGATTGCGCGACGGACCGTAGCTCGGCGTTGTCTCGTTTGCCGGCTTGCGCTGCCCGCTCGGCCGCTTGAACGGCGTGCCGCTGACCAGGATCGACGAAGCGCGGCCGTGATAGGCGACCGGCACGTATTTGTAGTTCGGCAACAGCGGATTGTCGGGCCGAAACGCGCGGCCCGCATTAGTGGCGTGAAACACCGACGCATAGAAATCGGTGAAGTTGGGCACCGCGACCGGCATGATCAGCGCGGCCTGGGCCATGGGCGTGAGATGCCGGCGGATGCTTTCATCGCCGTGCTCGGCGCTGAGCGCGCGCGACAGCGTCAGCCGCAGCGCCGATGCGGCCCGCGGCCCGAGCGCCATCAGCCCATTGAGCGGCGGCGTCGCGCACGCCCGCGCTGCCTCGGCGGCGAGGCCCTCGAAGCCGGCGCCCGCGGCCGCGACGTCAAGAATCTGATCGCCGATGGCGACGCCGACCCGCGGCGCTCCGCCCGCGGCGCGAATCACGCCGAACGGCAGGTTCTGAATGGGAAAGTCGCAATCCGGCGCGTTGGCGCTGTCGACAAGGCTGCGCCGCGCCGGATCGTGGGTTTCGTTCAGCGAAAACGGCATGGGAGATGCTTCTGTGATCAATTCAATACGGATATACAGGCATCCCGCACCTTGGGCCAACGCATCGTGACCGTCATTTCCGAGCTCGCCGCGTTCGTTACCGGAGCAAAGGCGTCGGCGTTGCCGGCCTCGCGACACGAGCGGCTGCGGTTGCATCTGACCGATACGGTCGTTGCCGCTGTCGCGGGCGCCCGTATCCCCGAGGGTCGGGCGCTGCGCTCGCCCGGCGGCGACTACGATGTGGTGAGTCAGATCGGACGGCAGGCCGCGGCGGCGCGGTTGACCGAGATCGACGACATTCATCTCGCCTCGTGCACCACGCCGAGCGCCGGTGTCGTTCCGGTCGCGCTGCGGCTCGCGGCACTTTTGCGCAAGTTCGATCCGGGCCAGGTCGCCAGCGCTATCTGGATCGGTACCGAGCTGACGGTGCGCCTCGGCCTCGCCATTAACGGGCCGCAAGTGCTCTATCGCGGCATCTGGCCGACGTACTTCGCGGCACCCGTAGGAGCGGCCGCCGCCACCGCGCGCATGCTGGGACTAGACGAGACACGCACGGCCCACGCGCTGTCGCTCGCGTTCATGCTGGTGGCCGGCGGCGTCGGCCGCATTCACGGCGCGCCGTCGGGGCGGTGGTTTCTCTATGCCAATGCGGTGACCGGCGGCATTGCGGCGGCGCTCGCGGCACACGGCGGCTATACGGGCGATCCGGAGCTATTGGACAAGAACTGGCTCACCGACACGCATGGCATTGCTCTCAACCGCGATCTTCTGACGGAGAAATTGGGAGCGAGTTCGGTCTATTCCGCACTGAGCATGAAGCCGTTCTGCTCGGCGAAGCAGGGCATCGCCGCGGTGGAGGGCTTCCGTGCCTTGTTGCAAGAAGGCATGCGCATCGAGGCGATCGATAAGGTGCGGGTGCGTGTGCCCAAGGCCTATGCGGCGATGATCGCAACGCACGCCGTGCCGGGCGCGCGGCAATCGACCATGGTGAGCGTCGCGCACCAGATCGCGCTCGCCGCGCTCAGGCCGCAGCGGCTTTACGACGTCGACCGCAGCGCGCCGCAAACGGACGCGGCCGTGGCCGAGCTGTCGGCGAAAATCGAAGTCGTGCCGGATGCGGCGCTCGAACAATTTTATCCGCAGCACTGGCCCGCCGAGGTCGAAGTCGAAGCCGGCGCGCAGACTTTACAGCGCCGCGTGGTCGAGGTGCGCGGCGATCCCGAGCATCCGCTCGACGGCGCCGCCGTCGACGACAAAGCGCACCGCGTGCTCGATCCGCTGCTCAGCGCCGCCCGCGTCGACGAATGGCTCGTTCTCTGCCACGGTGCTTTGGAGAACAGCGCTGGCTGCGAACGGCTCGCCACCGCCTTTGCGGATGCGGCCGGCAAAACGGCGGAGTAGGGGAGAGAATGCCAAATCACCTCGCGGCGGAACGTCGCCAGCGCCTCGCCGCGGCGATGCGCGATGCCGGCATCGATCGTCTCGTGCTCTACGGCAATGCCTGGCAGGGCGACTACCTGCGTTACGGCAGCGATTTCGGCATCCTCGAAGGCCACGGCATTGCGCTTGTCGGCCATGACGGGGCTGCGGAGCTTTTTCTCGACAGCGCCAGCGATGCCGAGCGGGCCGAAGCAGAAACGCCGACAGTCACCGTGCACCTTGCCCCGGACATCGCGCGCGCGGTCGGTGCGCGGCTCGACGCGGCGGGCAATGAGCGGCTCGCCGCCGCGCCGCGCCGTTTTGTGCCGCGCTGGCTTGTGGACCCAGGGCGCCGTTTCAAGCTGGAGGACGCAACCGCGCTGGTCGACAAGTTGCTGATGCACAAGGCTGGCGGCGAGCTCGACGCCGTGCGACGCGCCGCGCAGATCGCCGACGAGGCCTATGCGGAGTTTCGCAGAGCCGTGCGACCCGGCCGCCGGCAATATGAAATCGTCGCCGATATCGAGGCGCATCTGCGCGCGCGCGGCTGCCCGGACAATTTCATGATCATCGGCTCAGGCGGCAAGGAGGTGCTCGGCATGACGCCACCGTCGGAGCGTCGCATCGCGGTCGGCGATCTCGTCACCACCGAGCTGACGCCCGCGGTCGAAGGCTACTTCGCCCAGATCTGCCGCACGCTCGTGGTCGGCAAAGCCAGCGAAGCGCAGCGGCGCGCCTTTGCGGTGTTCGCCGAGGCGCTGGAGGCCGGCATTGCGGCGGTGCGTCCCGGCGTGCGCGCTGCCGACGTGGCCAAGGCCGAGAACGACGTGTTCCGCAAACACGGCCTGGGCGAATACACCACCAGCCAGTGGACCCGCGTGCGCGGCCACGGCATGGGCCTGTTCGCCGATTCCAAGCCGCACATTCTCGAGGATGTCGAGACTGTGCTCGAGCCCGGCATGGCGCTCATCGTTCATCCCAACACCTATCATCCCGAGGCGGGCTACATCGTGCTGGGCGATGCCGTGCTGGTGACCGACAACGGCGCCGAAGTGCTGTGCAAGACGCCGCGTCAATTGTTCGAAGTCGGCGCATCATGAGCAGCTTCCGCTCATTCGCGCGTAAGCGGGAATCCAGAACCGAGTGCAAGAACAGCTGGGTCCCCGCTTTCGCGGGGACGAACGGAGTTTTTTGATAATGCGCCGCGGCCTGATTTCCCGCTCTGCCGTCGAATTGCCCGATGCCGTGCTCGAGGCGCGGCTTATGCGCGTGCGCGCCGCCATGCGGGCGGCCACGCTCGACGCGCTCCTCATCTATACCAACAACACGCGGCCGGCCGGCGTCTCGTGGCTCACCGGCTTCGTGCCGTACTGGTCGGAGGCGATGCTGGTCGTGCCGCGCGACGGCGCGCCTTATCTCGTCGCGGCGCTGAGCTTTCGCGTCAAAAGCTGGATCGAACGGGTGAGCCGGCTCGGCGACGTTCTGCATCACCCGCGCATCGGGCTGCGGGCCGCACAACAGATCGCCGCGGCGAAGAAGAACGCGGCCGTCGGTATCGTCGACTTCGACGGCTTGCCAGCGGGGATCGCAGCGGATTTGCGCGAGGCCGGGCCGGAGCTGAAATTGAGCGACGGCAGCGCGCTGTTTGCGCAATTGCGCGGCGTGGCCGATCCGGCGGAGATCGCGCTCGCGGGCAAAGCGGCAGCGATCGCGCAGGCGGCACTGGCGCAAGCCGACGGCGCATCGCTCAACGCCATGATTGCCGCCGTCGAGCGGCAGGCGCGGCTTCTCGGCGCCGAAGAAATCTACGTCGCGGCGGCGCCCGATCTGGCGCGGGAGGTTCGCTTCATCCGCATCGAAGGCGAACCGGCACGCGGCAAGAATTTCGCGCTCCGGGCCACGGTGGCTTACAAGGGCACCTGGGTCCGGCTGGTGCGCGCGTTCTGTGAGCCCGCATTGCTCGACGAAGCTGCCGCGCAGCTTGCCGAAGCCATCGCGCATTTGCCGTCCGGCGACGGCTTCGCAAAATTCAAAAGTTTTGTCGTCGAAGGCTGCCGCATGGCGCAGCCGCTCGAAGTGCTGATGGTCTCGCGTGTCGAGTTCGCCAATCCGCCTGCGCCCGGCGCCTTGGTGTCGGTCCAAGCGGCCATCGACATCGACGGCATGACGGTGCCGGTCGGCGCACCTGCGCTGGTCGGGGCGGCCGGCGCCGCCGGCAGTCTGTTGGCCAGTCCGCTTTGCGATGACGCCGTGGACCGGCTCGGCCCGTGAAAGCCGACCTGGGAACGGCATCGTTGGCATCGGCAAGTGCTCGCGGCTCGGGTTGTCGCGGGTTCCCGGCGGACTGGATTTTTGCTAAGGCAGGCACGCTGTGTGCCGCCAATGTCCCTGGCCTCGTCATGGCAGTATTATCTGAAGTCCCGGAACTGGTCGGTTTCTTCAGCTATTCGCGCGAGGACGATACCGATTCTTTCGGGCGTTTGTCAGCGCTCAGAGGCCGCATTCAGGCTGAGCTTCGGGGGCAACTCGGCCGCACGCCCAAGACATTCCGCCTCTGGCAGGACAAAGAGGCGATCCCGTCCGGAACATTGTGGGAAAGCGAGATCAAAAACGCGGTCTCGCAAGCGGTGTTCTTCATTCCGATCATCACTCCGACCGTAGTTGCAAGCCGTTACTGCCGATTTGAGCTTGAAGCGTTTCTGGAACGCGAAGCTTCGCTCGGTAGAGATGATCTCATTTTCCCGATTTTGTACATCGACGTGCCCGGATTAGAGGACGGAATCGAGTTTGAAAGCGACCGCGTATTGTCACTGATCGCCAAGCGTCAATATGTCGATTGGCGCGAATTCCGTTACCTCGAGGTCGATTCGACCGAAGTGAGACGAGAGGTTGGACGGTTCTGTACGGATATACGCAATGCGCTGCGCCGCCGTTGGGTTTCGCCTGAGGAATTCAAGCAACAAGAAGACGTCGCAACGCGGCAAAAGGAAGAAGAAGCAGCCCGGCAAAAGGACGAGGAAGCAGTACGGCAAAGGCAGCAGGCCGAACGCGAGCGGCAAGAAGCAGCAAAGCGCCGCGCGCAAGAGGAGGCGCGGCAACGAGCGCTGGAACAACAAGGGAGCCGGGAGGAGGGGGCGGAACAAGGCTCCGTACCAGCCCCCGAAGGTGGGCGTGGCCCACAGCTGCACTCGGCCGAAGTGGCACAGAAGGACGGCTTCGCAGCTATGGAGCCGCCGGAGCAGAAGGGGCGCGTCAGCACCGAGCGGAAAACAACGCGCTTGGCGGCAATCATCGGAGCTGCGGCTGCTCTCATTCTGCTGGCAGCCGTCGCCTTCTGGCTCACGACCTCCTCTTCCACGCCTCCCAACCCGCAGTTGGCCGCAGGCAATTCCGTGGAGTCTGCTTCTAACAAAACTCCCGCAGGCAACGCTTCTGACAACGTCCCCGCGGGCAGCGCGCCTAACGACATCCCCGCAGGCAGCTCTTCTAACAACACGCCGGTAGGCAACGCTTCTGACAACGCTCCCGTAGATAACAACGTGCCGGCCGACGGTTTGACGCAGCATGAAATCGATGCCTGCGTAAACCGCAATAGCAAGTTCTCGCTCGACGACCAGATCAACGGTTGCACGGAAGCGATCCGATCGGGCCGCTGGAAAGGCAAGGATATGGCCTGGGCCTACGGCGATCGCTGTATCGCCCATAAGGATAAGGCGCAGTATGACGTCGCCCTGCGCGATTGCGACGAAGCCATCACGCTAAATCCGCAAGACGCTTACGCCTATAACACGCGCGGCGCGATCTACCATCTCACTAACAAATATGATCAAGCCATCGCGGAATATTCTACCGCAATCAAGCTTGATCCGAAATTCATCGACCCGGTTCACAATCGCGGCATGTCGTATGCAGCCAAGGGCGATCTCGAACGCGCGATCGACGATTACAACGCGGCGCTGCGCATAAATCCGCGAGACGCGCTTGCGCTTTACGAGCGCGGCATCGCCAAGCAGAAGTCCGGCGACCAAAACGGCGGCAATGCCGATATCGCAGCTGCGAAGAAAATCGACCCGCACATCGGCGATTAACCGCCCGATCGGTGGCCGTTCGCAACGACGATCCGCTGCCTTGCCGAGACATTGGATTGTTGGCGCGCGCTTCGGCGAACTGATTCAAATGACGCAATAACGGCGAGCTACTCCGCCTTGAGGCCCGTGGCCTTGATCATCTCGCCCCATTTCGTGGAATCCTCCTCGATAATGCGGCGCATCTCGGCCGGACTGTTCGGCGCCGGCTCGAGGCCGGCGGCGAGCAGAACCTTTTGCGCGTCCGGCAGCGCGAGGATTTTGGCGACTTCGGCATTCAATTTGGCAACCCGGTCGCCCGGCGTGCCGCGCGGGGCGAACAGCGCGAGCCACGAGCTGGCGGCAAAGCCGGGCACGCCCGCCTCGCGCAAGGTCGGTATGTCGGGCATGCCCCGCGAGCGCACCGGCTCGGAGATACCCAATGCGACAACCTGGCCGGCCTTGATCAACGGCAGGATCGCCGCGCTGTCGGTGAAGATCAGCGGCACCTCACCGGCGGCGACCGCGACCGCCGCCGGCGCACCGCCGCGATAGGGCACGGCTTGCATGGTCAGGCCGAGGCTGCGCTTGAGCAATTCGGCGGCGAAGTAGGAGGTCGAGCCGAGCGCCGAAACGCCGATGCTCAAGGGTTTTGCCTTCGCGGCCGCAACCAGATCGGCAATCGAGGCGATGCCTGCCTTGGCGTTGGCGGCAAGGATGAGCGGGCTCCGCACCACCCGGCTTATCGGCACGAGGTCGCGCAGCGGATCGTAATTGACGTGCGTGAGGTGCGGATTGATCGTCACCGGGCTGTCCGAGAGGATCACCAGGGTGTGGCCGTCCGCAGCGCTTCGCATCAGGTCGTCGATGCCGATCGCGCCATTGGCGCCTGGCTTGTTTTCCACGACGACGCTCTGCCCGACGCGCTCCTGCAGGTTCTTGGCGACGATCCGTCCGGTCAGATCGATGCTGCCGCCGGGCGGATAAGGCACGACGATCCGCATCGTCCTGTTCGGAAACATCTGAGCTGACGCGGGTAACGCGACAACCGCGAAGGCGAGCAACGCCATCAGCAATCGCGCCGCGCGAAGCACATTCATCATCCGGCATCCTTCTGTGCGCGCTCGATCGCCCAGCGGTTCTCCGGAATCGGCAGGCCGAGGTTTTCGCGCAAGGTCTTGCCCTCGTACTCCTTGCGAAACAGCCCGCGGCGCTGCAGTTCGGGAATGAGCAGATCGACAATGTCGGCAAGTCCGCCCGGAAAGGTGAGCGGCAGCAGGTTGAAGCCGTCGGCCGCGCCGGCGCGAAACCACAGCTCGAGCGCGTCGGCGACTTCGTCCGGCGCGCCGATGACGACGCGGTGGCCGCGCTGGCCGTAAACGCGCTTATAGAGCTGCCGGATGGTCAGGTTTTCGCGGCGGGCGAGCTCGACCATCACCTTGACGCGGCCCTTTTGCTCGACGTCCGGGCTCGGGTCGGGCACCGGACCGTCCAGCGGATAGTCGGACATATCGAAGCCGAAGTGCGACGACAGATCCTTGATCGCCAGCTCCGGCGACAACAGCGCCTGCAGGCGTTCGTATTTTTCCGCGCCTTCGGCGCTCGTCTCTCCGATGACGGTCATCACCCCCGGCATCACCTTGATCGCATGAGGCGGACGGCCGTAAGCCAACGCGCGGCGTTTGATGTCGGCGTAGAACGTCTTGGCGGCCTCGAGATCCTGCTGCACCGTGAACGTGATCTCGGCGGTTTCGCCGGCAAGATCGCGGCCGTCCTCGGATTGTCCGGCCTGCACGATGACGGGATGGCCCTGCGGCGAGCGGTGCACCGTCAGCGGGCCACGCACCGAGAAGTGCTTTCCTCTGTGATTGAGAAAGTGAAGCTTCGAGCGGTCGAGATAGATGCCGGCCTCTTTGTCGGCAATCACGGCGCCGTCTTCCCAGGTGTCCCACAGGCCGAGCACCACTTTGGCGAACTCGCGCGCCCGCGCGTAGCGGTCGCCGTGATGCGGATGGCTCTCCCTGCCGAAATTGTACGCTTCGGCGACGGCAAGCGATGTCACCAGATTCCAGCCGGCGCGCCCGCCGCTGATCTGATCGAGCGAGGCAAAAAACCGCGCCACGTGAAACGGCTCGAAATAGGTCGTGGTGGCGGTGGCAACGAGGCCGATCCGTTCCGTCACCGCCGCCATCGCCGCGAGCAGCGTGATCGGCTCGAGCCGCGAGGCCTGCGTGGTGCGCGTCCAGGTCTCCACGTCATCGGGGCCGAACGTGGCGTTGGTGTCGGCCATGAACAAAAGATCGAACTTGCCGCGCTCGGCGAGGCGCGCGCTGTCGAGATAGTGCGCCAGTTGCTGCCGGCCGTGCGGGTCCACGTCAGGGTCGCGCCACGCCGCGACATGGTGCCCCGTGCCCTCAAGAAAGCAGCCGAGCTTCATCATGGCCGCGCTCATCGCCGGTCCTATCGCGGCGCCGTTCCACAGCGTGGATGCAGCCGGCCGCCGTCCGCCACCGCGATGACGACGAGGATTTCGTCCGGCTTCGGCGCGTCCGGCATCGCCACCGTCATGGTATCGAAATAGTCGAATGCCCAGGAATCGTCCTTGTGGCTCAACGGCACGTCGATGGTCGTGCCGGCCGGTGCGACCTTGACGTTGGACGGAATGACCGCCTTGCCGCCGCCCAAAGCCGCACGCATCGGCTTGCCGAGCATGGGATGCAGGCAGGCGCCGCCATGCTCGAATTCGCCATCAAGCCCGACGACTGCCGCCTTGCCGTAGGAGGTCGGCGCTTGCGACAGCTGGCGGATGAGGTCGGCAGCAAAGAGCTCGCCCAGGGCGCGCCCCGCCTCGAACAGTTCGGTCAAATCCTCGATGTAACGACCGGCAAATGGATTGGCGATGACTGCGAGCGCCGCGGCGCGAACGATCGGCCGTGCGGCGCTCTTTCCCATCTCCGACGTGAGCGTCTCGCGCAGCGTCAGCGATCTGCGGATCTGCAACATGGCCAGGCCACCTCCGGGCTCGGACAATATAGTCTTAAGCCATTTTGCCGCGCGATGCCGCGAAACTCGCTAACGATTGATGCGCGTTGCCGCTCGTCGTCACCGCAGTGGCGTCGGGTCCTCGATCACGGGGTTCGACAGCACGCCAAGGCCGTCGACCTCCACCTCGCAGACATCGCCCGGCCGCATGTGCAGCTGGCCGGCAACGACAACACGGCCGACCGGCTTTTCCGGCTGCTCGCCGGGCCGCAGCGGCAGCGCGCCGGGAGAACCGGTGACGATCACATCGCCGGGCTGCAGCGTATAGCCTTCGGACAGATATTCGATCAGCCGCGGCACGTCGTGCAGCATGCCGGACATCTTGGCGCGCTGGCGCTCGATGCCGTTGAGCCGGGTGACGAGCGTATGATTGGCCGGATCGCCGAACTCGTCCGGCGTCATCAGCCAGGGTCCGAAACTGCCGGAGCGCTCGAAATTCTTGCCCAAGCCGAATTGCCGGTTTTGCCCCTGATACTCGCGCACCGAGCCTTCATTGTAGCACGAATAGCCGGCGACGTGGGCGAAGGCCTCTTCGCGTTTGATGAAACGCCCAGGCTTGCCGATGATAACCGCCAGCTCGCCTTCGTAGTCATAGGCTTCGGCAATCTTCTTGTTCGGCGCCCACAGCGCCTGTTTGTGGCCGACCTGACAAATCGGCATGCGCATGAAAATCTGCGGATAGATCGGCGAGGTCGTCAGCCCGGTCTCCTCGATGTGGAGCTTGTAATTCAGCGCCAGCGCCCAGGTTGCGTGCGGTTCGCGGATGACCGGATCAAATTCGACATCGTCGAGCGCCAAGTCTGCGGCTTTGCCATCGGTCGCAGCACGGACTCGTGCCAGCGTCGGATCGATCTCCAAAATCTTGCGAAGATCGCCGGGCAATTCCGGCGCCGCCTGCGCCAAAGCCACGAGGCCATTGGCGCCAACCACGATGCCAACACCGATCTTGCCGCGGTGCCGATAAGAGACGACTTTCACGATTGAGTCTCCCTTACAGTCCCTGACCGGTATCTCACTTGAGGCGCGACGGGATTGCAGCACGCCCAGAACGCCTGCATACAAATGACCTGCCAAAACGCGAGGATCCATCGTGGCTGACAAACTGACCGACATCAAGGAAGAGCTGGCGCTTGCCAATCGCATTCTGGCCCATGAGGGCGTGCTCGACGCGTTCGGCCATGTCAGCGTGCGCCATCCTGGCGATCCCGGCCGCTATCTCTTGTCGCGCTCGCGCTCGCCGGCGCTGATCGAGCCGGCCGATATCCTGGAGTACACGCTCGACTCCGAGCCGGTGCGGCCGCCGACCGCGCATCTTTACGCCGAGCGCGTCATTCACGGCTGCATCTATCAGGCGCGCAGCGACGTCACGGCGGTGTGCCACCATCACGCGCCTTCGGTGATGCCGTTCGTGATCGCCGGCAAGCCGATCGTGCCGGTGTTTCATCTCGGCGCCGCGATCGGCGAGGAGCCGCCGTTCTGGGATCAGCAGGACGAATTCGGCGACACCAATCTTCTGGTCGTCAAGCCGGAGGAGGGCCGTTCGCTGGCCCGCGCACTCGCTCATCACTCCGTGGTGCTGATGAACCGCCACGGCGCCACCGTGGTCGGCAATGGCCTGAAGGAGCTGGTGTCGCGCTCGATCTTCATGTGCCAGAACGCCGAATATCAGCTGCGCGCGCTCACGCTCGGCCTGGTGGCGCCGCTGCCGAGCGGCGAGATCGAGCTCGCCGGCGCGATTAGTCGATTGGCCAACGTGGTGGGCCGCACCTGGGAATATTGGAGCGCCCGCGTTCCGGGAAACAAACCGACCGCTGCGGCCCGCGCCAAGCGCGCCAAGCCGGCGCAACCGGCAAAGCGGCGCAAGGCGCGCCGGCGCTGACGATCTGCCTGGGCAGTGCCGGTCGCGTGCCGCGGCGCTGATGGCGCCGAGGATCGCCAGGCCGCCCTTCTTGAGCACGCCGCGCACCGCTTGCTGCTGGCCGATCTGGCCCATGTCGCGCTGGCGCTTGACCGTCGCCATGGTCATGACCGGCTCGACGCCGAGCTCGCGCAAGGTATCGGCGCTTTCTTCCATTTCAGCGGCGCGGCGCTCGCCGTGGCTCGCCATGCGCTCCAGGTTGTAGGGCACCATCTTCGCCCAATCCAAGCCGGGATAGTTGTTCTTCATCGAGGCGGCGACTTCGTCGACCACGCCGGCGCGCGCCGCCGCCAAAAAACATTCCAAGGTCAGCGCCTCGATGCCCTTGATCATGACGCTGCGCACCATCTTGATGGCGGCGGCGGCGCCGATCTCGGCGCCCGCAACGGTGGCGCGCATGTCGAGCGCGGTGAGCAGCGGAGCGACCGCCTGCGCATGCGGACCGGCGAGCAGCATCGGCGTGCGATGCCGCGCCGGATGGATCGGCGCCAGCACCGCGACATCGACATAGCGCGCCGCCGCGCCGAGCAGCTTTGCGGTTTCCTGCTTGCGCCCGGGCGAAACCGAATTGATGTCGAGAAAGAACGGCTGTCCGGCCACATGCGACTTGACCGATTGCGCCGCTTCGACGCTCGACGCCGCGGTCACGGCGGAGACGATCACTTCCGCGCCGCGCACCGCCTCGGCGGCCGAGCCGGCGCTGGTGACGCCGATGGCCGCGGCGGCTTCGCGCAGCCGTTCGCCCTCGGCTTTCGGCAACAAAACGTCCCAGGCAGAGATCGTCGCCACGCCGGTCTCGCGCCAGCCGGCGGCGATGGCTTGCCCGGCTTCACCGAAACCGATGAACGCAATTTTGGGAAAGTCTGACATCGGCAAACCTTTCGACCTCGTCGCGAACATGCCAGCACGAGCCGGCCGTTTGCAACGGCGCTGACGGCCGATAGGATGCGGCGAAATCCGCGGGATATCAGGGGGGAATCGCCATGTCGCCGATCGACCGCGCCACCAGCCGTCGCCGCTTCATCCAATATCTCGCCGCCAGCCCGCTATTCGCCGGCACCAGTGTCGCGGCGCTCGCCGAAGAAGGACCTTTCCCGGAGCTGCGGCCCGATCCCTATGTGTGGGCGCCGCGCGACTACGCGCATCTCATCGCCGATCCCAAGGAAGCGCTCGACGTGTTCGACTTCGAGCCGGTTATGCACAAGAACGTGCCGCCGGCCCATTTCGGCTACATGGCGTCGGGCGTCGATGACGACGTCACCTTGCGGGCCAACCGCGAAGGCTTCCTGAAATTTCAGCTGCGGCCGCGCCGCCTGGTCGACGTCAGCAAAGTCGACATGAGCACCGAAATCCTCGGCCAGAAATACGAATCCCCGATCATCATCGACCCGACCGGCGGTCATAAGGGCTATCACCCGGACGGCGAGTCCGGCGTCGCGCGCGCCGCCAAGACGGGCGATCACCTGATGATCCTGTCCACCCAGGCGACGACCTCGGTCGCCGATGTGATCGCGGCGCGCGGCCGGCCGATCTGGTCGCAGCTTTATGCCACCAACAAGTTCGAGGTCGCCAAGCATCACGTGCTCAGCATGGAGCGCCAGGGCTCGATCGCGGTCGCCGTCACCGTCGACCGCAACGGCGGACGCAATCAGGAAACCGCGTTGCGCCTGCGCCGGCTCGACACACGAACCTGCGCGGCCTGCCACGATAATTCGAGCCTGACCGCCAGCCAGCGTAACAAGCCGATGTACGACGGTGCCGATCTGTCCGGTCTCACCAACATCCAGTCCTCGGCCATGAGCTGGGATTACATCAAGCGGCTGCGCGACCTCACCAAGATGAAAATGGTGATCAAAGGCATTCTGGCCTGGGAGGATGCCAAGATCGCCGCCGAGACCGGCATCGACGCCATCATCGTCTCGAACCACGGCGGCCGCGCCGACGAATCCGGACGCTCGACCATCGAAAGCCTGCCGGAGATTCTACAGGTGTCCGGCAACATGCCGGTGCTGATCGATTCCGGCTTCCGCCGCGGCACCGACATCGTCAAGGCGCTGTGTATGGGCGCCAAGGGCGTGGCGGTGGGCCGGCCGTATTTGTGGGGGCTCGGCGCTTTCGGCGAACCGGGCGTGGCCCGGGTGCTGCAGATCTTGCGCACCGAGCTCAAGGTCGCCATGCAGCAGGTCGGGGCGCCGTCGCTGAAGGATCTCAAGCCCTCCATGGTGCTGCACGTTTGATGAAGGATCGATAACGCGATGCCAACCTCCTGCCGCGACCGCCTCGAACACGCGCTCTTTCGCATCGGCGACGCCAAGGGCGAAGGCGCACGCGCCTGCCTGACCGTCTATCAGGACGCGGCGCGCGCCGCCGCCGATGCGGCCGACGCGCGCGCCCGCGCCGGCGTGTCGCTCGGGCCGCTCGACGGCGCCATCGTCAGCATCAAGGATTTGTTCGACGTGGCCGGCGAGCCAACCCGCGCCGGCTCGAAAATCCTGGCCGAGGAAGCGAAGCCGGCCACAGCCGACGCCGCCGTCGTGCGCCGGCTGCGTGCCGATGGCGCGGTGATCGTCGCCAAGACCAACATGACGGAGTTCGCGTTCTCGGGCATCGGCGCCAATCCGCATTTCGGCACGCCGGGCAATCCGCGCGACCGCGCCCGGGTGCCCGGCGGCTCGTCGGCCGGGGCGCCGGTCTCCGTCGCTGACGGCATGTGCGACATCGCCATCGGCTCCGATACCGGCGGGTCGGTGCGGATTCCGGCCGGATTATGCGGCCTTGTCGGCTTCAAGCCGAGCCGCCAGCGCGTGCCGACCGACGGCGCGTTTCCGTTGAGCTACACGTTGGACTCGATCGGGCCGATCGCGCTCAGCGTCGTGGACTGCGCCAAAGCCGACGCGGTCATGGCCAGCGAAGATTTCGCGCCGCCAGTGGCCGCCGCGCTGACCGGTTTGCGGTTCGGTGTCGCCGAAGGCTTGCCGCTCGACCGCTTGGACGATGCAGTGTCCGCTGCCTTTGCCGCGGCTCTCAAGCGGCTCGATGCGGCTTCGGTCCGTATCACCCGCGAAACGCTGCCGCAGTTCGACGGCATGGCCGAGGTCAACGGCAAGGGCGGCATTTCGCCGCCCGAGGCCTGCGCCATCCATCGCGACCGCCTGCGCCGGCGCTCAGCCGACATCGATCCCAACGTGCTGGCGCGGATCGAGCGCGGCTGCGCGGTCTCGGCCGCCGATTACGTCGACATGATGCGCGACCGCGCCCGCCTCGTCCGCGACATGGACGCGCGGCTTGCCGGCCTCGATGCGCTGATCATGCCGACCACCTCGATTGTCGCGCCCACTATCGCGGAGGTCGCCGACACCAAAGTCTTCACCGCCCGTAACGCGGCGCTCCTGCGCAACACTGCGATCATCAATTTCTTCGATCTCTGCGCGATCACGCTGCCGTTGCCGGTCGATCCAAACGCCCTGCCGGTCGGGCTGATGCTGGCCGCGCGCAACGGCCACGATCGCCGGCTGCTCGACATGGCCGCGGCGGTCGCGCAGGTCTTTGGCGCCTGATCTGCGCTTGCCCTGAAGCCGCGACTTTCCTAGCATTTCGCCTACATCCGGGAGGAATCCGACATGACCAGCCACAAGCTACCGAGCCGGCGCCGCGTGCTTGCCGGCGCCGCTGCCGCCGCCGGGACGTTCGCCGCGCCCGCCATCGTGCGCGCCCAGGGCAAAGGGCCCCTGAAAGTCGGCATGCTGCTGCCGCGTTCCGGCTTCGAGGCCGCCATCGGCCAGGATTGCCAGCGCGGCGTCGATATCGCGCCGCCGATCCTCAAATCGCTCGGCCTGCCCGATCTCTCGGTCATGAACGGCGACACTGAGTCCAACGTCGACGTGGCGCGCGAGCGTGCCGAGAAGCTGATCAGCGAGGGCGCGCAGCTGCTGGTCGGCGCCTTCGATTCCGGGCAGACCACCGCCATCGCCCAGGTCGCCGAGCAGAAGGGCATTCCGCTGGTCATCAATATCGCCGGCGCGCCGGCGATCACCGAGCAGGGCTACAAGTTCGTCTTCCGCAATTTCCCGACAGCAGTGACGATCACCGCCGACGCCTTCGCCAATCAGAAGGCGGTGTTCGCGCTGGCCGGCGTGGCGCCGAAGACCGCGGTGTTCATGCGCGTCAACGACACCTACGGCACCGCGATGTCGAAGGGGGTGGCGGCGCTGATGCCGAAGTTCGACATGCCCTACAAGATCGCCGACGAGATTTCCTACGATCCTGCCGCGCGCGACCTGTCGGTCGAAGTGTCCAAGGCCAAGGCAACCAATGCCGAGGTCCTGCTCATCGTCGGCCGGCTCAACGATGCCATGCTGATCACCAAGGAGCTCATCAAGCAGCGCTGGACGCCGCAGGCGATCCTGAGCATGGGTCCGGGCTGGTACGAGGACCAGTACCTCAAGACCCTGAAAAAGATGGCGGATGGGCCGATCAGCTTCGTACCCTGGTACGATCCCAACAAGAAGCTCGCCAAGACGCTGGAAGCAGCCTTCACCAAGAAGTATCCGGGCAACAATCTCAACACCAACCAGGTCTTCACCTTCGAGGCGCTGCTGGTCGCCGCCGATGCCTTCAAACGCGCCGGCTCGACCGATCCGAAGGCGCTGGCCGATGCGCTGCGTGCCACCAACATCACCGACAATGTCAGCGTCGGACCCGGCATCAAGTTCGACGCCAAGGGCCAGAATGCCGGGGTCAAGGACAGCGCGATTCAGAACCGCGGCGGCAAGCTCGTCACCCTCGCGCCCAAGGAGGCGGCCAACGCCAAGCCGGAGTGGCCGCTCAAATCGTATCAAAGCCGGGCCTGAGCACGACCACTGACGGTAATTGCCGTGGCGACGTGGGGCCGCCTGCGGGTGATTGATGCCGGTTGACGTCTATCTGAACGTGGTCGTCGCCGGAATTCTGACCGGCCTGGTCTACGGCCTGATGGCGCTCGGCCTGTCGGTCATTTTCGGCGTGGTGCGCGTCGTCAATTTCGCTCACGGCGAGATGATGTCGATCGCGATGTATCTCGCGGTCGTGCTGTTCTCGGCGTTCGGCCTCGATCCGCTGTTGATGCTGGTGCCGATCGCGGCGGTGATGTTCGCGTTCGGCTATGCGCTGCAGGCGGGCTTGATCAATCCGTTCATCACGCGGCCGGAGCACAGCCAGTTTCTGCTGATCGTCGCCTTGGCGATCATCATCGTCAATGCGCTGCTCATCGTGTTCGGGCCCGATGCGCAGACCGTGCAGACGTCCTACGCCTATGACAGCTTCCAGCTCGGTCCGGTGCTGGTCGACGCGTCCAAGGCTTATGCGGGCGGCGCCGCGATCGCGTTCGCGGCGGCGTTGTTCGCGTTCTTCCGCTTCAGCCGCGTCGGCACCGCGATCCGCGCCTGTGCCGACAATTACACCGGCGCGCTGGTGATCGGGCTCGACGTCAAACACCTTTATGCGCTGACCTTCGCGCTCGGCGCCGCCTGCGTCGGCGCTGCCGGCAGCATGATGACCCTGATCGTCGACGTGACGCCGGTGCTCGGGCCGACCTACACGCTGCTCGCCTTCGTCATCGTCATCACCGGCGGGCTCGGCTCCATGGCCGGCGCGCTCCTTGGCGGCATCCTGATCGGGCTCACCGAGGCGCTGGCAGGCCTGATGTTCACGCCGTCGGCGAAAAGCATGTTCGCCTTCGCCATTCTGGTCCTGGTGCTGCTCTTCCGGCCGCAGGGTCTCCTCGGCCAGAGGCTGTCATGAGCGCAGCTTCGCTTACGCGCCTTGGCGGCGACGACTCGCGGCGCATTGTTGTTCTGCTCGCTCTTTTGCTCGTGGCGCTCCTTGCCGCGCCGTGGGTCGTCAACGATTATTTGCTCACTGTTCTCATTCTCATTCTTTATTCCGCTTTCACCGGGCAGGCCTGGAACATCATGATGGGCTTTGCCGGGCAGCTGTCGCTCGGCCATGCGCTGTACGCCGGTCTGGGCGCCTACGTGTCGGCGGTGCTGTTCGTCGATTTCGGCATCGGGCCGTGGATCGGATTTCTTGCCGCCGTGCCGGTCGCGGTGGCGTGCGGCGCGGTGATCGGTTTTCTCGCTTTCCGCTTCGGCGTGGCCGGCGTCTATTTCGCAATTCTCACCATCGCCTTTGCCGAGTTTGCCCGCATCGGCTTCGATCATCTCGCTGTGGTCAACGCGTCTGCCGGCCTGTTCCTGCCGGTGCATCAAACCGCCCATAACGACGTCTGGCACCTGCGCGGCGATCCGACCATGTTCTATTACGTCATCCTCGCCGCCAGCATTGCGGCGTTCGTGCTGTGCCGCCTGCTGCTCAAAAGCCGCATGGGCTATTATTGGCTCGCCATTCGCGAGGACGAGCAGGCGGCGCGCGCGGCCGGGGTTCCGACCTTCCGCTACAAGATGTATGCGGTGATGATCTCGGCGGCACTGACGTCGTTCGCCGGCGTGTTCTATGCGTTCTTCTACAACAACTTGTTTCCCGAGCAGGTTTTCAACATCGGCCGCTCCATTGAGATGATCCTCGGCCCGGTGATCGGCGGCATCGGCACGCTGTTCGGTCCGGTCCTCGGCGCGTTTGTATTGACCGGCCTTGCCGAGACGCTCAACGCCGTGATGGCTGCTGTCGGTCTCGATATCCCCGGCGCCAAGCAGGTGTTTTACGGCATTTGTCTGCTTGTGGTCATCGTGGCGCTGCCCGAAGGCGTCTGGCCGCCGCTCGCGCGCCGGCTCGGCTTGACCAAGGCCAAGCCATGACCGCGCTGCTGTCAGTCGAACGGATCAGCAAGCGGTTCCGCGGCCTCGTCGCGGTGGACAGTGTCAGCTTCGAAGTAACGAAGGGCGAGATCTTTGCCGTGATCGGGGCGAACGGCGCCGGCAAGACGACGCTGTTCAACATGATCGCCGGCGCGTTGGAGCCCGATCAAGGCAGTATCACGTTCGACGGCGCGCCGATCCACGGCCTTGCGCCTGACGCCGTGTGCCGGCGCGGCATTGCGCGCACCTTCCAGCTGGTGCGGCCGTTTCCGGCGCTCAGCGTCGAGGACAACGTCGTGGTCGGCGCGCTGGCGCACCGGCACGGCGTCAGTGAGGCGCGCGACCGCGCGCACGCTTTGCTGCAGCGCTTCGATCTGTTCGACCGGCGGCATCAGCTGGCATCGGCTTTGACCTTGCCGGACCGCAAGCGCCTCGAAGTCGTGCGCGCGCTTGCCACCGAGCCGAAGCTGCTTTTGCTCGATGAGGTCGTCGCCGGCTTGCGCCCGACCGAGGTCGACCGCCTAGTCGGCGTGCTCAAAGAGCTGAACCGCGATAGCGGCCTGACCATCCTGATGATCGAGCACGTCATGCGCGCGGTGATGGCGCTCGCCGGGCGCGTTCTCGTTCTCGATCACGGCACCGCCATCGCCGAGGGCACGCCGGATGCGGTGGTGCGCGATCCGGCCGTGGTGCAGTCCTACCTGGGCGCCGAGGCGGTGTGATGCTGCGGGTCGAGAACCTCGACGTGTTCTACGGCGATGCCCAGGCGCTCGATGCCGTCTCGCTCGAGGTCGAGCAGGGCGCCATCGTCGCCATCGTCGGCGCCAACGGGGCCGGCAAGACCTCGCTCATTCGCGCCATCGCCGGCATGCTCAAGCCGGCGCGCGGCCGCATCCTGTTCGGTGCCGCCGAGATCGCCGGCTGGCCGAGCCATCGCGTCTGCAATCTCGGCATCGGCCAGGTGGCGGAGGGCCGCCAGATTTTCCCCACCCTATCGGTCGCCGAGAATCTGGATATGGGCGCGCTGTTGCCGCGCGCCCGGGCGCGGCGCGACGACAACCGCAAACGCGTTCTGGCGCTGTTCCCGGTGCTCGCCGAACGAAGCCGCCAGGCCGCCGGCACGCTTTCAGGCGGCGAGCAGCAGATGCTGGCGATCGGCCGCTGCCTGATGGGCGCGCCGGAGCTGATCATGTTCGACGAGCCGTCGCTCGGACTGGCGCCCGCCGTCGCCCATCAGGTGCTCGGCACCATTGGCGAGCTCAACCGCGACGGGCTGACCTGTCTCCTGGTCGAGCAGAACGTGGCGTTGTCGCTGAAGCTCGCCAGCCGCGCCTATGTGCTGGAAAACGGCCGCGTCACGCTTGCCGGCAGCGGCAGCGAGCTGTTAGCCGACGACCGGGTGCGCAGCGCTTATTTGGGGCTTTAGCGCGGGCGTCGAAGGAAACTCGCCAATGGCCTGGAAGAAAATCGTTCAGCGTCTTGGCACTGGCCACTGTCCGAAATGCGGCAATTCAGGATTCAATTACGTATCCGACGATGAATGGCGCAAGGATGAGGACGCCCTGGTCAAATGTGCCGCGTGCGGTTGGACGGGCTTGCTACGCGAAATGATCGGTCCCGGTCCAAAAAGGACCACCTAGACTAAAAATTCAAAAGGCACCAAGCCATGGCTCTCTGGGAACATCGGCTAACTAAACTGCTACAGCTTTCGAATTCCCGTAAGCCAATAATCCGGACGCCAATAGTAAAGCGTTGTCTTGTCTTTCGGGGAAGGTAGATCGATGCGTGGGTCAATCGGACGCCAAGTAAGGGTCACGTTGATCCATGGCCGTCGGAGCTCGTCCACGGGCTTGAAACCGCAATTCACAAGCTCCAAAGACAGCGAAATTTTTCTGTCCCTCCATCAGGGAGACCCTATTTGGTCCATCTGGCATTGCCATATACTGAAGCGAACTATCGTCGTCTTGCCAGAAACAGATGGGGCAGATTTCGTACAAGTCTCCTGGTGGGCCATTGAATACGAGATAGCCGCAGCATGGACACGGGTACTTCATAGCTGATCCTAATCGGGGGCGTCTCCCCAGCCGCGCATTTCCGACACGACTGCCGTCGCTATGAAGCTGGGACTCAGGGTAGGTTAGCTCCCAATACCGACCGTGGTTTCGTCACGGTACAGGGCTTTCCATCCGTTTGCTCGGAAAAAGTCAGGGCATCCCCGTCGGGGACAGGCGAAGCAAGCGCGGGTCGGCTCCTAATCAGTATGAAATCATCGGGCTGTAACAGTCCGGATCAGCCGATTCCTCGCCCTCGCGCCGCCGCGAGCCGCCGATCGGGGCGAGCGGCAATGCCCGCCGCATCCGGCGCAACACATCGGCCGCAGTCGGCATCTCGTGCTCGACCGCCGCGGCGGTCATGGCGCGCGCCGTATCAGACTCCGCACGGCCCGACAGGGCAGCCGGCACGACGGTAACCTCGCCGAGCGGGATCGGCGATTGGATGCGGAGAATGCGGCGGGCGGCCATGACGAACTCCATTGCGGAAAGGTCGCAAGCCAACGCGCGCGACAGCGGTTGAGTTCCCTCGCCAGCTGCTCTGGCCCGTTTTCCGGTCTTGTCGCCGTATGCTATAGCCGCGCCGCATTGCATGCATATGACGGGCGGCATTGCGCCCGTTCAGGAAGGAGAACTCATGAAGCTTTATTACGCACCCGGCGCTTGCTCGCTGTCGCCGCACATCGTCTCGCGTGAAGCCGGCATCGCGCTCGATCTCGAACAGGTCGACAACCGCGAAAAGAAGACCAAGAGCGGCAAGGATTATTGGGGCATCAATCCGAAGGGCCAGGTGCCGGTCCTGGAGCTCGACAACGGCGAACGGCTCACCGAAGGGCCGGTCATCGTGCAGTATCTGGCCGATCAGAAACCGGCCGCCGGGCTGTTGCCGGCAGCCGGATCGCTCGACCGCTACCGCGTCCAGGAATGGCTGAACTTCGTCACCTCCGAGCTGCACAAGACCTACGGCCCGATCTTCCGGCCGACCACGCCCGACGAATACAAGAAAATCTCCAAGGAAAATCTCGGCAAGCGCTTCGACTGGATCGACAAGCAGCTGGCCGGCAAGCAGTACCTGACCGGCGACAAGTTCACCGTCGCCGACGCCTATCTGTTCACGGTGCTGCGCTGGTCGCCGCGCATCGAGGTCGACGTCTCCAAGTGGCCGAACATCAAGGCCTACATGGACCGCGTCGCCGCGCGCCCGAAAGTGCAGGAGGCGCTGAAAGCCGAAGGGCTGCAGTAGGTCCGGCCGGCGCGGCAAAATTCTCAATCGTCATGCCCGGGACGGGCACCCCGCGACGCTAGCGTCGCGGGGACCCCGTTGACCCGGGCATCCATGCAGCCGTGCCGTGGTTATGGATTGCCGGGTCAAGCCCGGCAATCGCGAACGGTTACGCCAATCGTCTACTTCAGCGGCGGCCCGATCGTCACGGTGAGCTCGCCGACGCCTTCGACTTCGCATTCGATCTTGTCGCCCGCGACGGTGGCGGCGACGCCCGACGGCGTGCCGGTCATGATGATGTCGCCCGCTTCGAGCGCCACCATCTCGGAGAGTTTCGAGATGATCTCGGGTACGTTCCAGATCAGCTGATTGAGGTCGCCGTCCTGGCGCACGTTGCCATTGACCTTGAGCATGATGCGGCCCTTCGACGGATGGCCGATCGTGGCGGCCGGCGTGAGCGTGCCGCACGGCGCCGAATGATCGAACGCCTTGCCGATCTCCCACGGCCGCTTGATGTCGCGCGAAGCGATCTGCAGGTCGCGGCGCGTCAGGTCGATGCCGACGCCGTAGCCGTAGATGCAGGCGAGCGCCTTGTCGGTCGCGATGTTGCGTCCGCCGCTCTTGAGCGCCACGACCAGTTCGACCTCGTGATGCATGTCCTTGGTCAGCGACGGATAAGGCACCGTGCCGCCGTCGGGCACGATCGCATCGGCGGGCTTGGCAAAGAAGAACGGCGGCTCGCGCACGTCCTGGCCCATTTCCTTGATGTGCTCGACATAATTGCGGCCGACGCACCACAGCCGGCGCACCGGAAATAATTTGTCGGTGCCGGCGACGGCGAGAGCCGGCTGCGGCGGCGGATCAATGACGTATCGTTGCGCGTCGGTGGCCATGAGAGCTCGAATGTTTGGAGGATGGATCAGAGAGGGTGGGGACGAATGGCGCGGCCGGATATCGCTGCCGGACGCGTTTCCGGCCCTCTGTCGTCCGTCCCTCGCCGCCTGTCAACCGGCCAGCAGCGGCGCGCGATGCAATGCGTGCTC
Organism: Xanthobacteraceae bacterium; assembly: GCA_035651875.1. Classification (GTDB taxonomy): domain Bacteria; phylum Pseudomonadota; class Alphaproteobacteria; order Rhizobiales; family Xanthobacteraceae; genus BOG-931. The sequence goes on from DASRET010000083.1 coordinate 25,392, forward strand.
GTGCAGCTGCAGCCGGTAGAACGACGCATAGCGGCCGCCCTTGCGCAGCAGCTCCTCATGGCGGCCGGACTCGACGATCAGCCCGTCCTCGATCACGTGGATGCAATCGGCGTGCATCACCGTGGAGAGGCGATGGGCGATGACCAGCGTGGTGCGGCCCTCGCACAGCGTGGCGATCGCTTCCTGCACATGCCGCTCGGACTCCGAATCGAGCGACGCCGTCGCCTCGTCGAGCAGGATGATCGGTGCGTCCTTGATCAGCGCCCGCGCAATGGCGATGCGCTGGCGCTGGCCGCCCGACAGCTGCAGGCCGTGCTCGCCGACCGGCGTATCGTAGCCGGCCGGCAGCGTGGTGATGAAATCGTGCGCATGGGCGGCCTTGGCGGCCGCGACGATCTCGGCTTCGCCGGCGTCGAGCTTGCCGAGCGCGATGTTGTCGCGAACGGTGCCGCGGAACAGATGCACGATCTGACCCACATAGGCGATGGCCTCGCGCAGCGAACGGCGTGAGACGCCGGCGATGTTCTGGCCGTCGATCAGGATGGCGCCGGAATCGACCTCGTAAAACCGCAGCAGCAGATTGAGCATGGTCGACTTGCCGCCGCCCGAGGGTCCGACCAGCGCGGTGAGCTTGCCGGGTTCGGCGACCAGGCTGATGCCGCGCAGCACCGGCGCGTCGGCATGATAGGCAAAGCGCACGTCGTCGAATTGCACGCGCGCCGTGGACAGCGTCAGCGCCGGCCGGTCGGCGTCGTCCGGCTCGCCCGGCGGGCTGTCGATCACCTCGTGGAGCACGCGGACGCCGACCAGCGCATTGTTGAGATCGATGTTGAGCCGCGCCAGCCGCTTGGCCGGCTCGTAAGCGAGCAGAAAGGCGGCGAGAAACGAAAAGAACTGGCCCGGCGTCGCACCCATCTCGATGGTGCGATAGCCGCCATAGATCATCGCCAGCGCCACCGTGAAGCCGGCGAACACTTCCATCATCGGCGCGGCGCGATTGGCGACCCGCGCCATCTTGTTCGACTCGCGCTCGACCGCAAGCACGCTGTCGCCGAGCCGCCGGCGCATCTCGTCCTCGAGCCCGAACGCCTTGATGATGCGCAGCCCCTGCAGCGCCTCCTGCATGGTCTCGACGATGCGCGTCGAGCCGGTGAATTGCGTCCGCGCGATGCCGCGGACGCGGCGGATCATCCGGCGCAGCACCAGCAGTGCGGGCGGCGCGAAGATGAAGCCGGCAATCGACATCACCGGGTCCTGCACCACCATGACGACGGTAAGACCGATCAGCGACATCAGATCGCGGCCGACCGCGGTGATCAGGAGATTGATGACCTGGCTGACCGCATTGGCGCCGGTGGTGAGCCGCGTGATGAATTCCGATGAGTGGCGGTCGGCGAAATAGCCGACGTCCTCGCTCATCAGCTTGTCGAACATGCGCTGTTGGTTGGTGGCGACGATGCGGTTGCCGACCCACGACAGTGTCACCGACGAACCGTAGGTCGCCGCCGCCTTGATGACGAAGAGCAGCATCGTGAACAGGCCGATCGCGACGATCTCGCGATAGTTCCGCTCGACGTAGGCGGCGTTGATCATGGTGCCGAGCAGATAGGCGCTGAGCGCCGTGGTGCCGGCGACAACGCCCATCAGCACGACGGCGATCGCATAACGCGGCCAGTAGCCGAGCGCCTCGTCGACCAAGAGCCGCCGCAACAGCGCATAGGTCGATTGCTTGTCGGCGAAACCGGCCTGCAACAGTTTCATGCGCGATCCGTTTTGCCCCGCTGCGGTCTTCGATGCTGTATGCTGGCGGCGAGGCCGGCGACCACGCCCGTTCCATGCCCGGAAGCGGGCCAATGATCAAGCGAATAGGACCGGCTCAGACGCGCTCGACCGCGGCGTGCGGCGAATTCTGCGTGCCGCGGCGCGCCGCGAGCTTGCGTTCCCAGGCCAATGCATCGCGCACGATGGTCGCCAGATCGTCGAAGCGCGGCTGCCACGCCAGCGCTTTGCGGATTTGCGTCGTGTCCGCCACCACCATGGCGGCGTCGCCGGCGCGGCGCAGTGCGATGCGCACCGGAAAATCGACGCCCGAGACGCGTTTCACCGCATCGATCACGTCGTGGACCGAGAAGCCGTGGCCGTAGCCGCAATTGAGCGTGAGCGACGGCGCGCCGGAACGCAGCGCCTGAAGTGCTGCGCAATGGGCCAGCACCAGATCGCCGACATGGATGTAATCGCGGATGCAGGTTCCATCCGGCGTCGGATAGTCGGTGCCGAACACGTCGAGCGCGGAGCGCTGTCCGACCGCCGCCTCGACCGCGACCTTGATCAGGTGGGTGGCGCCCGCGGTCGATTGTCCGGTGCGCCCTTGCGGATCGGCGCCGGCGACGTTGAAGTAGCGCAGGATGATGTGGCCGAGGCCGTGGGCGTGGCTCGCATCGCGCAGCATGGTCTCGGTCATCAGCTTGGACCAGCCGTAGGGCGAGATCGGCAAGGTCGGCGCATCCTCGCGGACCGGCAGCTCGATCGGGTTGCCGTACACGGCGGCGGTCGACGAGAAAATGAAATGGCGCACGCCGCTTTGCACCGCGCATTCCATCAAGGCGCGCGAGTTCACCGTGTTGTTGCGGTAATAGGCGAGGGGATCGCGCACCGAGTCCGGAACCACGACCGAAGCGGCAAAATGAATGATGGCGTCGACGTCGTGATCGCGAAGGATGTCGCGCACCAGGCGTTGATCGCCGGTGTCGCCGACGATGAGCGGCGCGCGTGCGGGCACCGCCCAATCGAATCCCGTCGACAGGTTATCGAGCACGACAACGCGCTCGCCGGCATCGAGCAGCGCGTGCACCATGTGGCTGCCGATATAGCCGGCACCGCCGGTGACCAGGATCGTCATGCCATTCGCCCGTTCGGTTCCCGCCGGCCTACGCCGATTTGATGAACGCCGGGTTAGGGGAGGCGGTTCTCGTCAAGCCGGGATAGTGGCGGCCAACGCACGTCGCGTCGCCGCGAGCACCTCGTCAGCGGAGATCTCGACCATGCAGCGATGGTGGCGCAGCCGGCACACCGGCTTGTGGCATGGCCGGCAGGACAATTCGATGTCGGCCTGGATGGTTGCGGCCAGCGGATTGAGCGGCGCCCAGTGCCACGGGCTGGTCGGGCCGAAAATCCCGATGGTCGGGGTGCCCAACGCCGCCGCGACATGAAGGAGGCCGGAATCGTTGGAGACGGCCGCAGTCGCCGCTGCCAATGCCAAAATCGCCTCGCGCAGATCGGTGCCGGTCAAATCCCGCGCCGCCGTATCCCCGACGATCTCCTGGGCGATGGCCCTCTCGCCGGGGCCGCCGACCACCCAGACGGCGAGCCCCTCGGCGAGCAGGCGGCGCGCCAGCGTGGCATAAGCGCCGGCCGGCCAGCGCTTGGATGGCCCGACGGCGCCCGGCGCCAAGACCAGAGCGGGCCGTCCGTCGGCTGCCAAGCCTCTGCGCTGCCGCCACGCCGCGACCTCGGCAGGGGGCACGTCGAGTTCGGGCTTGGGCCAATCGGCCGGCAATGCGGCATCGCGGGGCAGCGCCAGCGTGGCGCAGCGGTCGATCATGCGCGGCAGCTTGCGCTCGCCCCAGCGGCAATCGTTGAGCAGCCCGAACCGCGCTTCGCCGACAAAGCCGGTCCGCCGTGGAATCCCGGCCAGGAACGGCGCCAGCGCCGACTTCCAGGTCCGCGGCATCACCAAGGCTGCGCCATAGCCCCGGGCGCGCAGCCGGCCCGACAATTGGGCCTGCTGGCGGAGCCCCAAACGGCTACGCGGCAAATCGAACACGACGGCCTCGCGCACCCCGGGCATGTAATCGGCCAGCGGGGCGCAAAGGCTGGTCGCGAGCATGTCCACCGGCCGATCCGGAGAATGCTGGCGCAGTAGCTTCACCACCGAATGGCAGCGCACGAAGTCGCCGATCCACATGTAGGGGACGAGGAGAATCGGAGCGTCCCCGGCCCCGGCCTTTGCGGAGGAAGCCTCAATTACAGAATCTTGATTCACTTTTTTGATTTGTGAATATAAATTCATCTCTTTGGCGCCCACGCCCCCTAGCGCTAACCGTGTGGGCGGCGCCTGTCCAGTGTTGCCCGGCGGTGCAGAGTGGGGCAAAGGAACGGCGAATCGGCGCAACGCCGAGCCAACTCCAAGGGTGCAGCGGCGTCGATGTTGTTGGTGACCGGCGGGGCCGGGTTCATCGGATCGAACGTGGTGGCGAGCCTCAACGAGGCCGGCCGCCCCGACATTGCGGTCAGCGACAGCCTGGGCAGCGACGGCAAGTGGCGCAATCTCGGCAGCCGCCAGCTTGCCGATTTTGTGCCGCCCGGCGACCTGATGCGCTGGCTCGACGGCCGCAAGCTCGACGCCGTGGTGCACCTCGGCGCCATTTCGTCGACCACCGCGACCGATGCCGACGGCGTCATCGAGAACAATTTCCGGCTTTCGCTCCGCCTCTTCGACTGGTGCGCCGCGCACCGCACGCCGTTCATCTACGCCTCATCTGCCGCCACCTACGGCGACGGCAGCCAGGGTTTTTCCGACGAATGCTCGCTCGCCGCGCTCAAGCGGCTCAAGCCGATGAACCTCTACGGCTGGAGCAAGCACCTGTTCGACCTCGTGGTCCTCGACCGCGCCGCGCGGCGCGACAGCTTGCCGCCGCAATGGGCCGGGCTGAAGTTCTTCAACGTCTACGGCCCCAACGAGTACCACAAAGGCGAGATGATGAGTCTCGTCGCCAAGCGGTTCGACGACGCCAAGGCCGGCAAGCCGGTGCGGCTGTTCAAGTCGCATCGCGCCGGCATCGCCGACGGCGAGCAGAAGCGCGATTTCATCTACGTGGACGATGCGGTCGCCGTGGTGCGCTGGCTGCTCCAGACGCCGGCGGTTTGCGGACTGTTCAACGTCGGCACCGGCAAGGCGCGCAGCTTCCGCGATCTGATCACCGCGATGTTCGCGGCGCTCGGTCGCGCCCCCTCGATCGAATATATCGAGATGCCGGCGGCGATCCGCGACTCGTATCAATATTTCACCGCGGCCGAGACCGACAATCTGCGGCGCGCCGGCTATAATGCCGACTTCACAACGCTCGAAGACGCGGTGCGCCGCTACGTGACCCAGTACCTCGATCGTCCCGACCGCTATCGTTGAACAGCCGCCGTAACGGAACCACGACGCAACGCATGTTCGATTTCGAGGAAGCGCTCAAGCGCATCGCCCAGCAGACCGTGCTCTGCATCGGCGATCTCATGCTCGACGATTTCGTCTATGGCGAAGTCAGCCGCATCTCGCCGGAAGCGCCGACGCCGGTGCTGGCGGTGCGGCACAGCGAGATCGGCATCGGCGGCGCCGGCAACGTGGCCCGCAACATCGCCGCGCTCGGCGCGCGCTGCATCTTCGTGGCGCTGATCGGCAACGACGAGGCCGGGCTGATCCTCAGCGACGCGCTGGGCAAGAACTCCAGCGGCATCGTCCCGGATCTGGTGGTCGATCGCACGCGGCAGACCACCCGCAAGGTGCGCTTCGTCTCCGAGCATCATTCGACCCACCTGATGCGGGCCGATTGGGAGACCGCGGCGCCGGCCAGCGCGCAAAGCGAGGCGGAGCTGATCGCCTACGCGGAAGCCGCGCTGCCGCAGGTCGGCGCGGTGGTGCTGTCGGACTACGCCAAGGGCGTGCTCACGCCGCGGGTCATCAGCGCCGTGATCGAAGCCGCGCGCCGGCTCGGCAAGCCGGTCATCGTCGATCCCAAGGGCCACGATTACACGCTCTATAGCGGCGCGACCCTCATCACGCCCAATGTCAGGGAGCTGGCGGCGGCCGTGCATCGGCCGGTTGGCAGCGAAGCGGAGGTCGCCAATGCGGCTGCCGAGCTTGCGCAAATGCTGGGCTGCGAAGCCGTGCTGGTGACCCGCAGCGAAGCGGGCATGACCTTGCATGTGGAAGGCGAGGCGCCGGTCCATGTGCCGGCCTATCCGGTCAAGGTGCGCGATGTGTCAGGCGCCGGCGATACCGTGGCGGCCATGATGGCGGTGCTGCTCGCCATGCAGACGCCGTGCGAAGCGGCGATGCGCGCCGCCAACGCGGCGGCGGCCGTCGTCGTCGGCAAGCGCGGCACCGCGACCGTGTCGCTGGCCGAGCTGCGCCACCGCATCCTGCCGGCTGCCACGCTCGCGCCCGAGGACAAAATCGTGTTCGACTGGTCGGTCATGGGCGAGCGCCTCGGCGAATGGCGCCGCCACGGTATGCGCATCGGCTTCACCAACGGCTGCTTCGATCTGTTGCATCGCGGCCATATCCGGCTGTTGGCCGAAGCGCGCGGCGCCTGTGACGTGCTGATCGTCGGCCTCAACAGCGATGCGTCGACCCGGCGCCTGAAGGGCAACGGCCGGCCGATTAATCCGGCCGAGAGCCGCGCCGACGTGCTCGCCGCGCTCGAAGCCGTCGACCTCGTGGTCGTGTTCGAAGAGGACACGCCGCTCGAACTGATCAAGCTGGTGCGGCCGAACGTGCTGGTCAAAGGCGCCGACTACGCGCGTGAGGAAGTCGTCGGCCACGACGTCGTGGAAGACGCCGGCGGCCAGGTCATTCTCATCGATCTGGTCCCGGGGCACTCGACGACCAACATGGTGCGCCGCGCTGCCGAACCGGCCTTGCGCGCCGGAAAACCCGCCGTCTCTTAAAGCGCGCCGCCATGGGCCTGCGCGCTTTTGGCTGAGGAGATTGCGGTCGTGGCCGATCTCATCTCCGTCATCGTCGCAACTTATAACCGGCCCGACGCGCTCGACGCCGTGCTGCGCTCGCTGGCACGGCAAAGCGATGCCGATTTCGAGGTGTTGGTCGCCGACGACGGATCGCGGCCGGATACCGCTGCGGTCGTGACCCGCTGGCAGCGCCGCATCGGTCGCCGCCTTGCGCATGTCTGGCATCCGGATAATGGCTTCCGGCTCGCCGAGATTCGCAATCGCGCGATCCTTGCGGCGGCCGGCAGCTATTGCGTCTTTCTCGACGGTGACTGCTTGGCGCGCGGCGATTTCGTCGCTGCGCATCGGGCGCTGGCGCAGCGTGGCTGGTTTGTCACCGGCAACCGCGTTCTGCTGTCGCGCGAACTGACACAGCGCGTGCTCGGCGAAAGCCTGGAGGCGGAACGCTGGACGATGCCGCAGTGGCTGGCGGTGCGATCTTCGCGGGGCATCAACCGGCTGGCGCCGCTGCTTTCGCTGCCGCTCGGCCCGTTACGCAGAATCCCGGCGCAGGCCTGGCGCGGCGCCCGCGGCGCCAATATCGGCATCTGGCGTTCCGATCTGATCGCGATCGATGGCTTCGACAGCGGCTTCGCCGGTTGGGGCCGCGAAGATTCCGATTTGTTCGTGCGCCTCATCCGCGCCGGCGTGCGCCGCAAGGACGGGCGCTACGCCACCGGCGTGCTGCATCTTTGGCACCCCGAGGCGGATCGGGCGGGTCTATCTGAAAACGAGCAGCGGCTCGGCGACGTCTTGGCTGGCAATCGGATCTTGGCAAGCAAAGGCCTGTCGGCTCTGCGTGAGGAAAAGCAGAGCGCCGCCACGGTGACCTGACCGCTAACGCGGCCGGACCACGTACAGCACCGAGTTCTCGGCTATGGCGGCGCGCGCAAAGGCGCCGGCGCCGAAATAATCGATGCCGAGTTGCTCGACCTGCAGCCCGGCCTCCTCGAGCCGGGCGACGAAATCGCGCTTGCCGTATTGGCGGACGTGATCGCCCATCCCGAAATACTTCCAGCGCAGCGCGTCGGTGTTGATGCTGGGATCCTCGTTGGTCTCATCGAGGCCGACCACCAGCGGCACCAGCAGGACGGCAAATCCGTCGGGCTTGAGCACGCGACGGATTTCGCCCATCGCCTTGCGGTCTTCGGGTACGTGCTCGAGCACGTGCGAGCACAGGATGATGTCGACCGAAGCGTCGGCGTAGGCGTCCATGTGGGTGAGGTCGATGCGTTCATCGACCGTCTTCCGCGTCAGGTCGGCGCTGCTATAGGCGATGAAGGCATGGCGTTTGAGCCATTTCGGCAAGGCGTCATTCGGCGCAAATTCGATCAGCCGGTACGACCGCCCCGGATCGAGAGAACCAAACACGAGATCGAGATAGAGCGCCGTCAACCGTTCGCGGTCCGAACCGTCGCAGCGCGGGCAATAGAATGCCGCGACGTTGAAAGTCTCGAGCGC
>DASRET010000084.1:0-4884 GCA_035651875.1 Xanthobacteraceae bacterium
ACCATCTATCGGGTCTTCAAACGTCATCAGTTGAACCGCCGAACCCCGGCCATGCGTGAGGAGAAACGCCGCATTATCAAGGACAAGGTCGGCGAGCTTGGCCACGTCGATCTGCACCAGCTGTCGCGCGACATGTTCCTGGTGCCGCCGCCAAGCCCTGCCTTCATCATTAGCCTGGTCGACAGCTGCTCGCGCCTGGCCTGGGCCGAAGTCCTGACCACGAAAAAGGCGCTTCCGGTCATGTTCAAAGCGTTGAAAATGATCAACACCCTCAACGTCACCTATGGGGTCCAGTTCGCCGAGATCCTGTCCGACAACGGCGCGGAGTTCGCCTCCCGTACCAAGCCCGAAGAGCACCCCTTCGAGGCCATGCTGCTCGAGCTCGGCATCAAGCATCGCTACACCAGGCCTTATCGGCCGCAGACCAATGGTAAGGTCGAGCGCTTCTGGCGAACCCTGGACGATGACGTCATTGACGGCGCCACCTTCGACAGCCTCGATCACTTTACCAACGAACTCTTCGAGTACATCGTCTACTACAACAACTTCCGGCCACATCAGGCCCTCGGCGGCAAAACTCCAAAGGACTTCGCCGCCGATAAAACCATTCGATCAGCGAATTAGTGAACATGCACAATTGCGAGGAGCGAAGCGACGAAGCAATCCAGTTCTCTTGCGCTTCCTGGATTGCTTCGCTTCGCTCGCAATGACGCTAACATCAAAACGCTCCCGGAAAACTGCCGCCGTCGATCAGCAGGCTCTGTCCGGTAATGTAGCCGGCATGGGCCGAACACAGAAAGGCGCAATAGGCGCCGAATTCCGCCGGATCGCCGTAGCGTTTCGCCGTGCTGGCGGCGGCGCGCTCACGGAACACCTGATCGAAGGTCTTGCCGCTGCCTTCGAGCATGCCGCGAATGTGTCGGTGCTGGGCATCGCTGTCGAAGATGCCGGGCAGCAGATTATTGATCGTGACATTGCGGGCGGCGAACTGCCGCGCCAGCCCCGCGGCGAAACCGACCAGGCCCGCGCGCGCGCCGTTCGACAGGCCGAGTTCGCCCTGCGGGACTTTGACGCTGCGCGATACGATGTTGACGATCCGGCCAAAACCGCGCGCCCCCATGCCGTCGACCGTAAGCCGCATCATCTCGATGGGGCCGAGCATCATGTCGTCGAGCGCGGCGATCCAATCGTCCCGCGACCAGGTGCGGAAATCGCCCGGCAACGGCCCTTGCGAATTGTTGATCAGAATGTCCGGCGCTGGACAGGCGGCGACCGCCGCGGCGCGGCCGGCGCCTGTGGTCAGGTCCGCGTCGACCGGCACGACCTTCACGCCGGCCGCACGCGCGACCTCGGCAGCGGTGCGCTCCAAGACCTCGCGGGTGCGCGCCACGATGACGAGATTGACGCCCTCGCGCGCCAGCGCCTCCGCGCACGCTCTGCCAAGTCCGCGGCTTGCACCGCATACCAGCGCGGTCTTGCCGGTAATACCGAGATTCATCAGGCGTAGAAGGATGCGATCACGCCGCCACCGCGGCGAGCGGCTTGAGCTTATAGCCGTAGCGCTTGTCGAGCCCGAGCTCCGCGGCAATGCGCAAGCCCTTGGCGAGCGCCTCGGCATCGAGACCGGTCAGCGGCTTGCGCAAATCGCCGCTCGGCATGCCGAGCGCCTTCATCAGCGGTTTCACCGCGACCGGATTGATGGCCGAATAGGTGAAGTGCAGGAGCGGCAACAGCCGCAGATATTCGGCGCGGAAATTTTCCGCCTCGGCGTAGCTCGTCCACGGCGTCGAGATGACCGCAAGCTCGGCCGGCGCGATGTTGCCGGTCATGTTGGCGGTGCCGTGACCGCCGAGACTCATGGTCGGCACCACGAGACCGAGATTGGGGCTGTCGCAGCACATCACGGAAACGTCCGGCTTGCCGGCCAGCACCTGTGCGACCTGCCCGACCCGCGCGGTCGATTCCTTGTGCACCACGTAGTGCGGATGCTTGAAGATGCGCAACAGGTGGTCCCAGTGCAGGTCGCTCTTCACGCGCGGCGGGTTGTTGTAGATGCCGAGCGGCAGATCGGTGGCATCCGCCACGTCGAGGAAAAATCGTTCGATGTCGGCTTCGGGCGCGCAGATATAGGCCGGCGCCGCCAGGATGGCGCCGTCGGCGCCGTTGTCCTTGGCGAAGCGCACATTGGCGATGGTGGTCTCGGTGTTGTTGCCGGTGCAACCGAAGAAGATCGGCATCTTGGCCGATTTCATCTTCGCCGTTTCGACGACGATCTTCTTGCGCTCTTCTGGCGACAGCATCGAGGTCTCGCCGGTCGAACCCATGATCAGCACCGCCTTGGTGCCGTGCTGCTCCTGGAAGTGGAGCAGCGAACGGAAGGCGGCGAAGTCGACCGAGCCGTCCTTGTTGAACGGCGTAATCAGCGCCACGAACGAGCCGGTGATTTTCTGCTTCGGCATTGCTGTCTCTCTCTATCGCGTCGTGGCCGGACTTGTGCCGGCATGACGGCCTTCCGCGCATCGAGCCTATAGCACATTATCGGGCGGCTTACGCGCCCTCCGCGCTCATTAGCTGCGGTGGCGTTAACACCCGCAGCGGCGGCAACGCGCCGGTCCAGCGCTCGATCTCGACCAGCGCAGTCTGCGCGCTCGAACCTTGAGTGAGCGGCGAGGTGCCGATGTCGAGCGTCAGCACATTTGGATTGCCGTGCCGCTCGACCACCCCGTCCTGGTCGAGCCAGGCGCCCGTCGCCATGACGGCGACGCTGGGCAAAAGACCATCGTCGACGACGGCGCCGGCGAGACAGGCGCCGCGCGTGTTGAACACGCGCACCACATCGCCGTCCTTGATCTGACGCCGCGCGGCATCGGCCGCGTTGATGCGAATGGGCTCGCGACCGGCGACCTTGCTGGCGCCAGCCACCGGACCGGGATCCATCTGGCTATGCAGCCGCGTCGACGGCTGGTTGGTGAGCAGATGCACCGGAAATGTTTTCTCGGCCGCCCCGTTGCCGAGCCATTCGGCCGGCTCGAGCCATGCCGGATGCGGCGGTAAATCATGATGGCCGAGCCGGGCGATGCGCTCCGAGCCGATCTCGATCTTGCCCGAGGGGGTTTTCAGCGGATGCTTTTGCGGATCGGCGCGAAAATCTTCGAACAGCACGAACGCGCGCGTCGACAGCGGCAATTGCGTGAACCCTTCCGCCCAGAATTGCTGGAAACCGGGCAGGCCGAAACCCTTGCGTTCGGCGCCGGCGCGCACGCGCTCGTAGACGAACTGACACCAGCCCATCTCGTCGCGGCCTTCGCTGAAGGCGGCCGCGTAGCCGAGCCGATCGGCGAGCGCGCGGAAAATATCGAAATCGTTGCGCGCTTCTCCGACCGGCGCAATCGACTGATGCATGGCGAGCAAATAGTTGTCGCGCATCGAGCCGCCGACATCGTTGCGCTCGAGCGGCGTGGTCGCCGGCAGCACGATATCGGCCCGCCGCGCCGTCGCCGTCCACCAGCTGTCGTGGACGATGACGGTCTCCGGCTTCTGCCAGGCGCGCTGCAGGCGATTGAGGTCCTGATGGTGATGAAACGGATTGCCGCCGGCCCAATAGACCAGCCGGATGTCCGGATAGACGGCGCGATGGCCGTTGAACGTATATTCGGCGCCGGGCGTGCACAGCATGTCGGCAATGCGGGCGACCGGCACGGCGCGCCGCGCCGGATTGAGCGGCGGCGCCAGTTCGGGACCCGGCACGTCGGCGCGGGGCGCGCCGATGCCGTTGGTCGAGCCATGGCCGAAGGCGAAGCCGCCGCCGGGCAGGCCGATGCCGCCCAGCATGGCGGCCAGCGCGATCGCGGCCCAGTACGGCTGCTCGCCATGATGGGCGCGCTGCAGCGACCAGGCGCAGGTGACCAGGCTGCGCGCCGCCGCCATGCGGCGCGCGAGATCGCGGATGGTCGCGGCGCTGACGCCGCAGATCGCTTCCGCCCATTCGGGAGTTTTCGGCTGGCCGTCGTCGGTGCCCGAGAGATAGCGGGCGAACGTATCGAAGCCAGCGCAATACCGTTCCAAAAATTCGGCATCGTGGCGCTGCTCGGCGAGCAAGGTGTGCGCCATCGCCAGCATCATCGCGGTGTCGGTATTCGGCCGGATCGGCAGCCATTGGGCGTCCAGAAAGTCCGGCGCGTCGGCGCGGTTCGGACTCACCACCACGAAGGCGATGCCGGCGTCCTTGGCGCGGCGCAGCCATTGCTCCATGACGTGGGCGCCGGCGCCGCCCGAGGTGACCTGGCCGTTCTTGAGCGCCAAGCCGCCGAACGCGACGATCAGGCGCGTGTGCTTGATGACCGAGGGCCAGTCGGTGACCTCACCGTTCACCGGACCGAACGTGCCGATCACGTGCGGCAGAAAAAACTGCGCCGCGCCCCAGCTGTAGTTGCCGAGCTGGTCGACGCAGCCGCCGCCGAGAAACAGAAAGCGCCGTGTCAGTGTGCGCGCATGATGCACGCGTCCGGCCGACGACCAGCCATAGGAGCCGCCGAAAATCGACTCCGCGCCGTGGGTCTGACGCACGCGCGCCAGCTCCTGCGCCACCAGGGCCAGCGCTTCGTCCCAAGAGACTTCGCGAAACCGGTCGGCGCCAGTGCGCGGCCGGCCTTCACGCCAGCCCTCACGCACCGCCGGCCGCGCAATGCGCAACGGCGAGTGGACCATGGCGGGGATGGCCTGCAGCATGGGCGACGGCGCCGGATCGTGCGCGAACGGCTCGCAGCCGACCACACGGCCATCCTCGACCAGGGCGTTGAAGGCGCCCCAATGAGCCAGCGAGGGAAAGCGCTCAAGCGTCATTTGGGCTGCCGTCGATCACGGGCTGGCGTGATTGATGAACTT